>NZ_BBAG01000035.1 GCF_001311135.1 Secundilactobacillus paracollinoides DSM 15502 = JCM 11969
AGAGTGTGAAACCAGGGGCGGTTAAGGAGTGGAGCCTAGGGGACTTTGACCAGTAAAGCCTGGGCTTGGCTTTGGTGGTCGAAGTCCCCTAGGTGCAACTCCTTGCCCCGTGTAGCACGTTTAGTCTCGAGGACATGAGTGCGCGGTGAAGACTGTATTTTTAGTCAAAGTTAAATTAAACATCAATTGCGGAGGAAGGACGTCCCCAATCCAAAAAATCAAAAACAAGTCCCAATACATATGCCAAACAAACCCCTAATGAAACACAAATGAAAGCCTCCAAAAAACTTTCTAAAATGAAAGTTCACTCACATGTACCTTGCATCACTTGCAACATTTCCAGCTTACATCAATCACCAAAAACAGCATCAACGACTCCACCGAAACACGCGTCTGATAAATGGCTATACCATTCGATAACTAGCACCACTTGTGAAACCGAACACACTACTACATCAATCTTTCTTATTGATTTTAACAAACTATGCTTCTATACTATTGGCAACGGTTACAAAAGGTAACCTGCACTAGTCCACGAGAGAAAGGAAGCAACTAAATGGCTTACCAAACAATCAATCCGTATACAAACAAAGTTGTTAAAACCTATGAAAATCACGACGATGCTTACGTTGAGGAAACCCTGACGAAGGCTCACGCGCTGTACAAGCAATGGCGTAACGAACCTGTTGAAGGACGGGCTAAGATTTTACACCAAGTTTCTCAATATTTTACTGATAACAGCGATGAATTAGCGCGCGTTTTAGTTGAAGACATGGGGAAGTTATTTGAGGAAGCCAAGGGTGAAGTTGCCATTTGTGCGGCCATTGCTGAATACTACGCTGCTCAAGGTGAGCGCTTCTTAGAGAAGGAACCCATTGAGACCGTTATGGGATACGCCCACGTTGAAAATCATTCAATGGGGATCGTTATGGCCGTTGAACCATGGAATTTCCCATTCTATCAAATGATGCGGGTATTCGCGCCAAACTTCTTAGTCGGAAACCCACTATTATACAAGCACGCAAGTAACACCCCAGGTTCAGCCGTTGCCTTTGAAGCTGCGGTTAAGGCTGCTGGCGCGCCAGATGGTGCCTGTGTCAACCTGTTTATCAACTACGACCAAGTCAACAAGATCATTGCTGATATTCGGGTTCAAGGTGTTGCCCTGACCGGTTCAGAACGTGCCGGGAAGGAAATTGCTGCTGAAGCTGGCCGTAATTTAAAGAAGAGCTCACTAGAATTAGGTGGGAGCGATCCATTTATCATTTTGGATGATACCAATCTTGATGAAGTCAACAAGATCATTGGTAAGGCACGTTTGTATAACGCTGGCCAGGTCTGCACCTCATCTAAGCGATTTATCGTGACTGAAAAGAACTACGATAAAGTCTTACAAATGATGAAGGACGCCTTCAGCAAGGCTAAGACGGGTGATCCGCTTGATCCAAACACCTCGTTGGCCCCATTGAGCACCAACAAGGCCAAGGCCGGTTTGATCAAGAAGGTTCAGGCTGCTTTGGATGATGGCGCAACGTTGGCCTTTGGCGAAGTTAACGAAGATATGGATAACAACTTCTTCGAACCAATCATTCTGACCGACATTGACCGCGACAACTCCGCTTACTGGACTGAATTCTTCGGCCCAGTTGGTCAAATTTACAAGGTTAAGGATGAACAGGCAGCCATTGATTTAGCCAACGACTCAAACTACGGCTTGGGTGGCATCGTCTTCGGCGGCGACCCGAACCACGCCGCAGAAGTTGCTGGTAAGGTTGAAACCGGGATGGTCTTCGTCAACAACTTTGGTGGTACCGTTCCTGAACTGCCATTTGGCGGTATCAAGAACTCTGGCTACGGCCGTGAGCTGGGTAAATTAGGCATTGAAACCTTCGTCAACCCAGAAATGATCATGGTCAACGAAAAGGATTACGTCGATATGGATAACACGTTCGGCGGATTCGTTTAAACTTAGGTAACATGATAAGTAACATCCTCCTTTAGAAACATGGGGCAGTCAGCAAGTGCGTGCTGGCTGTCTTTTTTTGAGTGCGCGGAAAAACGCGTGTCTATGGCACCCTGAAGGATTTTTCCAGTGTTAGGTGATAGTCCGTTGCATTCCGCAATTTGGCACGGCATCGAAGTGGCTCGCGATGAAGCTAATTCGATTTCTGCTACGCAGCTCTCGAATGGATCTTCATCGACTCGCACATCAGTAACCGGCTCAGGGACGGTCGCTAACTGATGTCGACACCACAGCACCGTGCCAAATTGCGCCATTCCACTGACATTGAGTTCAATTTTTGCCATTAGTTAAGCATCACAAGGGTGTTAAAACTGGTTTGCGGAGAATCCGCCCCTGACTGCTAGTAAGGCCATTGACAGCAATGCTTCAGACAAAGTGTTAGTCACTGGTAACGATTAATTAACCGATCTCATGACACCATTTATGAAAATATACCATCTATGCTGACTATTTAAGTATTGTAGTGTAGATGTTCGGCATTGTAGGCTCGGTGGTCGCTAACGGCTGTCTTTTAGCCGGTTACGAACAAGGGAGACGTAGGAGATCCTTGAATTTATGCCAAGACATTCAATAGCTACGGAGCGAACCCCACCTCAGTCTGCAGGGCCGAACGGCGGAACAAAGCGAACTAATAGCTCATTCTTAATCACTCAACATATGGAAGATTTCTTTCCATAAAGTACTTCGGTTTTGGTGTAAAAAGCATCACACTCAAATAGGCACTCATTTCATCCTTAAAATCTTCAATCAAAAACGCCACCTACCAGGATGGCGTTTTTACTATATGTGTCACTCATGATGCCGGCGATAAGCCTTAATTCGCCGCAAATGCCGCTGAATTCGATAATCAGAAACAACGTGCCAGAATGGATTGGGTCGGCATTGCTGTTTATTTTCTCTTTGTTGCCAGTAATCGATATCAGCATCGATCTGTTTTTTATTGAGCCAGGCGTAATCATGCTGTAAATAAGTCCGCACATTTTCGCGAGTATCCTTTGGCCAGTAGACGTGGTCGATGAACTGACTGCGCGTTGGCATCAGCACAATGGCTTCGTCACGCGCTTGCTGGTAGATCTGTGTGACGAATCCAACACCGTATGGGGGCAACACATCGTCTTTGGTTCCCATTGGTTTGGCAAAGATATATGGTGCCAGAGGGATGACAATAAGACCGTGCAACAGATGCCGTTGACCAGCAACGTCAATGTCTAAAGCGTGCTGGAGGTCACCAGAGAGCCGGTAAGCGATGGTTTGCCCATCCGTCCGTTCAATTTTGGCACACCACAGTTGTTCGGTCATTTTGCTGATCCCCCTTTTTGTCTAATGATAGCGCTACCATTAATTACTTTATGCTAGTCGTTAGGATAAAGCAAGCACCTTTTATAGGTGTTCTAAGTGGTCATTTTTGAGTTTAGAGGCTATTATTACTGTTTTTGATAACTATTTCAAGTCGAAAAAATAATTTATAGAATAAATTTAAGACCAGAAACACTGATTAATGGCTGTTCTGACCGACTAATGGTGACTGGACAATCTCGTAACCGCTTGCATTCGGATAAAAATTGCGTCACAATGAGTCCAATTAACAAAGCGTGACCATCACCGCGAAAAGAGGTCTAGGAAATGAATAAACAGCTAAAATTTAACCGTACCTTCTATAAAAATGTTCAGTTCTGGTTAGGCATTGTCGTACTCGTCATGGGGCTGGCAGTCTCTTAAGTGAGGCCGTTTCGAGTATTTACTTCTGGTTGGACATTGCGATGATTCTTCTGGGCATCATCACAGTGATCGATGATATGATCCTGCATCGTCGACCCGTAAATGACTAGCGCTGGTTATAAAAACGACTGACTGGTTCCAATAAATTCAAAGGTGGCTTTTTCCTGATATAACAGGAAAAGTCACCTTTTTGTGACGACAATGCGTAATGAAAGCCAGATTATTCTTGTATTTATTGGTCAGTCACCGAATAAATTTGCTATACTGGAAAGCATACATTAATTGAGCGACAAAAAATTATGCACCCGGCAGCAGCGCTAGGGGACTACCGGCAAGCAATTGGAGTTAAGACTATGCAAGCAAAATATGAAATTGTGGAGGACGGCGTTAAGGAAAAGATCCTTGCCGGCACTTACGCAATCGGAGATAAGCTGCCCACCGAAACGGAATTAATGAATGACTACAACGTCAGCCGGTACACAGTTCGCCGGGCAATCGGAGATTTGGAAAATGAGGATTTTGTTTACCGGATTCAGGGTGGCGGCATGTATGTGAACGACTGGCAAACCGCACAAGCTAATAAAAACAATTCAAACCGGATGATTGGCGTGATTGCAACTCATATTGCCAATTATATTTTTCCCAGCATCATTAGCGGGGCGGACCAGATCATTTCTGATAATGGGTTTTCAATCCTGTTGGCGAATACGCATAACGACCCGAAACTCGAACGGCGCTCACTGACAACCATGTTGCAGAGCAACGTTACTGGCTTGATTATTGAACCCACTCAAAGTACGATTCCAACGGCGAACCGCGATTTGTATGACAAGATTGCGGAGCTGGGACTGCCAGTGGTGTTCATTAACGCAACCTATGATTTGCCAGAATTGAACGCGCCATCGGTGACCACCAATGATGAGGGTGCCATGGCGAAATTGACGAATTATCTGATCGATCAAGGCCACGAGCGCATCCTAGGGGTGTTTCAGGTGGATGATGTGCAAGGGGTCAACCGGATGAACGGGTTTATCAAGGCCTACCAAGAGCACGCGGCGATCGCGTTGAAGTCTAATATCATCATGTATCAGTCAATGGACCCGATCAAACAGATTTTGGCGAAGATCGAACACGCGGTGAAATCCAATAGTCGTCCGACGGCCATTGTTTGCTATAATGACCAGCTGGCAATTCGCGTCATCGATATGGTCAAGTCGTTGAACTTACGCATTCCGGACGATATTTCAATCACGGGGTTTGATGACTATAACGTTGTCCGGTACATCGATCCAGCAATCACGACCATGAGTCATGAAAAAGAGCGGATGGGGCATGATGCAGCCCAACTATTGATGAATTTGATCAGTAAAAAGCCTACCAAATCGATTGTTTACGATCCGGAAATGGTTGTCCGCGATTCAGTTAAAAAAATCAATTAAAGTGTTCTCTTAAAGCGTCCCGAGGTCAAATAAAGACCCCGAGGCTTTTTGTGCCAAAAAATTTAAAGAACAAAGTATGGCTTGATGCCTAATCTCACAGCATTTAGAGGTACAGTCACAATTGCTAGTGTCCGTATAAATATAAAATACATTGATTTATTAGTATAAATATAATAAAATTCAAGTTGTAAGCGATTAATGTATTAATAAATTTAACCCACGAGCTGTTATCTGGAGGAATCAGACATGGAAACAAGCCAGATTAAAGAAAAAATTTTAAACGGACAACTTTCGCTGGGGATTGAACTGGGGTCGACCCGTGTCAAGGCTGTGCTAGTCGCAGACGATTTCACGACGGTCGCGTCCGGGGACTATACCTGGGAAAACGAACTAGTGAACAACATTTGGACCTACTCAGTTGATCACATCTGGGAAGGCATCCATACCAGTTATGCGCAAATGGCCAAGGAAGTTCGCGAGACGTACAGTGTGTCTTTGACGAAGATCGGATCGATTGGCGTGAGTGCAATGATGCATGGGTACATGCCATTCGATAAGGAAGGCAATCTGTTAGTGCCTTTCCGGACTTGGCGAAACAATATTACCGAGCAGGCAGCGGATGAGCTGACGGAACTGTTTGATTTTAACATTCCACAACGATGGAGCGTTGCGCACCTTTATCAAGCAATTCTTAACCAGGAAGATCATGTGAAAGACATTGATTTCATCACGACCCTTGCTGGGTACGTGCACTGGCAATTATCCGGCGAAAAAGTGCTGGGTATTGGCGATGCGTCTGGGGTCTTTCCAATTGATGACGACACCCAAGATTACTCAGAAAAAATGATTGACCAATTCAATCAACAACGCGGTGTTCGCCAGTATCTTTGTAATTTGAAAGCCATTTTACCTGAAATCAAATTAGCGGGTGAAACGGCTGGAACGCTCAGCGCTGCCGGTGCTCAGTTATTGGATCCGTCTGGTGAACTGCAGGCCGGTTCGCTGATGGCACCACCTGAGGGTGATGCTGGGACTGGGATGGTGTCGACCAACGCGGTTCGGAAACGCACCGGGAATATTTCCGCTGGGACATCCGCCTTTTCGATGGTGGTCTTGGACCAACCAATGGCCAACGTTCACCGCGATATCGATATGGTGACCACACCAGATGGCGCACCCGTTGCCATGGTGCACACCAACAACTGTTCATCAGACATCAACGCTTGGGTCGGTTTGTTTGGTGAATTTGCCAAGGAAATCGGTGTTGATCTCAAGCCAAATGATTTGTACGGTGCGCTGTTTGACAGTACGACTCGTGCGGATGACAATGCCGGTGACCTGCTCAGTTACGCCTACCTGTCAGGTGAAAACATCACTAAGATGCCTGAAGGCCGGCCAATGTTTGTCCGGACACCGAATAGCAAGTTCAACCTACCGAATTTCATGAAGACACATCTGTACTCTGCTTTCGCACCGTTAAAGATCGGCAACGATATTTTGGCGAATGAAGAGCACATTAAAGCAGACGTGTTTATTGCCCAGGGTGGGCTGTTTAAGACCCCTAAGATCGGTCAACAGGTGTTGGCTGATGCGTTGGATACACCAATCACCGTCATGAGCAATGCCGGTGAAGGTGGCCCATGGGGCATGGCCGTTCTTGGGTTATACACGCTAGCCAAGGCAACTGAGCCGGGCGTTGAAGACCTGGCAGATTTCTTGGATCACAAAGTCTTTGCTGACCCAGAGGCCACCACGGTCAACCCTGATCCGGCTGGTGTTAGTGGATGCAACGCGTTCATCGAAGCCTATAAGAAAGGCTTGAACGTTGAATTAGCAGCCACCCAATCAATTGATCTTTAATAAAGGAGTCCATTAAGAAATGCTAGAAGCCTTAAAACAAGAAGTTTATGAAGCAAACATGCAGTTGCCGGAACTCGGCCTCGTGACCTTTACCTGGGGGAACGTTTCAGGTATCGACCGCGAAAAAGGATTGTTTGTCATCAAGCCATCAGGCGTGGACTATGACGCTTTAAAGCCTGAAGACCTGGTCGTCGTCAATTTAAAAGGGGAAGTGGTTGAAGGTGAAATGAACCCGTCTTCCGATACCCCAACTCATACGTACCTGTACAATCATTTTCCAAATATCGGCGGGATCGTTCACACCCACTCTCCATGGGCCGTTTCCTTTGCGGCTGCTAAGATGGACATCCCGGCCATGAACACCACGCATGCGGACACATTCTTTGGGGATGTGCCGGCTGCGGATGCATTGACGCAAGAAGAAATCGAAGCCGACTATGAAGGCAACACGGGTAAGACCATTGTGAAGACCTTTAACGAACGCGGTCTAGATTACGAAGCTGTGCCAGCAGCCCTCGTGAGCCAACATGGGCCTTCGCATGGGGGCCGACACCAGCCAAGGCCGTTTATAATTCCAAGGTCCTTGAAGTGGTCGCAGAAGAAGACTTCCACACCATGGAACTGACGCATCAAAGTTCTGAACTGCCGCAATACCTGTTAGATAAGCACTACTACCGTAAGCACGGTGCTAATGCCTACTACGGTCAAAACAATGCACATTCAAAGGACCACGCAGCACGGTCTTAATTTAAAAACTAACCTTAAAAGGAGAATAAAATCATGATCGAAACACCAGACTACAAATTTTGGTTCGTTACCGGGAGCCAATTCTTATACGGGGACGAACAATTAAAGTCCGTTGAAAATGACGCTAAGGACATTGTTGCGAAGCTTAATGCTTCAGGCAACCTGCCTTACCCAATTGAATTTAAGTTGACAGCAACCACTGCTGACAACATCACGAAACTGATGAAGGATGCCAACCATGATGATTCCGTTGCCGGTGTCATTACCTGGATGCACACCTTTAGCCCAGCTAAGATGTGGATCCGCGGCACGCAATTGTTGCAAAAGCCGCTGTTGCATCTCGCAACCCAATATTTGAACTACATTCCTTACGACAGCATCGACATGGACTACATGAACCTGAACCAGTCCGCTCATGGTGACCGCGAATACGGCTTTATCAATGCGCGTCTCCGGTTAAACAACAAGGTCGTTTACGGCTACTGGGGTGACGAAGAGACCCAGCAAGAGATTGCTGATTGGCAAGACGTTGCCGTGGCTTACAACGAATCCTTCAAGATCAAGGTTGTTTTATTTGGCGACAAGATGCGCAACGTTGCTGTGACTGATGGCGACAAGATCGAAGCCAGATTCAACTTGGCTGGACTGCTGACTACTATGCCGTTGGCGATCTCGTTGAAGAAATGAACAAGGTGACGGATGCTGATATCGACGAAAAGTATGCTGAATTAGCGAAGACTTACACCATGAACCCAAGTGCCGGCGGTAACGACGAAGCCTTCTTTGAAGACCACGTGAAGTACCAAATTCGCGAATACTTTGGGTTGAAGCGGTTCATGGATGCGCACGGGTACACCGCCTTCTCAGATAACTTTGAAGACCTGTACGGTATGAAAGAATTACCTGGTCTGGCAACACAATTGTTGATGGCTGAAGGCTATGGTTTCGCAGGTGAAGGGGACTGGAAGACCGCCGCTTTGGATCGTTTGATGAAGATCATCAGCCATAACAAGCGGACAGCATTCATGGAAGACTACACCCTTGATCTGCGGAAGGGCCACGAAGCCATTCTCGGTTCACACATGCTCGAAGTCGATCCAACACTTGCTTCTGACAAGCCAAAGATCGAAGTACACCCATTGGACATCGGTGGCAAGGAAGACCCTGCTCGGTTGGTCTTCACCGGTGACGAAGGCGACGCCATTGACGTGACCTTAGCTGATTTCGGTGACGAATATCGGATGATCATGTACGAAGTCACTGCAAATAAGGCTGACGAAACACCAAAGCTGCCTGTTGCTAAGCAATTATGGACGCCTAAAGCAGGCCTCAAGGAAGGCGCTACTCAATGGATCCAAAACGGTGGCGGCCACCACACGGTTTTCTCATTTGGCGTTACTGCCCAACAAGTAGAAGACTTTGCTAACATGGTTAACTTGCACTTGATCAACATCAAGTAATCGAAGTTTTACCCCTCAATCTGATATAAAAAGCCCAAGAACGCCCAACTCTTGGGCTTTTTATTTGATATTGAAACTATTGCTAACCAAAAATACAGCGTTCAGGTTCTTGTCATTACAAGAATCTGAACGCTGTTTTGTCGTTTCATTGTTAATAAATTGTCTTTGCAAAGTCAATCAGCCGATTTAGAACGGTATTACTAATTTTGCCGACGACTTCACCATGTCTGCCCACAAAATCATAATTTGGCACTTGAAATAAGATGATTGAGCTTGATGCCACTATCAAAATCGGCTATCGGGGCATACATACGCCTATTTTCAACTTGTTTGGATGTTATCGGCATACAGACAACCATGCCTGTTTGTTGGTTATAGCCATCATTTGAGATAACGACCATCGGCTGCTTAATGTTACCTGCCGCCGGATCGTGTCCGCCTTCCTCGTGGCCGATATGGGGTTCAGCGTCAATGTAAATGAGGTCACCTTGTTTTGGACTCACTCAGGTTTCTCCTTCCCAATGGGTGATTCCAGACCGTAATTGCCGACTCGGTCTAGTTCGGAACGAAAATCGATATCCGAGTAAGTGCCATCAAGCCATGGATTATCTTTGGCAGCTCGATATTCTAAAGTATCATCATCTTTGGAAACGAGAATAAACTTTTTTCCTTCAGGAACACCAGCACTTTTCGGGACTGTTAGTGTCAATGAATTACCGGTTCGTCGTGTAGCAAATTCACCAAGAATTTTTTCAGTTGATTTAGTTGCCAAGTTAGCCACCTCTTTCTGTAATTACAAGTATATACAAAAATTTTAAAAAAGCGAGTCTTTTGATTTGAATCATTAACTATAAAACAACTTCATTTCAATGTCTTGATTATAGTTCCCAAAGCCACGACCAAAGATCGTACAACCACCGTTATTCTTGGCGTTTTTCTTGATACCAAGCCGAACAGCAAACGTGTCGCGGCTTGTATCGATATCTTCGAGTTTGACGTCAGTAAACGGCTGGCCATCTAGAAAACTGCCGTCGTGGGTCAGGCGCAGCGTTTTAAGGATGCCATACTGGTTCACGTTGTCTGGTACCCATTCAGGCGTGTACTTACCACGGGTGTCTGAGAAGTCGCCTGGTGCGGTCCATGTGCCGATCTCGGTACCGTTAATGTAGAAGGTGATGTCTGAGGGCCAAACGTTGTTAGAGAAGGGAAATTCTGAGCCTAGCTCCATTGCAAGGTCGATCATCTCAACGTTGTTTTTGGCAGTTAAATAATTTGGGAATTGGTATTCCACAAAGCCGTTGCACCACCAGATCATGCCTGCCGAGATGCGATCAGGGTCCATAAAATAGGCGGCGTTATCGACCTTGCCGATATAGTCCGTTTTACCAGCGAGGCCACACGAAGGCTTGACCGAAAAGTTCGTAAAGTGGCCAACGGGGACCTCGGTTTTGTAAGAGTCAAATTCCGGGTAAATGGTCTGAGGAAAATGCACGTTGATGTTATCAACAGTCAAACGCGATACCTTATTGTGGCCGATACGTTCAAATTTGATAATACCTGCATCCGCGAGTTTGTTGAGATGTTGTAACACAATGGTGCCGCTCAGTCCCAACTCGCTGGAAAGGTCATGCACGCTCATCTTACGTGCTGAGAGTTTTTGAATGATGCGCAGTCGAACTGGACTAGCAAGTGCTTTATAGACGGGAAGAGAGCTTAATGTGATATCCGCTTCCATGGGAATGCCTCCAATAATAAGGTTGATTGTTAATTAAGTAACAATAATTATATTGAGATTGAATCGTAATTTAACTGGACAAGTTCATTTTACCAATGCTTTTATTGTTTTAAAACTAAAATAGCAAAATAGTTTGGAATTAGTATGGAAATTCATGCGATATATTATTTAGATGCGTTTGCACCATTGAAATTTTAAATGAATTATCGAAATATAAGCTGATTTATAGGCGATTGATTGATGCCTGTTGCTGACAATATTATGATTTTGTTTAGTTTTTTTAAGCCAACTAATCAGATGAAAATTCCTTGATTTATTCAATAAATATTTATTTCGATTTTAAATTCATCAGTATAAAATGATAGTTTATATGGTTTATTAGGATGAAATAGGTCAATGATTGCGTTTTTAACAATAAAAAGGTTGCTAGTAATCAAAAAAACACACTAAAACATCAAAAAGCATATTGTAATCGCTTTCGGCTCATTTTATGATAAAACCGTGCACAAGAGGAACAAGCTACGTAGTGATAAAAGTCTTAAGGAGATCGTAAAACATGGCGAACACAAATCAATATATCAATCCGCTCATTGTTCAACGGGCAGATCCATATATCTACAAACACACTGATGGTTACTACTATTTCACAGCTTCAGTGCCAGCCTATAACTTGATTGAAATCCGTCGAGCTAAAACATTAGCCGGCCTAGCACATGCTGCACCAAGAACGATTTGGCGTAAACATGAAAGCGGTCCCATGAGTCAGCTGATTTGGGCGCCGGAACTGCACTATATTGATGGCAAATGGTTCGTCTATTTTGCAGCGGCTGAAACCACTGCGCTAGACGAAAACGGGATGTTTCAACACCGGATGTTCTGTATCGAGTGCGATGCTGAAAACCCAATGGAAAACGAGGACAACTGGTTTGAACACGGCCAAGTCGTTACCGACAAGGATACGTTCTGCCTGGATGCCACGTGCTTTGAAGCTAACGACAAATTGTATTACGTTTGGGCTCAAAAAGATAAGGCCATTCGCGGTAATTCCAACTTATACATTGCTGAAATGGAAAATCCTTGGACACTCAAGACGAAACCAGTCATGTTGTCTAAGCCAGAATTCGATTGGGAAATTATCGGCTTCTGGGTCAATGAAGGACCAGCTATTATTCACCGCAACGGTCGTTACTTCTTAACCTATTCTGCAAGCGCTACCGATGAGAACTACGCCATGGGCATGCTGACTGTCAGTGACGACGCCGACTTGCTCGATGCCGCTAATTGGGCAAAGTCAAAGGAACCCGTTTTTAAGAGCGATTTAGCAACCCATCAATATGGCCCAGGTCACAATTCGTTTACGATCGCTGAAGATGGCGAAACCGATATTATGGTCTACCACTGCCGCGATTACACCGAGATCAAGGGTGATCCATTGTATGATCCAAATCGTCATACAAAGGTTCAACCATTTACTTGGAACGACGATGGCACACCAAACTTTGGCAAGCCAGTTCCTTACAATTACGATTAATCAATCTAAACCGTCAAGTTTATACCGAATAGAAATGGAGTGAATTATCTTGGATAATACACAACCAAGACAGAAAAAAGATTTCTGGGGCTTTCCAGTCACCGATTTTACTTACTTCTTCCAGTGGCAAATTATTAACGGGTATTTAACCCTCTGGATGGAACAACAGGGTCATTTGGACGGAACCACAGCTGGGTTCGTCTTCTCAATGATGGCCTTCATGTCACTGATCTTCCAACCAATCTTTGGGATCATCTCTGACCGCCTTGTGTTCAAAAAGAACTTACTGGTCATCATTGCGATTGCCTCAATTTTAATTGGACCGTACTTCCAGTGGTTATTCTTACCATTAGTTCACATTAACGCTGCGTTAGTTGCCGTTGTTACTGGTATCTTCCTCAGTTTCGTGTTCAATGGTGGGGTTGCCGTTGTTGAACAATATGTCCAACGTGCTAGTCTGGCTAACAAGTTTGAATATGCCCACTCACGGATGGGTGGTTCCTTGGCCGGTGCCTGTGCCTCATTTGCAGGTGGGAAGTTATTCCTCTGGTCACCAAACTCAATCTTTTGGGCATGTACTGTAATGGGGATCATCTTGACCTTGACGATCACCTTCAGTGATAAGATCCACATGGAAAATGCCGCCGCTGCTGGTGACACTAGCGACTCATTGGACTGGAGTTTAATTGGTCAAATCTTCAAGATCCGTAACTTCTGGATCTTATCGATCTTCTACATTGGGACTTCAGCTTTGTACGATGTGTTCGACCAACAATTCGTTATCTTCTTCAAGACGTTCTTCCACACAACTGCTGCCGCAACCACGGCCTACAGTTACACAACTACTGCACAAATTGCTTTGGAATTCTTACTGATGTTCCCAATGCCATGGTTGATCAACAAGATCGGTTCACGTAATGGTTTGATTGCCTACGGGGTTATCCTCTGCATCCGGATCGTCGGTAGTGCCTTAGCACCAAGTGCCGCACTGGTTATCATCCTTCGTTTGCTTGCCGGCTTCGAAATGCCTTTGGTCTTAACTTCAATCATGAAGTACATTGCCGGAGCCTTCGATATCCGTGTCTACGCCACCGTTTACGCGTTGTCGTCGAACTTTGCTAAGCAAATATCCGTCTTCATCTTCTCAACTGTTGCCGGTAATTTGTACGACTCAATTGGTTTCCAACACACGTACTTCATCTTGGGCGCCATTGTTGCCGTTGCAACCATCATCGCTGCCCTCTTCTTAACGAAGGAAGACCCAGTTCAAGCTGGTGAAGTTGCAGCTAAGAAAGAATAACCATTGCCGCAAACAATGCAGAAACGCGATTTTCATAAATAGTAAACTTTAAAACACTTTCACTTACTTGTGGGACTCCAGGAATATTCTTGGGGTCCCTTTTTAGAACATGTCAAAAGGCGATTATTAACTGGAACTGCCTTGTCGCTCCGTTCCACCGTTCGGCCCTGCAGGCTGAAGTGGGGTCGCGTAGGAGCTATTGAATTTCCTTTCAGAAATTCAATAGCTCCTACGTCTTCCGTAATAGTAAATGACCAAAGTACGGACATCAACTATCACCGACAACACAGCCTGCAATGCCGAACAGTTCCACTCCACTCCGCTACGATACCTGTAATTATGTTCCTAGATGGCGAGGCTTCAAAAGTGGCGTCATGAAACCTGTTAATTAAGCGTTACTGGTGCCTAGCACATTGGGAGAAGCATTGCTGCCAGTGTCCTTAATAGCAGTCGAGGGCGGATTCTCTCCAAACTAGTTTTAACGCCATTGTGATACTTAACTAGTAGTAAAAAGGGTGCACAATGTCAGTGGAATGCAGCAATTTGGCCCGGTATCGAACCACTTCGATGCCGGGCCAAATTGCGGAATGTAACGGACTATAACGGCCTATTTTACCCATCATTGCCCAAAAAAGCGCCCAGGGTGATAAGCCCTAGGCGCTACGCTATTATTCCTTCCCGCGATTCCCGCGTCGATCCAATGAAAAACTAACGTAGATGAGCACGAGCACGATGCCGGCACCGAAAATCGTGGTGAGGTTATTTGCAATTTGACCAGATTTAACGGCCCAGGCGATCCAGATCAGGATGATCTGAAGGACCCAAGAAACGATGGATTGTCCGGCGAAGTGTTTGGTAAAGAGTTTCATGATAGTGCCTCCTATGGCTGTAAAGTTTCTGGCAGACTGCCGTTTTCTGGAATGTAGTCGATGGAATCCGCGATTCGTTTTGGAATGGGAATCTGTGGATCGACATGTGGATTGTTGAGGTGAATTGAGTTATTGCACTTGCGGTACTCGGAAGGGGAGAGCCCCATTTCAGCCTTGAACTTGCGCATGAAGACTTTCGGGTCGTTGAAGTATGAATTGTAGGCGATCTCCTTGATGGACATTTCGGTTCGAATGAGCAACAGGGTAGCGACTTCGATCTTAATGTGATTGAGGTACTTGAGTGTTGACATGCCGGTGTATTTTTTAAACAGCCGGGTGAGGTAATCAGGATTTAAATGCACCTTATCCGCAATTTCTGCAACGGTGAGGTCATTGGTAATGTTGGCGCGAATCCACTCCTTTACGTTGTCGATTCGCGAGCTTTCATTATCTGGATCAAAGTTATGCCAGTAGGTGTTGTAGAGCTGAATGAGGAGCGCTGATACCAAATAGTCGCGTTCTTCGATAAACGATAATTCGTTGTGAATTGACAAGATCTGATGAATTAAGATCGTTGTTTGGTCCGCATCGACCAGCTTAAACACCAGCGGTAAATACAACTCCTTATCCGTGTGATCGGTATCCTTGGTTTGCACCCGCGGAAAGAGGTCCTGTGCTTGGACATTTAACAGCTGTTCAGGCTGCTGAGAGAAGAAATGCAGCCAGTAAAAGTCGATATCAGTTGATTTTTGATAGCCGACCATCTTCGTAAAGGGTGGGACGATCAGGATCTCGTTTTTATGCAACACGAGCTGTTGCTGCCCGACTTCTAGATATAAAGGCTCATTAATACAAAAAATAAGTTCATAGTCGCCCTTGTGAAACATCTCTTTATGTTGCCAAGGTCCTTCGTCTTTGAATTCGCCACCTTTATAAAAGAGCAGTGTTTTTGAAAGCGTAAATGTAGAAAATAACACAATCATAACCTCCTTTTTGTGATGTCGGAAACCGTCACTAAAAGTTCAAAATGAACAATTGGTTTTAATATCTGAAATGGTCACTATATGTCGAAAATGTTTCTAATCAACGTCTGATTCAGTATGAATTTAACATTCGTAAACTCAACTTACAATGGTTAAGTCGGAAACAGTAACCCTTTTTGCTATTATAGCCCTTTTTTGTTAATTTGGAAACGCTTACTATATAGATGCAAGCAAAAATCCATCCCGGGATATGGAGGGAATGCAGGACTTGTCCCGTATTCATGCATTGTAGATAATCGAGCAATATCGTTTCAAATGACGCATTTTATTTTTTGAAGAATCACGCTTTTTCAATTATAAGTTGTAGGCTTAAATTATGAGCGCAAATGCAGACCACGCCGATCAGCACACTGCCGTTGCCAGTTCACTACTCAACGACCGGTTGCCTTGGCACAGAAAAATCACCTATGGGTTCACTGATATGTCTGGGAACCTGCTATACTGTATCATTAGTTCTTACATGTTATACTTCTTCACAAATGTCTTCGGACTTGGCGTTGGGACAGCTGGTGGCCTACTACTGGTTGGTCGTTTCTTCGATGCCATTGGTGCCCCAGTCATGGGGATCTTAGTCGACCATACTCATAGTAAATATGGGAAGAACCGGCCATGGTTCCTCTGGATGTCACTCCCATTTGCTGTTTTCGTTTGGTTACTGTTCACAACGCCAGCTCTGAGCGGCACAGCAAAAATCGTTTACGCTGGGGTAACTTACATCTTGGCTGACTTGTCCTACACAGCCATGTCGACACCGATTACGTCAGTTTTGCCCAATCTAACATCAAACTCTGATGACCGGATGTCAGCTAATTCCATTCGACTGGTTCTTGGTAACGTTGGGAACTTCTTCGCCGTTACCTTCATCATGCCATTTGCGAGTTTGCTTGGGCACGGCAACCAACAACGCGGTTGGTCGTTAGCCGTTGGGGTCTACGCCATCATCGCGTTTATCCTGCTGATCATTGCGTTCCTCGACATGCGTGAAAAAAACATCGCCGAAGAAAAAATTATTACGATTCGTGAAAGTTTTAAAGCAGCAGCTGGTAACTGGCCATGGGTCATTATCGTGTTAGCCAACCTGATTTACTGGACAGCCTATACGGAGCGTAACGCTGCGTTGCCATACTACTTCCAGTACAATTTGGGCAATTCAAGTTTAACCTCATTCTTCAACGGCTTTTCAATCATCCAAGTGCTTGGGATGGCCGCCGTCCCATTCTTTGCTAAGTATCTGCATAAATGGGGAACCACAGTGTTTATGCTTGCCCTGACAATGATTGGCCAAATTTGGATGGGGCTTGCCGGTGCCAACGTGACGTCAGCTTGATCGGCTGGTGTATCGCATGTATCGGTTCTGGGAGTGCCTGCACGATGTTCTTCGCCATGGTTGGTGATACCGTTGACTTTGGTGAATGGCGCAACCATATCCGTGCAAATGGCTTCCTGACTGCGATCGGTGCTTCATTCTGTATCCAAATGGGTTCTGGGTTTGGGTCATTCATCGCTTCCATGATTATGAAAGCCGCTGGGTTTACTGCTTCTAAGGCGCACCAAACGGCTGCAAGTATGACTGGTATTAAATTCTCATTTGTTTGGATTCCAGTCATTATTTACGCGGTAAGCTTGATTTTGATTATCGTTTACCGGAAGTGGGAAAACCACGAACCAATCGTTAAGGCTGATTTAGCAAAGCGGAATGCCGAAGCTGAAAAGGCCGCTGAATAATCGACATAAAAGAGAAAAGAGGGACTTTCAATGCAAGTCTTCGCGACACCTAAATTAAAGCACGTCGACATTACGTCTGATTTTTGGAAACGCTATCGCGAGCTGGTTGTTAAAGAGGTCCTGCCTTATCAATGGCAGGTCATGAATGATGAAGCTGATATTGCGATTGCTGATGATCCGCAAAATAACGGTCAGGATAAGAATAGTCACGCCGTTGCGAATCTCAAGATTGCGGCCGGCGAAATGGCAGGCCATCATTACGGGTTCCCATTTCAAGATACTGACGTCTACAAATGGTTGGAAGCTGCAGCGTACTCATTTAGCTATCAGCCGAATGCTGATTTGAAAACGATCACTGACAATCTCATTGAGTTGATCGCCAAAGCACAAGATGAGGACGGCTACCTGTCAACGTATTTCCAAATCGACGCGCCAGAGCGGAAGTTTAAGCGACTTCAACAGTCACATGAACTCTATACAATGGGCCACTATATTGAAGCCGGTGTTGCGTACTACCAAGCCACTGGTAACCAAAAAGCCTTGGATATTGCTACCCGAATGGCTGACTGCATCGACCGTAACTTTGGCCTAGAAGAAGGCAAGATTCCGGGTTACGATGGTCATCCCGAAATTGAATTGGCGTTGGCACGATTATATGAAGCAACTGACGACCAGAAGTATCTTGATCTGGCCCACTATTTCTTGAACCAGCGTGGGCAAGACCCAGCGTTCTTCGAAAAACAAATTGCGCTTGATGGCGACAGTGTTGACCGCGACCTGATACCTGGGATGCGTGATTTTACCCGTGAATACTACTTGGCCGGTGAGCCAATTGCGGATCAAAAGGTCCCACATGGGCATGCCGTCCGCGTCGTTTACCTTTGCACTGGGATGGCTTACGTTGCTCGCTACACACGAGATGCAGCATTGCTGGCTGCTTGTGACCGGTTCTGGAATGATATTGTTAAACGACAAATGTACATCACAGGCAACATCGGTCAAACAACAACTGGGGAAGCTGTGACCTATGATTATGATTTGCCAAACGATACCGATTACGGCGAGACTTGTGCGTCGGTTGGAATGTCCTTCTTTGCCAAACAAATGTTGAACATTCGGGCAAAGGGTGAGTACGCCGATGTTTTGGAGAAAGAGCTCTTTAACGGTGCCATCAGTGGAATGGCCCTTGATGGCAAACACTTCTTCTACGTGAACCCGCTTGAGGCTGATCCAGCTGCCAGCAAGGGAAATCCTGGTAAGTCGCACGTGTTGACTCACCGCGCCGACTGGTTCGGTTGTGCCTGCTGTCCGGCTAATTTGGCACGGTTGATTACGTCAGTTGATCAATACCTGTACACGGTAACGGATGATACGATCCTGTCGCACCAGTTTATTTCTAACGACGCTCAGTTTGAAGACGGCGTTGAACTCAATCAGTCGAATAACTTCCCGTGGAATGGCGAAATTCATTACGATGTGAAAAATCCAAATGGCAAGTCGTTTAAACTTGGTATTCGAATTCCATCCTGGTCAAAAGAATTTGGCTTGGAGATCAACGGTGAGGTGAAGACCTTGCCAGTAGAGGATGGGTTTATCTATCTTGATGTGAGTGACAAGACTGTGACGATTGACCTGTCTCTTGATATGCGGGTGAAGTTTATGCGGGCTAACAACCGTGATAGTGCTGATTTTGGCAAGGTCGCTATCCAACGTGGCCCAATCGTTTACGCGGCTGAACAAGCTGATAATAAAGCACCGCTATGGTCTTACGAAGTGGATACCAAGACAAAACCAAGTTATGCCTACAATGCCGATTTGTTGAACGGGGTCGGTGTGGTCAAGGTAAGCGCGGATAAGGTAGAACTGGATGGTACGGATGCTGATCTGTATACCGAGGATAACGAGCAGGCGAGTGAGCAGGTCGAAATGACCTTGGTGCCTTACTATGCTTGGGCTAATCGGGAAGATGGGCAGATGCGGGTTTGGTTAAATAAGTAGCGCGTGGAAGGAGGCAGTCTCGCCTCCTGAAACGCGTTTCGGCAATGTGAGATTAGAACACGTCGCCATGACTGTTTACAAGCGAGAGCCACAATTCCAGACCCTAGTATTATTTTTAGTGTTGGTTTTGAAAGTAGAAAGCTTTCGTTAAAAAACAGTCTTTAGCATGTAGTAATATGTTAATGAAACAAAGAGACCCCTCGGAATTTTTGATTTAAAATCCGAAGGGTCTCTTTGTAGTTTAAAAATATCAATCAACGTCCTCACGCGGCACTTCCGCTTCCCTTGCATCACTGCCACCCTGCACCTTCCCAAGCACAGTCCGCGCAATCGGTCCAACGATCGCCAACTGCAGCGGCAATGCAACAATCACGTTAAAGCCCCAAGTATGCAGGTAGTTGATCCAGATATTACCGGCAAAATTATGAGCATGATCAGCAATAGGGACATGCAGGATACCATCCAAGCACCATCATGACAGAAATGGTGATGCCGATCAGGAACGTGTGGCGTTTCATATAGTCATTAATAATGTAGCGAAATGCTAATTTTTGGGCAATTGGTCCGACGAACAACAGATCCAGGATAACGGCAACTGCGAGACCACCTGGTATTCAGCGAGGACATCTACGGCGTATGTGCCCGCAAAACCCTGGGCAAGGGCAACATTATAGGCGACCATTCCAAAAACCATCAGACCGGCCATCATTGCGGTAAATAGTAGTTCTTCTTTTAAATTTCTTGGCATTGTGTATCTCCCTTTTAGTCATAGTTTTAAATCACAATGTTGGTTAGTATATCGAATTTGATAGGGGCTTCATAAGTTACATTTTAATGACAAAATATAAAACTATTTCATTATTAATCAATTGATAAACGGCAAATCCCTTTTAAATCAGTGTTCAAAAACGATTAAAAAGGGGGTCATAAATTGACTGACTGCACCATTATATTACGTTTGTGTTTTATAGTTTCTTCCTATTTATTCTTGCTGGGCAACAACGTATACTAAATGGGTAGATTAGTGGGAGACGATTACGATGAAAATTAAAGGAAGACCATTACTGGTGGGGTTGCTGGTGATGGTTGCAATTTTGTTTAGCGGTGGTCGTCCGGCGCTTGCAAAAGTGCAACAGCCCAATCTTGGACCGTACGTCTATGAAAATGACGACGCGTTGACCACCACCCAGTACGACCACATTATGGCGGTCAATCGAAAATTAAAACAAAAAAAGTATCCGCAAACGATTAGCCTGTACATTACCGATACCGTTCCCGAGGGGCTAAGCGACAGCTACATGACTAATTCTGGGGCGCCGTTTGGTGAAACCTACGGAACGGAAGTGCTCAGTGCTTGGCAGAACACCCAAACAAAATCTGACCAGAATGATAACAATAATCAGGCTGCCCAGCTGCAGAGTGAGCAAAGCATCATCATTGTTGGCGTTAAGGACCACCGCATCGGGTTCGCGCCCAGTCGCGGGACTGAATCTTACTTTACGGATTTTAAGTACTCACAACTCATGTGGGGCTTAAATCGCCAATCGCGGTCAACGGACCGTAACGTGCAGGTTGCAGCTGCTGTCCAGCTCTTTAACCGGGTAGCTGGTAAAATTAATGCTGACAAAGCGGTTGGCGGCAATAGTTTGACCTGGGCGGACTTTCGTTCAGATCTATATGGCTGGTTAATACTGGGTGCTTTTATTATCATTTTGGCCATCATCGGCCGCTACGTTTGGTGCTATCGCGTGCGTAAAGATTCGTCGACTGACGATTTGGACGAAATGTATGCGGATGGCGTTGCCGACGAGGAAAAAAGCAACAAAAACCATGAATAGGTAAAAGAGTACGGTTTACGACAAATCGTGCTTTTTTTGTGCGTCATTTTTCTCTATACTGGACTTGTAAACTAATTGGAGACGATGTTATGAAGATTAAAGGAATCCCATGGTTGGTAGGGGTATTGGCCATGGTACTGATGATTGTGAGCGGCGAGCAGCACGCTGCTGCAAAGATTCAGGATCAAAACTTAGGGCCGTACATTTATGAGCAACATGAGGTGCTGACGGAAGCCCAGTATCAAAAAATTATGGCGCTCAATCAGAAAATGAAGCGCGCGAAATTCAAACAGTATTTATGCCTCTACATCGCTGACCGGATTCCTTCAAACGAGTCGGTGGATGGGGACAATTTGTCCGGTACGCCAAACGGGGCAAGCTATGGCAGCACGATCCTTGATACCTGGAACGACCGCGCTACCCGAAAGTGGGATGACGGCTTAGAAGATTACGACGTCAATTACATCAAACGTTATCATATGAGTGCGCAACGCAACATGATGGTCGTCGGGTTGAAAGACCATCGTATCGCTGTGACCGGTAGTGATATCACTGACGAATACTTTAGCGATATGAAGTTTGACATGATCACTTGGGGACTGAAGAACCAACTTCAGTCAAACGATGAGGATACGCAGATTGATGCAGTGATGACGGCCTATACGCGGGTCAGCCACAGAATTACGTCGCAAAAGGCCATGAATCATGACAGCCTGTCGTGGGATGAGTTTCGAGGAGACGTGATCACGGGGATCTTTTTTATCATTATTGGTGGTTTTTTGTTGCTCATTATTATTTTTCTTTGGCACAATCGCGGTAAGGGCGGCGGTGGCGGCTCGTACGCGGATGGTGAGTTTGATGAAGGCTATGTGCTGGGGATGATGGAAGGCGAGCAGCAGGATAATGATCGGTATTAGGTCGGGTGTGATTTGGCTGGTCTGATGTTGAATATTTTTGATGAAGGCATTGTTTTCTTTGCAACGATTTTTTGGGGGTATTACTTTTGAAACTGGGTTTGTATAAAGAGCGTTGAACTACTTATTGGGTACTTTGTGGTTGTCGTTCTTTTTGTTTTTTCGGTGGTTTTTGATTGTCTTTCTTGGCATCATGGACTAAACGAGTTTCGGAAAACAGAAAGCTGCATGTAAGCCGACTCTGACAGAAAGGCCAAGTTCGGGCCTTTCTGTCAGAGTCGGCTTACACTCCGCTTCCTACCGTTTTCCTTCACTCTCTGGTGTTTTACTTGATGCTGTGAGTATAAATTGTGCTTCTAGGCCACCGCGACTAAACGAGTTTCGGAAAACTGAGACCGGCCATGAAAGGGGCGTTAGTGGAAAATCCAAGCCCAGGATTCCCCACTAACGCCCCTTTCATTCTGGTCTCAACCGTTTTCCTTCACTCTCTAGGCTTTTTAATTGAACCCCCACCCAACTCTAGTGTATTCTGTGGTCAACGTAGGCATTCGACACTTGAAAGGGAGTAAGACAATGACAAAATACGATTATGATGTGTTGTATCTTGGTAGTGGTCACGCAACGTTTGATGGGGCGATTCCTTTAGCTGCCACCGGTGTTAAGGTGGGGGTAATTGAAAGCGGTTTAATTGGTGGCACCTGTCCGAACCGTGGCTGTAATGCTAAAATCACGCTTGATCAGCCGGTTGTGTTGACCCGTTTAGCTGAGCGCTTAAACGGTGTTGTTAATGGTGACCTGACCGTTGACTGGTCCGCAAACGTGGCCAATAAGCAGGCAGTCATTGATGGATTGCCAAAAATGATTGCTGGTTTAATGACGCAATCTGGCATCACGCTGTTAAATGGCAACGGGGTATTGATCGACAACCACACGATTGAAATTAACGGGCAACAGCGTGTCACTGGCGACAAGATTGTTTTATCGATGGGACAACGACCAAACCACATTGATGTTCCAGGGACTGAGATCGCACATGACAGCACTGATTTTATGAACCTGAAAGAATTGCCAAAGCACTTGGCCATCCTGGGTTCCGGCTACATCAGCATGGAATTTGCGACAATTGCGAACGCTGCCGGCTCCGACGTAACTGTATTAATGCACGGGGACACCGCTTTGCGTCAGTTCTATCAACCATTTGTTAAACAGGTCGTCGACGATTTGAGTACGCGTGGCGTTCAGTTTGTGCCACAGGCGAACGTAAGCGGCCTTGAAGAAAACGGCGACCAGGTTATTGTGACCTATGGCGATGACGAAGCCTTAGCGGTTGATTACGTGTTAGACGCAACCGGCCGGATTCCAAACGTTGAAAATCTCGGCCTGGAGACAGTTGGTGTCGACTATACGGAAAAGGGCATCACTGTCAACGATCACTTGCAAACGAGTGTGGACAACATTTATGCCTCGGGCGACGTGATTGATAAAACGCAACCGAAACTGACGCCAACAGCAATTTTCGAATCCAAGTATTTGTCATCAGTTTTTAAGGGTAAGGAAGTGGGTCCAATTAATTACCCAGTCATTCCCTCAGTTGTCTTTACTTCACCAAGGATCTCAAAAGCGGGCGTCACGGTTGAATATGCAGAACAAAAAGACTGCAAGATCGTTCGAAACCATATTGCGGACGATTGGTACCGTCAAGTGGATAAACAAACCATTGGCGACAGTTTCTTGATGTTTGACGACGACCAAAAATTAGTCGGCGCAACGGAAGTCAGTGAAAAGGCGGATGATGCCATTAACACACTCTTGCCAGCACTAGAATTCCATTTGGATGCAAAACAAATAGGCAGAATCGTGCCGTTGTTCCCAAGTATTGGGGCGTCGGCTTGGGAAAAGTTGTAGAGAGCGCGGAGCAAGGCGGTTAAGGGGCAGAATGTAACGGACTCTGGCAGAAAAGTCCGGGCCTGACTTTTTTGCCAGAGTCCGTTACATGGCCGCCCCTCGCCTTGCGGAGCGCGTTTAGGCAATGTGACAGTAAAGCACGTCGCCTAGATCGTTTGTTGATTAAAACAGAAATCCCCGAATCTGGAATTTTTGCCAGAGTCCGTTACATGGCCGCCCCTCGCCTTGTGGAGCGCGTTAGGCAATGTGACAGTAAAGCACGTCGCCTAGACCGTTTGCGGATTAAAACAGCAAAGTTTGAGGCTGACTTTTCAACCATAGTCCGTTACACGTTAGCTCCTGTGCCATGTGGCGCGCACGTATCAATGTAACAGCAGAATAACTTCACAATTGCGAGTTTAACGATTGAATGAGAAAAACGCGACCTTAATCATTTACGAAAAAATCGAGTAATAAACCAAAAACCAGGACGCCCTCAACCGAGAGCGTCCTGATTTTCTAATGTTTGGTTGTGTGACACGTACTGAATGAGTTTAAGGTACGCATTACCAATAAGTTAAACGATTTCGAGGTGTAGTTGCCGGTCCTTGACCCAGTGGAAGGCGAGGAGAACACGGTAAACGACCAAGGAGATAATGGCTGGAACGGCAACACCCATGGCAAGGTAGGCGAGGAACATGCCCATGTTGCTTGATGCCAAATTAATTGGGGCAATCAGTGAGTTTAAGCCAAGGCCAGCCAATGTATAGGAAACTTTAAAGTGGAAGAACAGCGTTGCAATTGGCGCTGAAACTGCTGCGGCAATGAATGACGGAATTGCGAGTCTCGGGTTTGCCAACAAGTTTGGAAATTGAACCTTTGGTGTGATGACGCCTTGGGCAATGTTAGCACCAAGGTTGTTTTGCCGCCATGAGATCACGGTGAACCCGACGAATTGAGCAGTTGTCCCAATCAAAGCGGCGCCTGATGACAATGGGTCCAGCATAACGGCAACCGCCAACGCGGCCGACGATGCTGGTGTCATCAAGAAAAGTGACCAGGCTAATGAGACGCAGATTGATCCGATCAATGGGTTTACCTTCATGGATTCTGCAATGAAGCACTCAGCCAGTTCAATGCTGGGGTGGTGACACTTGCGAGGGCCAAGCCAGCAATGGAACCGACCAAAGTGGCCGCTAATGGCACCAGCATCATGTCCAGAGGTGTTTTCCCAGTGAGGTATTTCCCAACAAGGACGGCAACAAGTCCAGCAGCAACGGCTGAAATGGGTTGACCAGTTGTAAAGATACCAGATTGTGCAGCTTCAACCATCTTGTTCCCGGTGGCGGTGGCAGCGTGCATGTTGGCACTAGTGAAGTACACAGCGTTTGCACCAACTGTTGATGAAATCATGGCGCTAAACATGACCAGCGTGTTTGTTTTAAGTTGTGAAGCAACTGCGGCACCGAAAGCGGGCGCGAGTAACCATTGCGCAATTGAGCCGACCTGATACAGGGCTGTCCAGTGCACGAAGTTGGCGATCGACTGGGTTAGCAGCCCAATCCCCAACATGACCAGCACGGCGTTTGAGACCCCGGCAGAGACTTTGTAGACGTAATCCATGACTTATAGTTTTTCGGTATCAGCCGTAGCAGCATTGGCATTACTCATATGTAAGACTTCCTTTGATATGTATTGAAAAACTAATAAATGATAAAATGATTAAAATACTAATATAGTGTTCATTTAATCACCGCTTTGAATTGATGTCAATAGAAAATAACGAATGATTAATTAACTAGAACGTAATTAGTTTGCCTTTTATGAACCACTTAATGATAGTTTCCTGAATTAATTCGGAAGAAATAACCAACAAATTTGATGTTTTTGTAATTTTTAATCAAATTTTAATTGCACACCCTTTCAAAATTAGCTACTATGAAATTGCTAAATACTTGTTGGTACGTGATTTTGCCGATTACGCACACAAAATAACGCCGATCTCGTTTGGGATTGACGTTATTTTTGTCTCATCGTCAAAATGATGTTCGGATTCTATTGTAAAAGCCACGTTAGAATTCCGGAATGTTCGACAGACAACCGTGGTTCTGTGGTATGCTTAATGCATCAAAAATAAAGGGGCCAATACCGATGAACCGAATTTACTTAGCAGCACCATTTTTTAGTGATGGTCAAAATGACCGGGTCAATGAAGTGGTTAGTTTGTTACGCGCCAACAAAACGATTGCTGAAGATGGCATTTTTATTCCGTCTGAACATCAACACGATGACTTAGAATTCGGCAGTTTTAAGTGGCAGGTTGCAACATTTAATAGTGATGTTCGCCAAGTACGTAAGGCTGACGCTGTGGTTGCAATCCTTGATTTTCAGTTTGAAGAAACAAAGGAAAACGAACCTGATTCTGGAACGGTGTTTGAAATTGGGACGGCTTTCCAAGCTGGGGTTCCGGTTATTCTTGTTCAGTATGATGAGAGCAAGAAGCTTAACTTAATGTTAGCCCAATCTTACACGGCTTTCTTTAATGGGAAGGCTGATATTCAGGGGCTTAAGGATTATGACTTTGATAGTTTGCCACAGAAGTATGTGGATAAAGAAGTTTTTTAATTGATAAGATTGTGAGACACGTGACTTTTGGTTGTGTGTCTTTTTTTGGCCTTGGATTTGAGTGCATCCTGTTTTCTGATTTAATAAATGCAATAAACAAGTACTGGACGGGTTATTTTGATTGGGATGTTTGGTTCCTTTAATGCGGGATGTTGGTTTTGCGCTCCCTTGTTATCTAGTCTAAACGTGTTCGGCAAAGCAGAGGGCTCCTGCATAGGCCAACTCTGGCACAAATTTGTCTTGAATCTTGGGTTCTTGGTTCAGAGTGGTGCAAGTTATGCGCTCCCTTGTTACCTGGCCTAAACGTGTTCGGCAAAGCAAGGGGCGGCCATGTAACGGACTCTGGCAAAAAAGTCAGGCCCGGACTTTTCTGCCAGAGTCCGTTACATTCTGCCCCTTAATCGCTTTGCCTCACACTCTCTATTTCATTCACATTAAATTTTTAACGATTTGGTTAATTTGCGGTTCACCCTCTGGGTTCGGTACAATGAGTATGCATCATGTTTTGTGTTGGAATACTGATTGATTAGAATTTATTTGAGGAAGGGTGTCAAAGATATGAAGAAGCCAGGTAAGTACATACTTGGCTTGATGCTTTTGGGGACTGTTGGCGGCTTTTCGCTTGCTAACGTTGGCACAAATCACCAAGCCAATCAAGGTGCGATCGTTGCGCATGCTGCTACTACCGTTAATGCTGTGAATCAGGGGATGAAGGCTGACGATAAGACAGACAATGCGCCAATTTTACAACGGATCATCAATGCTTATTCAGCAGATGATAACGTTACGATTCATGTTCCGAAGGGGACGTATCTCTTTACTAACGATGAACTAAAGGCCATCGTGTTGCATTCAAACATCACGTTTGATTTCGATGACGGTGCCGTGTTTAAGATTGCGAGCGGCGACCGGATTCCGTTCGTTTACCCGAGTCCCGATGCCGGTTACGGTGGTGGGATCTCAAACGTCACCTGGAAGAATGCCACTTTCCAAGGGGACTATAACGCAACGGATGGTCAGGCCGTTTTCGTTCAGAGTATGAACCATGCGTCAAACGTGACCTTCGACGGGTGTACATTTGACAACTGTGAATCTCCTACTGGCCACTACATCGATATTGATGGCAGCCACAATATCAACATTACGAACTCAACGTTTACTGGGTTTAACGCCTCAACTGATTATGACTATAAGGAAGCTATTCAGGTCGACTATTCTGATACCAAGGCAATGTCGTATCACCAAAGCGGTGACCAATACGACGACCTTGCTTCCTACGATGTGAATGTCACGAACAACAAGTTTATCCCGTTGTCAAAGGCTTCTGGTGCTGTGAAATCATTCGCGCCAAACCCAATCGGTGAACACGTTGTTTACAAGAAGGGTGTCCATGGCCTGATTCACGATATTCATTTCACAGGGAATTTCGTGCAGGATGCCAAACCATTACTGGATGATTCCGGCGACGGTGCCAACATTCACTTTATCATGGTCAACAATTTGTATATCAGCGGCAACACGTTTGAAAATGTCAACGCGCTGGGTTCTGGGAACTATATCCGGATCACCAACAGCGTGCCGGGTCTCGCAATTTCAAACATTCAAATTACCAACAACCAATTTGTGAACCTTGATCCTGATAACCGTTACATCTACTTTGATAACTCAAAGGGTGGCGGTATCAGCAAGATCAAGGTCACAGGTAACAAGATCACCTCGTCGAAATCAGACATTCCGTTTGTCCTTTCAAACGGCCTGAGTTCGGGTGATTTGACCATGAGCAACAACACCAACAACACGTCAACCAAGGTCAGCACGACTGATGTGAAGAACACCACCAAGCTGAAAACGAAGTTGACGGGGACTTACAAGGGCGGTTCTGCTACGAATAAGTCTGAAAAATACTATTCAGGTGCTAACAACCAGTATGCTAAGTTGGTAACGAGTGCTTCCAAGAAGTACGGTCTTTATAACCACGTGAAGGGCCACAAAGGTTGGTATCTCTACAACAAAAAGGATGGCTGGGACAACGCTAAGAAGTCCGGCATCGTTTACGTTGACGAACGGGCAGACGCAACCTCTGGTAAGTGGTACCGGATTCGGTTCAGTTCAAGCACTAGTGCTCGGAAGTACTGGGTTCGTGCTGGCGCCTTGAAGTTTGATAAGATCACATACGAAATTTACAACAAGACGTTAACGACCTTGAAGAAGTACCCAATCTACACGTTGGTCTTCAATGATCCGCAATTAGCAAAGAGTAAGGGCACGACCGCTGACTTGTCTTCACGGACAGTAAAGGTTACAAAGCGGGCACGTCGGGTTTCTGTGCTGAATGGTAAGACTTCGACTTACTACCTTGTTAATGGGAAGTATTGGACTCGCGCATTGGCTTTTTATTAGAGAGCGTGGAGCAAGGCGGTTAAGGGGCAGAATGTAAGGGACTTTGGCAGAAAATCCCGTTTCTGGATTTTTTGCCAAAGTCCCTTACATGGCCGCCCCTTGCCTTGCGGAACGCGTTTCGGCAATATGACAGTAGCGCACGTCGCCAAGACCAGCCTGCTGCCAAGACCATAAATCCCTGAACCTGGGATTTTCGCCAGAGTCGGCTTATGCAGTAGCCTCTGCCTTGCGGAACGCGTTTCGGCAATATGACAATAGCACATGCTGCCTAAACCGAAAATCAAACTAAGTTATCAAAAAAGTAACCCACATAAAAAGACTGGACAACCCGTCCAGCCATAGTTCCAAATATCCCGAGCTGCCCAACCGCAGTTCGGCTACATACTCGCTTCTTCGAGCAATTGATACCGGCACGATCACGCACCGTGCACCAGAAAGGATGTTACAGACAAACGGATGAAGCATAGTGAACAGCAACTTTCAAAAGAGGCACCATGGACAGACTTGGTGATTGCCGTCGGGGTCATTGCCATGGTGTTGGGGCACGCGTTATTTCCTTCAATTAAAACGAGTCATCCCGCAAGCACGCTCTACATTGTGATCTACTGGTGGCACATGCCGCTCTTCTTTATTATGGGTGGACTGACCCTTAAACCGCTGACTCGAAACTGGCGGGCGATGTGGCAGTTTGTACGTGAACGGATTATACCAATGGCGGTCACGTATTTGATTGCTGGGACGTTATTGATCTTCGCAAGTCATTTCATTCACGGCGACTCGTGGTCCTACACCGCGCATTATTTTGTGCGGATGCTTTACGGTGGTTCGGCACTTAACGGGGACCTGACCATGATGTGGTTCTTCACCGTCATGGCCTTGACGCTGGTGGTCGTTGAACTGCTGATCACATGGCTGGATACCTTCACCCAGTTCTTTATTGCGGTGACGATGTTTGCGATTGGTATCAGCTATGGCAGTGTCAGCTTCTTCCATCAGGTCCCGACCGGCCCGTGGGCGGCTGATTTGGTTTTGATGACTACGTTATGGATGCTTTGTGGCTACCATGCTATCGGTATTACGGTCAAATGAAGAACAAGGCCTTCTTTGCGACGATCATTTCAATCATTTTTGTTATTCTGGCCATCTGCCGGTTTGAGTGGGGATTGAACTTTGTCCTGTATCTGAAGACACATGAAATTAAAACGCCGTATATGGCTTTTTCGTGCCATTGATCGTCACTGCGGCGTTATGTATTATCGCTGAAGCCCTATACAAAAAAGGGTGGTTCAACTGGCTCCGGCCATTCGCCTGGTATGCCGTACCGATTTTGTACATGCATCAGGCTGTGATTGATGTTTTAGCAAAAGTACCAGCACTCGATCACACGATTATTTTATGGCTGTTAGGATTGATCATTTCCCTTCTTATCGCAGCTGGTTGGCATCAGTTAGTTAAACGCGTTTTACCAAAAAAATCAGTATAGAAAAACAACCGCCCCGGAGCTCGGGGCGGTTGTTTTTCTATGTGCTTTCACTTGAATGTGAACGAATAATTGCTAGTGATATGTAACCGATTTCTTTCATGCAAGGACAGTTTAACATGGATAAGGCCGGGTTACAATGGTTTTGCTCAAGTGTTAACAAAACAACAAATGATAAAATAAGTGCTGATTTGGTACAAAAAAACAACCGTTAGCGTCTATAGCGGCGGGTAACGATTGCGTCAAATGAGCATTTAGTTTTAATGAAATAATTATTTACCTGTTTCGATAAATTCCCCTTGGTGAACCTTGCCATCGTTCAACACGGCAGCAATCTTTTGAGCAACCTGATCGGGTGTCTGGAACCCGTCCGCATGCGCATTGCCGTTCAAGTCAGTCGTGGTTGGACCCGGATGAATGCTGAAAATTTCTAACGGACGTTTGTCAGCGTCGAACGCAGCAGCTAACGAAGTGTCATGGTGTTCAAGGCCGCCTTACTTGTTTTATAAGCTAGTGGGTTCCAGAAGGGGTTCGCGGCCGTTGGAATCGTGATGTTGATGATTCGGCCGCGGTTGGTTTCCAGGACCGGCAGCAAGGCTTGAATCAGCGTAAAGTTGCCAAAGAAGTTGACCTGCATCGTTGACTGCAGGTCGCTGATCTGTGTATCAGGTGCCTTGACCTGCATGTTTCCCGGAATACCGGCGTTGTTGATGAGCATGCCGAGGTCGGGGTAGATTGATTTTACCGTTTCAGCAGCTGTAAATAACGTGTTGTTATTACTGAGATCAACGTTGAGATAAGCCGCTGAAATGCCCTGAGCGGTTAATTTTGCGACGGCTTCCTGGCCGCGGTCAGCGTTGCGTGCGCCAACAAGAATGCTGTTGCCTTGGTTGCCAAGTGTTTGTGCGAGCGCGAAGCCGATACCTTTGTTGGCACCTGTAATTAAGATTCTGGTCATAGAAAATCGATCTTTTCAAGTAACTGTTTTTAAAGTGTGACCTTAGTCTAAACCCTAGAGTGCTCTCTAGGGCAACTAAAATGACGACTTTTCGAAACCTTCGTGAAGGAAGTGTGAATTTGCGCATGATAGTCTTGGTATTTAGTATAATAAAAGAAAACGGAGGTACGCGCGATGAAGCCTATATTTCTGATTAATGCTGGAAGTTCCTCAATGAAGTGGCAGTTGATTGAAATGCCGTCGGAGCACGTGGTTGCAAATGGTCAGGTTGAGCGGTTGAATTTACCAGGGTCGATCGTTAAGGTCAACGTTCGTGGTAAAAAGACAACCGAAACGGTGGAGAAGCTGGACGAGGTAACGGCAATTGACCGCATTCTTGAACGGCTCACGCGGCTGCACATCGTCGAATCGTTAAACGATATCCAGGCAGTCGGCCACCGTGTGGTTGCAGGCGGGACAGTGTTTCACGCGTCCGTTGAACTAACGCCAGATCGTATCGAGCAGCTTCGAGAGCTGAGTGAGTTAGCCCCGTTGCACAACCCGCTTGAAGTGAAGTGTATCGATCTCTTAGCGGAAAAGTTGCCGCAGGTCACACAGTACGCGGTGTTTGATAGCACCTACTTTGCGGACTTGCCGGAAAAGACAGCCATCTATGGGATTCCGTACGACTGGACAAAAGACTTTCAGATCCGACGGTATGACGAGCACGGTATCTCACATCGCTATCTAGCGCAACAGGCAGCCGAGATGCTGCAAAAACCTTTAGCTGAGACAAACGTCATCACCATGCATTTGGGCAGTGGCGCCTCCATTACCGCTGTTCAAAATGGAAAACCATTTGATACATCAATGGGACTGACGCCGGTGACTGGAATGTTGATGGGTACTCGAAGCGGCGATGTGGATCCGAGTTTGATTCCTTATTTGATGAAACGGTTGGGCTTCAGAACGCCGGAAGAAGTGCTGTTGAAACTCAATCAGGCTTCTGGATTGCTGGGTGTTTCTGGCGTGTCCTCAGACATGCGGGATCTTCACGCAGCTGCTGGCGATAACGAACGGGCAAGGCTAGCACTAGACATGTTCGTTAATCAAGCGGTAAAACTCGTTGGTGCTTACTACACTGAAATCGGTGGCGCGGATGCGTTGGTATTCGCCGGTGGCATCGGTGAGAAGGATGAGGTCATTCGAGCTGCAATCATCGAGCGGTTAGGCGTGCTGAGTATCAAAATGGATGCGACTCTGAATCAAGCAGGGCGACCGGTGACCTTGGCACAACGGATAGTGCAGCGCGGGTATTGCTGATCCCAACGGATGAGGAGTTGGCAATGGCGCGGGAGGTTCAGGCGTTGATTGATTAGCAGACTTAAAAAGACGAGCGCAAGGGGAGTCTTGAAGCGATTCTGGTTGCGGGTCGTCTTTTTTGAGGCTATTTTTTTGAGGTGTTCGTGGTGGGGTGATTGGGAGACCGCTCTGATAAAAGCCTAGTTTGAGCATGTTGAAGTGGTTCTCTGTCCTCGAGTTGAAACGCGTTTCGGAAAACAGAAAGCTGCATGTAAGCCGACTCTAACATAAAGGCCCGAACTTGGCCTTTATGTTAGAGTCGGCTTACACTCCACTTCCTACCGTTTTCCTATACGCTCTAAATCTTTTGATCCTCTTTCACAACATCAACCTGAAAAACTCGCGTAGCCCAAGGAAATTGGGCTTTTTTTGCATCAAAATGCGGGCCGTTATCCAAGAACGTCCCCTTACCAGTGATGTGGAAACCAGCACCTGGCCCAACTGTACCTTCAACTTCTTTGCTGCCGACCGTGAGCAACAGACTGTTGTCTTCCTTCATTGCTTCTTGAATGCTGTGCATCCCAGCAGCTGGCAAGTAGATGGTGTCACCCTCGATGGTTAAGTATGAATTCCAAGTGTTCGTCACAGCCAGTGGGCCACCCGTTGTAATGATGGTGACAACCCCTTCGTGAGATAGTACATCGCGTAATTTTTCTGATAACATGAGAAAACCTCCTCCATGAATGTGCTTACATTTTAGCACAAATAATCGATTTGTTGAACACATGTTTGTGCAGAAAGGTAATATTGGGATATTCTTAAATTATAAGTGATGCGATAAAATAAGCAGTCAGGACGACAAACGCCTACCTTTCGAATAAAGACGAAAGGTGGGCGCTTTTGTTATTTTGTTGAGAGCCAATCCTTAGCGGCAGCTAATTCTGCCTGAGACGGATGATGTGACTGGTGGTTTTTGAAAACTGTCACATCTGCGCCTGCGGTTTTTAGTTCGGTTATCAGCTCATCGAAATTGGTTTCGGTGACGATGGGGTCTAGATCGCCAAAGGTCGCAAACAGGTTGACGCCTGTTAGGTCTGGCAAGGTTGACTGCGGTTCGATCAGCATTGGATGTAGTAACACAGCCGTTTTAAATGGAGGCTGCTTATGCAACAGCGAGTACGCCGCAATGTTTGCGCCGTTTGAAAATCCAAGAACGATCAGTTGTTGCGCGTCCAACTGGTGTTCAGCGGTAAGGGTACTGACGCTATCCCATAACCAATCCGATTCGCTGCTGATATTATCAAGGTCAAAACTGCCGTCAGCGTGCCGGATGAAGTAACGATTGGCGCCAGCACCTTCTGTGATGCGGCCACGAATCCCAAGCGTTGGGTGCTGTGGCAACAGAAAGTTTGCCAGCGAAAACAAGTCTTGCTCATCACCACCGGTCCCGTGCAGCATCAAGACCGGCGCTAAGTCAGATTGTCCCGGAAAATAGGCAACGTGTTGGTCAGCATCATTCATCTTGCACCTCCGTATTAAACGGCACGAGGTCGGCTTCAATGCTGGCGCGTTGAGCCTCTAGGAACGGCGGCAACTCTAAGTGGCGACCAGCTTCCTCATACGTTTCATCCACTAAGAAACCAGGCCCGTCAGTCGCAATTTCAAAAAGGACGCCAGGTGCTGCCCGGAAATATTCTGACTGGAAGTAGTAGCGTTCAACGAAGCCGGAGTCGTGCAGCCCAGCTTTTTGCAGGCGATTGATCCAGTATTCTAGTGTTTCATGATCACTCGTTCGAAATGCCAGGTGATGCACGCTGCCGTAACCTTGTAAGGCGTTGGCGGACATCAGGTCGAAGTTAACGATAACCTGAGCACCGTGCCCACCATGATGCAGTTCGTAGAGGGTTTGGCTTCCTTCAACGGCGACTACACTAAAGCCCATGACCGTAGTTAAAATCGGGTTAAGCTGTTCTGGATGTGACAGGGTGATCACCATTGGGCCAAGGCCAGAAATCGCCATTTCGGCAGGAACTGGGCTGTGCCGATAAGGTGTTCCACCAGCCACACCAGCGTTATTTTCATCGGAAATGAGTTGGTAACGCTGGTTGTCAAAATCGTAGAAGAAGAGGGTTTTAGCATCAAATTGGGTGATGACATCACCATGTTTGATGTCATTGTCGTCGAACCGATGACGCCAATAGTCAATGGCGGCATCGTTCGGCACCCGAAACCCAATGCGCGAAATGCTGTTGTTTCCGGATGTTCCGTGCCCGAGACCTGGGAAATCAAAGAAGGTGATGTCGGTGCCGGCAGTCCCCATATCATCCGTGAAATATAGGTGGTAGGATGCGACGTCGTCTTGGTTGACGGTTTTCTTAATGAGATGCAGCCCAAGAATCTCAGTCATAAACTGAAACATTTTTGGAGAACTGGACGTGATTGCAGTGACGTGATTAAGCCCGATTAAGTCTGTTTTGGTCATGGTGGCCACCTCCGTGAGTGCGTTAATTTTTAATTGTAGTATGGCACACTTATTTAAAGTAAGCAATTATAAGAGCGTGCAGAGCGTGGAAGAAAACGGGTTGAGGGCGGAGCCTAAGTACCTTTGGGCTTAAATGCCTGAACTTGGCATTTGTGTCCGAAGTTGCTTAGGCAGTAGCCCTCAGTTTTCTGGAACGCGTTTCC
>NZ_BBAG01000036.1 GCF_001311135.1 Secundilactobacillus paracollinoides DSM 15502 = JCM 11969
CCCGAACTTGGCATTTACGTCAGAGTTGGCTTACATGCAGCTTTCTGTTTTCCGAAACGCGTTTCGGCACAGCTGTCAAGCAAGCAACCGCAACACCCAAATAAAGAATCCACATGAAAAAATCAAAACGGACGCGCTTATAAGATCCCAATCAGGAATCTCGTCAGCACGTCCGTTTTTGTGCAATCCGGTGCGTCCAAAGCAGCCCTATCACCAAGTCATTCAACAAACACCATTTTTACCCATGGATTTCAGTACAGACGCCTTGCATTTTTTAAAGACTCGCGGTAAATTAAGAAGAAATTGGTTCAGTAAAGGATGTGTTCGACGTGAAGGTTACGTTTCGTGGGGAAACTGTTGAATTAGAAGGCAATCCGCCGCAGGTTGGCGACCAGTTGCCAAAGTTTAAGTTGTTTGATCAGGATAACAATAAGGTCAAGATGGCACAGCTACTTGGCAAGCCGTTATTGATTTCCATCATGCCAGACATTAACACACGGGTCTGCAGCATTCAGACGCGTAAGTTCAATCAGCAAGCAGATCACTATCCGGATGCAACGTTCATTGCTGTTTCTAACAACACCATTCAAGAGCAAAAGAGTTGGTGTGCAGCTGAGGGCGTAGAACGGTTGCAGGTCCTTTCTGATGAGGAGCTTTCATTTGGCTATGCAACGGATCTGTACCTGCCAACATTAGGGAACCTTGCTCGAAGCATTATCATCACTGATGCTGAGGGGAAGATCACCTATGAGGAAATTGTTCCTGAAATCACGGACGAACCAAACTATGTGGCTGCGTTGGAAGCCTTAGAAAAACTGACCACGCGCGTGGAAGATTAGTCAATGAGATAACGTTAACCCCACAATTGGCTGTTGACGAGTCGCTTAAAATTGGCTATGATAACGTGTATAAGCAATGAGCAAGAGAGTAAGTCTTACGGTTTGTGCAGAGAGAAAACGACCGCTGAAACGTTTTTCAAACCGGAGTACTGAAGGTAACTTGTGAGCTGTCAGACTGAACGCACAGTAGGTCTGGCCGGAACAACAGCCGTTAGATTGTTATTAAGAGGGGTTAAAAACCCAATTTAGGTGGTACCGCGAAAAACACTTCGTCCTATGTTGATAGGATGAAGTGTTTTTTCTTACATAACAGTCAAAAATAAGGGAATCAGAAGGGAAGCAGAGTTTATGGCAGACGACAACACACAAATGCCGCCAAAGTACGATCCGCAAGCCGTTGAAGCGGGCCGGTACAATGAATGGCTGGACGAAGGACTTTTCAAACCAAGTGGGGATAAGAAGGCCCACCCGTATTCAATCGTTATTCCACCGCCGAATGTCACTGGTAAGTTGCATTTAGGCCACGCTTGGGACACGACCTTACAAGATATGCTGATCCGGCAAAAACGGATGCAGGGGTTTGACACCCTGTGGCTGCCTGGGATGGACCATGCGGGAATCGCAACGCAGGCCAAGGTTGAAGCCCGGTTACGTGAACAGGGCATCAGTCGTTACGATCTTGGTCGTGAGAAGTTCGTGGAAAAGGTCTGGGAATGGAAGGACGAATATGCGGATACCATTAAGAAGCAATGGTATAAGCTGGGGCTTTCACTGGATTATTCTCGTGAACGATTTACCCTTGATGACGGGTTGTCAGACGCTGTCAAGAAGGTCTTCGTTCAATTGTACAACAAGGGTCTGATCTACCGTGGCGAATACATTATCAACTGGGATCCGCAAGCGCGGACTGCCTTGTCTGACATTGAAGTGATTCACCAGGATGATAAGGGTGCCTTCTATCACGTGAAGTATAAGTTTGCGGATGGTAAGACGACCCTTGATGGCAAGGACTATATTGAAATTGCCACCACCCGTCCTGAAACGATGATGGGCGATACTGCCGTTGCCGTTAACCCAAAGGATGAACGGTATAAGGATGTCATCGGTAAAAACGTTATTTTGCCACTGGCTGACCGTGAAATTCCAATCATTGGTGACCAACACGCAGACCCTGCCTTTGGAACTGGGGCTGTTAAGATCACACCAGCGCATGACCCGAATGACTTCTTAGTTGGGAACCGGCACAATCTGGAACGTATCAACACGATGAATGAAGATGCCTCCATGAATGAAAAGGCTGGTAAGTATGAAGGCATGGATCGTTTTGACGCTCGTAAAGCGATGGTTCAAGATCTCCAAGATCAAGGCTTGATGATCTCAATCGAACCGATCGTCCACTCAGTTGGTCATTCAGAACGGACTGGGGTCCAAGTTGAAGCGCGGTTATCGACGCAGTGGTTCGTTAAGATGAAGCCGCTGGCCGAACAAGCTTTGAAGAATCAGGAAACGGACGATAAGGTCTCCTTCGTCCCAGACCGGTTTGCGAAGACCTTCTCACAGTGGATGGAAAACGTGCATGACTGGGTCATTTCACGACAACTTTGGTGGGGTCACCAAATTCCAGCGTGGTATAACAAGAAGACTGGTGAGACCTACGTCAACGAAGAACCACCGGCAGATATTGAAAACTGGGAACAGGATTCAGACGTGCTGGATACCTGGTTCTCAAGTGCGCTGTGGCCATTTTCAACGATGGGTTGGCCAAACGAAGACGCCCCTGATTTCAAGCGGTACTTCCCAACGGACACCCTGGTTACGGGCTATGACATTATCTTCTTCTGGGTCTCTCGGATGATCTTCCAGTCACTTGAATTTACCGGTCGGCGGCCATTTAAGAACGTGCTGCTTCACGGGCTGATTCGTGATGAGACTGGTCGCAAGATGAGTAAATCACTTGGTAACGGGATCGATCCAATGGACGTGATCGACAAGTATGGGGCCGACGCACTGCGGTGGTTCCTGTCAAACGGGTCAACACCTGGCCAGGATATTCGGTTCTCTTACAAGAAGATGGATTCCGCTTGGAACTTCATCAACAAAATTTGGAACGCCAGTCGTTATGTGATCATGAATCTGGGTGACATGACGAAGCCTGAATTACCAGCTGCTTCCGAATGGGACTTAGCTGACAAGTGGATCCTAAGCCGATTGAACGCAACCGTTAAACAAGTCACGGATCAGTTTGAGAAATTCAATTTCGGTGAAGCTGGCCGAGCACTGTATGACTTTATCTGGAATGATTTTTGTGACTGGTACATCGAAATGTCCAAGGAAATCTTAAACGGTGACGATGAAAAAGCCAAGGCGAACACGCGCAACGTTTTGGCCTACGTTCTGGATCAATTCTTACGGTTGCTGCACCCAATCATGCCATTCGTGACTGAAAAGATCTGGTTGACCATGCCGCATGAAGCAAGTCACTGGTTGTTGCCAAGTACCCAGTCGACCACCCAGAATTCGACAACGATAAGGCTGAAGGGCAAATGGCCAACTTGATCGAACTGATCAAGGCTGTTCGGAATATTCGAGCAGAGGCTAACGCACCAATGTCATCGACGATTGACGTGCTGATCAAGACGGCTAACACCGATTTGGAGACTGTCTTTGAGAACAACCGGGACTACATTGACCGGTTTGTGCACCCAAAGGAATTGACGATTGGGGCTGACGTTACCGCGCCAACCTTAGCCATGAGTGCGATCATTACGGATGCTGAAGTATACGTGCCATTAGCTGAACTGGTTGATTTAAACGAAGAAGCTGCCCGACTTGAGAAGGAAGTTAAGAAGTTTGAATCAGAAGTTGACCGTGCAAAGAAGAAGCTCGCCAACGAACGGTTTGTTGCTAATGCACCGGATGATGTTGTTGATGCTGAACGGCAAAAACAAACTGAAAATGAGTCTAAGTTGCAGGCAACTCAGGACCGGTTAGCGGCCATTAAAGCCCAACAATAAATCGCTGAGACATTCTCGATTGTCGTGGATGTTCATGCTATAATAATACTTAAATGAAAGGCTGGGATGTGAATCCCGGCCTTTTTGCGAGGCGACAGGTTGGTGTAAACTGGCAGTCGCACTATTCAAAAATAAGGCTGGGGATTGTGACATGATTAGCAATTACGAAGATGCGTTGGCGTTCATTCATGGCCGAACGCAATTTAAAAAAAGTGACCATCTTGACCGGATGCGGCTGTTTATGGCCAAATTAGGCAACCCGGAACGGCAACTTTCTGTTATCCACGTTGCCGGGACGAACGGGAAGGGGTCCACAGTCGCCTTTTTAAGGGACTTGCTGATGGCGACAGGAAAAACGGTCGGCACGTTTACCTCACCGTTTTTGATGCGGTTTAACGAGCGTATCAGTGTTGATGGCATGCCCGTTCCTGATCAGGACCTGGTCGCACTTGTGAACCAGATCAAACCCACGGTGGATGAACTGGATGCGACGCTTGAAGAGGGCGGTCCCACGGAGTTTGAAATCATTACCGCAATGATGTTCACGTACTTTAAAGACCGGGTCGATGTGGCCGTGGTTGAAGTGGGTATTGGTGGGATCTTGGATTCAACGAATGTGTTGACGCCAGAAGTCTCTGTCATTACAACGATTGGTTACGACCACATGAAACTTCTGGGCAATACGTTGCCGGAAATTGCCGGGCAAAAGGCGGGCATCATTAAACGCGGCAAACCAGTGGTGGTTGGCCAGCTGCCTGAAGAAGCCCTGTCTGTGATCGAGCAGAAGGCCATTGCCGAAAAGAGCCCGATATACCGGATGGATCACGAAATTATGGTCCAGCCGTTACCGGACAATGCATGGGAAGAAAAATTCAAGTTTCGGTTTGATGGATTCACGTTTGATGCCGTTAAGATTCAACTGCTGGGTCAGTATCAAATTGCCAACGCTAGCTGTGCGTTAGCAGCCTTTATGCTGTATCAGGCGGCGCACCATCAGCCATGGGATCGGCATGATACCTTGACCGCACTTGCTAAAACGGTGTGGGCTGGCCGGTTTGAACCCGTGAATCAGGATCCGCTGATCGTTCTTGATGGTGCGCACAACGAACCAGCGGTGACCGAAGTGACGCAGTTGCTGAAACAAAAATTTAGTGACCGCGAGTGCTATATTGTCCTGGCTGTTTTAGCGGATAAACAGTACGAAAAAATGCTGTCACTGTTTCAAACGGTGCCGCATCACCACATTATTCTAACGACTTTCCAAGGCCCGGGAACCCGGCACGCTGTCGATCCAGAAACCCTGAAGACCAAGCATGAAAATGACGCGCACATTGACGTTGTTGATAACTGGCAGCTGGCAATCGGCACAGCGTTGAAGACCATGTCCAGCGATGATCTGTTGTTGATCACGGGATCGTTGTACTTTATTTCTGACGTTCGGCATTTCTTTTTGGATAATGATGACGAGGCCTAAAAAAAGATGATGGTCGTCAAACAACGAGATTAGCCAACGGCCATCCGGCTGATTGATGGAATACGAACGCCGAATTTGACAGATGCGATGTTCTAATTATTAAAATCCGTTAAATTTGACAGAAAAACTTGCCGAAGACGCCTATTATTAGGTATGCTTTCAATGACAAGTAGTTATTAAACAAAATAGGTATGGTATAATACACCTAGCAAAATTTAAAATACATGTCAATCGTATGACTGTAGCCAAGTGAAGGGATGAAACATAGTGTTCGGATTAGGAACGAAAAATATTGGCATCGACCTTGGGACTGCAAATACGATTGTTTACGTTGACGGTAAGGGTATCGTTTTACGTGAGCCATCAGTAGTTGCGAGAAACACCAAAACAGGTGAAATTGTCTCCGTCGGTGAAGACGCGCGAGCAATGATTGGGCGGACACCCGCCAGCATCGTTGCCATTCGCCCCATGAAAGACGGCGTTATTGCCGATTATGATACAACTGTTGCCATGATGAAATACTTCATTGAAAAGACGTTAGGCAGCTCAAACGGCAAACCATACGTGATGGTTTGTGTACCAAGTGGTGTCACAGAAGTTGAAAAACGGGCTGTGATCGACGCTACTCGAGTTGCTGGCGCACGTGATGCGTACGTCATCGAAGAACCATTTGCAGCAGCCATTGGTGCCGGTTTGCCAGTGATGGATCCAACCGGTAGTATGGTCGTTGATATTGGTGGTGGGACAACCGATGTTGCCACGATCTCCTTAGGCGGCATCGTTTCCAGCCGTTCAATTCGGATGGCCGGCGACAAACTGGATGAAGCCATTGTGGCATACGTCCGTCAACACTTTAACCTGTTGATTGGTGAACGCACTGCTGAACAGTTGAAGTGGGACATTGGTTCTGCCTCACAAGAAGCCGTAAAGGATGATGACGGTGCCTCAATTCGTGGCCGTGATCTGATTACTGGCTTACCAAAGACAATTGAAGTTTCCGCAGCTGACATTGCTGAGGCCATTCATGAAGTGGTTGCTGAAATTATTACAGCAATCAAAGAGACCTTGGAAGAGACATCACCTGAAATTGCGGCTGATGTGATCGACCATGGGATCGTCCTCACTGGTGGCGGTGCGCTGTTGCGTAACCTGCCAGATGTCATTGCAGATGCGACTAAGGTCCCAGTATTTATTGCAAATGATCCACTGGATTGTGTGGCAATTGGTACGGGTGAATCCCTTAAGAGCATTGACGTTATGAAAAAGAAATAACACTTGGAGGCTGGGCAAAGATGAAGACTTTTGCGCAGCTTCTTAGTTTGAATGGTGTCGAATTGGTCATCCGGTTGGATGCTATTCAAATTAGTATGAAATGGTTGTGTTTTGGCTGTTTCATTGTTTTTATTTTGGCTACTATAAATTGCGAAGTGCCTTTGCGCGTTTTATGTCAAAGGTGCAATTGGCTACTGTCTCTTGAATATATGTAGCCGAAACGTGCTCCAGAAGACAAGGGGCTCCTGTATAAGGGGCTTCGACTATTCTGCGTCGTACTTATGTGCGCTATGTCAAGTGTGCAAATTGGCTATTGTCTTACTAGCATACGTAGCCGAAACGTGCTCCAGAGAGCAGGAGGCTCCTGTATAAGGGGCTTCGGAAACAAAATCCAAAAGCGGGATTTTATTTCCAAAGCCCCTTATACTCCGCCTCCTAACCGCTCTCTTCCGCACTCTATTACCATGGAGGATAATCATGAACAAATTCTTTTCAAACCGGCGATTAGTGATCGTTATTGTTTGTCTAATTGTCAGTTTTGGTTTAATGAGTGTTTCTGTTATGATTCGTGATAAGCGCTCAACGCCGCCGCTTGTGCAACAATTTGGCAATGACGTTGTTGGGCTTGTTAACCGGGTCGTTGCTTGGCCAGTTAATGGTCTTAAAGGGTCGATCACCGGCGTTTCTGATTTACTGAACACCTACCAGGAAAATACCCGGTTAAAGGGCCAAGTTCAAAAATTGGCACAAACGCAGGTGCACGATCAGGCCGTTAGCCAAGAAAACAAAAAACTCAAAAAAGAATTAAAACTGACGCACTCACTGACCGACTACGAATCTGTCAACGCCTCCGTTATTGCTCGGACCCCATCCTCATGGCAGGATCAGGTCATTATCGACAAAGGGAGTGCCGCTGGCATCAAAAAGAACATGCCCGTTCTATCCGGTTCCGGGATGGTTGGCCGTGTATCTGAGGTCAATCGCACTAACAGTAAGGTTGAGCTGCTGTCTAACAGTAGTGAATCAGCCAACAAGTTTGCCGTTTCAATTACCAACAAGAGTGGCCAAGTGATTAACGGGGTCATTACGGGGTATAATAGTGGCAGTAACCGAATTGAAATGGGAAATGTGACGTCAAAAAAGAAAATTCAAAGGGGTGACAAGGTTGTGACAAGTGGTCTTGGTGGTGTCATGCCAGCTGGGCTGTACGTTGGTACCGTCACGACCACTGGGACTTCCGACTACGGGTTGGCTTCAAAGATCACGATCAAGCCAGCAGCTGACATCTCTGATCTGAGCGTTGTGAGCGTGGCCATTCGTCAAGCCCAGTCAACTAACTAAGGGGGAAGACCATGTTACGAGTGACAAGATTACGTTATGGTTTTCCAATTGGATTATTCTTATTCTTCTTTCTAGATGGTATTTTAGGAGAAGCCTTTCCAAAAGAACTTTTCCACTATCCCTATGCCATGAGCAGCTATCTAGTCGTGCTCTGGTTGGTGTTTGCTGTCTTCTTTGAAGATCCGATTCAGATTCCGCTTGGGGTCTGGGCAGCCGTTGCAGGCGGCCTTTTTGACCTTTATTACACAGGAATCTTTGGGATTTTTGTGTTTGTGTTTCCCATCGTTGTCATTTTGACAAGAGCGTGCTACCGCGCCTTTCCAGTGAACTTCTTGAGTGGGCTTCTGGTGTACTTTATTGATATCACCGTTGTCAGCATTCTGAGTTACTTTGGAAATTTGTTTGTCCACACCACGTCGGCATCCTTTACCGATTTGTTTGTGTACTCACTGGCGCCAACACTAGCCTATAATTTAGCCGCCTATGTCATTTTGTACTTTCCAATTCAACGGTTGTATAACTACTTGAAGAGCTGAAGTGAGGTTGTTAGAGATGCAGTCAGTCGTTTTAAGAGGGAATCAGGATGGCTACCAGCTGGTACTAGACCAGTCGGCAGGCTTCGAGGATATTAAATTAGAGTTGCGGACGTTGTTGGATAAATTGGCAGCGGACGCAACGACCACGTCGACCATCAGTTTTGACGTGCTTACCGCCAATCGGTTGATGACTCAGGATGAAAATCAGGCGTTATCAAAAATTGTTAGCAGTTACGAGCACTTTACGATCCACAAGATCATTGCGGACGTGATAACGATTGCGGATGCAACTAGGTTAAAGGAACAAGACAATGTCCACCTAGTGACACAAACAATTCGTAATGGCCAAACACTGACCATGAAGGGTGACGTGCTATTTTTAGGCGTGATCAACGAAGGCGGCCGACTATTGACCAGTGGTAATTTATTTATTATGGGAACGATTCTGGGCATTGCTCAGGCTGGTTTTCCGAGTAACGAAGATAAGGTGGTCATGGGCAATCTCGCCCAGGCTCAGCAGGTGCGGATCGGCGAACAGATCAGCATCGTTGAGGCCGATCAACCTGAAACTGATTTCCAAACGGTTGCCTACGTGAACGACCTGCACGTGCTTGAGTACGGTCAACTAAGTGACCTAAAAACAATTAATCCGAAACTGTATCATCAAATTGGAGGCTAGTGAAGATGGGTAAATCAATCGTGATCACGTCTGGTAAGGGTGGCGTTGGGAAAACGACATCCAGTGCCAACATCGGGACTGCGCTTGCGCTGATGGGAAAACGGGTCTGCCTAGTAGACTTAGATATTGGACTGCGGAACTTGGACGTGGTCTTAGGCTTGATAATCGAATTATTTACGATATCGTGGACGTTGTGGAAGGCCGTGCCAAATTGGCTCAGGCTTGGTGAAGGACAAGCGGTTTGACGACCTCTTGTACCTCTTACCAGCGGCACAAAATGCGGATAAAAACGCGTTGAATGAAGAACAGGCCAAGGAGATCGTTGATGAACTCAAGACTGATTTTGACTACGTGCTGCTTGACTGTCCAGCAGGAATCGAACAGGGATTTTTAAACGCCGTTGCAGGCGCCGATACTGCCATTATTGTGACGACCCCCGAAATTTCTGCTGTCCGGGATGCCGACCGCGTCGTTGGGCTATTGGAGAAAAATCCGTTAAAGGAAGAATCTCATTTGCTGATCAACCGGATCCGGGGTCATATGATGGCTGAGGGTGACGTGATGGATATTGACGAGATCACGCATCACCTCGGTGTGCCGTTATTGGGTATTATCGTGGATGACGATGAAGTGATCGCCACGTCTAACCGCGGCGAGCCCGTTGTCCTTGAAACTGACAACGCTGCTGGTCACGGCTATCGTGATATTGCCCGGCGAATTGAGGGCGAAACAGTGCCGTTAATGAAGATTCAGGAATCCAAACCAAGCTTTTGGGCACGGGCGGGTCACTGGTTCAAACACGGTTAATTTGAGGTTTGGTCTTGACTCTGCCAGCTAATCCGTTATAATGAGACTTAATTTAATAGATATGTACGTTGAGCAGACTAGTAGATGCGCGTTGACTAAAAGAGACTCCTTGGTGATGGGAATGGGAGAGTTGATCGTATCGAATCACATCTGTGAGTTGGCCCCCTGAACTAATAGTAAGGGGACACCGGTAAGCTCGTTATCGCTGAAGTTTATGAAATAAACTTATTGAGGTTCATTGTGTGAACAGTGAACGAAGATGAGGTGGCACAGCGAATTTAATCGCCCTCTTGGATTTTTCCAAGTGGGCGTTTTTTATTTCATAAACTTCGTGAGGTCTGTCGTGTGAACGGCAGACGAACTGAGGTGGCACCGCGATAGCATTCGTCCTCTTGAGCTTAATGGCTCAAGAGGACTTTTTATTGATCGATTATTTTGAAGGGGGCAACATCTATGTTACACTACTTTGCTGAAATCTTACCGTCACTGTTAAGCGGCGCTTGGATGACGATTCGCATCTTCCTTTGGACGCTGATTCTATCCATTCCACTTGGGGTTTTGGTCAGTCTCGGACTGTTATCAAAGTTTAGTCCGCTACGCTGGATCCTGAAATTTTATGTTTGGCTCATGCGGGGCACACCACTGTTACTGCAATTAATTTTCGTTTTTTATGGGTTACCCATTATCGGTGTGATTTTCCAACGTTACGATGCGGCCATCTTCGCTTTCGTATTGAACTACACGGCCTACTTCACCGAGATCTTCCGGGGCGGTTTTCAAGCCATTCCAAACGGTCAGTTCGAAAGTGCCCGTGTTTTACGGCTGACGAATTGGCAAACGTTACGTAAAATCGTGATTCCACAAGTGGTCAAGATCGTTGTCCCTTCGATTGGGAACGAAGTCGTCAACTTGGTGAAGGATTCATCATTGGTCTACGTTATCGGGTTGGGTGACCTGTTGCGGGCTGGTAACATTGCCAGTGCGCGGGATGTCACGTTGCTGCCACTGGTCGCCGTTGCTGTTATCTACCTCATCCTCACGGGGATCTGCACATACGCCTTGCGTCAGGTCGAACAACGCCTGAGCAAGTGGGAATAGATTGGGGGAAGCCAAATGCTAGAACTAAAAGATATTACAAAACGGTTTGATAACCGAACAATTTTAAATAAAATGAGTTTTCAAGTGCCGGATGGTCAGATCTTAGCAATCGTTGGCCCCTCTGGTGCTGGGAAGACAACACTTCTCCGGTGTATCACGGGTCTAGAAACTGTTGACGGTGGTGATTTTATTCTCGATGGGGAAAAATTTAACCCCGCTGCTAACCGGGATAACGATAAGGTGATTGGTGTCGTTTTCCAAGATTTTCAGTTGTTTCCGAACTTAACCGTTTTAGATAACGTGACGCTCGCACCTGAGCTGGTCTTGAAGATGAGCAAGGCGGATGCAACGAAACGTGCCCAAGAACTCATTGATGAACTGGCCCTTTCAGGTAAGGAAAAACTCTATCCGTTCCAACTGTCTGGTGGTCAAAAACAACGGGTCGCCATTGTTCGGGCACTTGCGATGAACCCGAAGATCCTCTGCTACGACGAACCAACGTCTGCCTTGGATCCTGATCTCCGTCAAACGGTTGAGGATATTATTTTAAATCTGAAGAGTGAAAAAATGACCCAGATCGTCGTCACGCATGATATGCAATTTGCACAAAATATTGCCGATCAAATTTTACGTGTTGAACCGATCGACGCTTAACGGAAGAGGGAGGACCTGCATGAAAAAGAAAATTTGGTTAGGCATGGTCATGCTGCTCTGTACCGTTATGTTGTCCGGCTGCGGGGTGACGATTGGGCAGCGTGTCAATCACGTTGACAACTGGCACCGGATTGAAAAACGCGGCTACGTTACCGTTGGCCTTGATGATACGTTCGTTCCAATGGGGTTTCGGGAAAAGAGCGGAAAGCTGGTCGGATATGATATCGATCTCGCCCGCGCCGTCTTTAAACTGTACGGTGTTCGCGTGAGTTTCCAACCCATTGACTGGAACATGAACGCGACCGAACTTAACAATGGGACGATCGACCTGATCTGGAACGGGTATTCTAAGACACCACAGCGTAAAAAGAAGGTTGCCTTCAGCGATACTTACCTGTCAAATGATCAAGAACTCGTTACCATGCGCAAAAACAACATTAAGTCGTTTGCTGACATGAAGGGGAAAGTCGTCGGTGCCCAAACGGGGTCGTCTGGGGCCAATGATATTAACCAGTTTCCCAAATTGTTGAAGGATAAGATCAGCGGTCAGCCGGTCTTGTATGATTCCTTTACCAATGCGTTTATTGACTTAAAAGCCAACCGGATCCAAGGATTGATCATTGATTCGACCTACGCTGGTTATTACGTCAATCACGAGTCAGATCCCAAGGCGTACCGCATTGTTCGCGGCAACTTCCCCAAGGAAGATTTTGGGGTCGGCCTGCGGAAGTCTGATAAGACCATGCGCCGAAAGATCAATCGGGGGTTAAAGATCCTCGCAAAGAACGGCACACTGAACAAAATTAATCACAAATGGTTCGGTGACAACGCAGATTCACCACTGCTAAAAAATAAGTAATTTAAGTGAATTAGCCATCCTGAATTGCGATTATGGTAAGATAACCGTATCGCAGATTAGGGGTGGCTTTTTTATGGCATTTATTTTGACAATTTTAATTTTGATCGTGGTCATCAACTTGATTGTTGCATTATTTACAATTCTCCGCGAGGAACGCGATATATCTGCGACCTGGGCCTGGTTGCTGGTGCTTGTCCTGATGCCGGTCTTTGGGTTTATCCTCTACCTGTTTGCGGGCAGAAAAATTTCAAAAAAACGCATCTTCGACATTAAAGCCCAGGAACGCCTTGGACTTAATCAGTTGGTGGATACGCAAAAACAGTTGATTCAACAGGGGGCGCTTCAGGTACCTGATAACGATAATCCTGAAATTCAAGAAATCGTGAATTTGTTTTTGGAAACGGACCGCGCTGTTCTGACAACGAATAACGCTGTTCAGGTATTTACGGATGGTGAGAAAAAATTTGCCGTACTATTTGACGACATTCGACACGCTAGACACCACATTAACGTGGAATATTTTACGTTTTATAACGACGAGATCGGCAACCAATTTGTTCGGTTATTAGAGGAAAAGGCGGCCGAGGGCGTTGCTGTGCGGGTAATCTATGATACGTTTGGCTCTCACGGCGGTAAAAAGCATATGTTCAAGCACCTCACGCAGTTGGGCGGCCAGGTCTACCCATTTCTAAGTTCACGACTGGCACTCAGTGATTTTCAGCTTAACTTTCGTGACCACCGTAAAATTGTGGTGATCGATGGCAAAATCGGGTACACCGGTGGCTTTAACGTGGGGGACCAGTACGTTAATCGGAAACCTAAATTCGGGTACTGGCGCGACACCCATTTGCGCATCGAGGGTCACGCCGTTTTGGCCTTACAAAGCCGGTTCTTTCTGGATTGGAACGCTACTGCTAAGCGGCACAAGGTGACCTACGATAAAAAGTACTTTCCGGTTCTCAATACGACCGGCACAACTAGTATGCAAATCGTTTCCAGCGGACCGGACTCTGAAGTGCAGCAGATCAAGAAGGGCTATTTAAAGCTGATCAATAGCGCCCGGCAGTCGATTGCCATCCAGTCACCATACTTTGTACCAGATGAAAGTATCCTAGAAGCGCTGACGGTCGCTGCCTTATCGGGAATTCACGTGCGGTTAATGATTCCAGACCAGCCGGATCATCCGTTTGTCTACCGGGCAACGGAGTACTTCTCAAAGGCGTTATTGAAGGCGGGCGGTCAAGTGTACCGCTATCACGGCGGGTTCATGCACGCAAAAATGATCGTCGTAGATGGCGAGGTGGCTTCGGTTGGGTCCGCCAATATGGACATTCGCTCATTTAAGCTCAATTTTGAAATCAACGCGTTCATGTATGATGTGCATCTCGCCACAAAACTAATGGGTATCTTCGAAAACGACATTGCGTTAGCGGAAGAGATGACACTGGGAAAATTCGCCCAGCAGTCGCTGTGGGTGAGGTGTAAGCAGGCGCTGTCGAGGCTGTTTTCACCCATTTTGTAAGAGTGTGGAGAAAGTCGGTTTAGGGGCGGTGTGTAACGGACTCTGGTCTAAAAGTCCGGGCCTGACTTTTAGACCAGAGTCCGTTACACGTTAGCCCCGTGCCTTTCGAAACGTTTCGGCTACGATGCCAAACAGCTCGTCGCCAGCAGCACTAAAAAAAGCAAAGCAACATTCAAGCTTGGCCGTGTTTTCACCACAGTGACTTGTTCAAGAGCCCACAGTCTTTCAAATTCGGTTCAACTAGAATATCCAGAAAGGGCTTTTTAAAAGCAAACCAACCTGACCACAAAAAAACATCCTGTTGCAGACCTGCAACAGGATGTTTTTTACTATAACACTCACAAATCCGGGAAAAACGCATCGTACAACGCCTGCACAGAAGCATCCGCTTTATCCTGCTGGATCCCAAACATCATGGAAATTTCTGAGGCACCTTGATTAACCATAACCAGCTTCACATTTTGCCGTGCCAAGGCATCGGTTGCCTTAGACATCAGCCCGGTTCGGTTGAGCATCCCTTCGCCAACGACCATGAGCAACGCATAGTCGTGCGTAATGTGAATCTCGTCGGGATGGAGGGCGATCACAAGTTCACGAATCAGCAGGTCTTCAAGGTCGGGTGTCAGCTGATCTTGTTTCATAATGACAGTTAAATCATCGATCCCAGATGGCATGTGTTCGTACGATAGTCCATACTGTGCCAAAATGTTCAGGATCTTTTGGCTGTAGCTTTTCTTATCCAGCATGTATTTTCGAATATAGATGCCGCAAAAATCAGGGGAACTGGCAATTCCAGAAACGGGATAAGCTGGGTTGACCCGTTTGGTGGACGTGATTGATGTCCCACGTTCACTTGGGTGATTGGTGTTCTTTACGACCACTTCAATGTCACCTTGAATGGCAGGAATTAATGCCTCATCGTGAAAGACAGAAAAGCCGGCGTAGGCCAGTTCCCGCATTTCTCGAAAAGTCATGTGGTGGATCGCAATCGGATTTTCAACCACCTTAGGGTTAGCCGCGTAAATTGCGTTAACGTCGGTAAAATTTTCGTACCTATCGGCGTGCACCCCACGTGCCACGATGGCGCCAGTAATGTCAGAGCCGCCGCGGGAGAACGTGCAGATCTGGTCTTGTAGATTATACCCAAAAAATCCGGGAATCACACGGATGATACTGCTGGCAGCCCATTCGCCTAACCGGTCATAACTTTCAGGAATAATGTCTGCGTCGTTTGGCCGGTCAGTAACGACAAGGCCGGCATCTTTAGGATCTAAGTACTTGGCGTTCAAGCCGGCACTGGTTAGGACCTTGGCAAACAAAATGGCGTTTAACTTTTCACCATGGGCCTTAAAGGCGGCCATTAGGTAGTCGTTATCTTGGTAGGAATGGTCTGGTAATTGCAAAATAGCCGCTTTGATTTCGTTGAAGTCGGCATCCGAAATGTGGAATGCTTGAGCGATCTCTTGGTAGCGACTGATGATCTGGGTGGTAATGTCATCCAGCGGGCGTTGCTTGATGACATCGTTGGCGTATGTAATCAAAAGATCAGTGACCTTAATGTCACCAGCGAATCGTTTTCCTGGCGCTGAGACGACCACGAAGCGTCGCTGATCGTCAGCTTTGATAATATTGACAACTTTTTGAACCTGGGCGGCGTTCGCGAGGGAACTGCCCCCAAATTTGACGACTTTCATAATGTTCCTCCTCAAGAGTTTGCTTTCAGGATAGCAAACTCAGCTAGGGGAGTGCAACCTTGTTTTGGAGATTTTTGGGAAAATGATGAGGGGTATTATGTTGTTTTAATGTGTGGTGAGGTGGCGCGTAGTTTGATGTTTGCGGATGGGTATCGTTTGGGGGGAGTGCTTTTGCGGGCGGGTTCTCATGTGGTGGCTTGCTTTTGTGGTTGCATAGGTGTTGGTTAGTGCTGTCCTTTGTTTCGTGGTGTGCGTTATTGGATCGGTCATTTTTGAAGAGTGGGGTAGCAGTGAGCCTTTTTTGGTGAGTTTGAATGCTCGATTAGGGTATTTTTGCCAAAGAGGCGGTCTACACATGTGCTTTGCCAATTTGGCGTCTAAACGTGCTCCAGAAGGCAGAGGCTCATGCCTAAGGGCAAGTCGGTCAAAAAGGCAGGCCCGGCCTTTTCGACCGACTTGCCCTTAGCGCCGCCCTCTAAACGCCTTCTTCCGCACTCTCTTCTATTGTATTTTCACCCCCAATCATCTAATATTGTATGGGTAATTAAAGGAGGCTTTTGCGACTTGCAAGTGCATGTGACTGACGGGGTAACGCTCAACGTGATTGCGACCCCGCAATTTAAAACAACCAGTATCAGTATCGATTTTCTGGCACCCGTTTCAACTCAGGGATTGTCTCAGCGGATCTTGCTGGCGCAACTGCTTGAAACGAGTAGCGCGGATTATCCGACCCAGACAGCGCTGGCAAAGAAATTGGCCACGTTATACGGTGCCAGTTATGGGGTTAACGTGTATCGGTACGGGATGATCAATGGCCTACGTTTTTCAAGCAGCATCATCAATGACCATTTTGCCAACGGGGAGCACCTTACCCAGGCGATCTTTAGCTTTCTGAAACAGGTTATTTTTCGACCTTTGGCAGCTGATGGGCAGTTTGATGCCACGACATTTGACCGGCAGAAGGTCAATTTAATTGCCTATTTGAAGTCGCTGAATGATGACAAGCAGTACTATGCAGAGCGTGAATTATTTGACCTCTACTTTAAGGATCAGCCTGAACTTGCCACAAGTCTTTATGGCGATGAACCCACAATTGAAGAACTCGGTAATGCGGATTTATATGCTTACTATCAGCAGTTGTTGGCCACCGATGACATAAAAATCACCATTATTGGTGATGTGAATGCGGATGAAATTAAGCGTGATATTGCTGACTGGCAGTTGGCACCACGGACGTCCAAACAACAGGCGATTATTTATCATCGACCAGTTCAGACAGCAGTGACGGGGTCAGAAACCCAGCCACTGCAACAATCAAAACTTAATTTAGCGTATCAGTTACCGGTGTACTACCGCGATGCCCATTTTTATGAAGCCTTAGTCTTTAACGGCCTATTCGGTGGGACACCGATCTCGATGCTCTTTAAAAACGTGCGTGAAAAAAATAGTCTGGCCTACTACGCATCGAGTCGGTTTGACGGCTTCACCGGCACGCTTAGTGTTCAAGCCGGCATCGATCAGCACAACCAGCAGGCAGTGCTTGACATCATTGCTGAACAACTTGAAGATATCGCAAACGGTAAAATTGACGAAGAGGTCTTTAACCAGGTTGTCGCAAGTCTAATCAACAACCACGAGTCGCGCCAAGATTCACCGCGTGCAGTCGTCAATCAGTCGGTGCTTGATCAAATGGTTGGGTCCACGGTGCCCGCTTCTGAGTGGTTGACCCATATCCAGGCGGTCACACCAGAGCAGGTTGCCGCTATTGCCCAACAGGTGACCCTGCAGGCGACCTACTTCTTAAAAGGAGATGAGTCACGGTGAAACAGATCGATTATCCGCAATTAGGAGAAACATTGTACCAAGAAACATTGGCAAACGGTTTGCGGGTCTACTTGCTGCCGAAAGCTGGCTATCACCGGACCTATGCCGTGATGACGACGGAGTATGGGTCGATCGACAACGACTTTGTGCCATATGGTCAGTCGGAGATGGTCTCGCTGCCAGCAGGTATCGCTCATTTTCTAGAGCATAAAATGTTTGAGAAGGCTGACCACGACGCGTTTGATACGTTTGCCCATTTTGGTGCGAGTTCGAACGCGTTTACCAGTTTTACACATACGAGTTATTTGTTTTCAACAACGCGAAATCTCAAAGAAAATTTGGAAACCTTGCTTGATTTTGTCCAAGACCCGTACTTTACTGATAAGACGGTCAATAAGGAAAAGGGCATCATCGGCCAAGAAATTCAAATGTATGAGGATGATCCGAATTCACGGGCGTACTTTGGGACGATCGCCAATCTGTATCCGGATCAACCGTTGGCAAACGATATTGCGGGAACGATCGACTCAATTGATAAAATCACGCCAGAAGACTTGTACCTCGCACATAAAACGTTCTATCACCCAAGTAATATGAGTCTCTTCATTGTCGGCAAAGTGACGCCTGAAGAAACGATGCAGTGGGTGCGTGACAACCAAGCGCAAAAAGACTTTGGTGAACCGCAACCAATTAAGCGTCAATCGTTGGTTCCGCTGCGGGATGGCAGTGATATTGTCCGGCGCAGAACGCTGACGATGCCTGTTGAACGGCCAAAAGTGACGATCGGTATTCGCGGCTTGGATGAGCTGCCGACTGGTCGTGACCGGCTTAAGTTTGAGGATGCCTTATCGATCGGGATGGAATTACTGATTGGCGACACCGCACCAGATTTTTTGCGGTTGTATGACCAGGGCGTGATCGATGACAGTTTTGGGTATAATATTGAAGTCCAGCGGGGCGCTCACTTTGTTGTTTTGGCGGGCGAAACCGAGGATCCAGCAGCGTTTGAGACTGAGTTGTTAGCAATTCTGGCACAGGCTAAGGATAAATTAAAGGGTACTCAAGAGACATTTGATCTCGCAAAACGTGAGGAATTTGGCAGCACCATTACCGCGTTTAATTCATTGGAGGCCATTGCGAACCAGTTTGATGATCAATTGTACGCACCAAGCAATTTGTTTGATGAAGCGGCGATCATTGATGAGCTGACCCTTGATGATGTCATCGCGGCCCTCGACCAGTTCCTGAAACCGGAAGCCATTAGCGTGCAACGCATTGTGGCACCTGAAGCCGGTTAAGAAAACCTTAAAATCAGATAATGTCGGAATTCGGCGTTAAATCATCCTCAACCATATGCTATACTTAGTGTGAAATAAGAACATTTTTATTAGGTGGAGAATCTTTTTATGAGTGAAAATAACAAATCAATAGGTGAAACCTTACGTGACGCCAGAATTGCCAAAGGGTATACGCTGGATGATCTGCAACAGACGACCAAGATTCAAAAACGGTATCTGATTGCAATTGAAGACGAAAACTTCTCTGATCTGCCAGGGGACTTTTATGTGCGCGCGTTTATCAAACAGTATGCGGATACAGTTGGACTTGATGGCGGTGAGCTGTTAGACCAGTATGCGGACCAGTTGCCAAGTACGAAAACGCAGGAGTACGTTGACCGGGTGAACGAAGAGAATCCCTCGACCCGTTCAGCCCAGCGTCAAGAAGACGACCGGGTCGCAAAGGTCAAACGACAGGTACCAATCGTGATTGCTGTTGTGGTTGTCGTGATCGTGATGGTCGGTATCTGGTTAGCCAGCACTAAACGGTCACAGCAGAGCAGTTCGTCAAACGTGGACTCCAGTTCCGTTTCCGTTTCGGGCAGTTCAAGTGAGTCATCTTCTTCAGCGTCATCAAAGAAGTCCAGCTCGAAGAAGACATCTTCAAGTAGTAAGAAAGCCAACAGCGTATCATTTAAAAAACTGTCTACTTCTGGTTCAACGACCACTTACGAGATGAAAAACGCGCCTTCAACGAAGACCATTACGCTGGCTAGCACAGCAAGCGCCTGGGTCTCAATTACGGCAAGCGGCAGTTCACTTTATTCTGGGACATTGACGGCTAACGCCTCACATTCCGTTAAAGTGAGCGCATCCGCAACTTCTGTGACGATCAATCTAGGAAACGCGCCATCAACGTCAGTGAAGATCGGTGGACACAAGGTGCCGATTTCAACGACGTCAACGTCATCTGCGGCCAGCACCTCGTCAACGACGACTGGCAGTACGACAACGAGCAGTAGTTCGTCTACGACAACATCATCACAAGTCCAAAACATTACAGTTGAATTTAAGTAACACATTGAGGCCGGGAATTGTTGATTCCGTGGTCTCTTTTTGATAACAGTCGGTGATTGGGCTGAAATGTGCTTGTGTAAAAACGACAGACTGTGTAAACTGGAATGAGTATTAAGAGCCGCGAGTGTTAGCAGTGGCTTTCAGGGTGTCAATCCGGCGTCTAGATGCGTCGCAAAACAAATCATGGGGGTCAATGGAATTGAATTTACCAAATAAATTAACCGTAATGCGGATCATCCTAATTCCGATTTTCTTATTATTGTTGGTGTTACCAATGGACTGGGGAACAGTGACCTGGCTGCAAACGGCGATTCCAGTGACACAGATCGTTGCCGCAATCGTGTTTGCGGTGGCGTCGATCACCGACTTTCTCGACGGTCAGATTGCCCGGCGCAATCATTTAGTCACGAATTTCGGCAAGTTTGCGGATCCTTTAGCCGATAAGATGATCGTGATGACCGCATTCATTATTCTGGTTGCTATGGGTAAGGCACCAGCCTGGGTCGTCGCCATTATTGTGTGCCGTGAGTTAGCAGTGACTGGTCTGCGGCTGATTATCGTTGAAAACGACGGTCAGGTGATGGCAGCTGCAATGCCAGGTAAGATCAAGACTTTTTCACAGATGCTGGGGATCATTTTCCTGTTATTAAACAACTGTTTCTTCCAAATCTGGCACTTCCCATTGGGCACGATCCTGCTGTACGTGTGCCTGTTCTTTACGATTTACTCGGGAATCGATTACTTCGTGCAGAATCGAAGTGTGTTCTCGGATTCGTTTAATGAGTAAGAGCGTGGAGGAAAACGGGTGAGGGCGGAGCGTAAGGGACGTCTGGCAGAAATGCCTGGTCTTGGCATTTTTGCCAGAGTCCCTTACGCTCCGCCCTCAGTTTTCCGGAACGCGTTTCGGCACGGAAGCCTAGAAAGGTTTTCCAGCGCTGTAACAAAAAATCAACTCAAACCCTCATAGTGACACCCGAAAAATCGGATGCCACTATGAGGGTTTTACAATCTCCAAATCAATAAAGCACGCAACACCCCATGCTAAGCAAAAATAATCCTACCCAGCCCCAATCATTTCAAAAAATAAAAAAACAATCCCCCAACCAAAACGTCATTATAGGGTAGATGGGTCAATGACGCATCGAACACAAATTCAGACAAACCGAACAATTATCGTGTACACTAGTCGTAGTTGTTTGAGAAAGGAAGAGACCTAGATGAACGCAGAAATTGTTGCCGTTGGTACTGAGTTGCTGCTCGGCCAGATTGCGAATACTAATGGCGCGTATTTGGCCCAAAAATTAGCCGGTATCGGCATTAATGTTTACTACCAAACAGTTGTGGGGGATAATCCTAAACGACTTGAGGCGGTCTTTAAGACGGCTCAGAATCGAAGTGACTTGGTTATCTTGATCGGTGGGTTAGGCCCGACGAAGGATGACCTGACAAAACAGGTTGTGGCACATGCCTTGGGTGAAGACTTGGTCACGGATGAGGATGCACTTGCTAAAATTACTGCCTTTCAGGAACAAAGTGGCCGATTAAACACGCCAAACAATCAGTTGCAGGCATTGAAGTTGGCACATGCAGACACGCTGCCCAACGCAACGGGATTCGCGGTTGGCGATCTTTACCGTGATCCAGATGGCGCTGACGTGGTGTTGTTACCGGGTCCGCCATCGGAATTTACCGTGATGGTCGATCAGCAATTGATGCCGCGGTTGATGGCAAAAGGGACGAACCAAGGTGTCATTTTTTCTAAGGTCATGCGGTTTATTGGCATTGGTGAATCGGAATTGGTGACGAACCTTGGGGATTTGATCGATGCCCAGACCAATCCCACCATTGCCCCCTATGCCAAGGTAGGAGAGGTTACTTTACGCATCACTGCTACGGCGAAGACACAGGCGGAAGCTGAGGACAAAGTCAACGGCATGGTTGAGGACGTTTTAGAACGTGATCGACAATACTTTTACGGCTATGGGGATGATAATTCCCTTGCTCAGGTGGTCGTTCACCAGCTGATAGATGCACAGCTCACAGTCACGGCTGCCGAAAGTTTAACAGCGGGTGAGTTCCAAAGCACTCTGGGAGACGTTCCGGGCGTTTCTGCCGTCTTTCCAGGTGGTTTTGTCACTTACGCAAACGAAGCAAAGGTTTCCCTGCTGTCGATTCCACAGCACATCGTAGATGACTTTGGGGTCGTTAGTGAAGAAACGGCAGTTTGGATGGCGCAGCAGGCAAAGCTCAAACTAGCGACAGACGTTGCTGTTTCGTTCACTGGCGTTGCCGGCCCTGACAAATTGGAAGGCCAACCAGCTGGAACAGTCTGGATCGGTATCGCGTTTAAAGACCAGCCGGCAGAGGCTCACCTGTATCATTTTGCTAACGGTAGGGCGCAGATTCGGCGCAGTTCAGTGCTCACTGGTCTCGACCTTATTCGGCAAAAATTAACGACAGATTAAGATGCGAACTTTTGTTCGATTTTTCTTGCTTTTTACGATAAAGTCGGTATAGTTTATCTAGTAAATGGCTCATAAGGAGGACTGAAATGGCTGACGAACGACAAGCAGCACTGGATGCTGCGTTAAAGAAAATTGAAAAAAACTTTGGTAAGGGCTCCATCATGCGAATGGGGGATGCTGCTGATACCAAGATCTCAACGATTTCATCAGGTTCCCTGGCATTAGACAATGCCTTGGGAGTTGGGGGTTATCCTCGGGGACGGATCGTTGAAGTGTACGGCCCTGAAAGTTCTGGTAAGACGACGGTGGCGCTTCACGCAGTTGCTGAAGTCCAAAAAGAGGGTGGCACTGCTGCCTATATTGATGCTGAAAACGCATTGGATCCTGCATACGCAACTAACTTAGGCGTTAATATTGATGACCTGTTGTTATCACAACCTGATACTGGTGAACAAGGATTGGAAATTGCCGATGCCTTGGTTTCTAGTGGTGCGGTTGACATGATCGTCGTGGATTCCGTGGCGGCACTTGTACCACGGGCGGAAATTGATGGCGAAATGGGTGACGCCCACGTTGGGCTGCAGGCCCGGTTGATGTCACAGGCATTGCGTAAACTGTCTGGAACAATCAACAAGACCCACACGATTGCGATTTTTATTAACCAAATTCGTGAAAAAGTTGGGGTCATGTTTGGTAATCCTGAAACCACGCCTGGTGGTCGGGCACTGAAATTCTACGCCACTGTGCGGCTTGAAATTCGGCGTGCTGAACAGATCAAAGAGGGCACCGATATTATCGGGAACCGAGTTCGGATCAAAGTCGTCAAGAACAAGGTAGCACCGCCATTTAAGCGTGCCGAAGTCGATATCATGTATGGCTCAGGAATCTCTCAAACGGGTGAACTGGTCGACATGGCTGTTGAAAAAGAAATTATCAACAAGTCTGGGTCATGGTATTCTTACGGTGATGATCGAATCGGCCAAGGCCGTGAAAATGCTAAGGGTTACTTAGCGGACCACCCAGAAGTAATGGCTGAGATCACAAGCAAGGTTCGAGCTGCCTATAACATGGACGGTGAGGACGCCGAGGCGTCGACTGACGAAAGTGACGTCGAAACGTTGGATATCGATACTGAAGATGCAAAATAAAGCAACACCCTAAGAGACGCCCACTTTTCCAATCAGAAAAGTGGGCGTCTCTTTTTCGTAGATTCAGTTTTGCTTACCAAGCAAATCTCATGTAATTTTCATTTTTTTAGAGTTATTTAGGGTCTAATCTGAGAAATCGTGGTAATTGTGGTCTCCAGAGAGGATGTTTTATTGACACACCTATTTAGAAACATTAGAATACTAGTTGTGTCAATAATCATTAACATCTAAAAAATTACTGATTTATCAATCACCATTTTGGATGATGCGGAGGTGGAATCATGAGTATTCCGGAAATAATCCTCGCAATCATCGCTATCGTTGTAGGTGCTGTTATCGGATACGTCCTGCATAAGTCCGTTTACGAACGCAAGTTGGACGCGGCTCACGAAACAGCACAGGGAATTTTAGCAGATGCGAAAAAGCAGGCTGAGACTGATAACTAAAGAAACGCTTTTAGAGGCGAAAGAGGACAGTCATCGTTACCGATCAGAAGCAGAAAAGGATCTTAAGCGGCAACGCAACGAGATTCAAAAGCAGGAAGATCGCGTGTTACAACGAGAAGAAGCACTTGATCGTAAAGATAACGCTTTTCAAAAGCGGGAAGATGCTCTTGAACGCAAGGAAAATAAGTTGAGTTCAGAGCAGCAAAAAGTTGCTAAATTACAACAGCAAGCAGACTCCCTTATTCAAAAACGGCAAGATGCCGTTGAAGAAGCAGCTGCGCTTTCACAAGAGGAAGCACAGTCCCTGATTATTAACGAAGCTAAGGAGACTTTAGCTTCGGAACGCGCCAAGATGATCAAAGAATCCACTCAGCAAGCAGCCCAAGAGGCTGATGCAAAAGCGAAGGACTTGATCGTTCAGGCGATTCAACGTAGCGGTGCGGACATGGTTTCCGACACAACGGTTTCCGTGGTCACACTGCCTAATGACGATATGAAAGGCCGGATTATTGGGCGTGAAGGGCGCAATATTCGGACGTTAGAAACCTTAACCGGCATCGATTTAATTATTGATGACACCCCGGAAGCAGTCGTTTTAAGCGGCTTTGACCCATTACGGCGAGAAGTTGCCAAGATTGCGCTTGAAAAGTTAATTCAGGATGGCCGGATTCACCCAGCTCGAATTGAAGAGATGGTTGAAAAGGCGCGCAAAGAACTGGATGAACGCATTCAGGATCTTGGCGAGCAAACGGTTTTTGATCTCGGGATTCATTCAATGCATCCCGCACTGATCAAGCTCGTAGGCCAAATGAATTACCGGGTTTCGTATGGTCAAAATGTGTTAACACATGCAGTTGAAGTTGCAAAACTTTCAGGGATTTTTGCAGCTGAATTAGGTGAGGATGTAACGCTAGCAAAACGCGCAGGATTATTACACGATATTGGTAAAGCGGTTGAAAATGATGTTGAAGAATCTCACGTACAGATCGGCGTTGACTTAGCTAAGAAATACAAGGAAAGCCCAGTGGTGATCGATGCCATTGCTTCCCATGATGAAACGAGCGAATCGCACTACATTATTTCAGAGTTAGTGGGGGCCGCAAACGTTATCTCAGCAAGTCGTCCAGGTGCACGAAGCGACTCCTTAGAGAGCTTCATTCACCGTTTGGAACGATTAGAATCAATTGCCGACGAGTTCGATGGTGTTCAAAAATCATTTGCAATTCAGGCGGGCCGAGAAGTTCGCGTCATTGTTAAACCAAATAAAATTTCAGATTTAGACGCTGTGACACTGGCGCACGACATTAAGGAAAAGATTGAGTCTGACATGGATTATCCAGGTCATATCAAGGTTTCCGTCATTCGTGAAGTGCGATCGGTAGCGTACGCAAAATAATGTGGAATAACCAGGAAATGAGGTTGCTGGCTCGTGATGAGCTGGTGGCCTTGTTTTTTTGATTTTGTTTTGGAAAGTTGGCGGGGGTGTTGGCTAGTTGGTAGTGAAATTGTGTCTATCTGGGGATGTGGTATGGGACGGTGGGGGTATGCAGTCGTTTGAGGCTGTTCTTTTGGATAAAGGGGCGGATTATGTTGGCTCATCGCTTATTTGGCGTCCAAACGTGCTCCGAAAGGCAGAGGCTCCTGTGTAAGACACGCTTGCAAAAATGCCAGGTTCGGGCATTTCTGCAAGCGTGTCTTACACTCCGCCCTCTAACCGCCTTTCTCCGCACTCTATTTTTCCATCCACCCCCAAACCATGTTAAAATAGTCCAATACGATGATATAAAACAATTAGATTAGAGGATCAGTATGCGATTATTATTTATTGGTGACGTTGTGGGTGACCGCGGTGTTCACATGATTGAGACCTATTTACCTCAGTTGAAACGGGATTACAAGCCACAGGCGACGATTGTGAACGGTGAGAATTCCACACCAGTTGGGCGGGGCATCAGTCAGGCAATATACAAGACGTTGCTTGCTAGCGGCGCCGACGTTGTCACCATGGGGAATCACACCTGGGATAACAAAGAAATTTTTGAATTTATTGACGGCACAACGAAATTAGTCCGGCCTGCCAACTATCCCGGCAAAGATGTGCCTGGCCGCGGGTGGACACAATTGAAGGTCAATCAAGCGACACTTGCTGTGATCAATCTTCAAGGACGGGTGTTCTTGCCACCATTGGATGATCCGTTTACGGCAGCTGATGCGTTAGTGACCGAAATTCGGAAAACGACCCCCATTATCTTTTTAGATTTTCATGCTGAAGCCACGAGTGAAAAAACGCGCGATGGCGACCTATCTTCAGGGAAAGGTGTCCGCAGTTGTTGGGACGCACACCCACGTACAGACCACGGATGGTCAGATCTTACCTGGTGGGACAGCATTTATGACGGATGCCGGGATGACTGGCCTGATAACGGCATTCTTGGCATGCAGTCAGAGGGTGTCATCAGTCGGTTCCTGACGCAACGGCCAACGCGGTACGTTGTTGATGAAGATGAAAAAAGTATTTTATCAGGATGTGTGATCGATATTAATGATCAAAATGGCCAAGCAACAAAAATTAAGCCGATTTTGATCAGTGATGCGCATCCCTATTTTAATTAAGAGGTGAAGAGCTTGCCCTCAGCAGCAAAACAAACACCAATGATGGTGCAATATCAAGAAATTAAAGACCAGTACCCGGATGCTTTTTTGTTTTACCGGATCGGTGACTTCTATGAACTATTTAACGATGATGCCATCAAAGGCTCGCAATTATTGGAATTAACGCTGACTTCTCGAAGTCACAACGCAAGTGCTGAAAATCAAATTCCAATGTGTGGCGTGCCTCACCGGGCAGCTCAAAACTACGTCGATATTTTAGTCGATAAGGCTATAAAGTGGCCATTTGTGAGCAGGTGGAAGATCCGAAACTCGCTGAAGGAATGGTGAAACGGGAAGTCATTCAACTGGTGACACCTGGTACCCAGACCGACACTGGAATCGGTGATGCGAAACGCAATAACTACCTGACCGCGTTGACAAAGACTGCCACAGACTACGGGTTTGCCTATGCTGACCTGTCGACGGGTGAACTTAAAGTGGCCAGTCTCAAAAACTTTGAAGCGGTTGTCAATGAAGTCATGAGTTTACAAACGAAGGAAATCGTTGTTGACCAAAGTGTTACGGATGACGAACGTCAGCAAATCAGCCAGATTGGCATCCTGGTTTCTCATCAGGACGATGTGACGGAACAGTCGGAACTGAGCTACTTAACTCAGGATGTGACAGATGTGGCACAAAATGCTGTTTTAAAGCATCTGTTAACGTACATTGTGACCACGCAAAAGCGTAGTCTAGCGCATTTGCAGCGTGCGGTCGTCTATCAACCATCTTATTTTTTAAAAATGGATCACTATTCCCAGCGAAATCTGGAGTTGACACAAAATATTCGCACCGGCAAGAAATCCGGCACGTTACTGTGGTTACTGGATGAAACGCGAACTGCCATGGGTGGTCGGTTGCTTAAACAGTGGCTTGACCGTCCGTTGGTGACGCGTGACGAGATCCTTGCTCGACAGCATAAAGTGGGGGCTTTGGTCACCCAATATTTTGAACGTCATAACCTGCAAGAGGAACTGACGAAGGTTTACGATCTGGAGCGGCTTGCTGGTCGGGTCGCTTTTGGGAGTGTAAACGGGCGTGACCTGATTCAGCTGAAAACGTCGCTGAACCAGATTCCTAAGATTCAACACGTTCTAGGGGAGTTTGAGGACGGCACGTTTGACGATATTTTAAATAATTTGGATCCTAACGATGACGTTGCGGATGCCATCGAACAGGCTATTATCGAGGACCCGCCGATTTCTGTGACGGACGGCGGCATTATCAAGGATGGATACGATGATCAGTTAGACACCTATCGTGAAGCCATGCATAACGGGAAACAATGGTTAGCAGAGATGGAGGCTTCGGAACGCCAGGCCACCGGTATCAATAATTTAAAGATTGGCTATAACCGGGTGTTTGGCTACTACATCGAAGTGACGAAGGTCAATCTTAGCAAGCTGCCGGAGGGGCGCTATGAACGCAAACAGACCCTGACCAATTCAGAGCGGTTTACTACGCCGGAACTGAAGGAAAAGGAACGGCTGATTTTGGAAGCTGAGGAAAAATCAACTGACCTTGAGTACCAACTGTTTGTTAAATTGCGCGAAATGGTCAAGCAAAATATTCAACGCATCCAGACGTTAGCGCACGCGGTGGCGGAACTAGATGTGCTGCAAAGTTTTGCGGACGTCAGTGAAAAATACCGCTTCGTTGCCCCAACACTGACCAAGGGTGGCCATCAACTTCGAATTATTGAGGGTCGGCACCCGGTCGTTGAAAAGGTGTTAGGGCGGCAAAAATACGTCCCAAACGATATTTTGATGGATGATCAAACGACCATTCTGCTGATTACTGGTCCCAACATGTCTGGAAGAGTACTTACATGCGACAGCTAGCATTAACTGTGATTCTTGCGCAGATGGGGTGTTTTGTCCCCGCTAAGAGTGCCACAATGCCAATTTTTGACCAGATTTTCACCAGAATTGGGGCAGCAGATGACCTGATCTCCGGTGAAAGTACGTTCATGGTCGAAATGAAGGAAGCTAATGAAGCACTTGCGAACGCGTCCGCTAATTCGCTGATCCTCTTTGACGAGATTGGACGCGGGACGGCGACCTATGACGGGATGGCATTGGCGCAGGCGATTATTGAGTTTGTGCATAATCGGGTTCACGCCAAAACGCTCTTTTCGACTCATTACCACGAATTAACGGTTTTGGAAGAGAGTTTGCCAGAGTTGAAAAACGTGCACGTTGGCGCGGTTGAAAAAGATGGCGAATTAGTCTTCCTGCACCAGATGCAAAATGGTCCTGCTGATAAGTCTTACGGGATCCATGTAGCGAAACTTGCTGGGTTGCCTGATAGTTTGCTGACGCGAGCAGACCAGATTTTGACCCGGTTAGAGACTAAGGATGATCAGGATAAGCCCATCGTTGCCGCAACTTCAAGCGAGGCACAGTCGGTGGAGGATGTCCCGGCTGAAACGGTCGAAGAGCAGAAAAGAACAACTGTTCGGGAATCGGAAAATGAGCCCTTACACCTGAAATTGATGATGGCGAGGATACACAACTGTCACTCTTTGGGACGCCTGAACCAACGAAGAAGCGTACTGAAGCTGATCAGTTGCTAAAACAGCTCAAGTCGCTTAATCTAATGGCACTAACGCCAATGGAAGTCATGAATCAAGTTACAAGTGGCAGCAACAAGCCACCAAGAAAAAATAGAAACGGTACGATGAGAAGGTGAGAGAATGCCGCAAATTCACGAATTATCATCAACACTAGCGGATCAGATCGCAGCTGGTGAAGTTATCGAGCGGCCGGCATCAGTTGTCAAAGAATTAGTTGAAAACGCAATTGACGCGGGTAGTCACGAAATCGATATCATTGTTGAAGAGGCTGGGTTAAAACAAATCCAGGTGATCGATGATGGCAGCGGCATTGCCAATGATGAGGTGACGCTGGCATTCAAACGACACGCCACCAGCAAAATAACGGATCGTAAGGATCTTTTCCGCGTTCACTCGTTGGGGTTTCGTGGTGAGGCGCTGCCAAGTATTGCGTCGGTTGCTGACGTTGTGATGGTCACGTCCACCGGCGGCGAAGGCACTGAGATCCACATCAGCGGTGGTCAAACGAAGACCCAAAAGCCCGCAGAGGCGCGCCGGGGGACGGACATCACAGTGACGGACCTGTTCTTTAACGTGCCAGCCCGATTGAAGTATTTAAAATCGTTGAATACAGAACTGGCTAAGATCGTTGATATCGTTAATCGATTGGCATTTGGCCACCCGGACATTTCATTTTCACTTGCGAATAACGGGCGTGAAATGATGCGGACGGCGGGTCGCGGCGACCTTCTGCAGGTCATCGGCAACGTCTATGGCCTTAACAAGGCGAATAAGATGTTGGCCATCAAGGGCAAGGATGCTGATTTTAAAGTTAGCGGTTACGTGTCCCTGCCAGAACTGACGCGGGCGAACCGGGCCTACATGTCAGTACTATTGAACGGCAGGTACATTAAAAACTATGCCCTAACAAAAGCCATCATTGCCGGCTACGGATCGAAATTAATGGTCGGTCGCTATCCTTTGGCCGTGGTTAACATTGAAATGGATCCGTTACTCGTTGATGTTAACGTTCACCCAACGAAGCAGGAAGTCCGTATCAGTAAGGAACCGCAGCTCTCTGAAGTGATTAGCGAGGCGATTCGTCGGCAGCTTGCGAATCAGAATTTGATTCCGGATGCGTTAAGTAATCTTCAAGGTAGCGATGAACCGCAGCTCGACACGCAAAAATTAGCTGGTGACTTGGAAGCTATTTCGCGGGCCAATGCTAATTTAGTGACACGTCAGTCGCAACCTGAGGCCCCGAAGAATCCGTTATGGTCTGCCGGACTGACCGTGAGCGCGGCACCGGAGACTCAATTACCAGTACCGGAAGATCGCACGGCGTCGGCTGCCCCACAACCACCAGAATTTGATGCTGATGATGGCACAGTCGATCCCATTATGATCACCGATAAGGCGCAATTGCAGTCTGACACGCTGGCTGATTTTGATCAGAAGTATCAAAACACAAGTGCCGGCCCGTTTACTTTAGAAACGACATCAGGATCTGAGCGCACTACGGATGACGAGGCACCTTCAGCACAACCGGCAAACGAAACGGATCTGTTTTCTGAGCGAAAGGAACGGTTCCCTGAATTGACCTATATTGGCCAATACCATGGGACGTATTTATTGGCACAGTCACCTGATGGCTCTACATCATGGATCAACATGCTGCTCAGGAACGGGTCAATTATGAGTATTACCGCAAGGCCATCGGGGAGGTTGCCGATGATCAGCAGCGGTTGCTGGTGCCCATTGTGTTAGACTACGCCACTTCAGACATGTTGAAAATTATGGACCAAGTGGACATGTTAGCGAGTGTGGGTCTGCATCTAGAACAATTCGGACCAAACAGCATCATTGTGCGGCAACACCCGACTTGGTTTAAGGCAGGTCAGGAGTCCGATACGATCAAAGAAATGATCGACTGGGTGCTTCGAGATGGTCATTTAACGGTTGCCCAATTCCGCGAAAAGACGGCTATTATGATGAGCTGTAAGCGGGCAATTAAGGCGAACCACCACTTGGACGACCAACAGGCAAATGCCTTAATGGTGCATCTAAAGTCAGCAGAAAACCCGTTTAACTGCCCCCACGCCGGCCAGTGTTGATTCATTTTACCGACACAGACATGGAAAGAATGTTCAAACGCATTCAAGATTCGCATACGTCGCAAAGGGCGGATGAGGCCTAGAGTGTGGAGCAAGGCGGTTAAGGGGCAGAATGTAACGGACTCTGGCAGAAATGCCCGAACTTGGCATTTTTGCAGAGTCCGTTACATGGCCGCCCCTTGCCTTGCGGAACATGTTTCGGCACAGAGGCCAAGCAAGCCAGCAGCCATACGCATTCGGCTGATAAAACACGCGGTCCGGTTCTGACTTTTTGGTCAGCGTCCGTTACACGTTAGCCTTGCGGAACACGTTTCGACACGGAGGCCAAGCAAGCCAGCAGCCATACCCACCCAGCTGATAAGTCCGAATCGACTTTCCATTCAGACGCTGCGATAAGGTAACCTGCTACTTTATGACTCAATAAAACATAATTAGACAGTGTTATCTCAAAACACCCCCCTAAAGCCACAGATGTTTCACCATCCACGGCCTTAGGGGGGTGTTTATATCACCATTTTCCCAATGCGAACAACGCGACAGGTTGCGGTTTCTGAGACAGTCTTAAAAAAATCCCTCGTTTTACAAGAATTTCGTGCGCATGGGGCGATTCTTTGGTAAAATTAGAGTGTCAATTTGAAATCGGAAAGGGGATTCTCATGGAGGAATCACAATTAATCGGAATCATTAATCGACTGAAAGCAATGCAGGAAGATGCTGGTGACGAACCACAACCACGGCGCTTCGAAGTTAACGGTGTTGAACAGGCTCAGGTGACGTATCATTCCGAAACGAAAACGTACACGTTGGATGAATATCAGGGCAAGGAACATTTTGAGTTTGATAACATTGATTTAGTAGCAATTGAATTGTTTGAGTTACTGACCAATAATTAACGAAAAACTATGGGCAACCATAGTTTTTGTTTTATCATTTTCATTACTTATATGTATCAGTTTCGTTAATGAGTTGTGAAGTTTTTTCAAAGAAGTTAGCGTGAAATTGCTATTTCGGTAAGATTAGATATAATGGCATTTGTTAACTCTAACGTGGAGGCATTGGATTATGTCGGGAAAGATCAAGGGGTCAACGAATAAGCTGAATACGGTGTTTGGGTTCTACTTATTAGTTGTCCTATTATTTTGTGTGAAGACGTATATCGCCTATCAGACAGAATTTACATTGGGGGCCAAGGGGAGCGTGCAGCAGTTCCTGTTGGCGATTAACCCCATACCTGCTGCACTGCTGTTATTTGGCATCGCACTTTATTTCCGGGGACGATTAGTTTACTGGTTAATGATTGTTATTGACCTGATTCAGTCAATTTGGATCTTTGCGAACATCATTTACTATCGTGAATTTTCTGATTTCCTAACTTTTAGTGTGATCAAAGGCTCTGGGGACGTGCAAAACAACCTTGGGAAGAGTATTGGTCAGATTATTAGACCAACGGATTTCCTGGTATTCTTGGATATTATCGTGTTAGTTGTCCTATTACTGACACACGTGATCCGAGTTGATGTTCGGCCATTTAAACGCCGGTATGCGCTAGTCTTATCCGTGCTCGCCTTTTCGTTAATGGGTGCTGAATACGGGATGGCCAATGCGGACCGTTCCGGGTTATTGACCAGAACATTTGACAATAATTACATTGTGAAGTACTTAGGGTTAAACGAATATGCGGCGTTTAATGCGTATCAAACGCAAAAGGAAAGTGCGACGCGAGCACACGCAAATGCCAGTGATCTCACGAGTGTTAAGAAATTCGTGAACCGTAACCGAGTGAGTCCGAATGTGAAGTATTACGGGCAGGCTAAGGGTAAAAACGTCATTATCATTCATTTGGAAAGTTTCCAGCAATTCTTGATCAATTATAAGGTGGATGGTAAGGAAGTTACCCCTAACTTAAACAAGTTCTATAAGAACAAAAATACCCTGAGTTTTGACAATTTCTACAACCAGGTTGCCCAAGGGAAGACCTCAGATGCAGAAATGATGCTTGAAAACTCGTTGTATGGGTTGCCTCAAGGGTCAGCGATGACCACCTATGGGACGCAGAACACGTTCCAAGCTGCACCAGCGATCTTAAGCCAAAAGGGGTATACCACGCTGCATTCCATGGGGATGTGCCAAGTTTCTGGAACCGAGATAATACCTATAAATCGTGGGGGTATGAATATTTCTTTAGTTCTAGTTACTATAAAACGAAACCTGATTATTCAGTTGGCTATGGGTTAAAGGATAAGATCTTCTTTAAGCAGGCGTCACAGTACCTCGATCAGTTACCACAACCGTTTTATGCGAAGCTGATTACGCTGACGAACCACTACCCGTATGAATTGGATAAGCAAAATACCGATTTCCCAGCTACCAAGACTGGTGATAAGACGGTTGATCCCTATGTGCAAACGGCGCACTACCTAGATGAAGCATTTGGTGAATTTTTGACGTACCTCAAGACTTCGGGATTGTACAAAAACAGTGTCATTATGCTCTATGGAGATCATTATGGGATATCGGATAACCACCGGGCTGCGATTGCACAGCTGTTAGGCAAAAAGAGCGTGAATGAGTACGATCTGGCGCAGTTCCAGAAAGTACCATTAATGATTCATTCTGCCGGCCTTAAAGGTGGTATCGACCACACGTATGGTGGCGAGATCGATGTCTTACCTACGTTGATGGATCTGTTAGGCGTTAAGGACAACAATACGATTCAGTTCGGGCAAGATCTTCTGTCGAACAAGCGGAATCAAGTTGTTGCTTTCCGTGATGGGGACTTTGTCACACCGAAGTATACCAAGGTTGGCAGTACCGTCTATCAAACGTCGACGGGAAAGAAACTTACGTTGACGAGTCAGCAAAAGAAACAGATTACTAAATTGCAAAACTATGTGACGACGGAACTCTCGTTGTCTGATCGGGTCATCGAAGGGGATCTCTTACGGTTCTATACGCCAAAAGGGTTCACTAAGGTGAATAAGAAAGACTATAACTACAAGTACATCAATGGAATGGCTAAGTTGAAGGCTGCTGAAAAGAAGTATCCAACTAGCGTGCTTGCTAAACGCAATGGCAAGGCAGTTCCATATAAGACGGATGCACCTGAGTTGAAGTAACTGTGGCAACACAGTTGGTGAAAAACTGGCTACCTCTATAAGAAGGTAGCCAGTTTTTTTGCGGTCTGGTTGTGGCTAACTTTGGCCAGAAGTTTCAGGACTAAACAGGTTGAGTTTAAATTTGTAGCTAGCACGAGTAAAGCGTGACTAGGCAGACTTACTTAGTTCGTGTGGGCTTTCATGTCATTAAAGCTAGTAATGGTTGAGAGGCGATAAAATTACGTATAGCGGGGTGTACCTGTGGCAATCTCGATCGTTACTAGTTGCTTATTAAAGTCAGAATGAAATTATTGAGGCAAATTCTCAAAAAAGTTGTAAACAGGCTTGACCTGAATGGAATTAGTTGATAAGATAATATGCGTTGTTGAAAAACAGCAAGCGAGAGCTCGAATAATTATTCAACAGATTCATTGAATTAGTCGTTGACAAGTTATGTGAGTTGGTAGTAAGCTGTTCTAGTCGGACAAGTTTGAATTAATAAATATTCAAAACGTTGCTTGACAGATATGACAGCATTTGCTAAACTAATAAAGTTCGTTGCTGATATAGCAAGGATTTAGTTAGCAAATTGCAGATTGGTTTTAATTGGAAATGTGAATTTGAATTAAATAATTATTCAAATTCATGGTTGACACGTTAAAATCGAGATGCTATAATGATTAAGTTGTTGGCTATCAACGCTAACAAGATATGTAGACCTTTGAAAACTGAACGAAGTTTTGTTTCACAAAGTGCAGGGCATCTCAACTGTAAGTTGAGATCAAATGTAATTTGCGAACGTCAATTCGCTTATTAACAATGTAACAACAAATGAGTCACAAA
>NZ_BBAG01000037.1 GCF_001311135.1 Secundilactobacillus paracollinoides DSM 15502 = JCM 11969
TTTCTGTTTTCCGAAACGCGTTTCGGCTTGAGGACAGAGAATCGGCAAAGAAATGCCCGAACCTGGTATTTCCGTCAGAGTGAGCTTACAAGCAGCTTTCTGTTTTCCGAAACGCGTTTGGCGTGGTTACCCAAAAATTGCCGGAAAGAAATTCGTATTTTTACCTAATCAAAAAGAATCCTTGGCCACACTCCGAAATTGGCGTGTAGCTAAGGATTCTTTTTGGAGGACAATCATTATGAAATTACAGTGATTTTCTAGATTACCGTGCCGAAACGCGTTACAGAAAGCAGAAGGTTGCACACAAGAGGACTCTGACAAAAATTCCAAACCCAGGAATTTCTGTCAGAGTCCTCTTGTGCTCCACCTTCTGGACGCTTTCTTCCACGCTCTAGACAAACGGTTGCACAAAACCACAAACTCAATTACCCAAAATGGTATTGCGTGCTACAGAATGTGAAAGTTAGGGTGGTCTTCCGTTTTTTGTTTCGCTAAAGCCTGATTTGCCAGCAACCCTTGATTTTCGCAAACTTCGAATAGTGTTTGGTCGGTCACATCATTTAACATGAGTCCGTAGTCTGAGACATCTGCATTATACAAGATTGCGGTGGATGGGGCTTCTACCTTCATTTCGGATGCTAGGCGCTGATCAGCTTGAAAGGCACGTTTTGCGATGTCTGAGCGACGATCTTCGCCAAACATATCGACATCTAGATGTGACTCGTCGGCGACTGACATGACCAGATCATCGCAGTAATGTTCATCATCTGTGATGAGGGCATCCTGTAACGCCATCAAGAACTGACGGCCGCGTTTCTTACCTTGAAACAGGGCGGCCTTATAGTCGAGAATAGCTTGATAGTGGAGTTGAAAGACCTGGTTACGCAACCTCAAGTCATGATAGTCTTCTTGGTCGCATTTCAACTGTTGATCAATCATTTGTGGCGTTAGCAACGGAATGAATTGGTAAGAAATGTGATCGAATATTTCGTCAGCCAGCTTTAGGATGTACTGCTCTGACTTCATACATCGACTCCCCAGTGGGTTTATAAATAAGTACACTTCTAACACATTAATTTCCTCCATTGTAGGTCGTGACGTGACACGACCATCGATTCAAAATAATCATAAAGCTTTTTACCGTAATTGCAAGCAATGGGCACTTTTTTAATGGTTTTAAAAACAATGACGTCCCATCACCTGTTTCCATGTTGTCCATCATGCAATAAAATTATTGATTCGTAAAGCGAAATGCATTATCTTTGAAATCGATGTTTATGATTTTAGGTTTTTAACATCTATGCTAAAATATGTACTATGCTTGTTTACTATTAAACAAGTGAGTTGTTGAAAGAACTGAGGTGACCATGTTGATTGAAAATTGGGATCATTTTCTACTACCATACACACAGGCAGTGGATGAACTAAAGATTAAATTAAGGGGTATTCGCAAACAATTTCAGAACCAAAATCAACGACCACCGATTGAATTTGTGACTGGGCGGGTCAAACCCGTAGCCAGCATTCAGGAAAAAATGACCAGGCGGCACGTGACTGAAGAACGGTTGGAACAGGACATGCAAGATATTGCAGGCCTGCGGATCATGTGCCAGTTTGTGGAGGATATTTATCAGGTCGTCGAACTTCTTCGGAAGCGGACGGACCTAACGATTCTGGAGGAACGTGATTACATCCATAATGAGAAGCCAAGCGGTTACCGCTCGTATCACATTGTCATTGAATATCCTGTTCAGATGGTGACTGGGGAGAAAAAAATTTTAGCGGAGATTCAGGTCAGAACGTTGGCGATGAATTTCTGGGCCACCATTGAACATTCATTAAATTACAAATATCAGGGGGCGTTTCCAGAAGAATTGAGTGCGCGGTTACAGCGTGCTGCGGAAGCGGCCTTTAAGCTTGACACTGAAATGTCAGAGATTCGCGAAGAGATTCAGGAAGCGCAACATCTGTTTTCCTATGGGAAGCGCCCGGATCAGGGGGACAACGATTCGTCATCTCAGCAAACTGATCGTGAAAAGGATGAGAACTCTTGAAAATAGCAATTTTTAGTAATGACGGCCCGTCGTCAAGGAAGGTCGCTGAGGCGTTGAAAGCCAAGATCGCAGCAGAACACTTGACGATCGACGATGACCACCCGGAAATCGTCATCACGGTGGGCGGCGATGGAACGCTGTTAACGGCGTTTCACCACTATCAAGACCAACTAGCCAGCATTCGATTTGTCGGCATTCATACGGGCCATTTGGGCTTTTACACGGACTGGCGGGACTATGAAGTTGATCAACTGATCGATAGTTTGGCAAACGATAACGGCCAAAGCGTGACTTATCCGCTACTAGACATCGGCGTTGAATACGATAATGGGGCGTATGAAAAATTATTAGCCTGAATGAGTCCACTTTAAAGCGGGCGATGGGGACGATGCAGGCCAACGTCTATATTAAGGATAAATTGTTTGAACTTTTTCGTGGCGATGGGCTCTGTGTGTCCACACCAACGGGCTCTACGGCCTATAATAAATCAGCTGGCGGGGCGGTTTTAAGCTCTGAACTTGAAGCGATTCAAGTGTCTGAGATTGCCTCCATTAACAATCGGGTGTTCCGGACACTGGGGTCGCCGCTGATTATTTCACCAAGCGAATGGGTGCGCGTTGAACCTGCCCAGGAGGGTGAAATGCTGCTGACATGTGACACCGAACTGGTCAGCCATCAGCAGGTCAAGGCAATTACTTACCGGATTTCAAAACAAAAGATTGCCTTCGCACAATACCGGCATACCCAATTTTGGCAACGGGTCTCAGAGTCATTTATCGGGGTTAAACCAAATGACTGAGTTTTCCTGGCAGTATCAGGCAGAAACCCCGATTCATGTCCGCACGTTTATGCGCCAAAACGGCATCAGCCGGACGCTGCTGAAACAGATTAAATTTCAGGGCGGCAAAATTATGGTGAACGGTGAAAATCGCCGGGTGAACACTATGATGCACAATACGGATGTGTTGACCGTTGTGCTGCCACCAGAAATTGGGAGCGACCGCATTGTGGCGTCACAGACAGCGCTTGATATCCTGTACGAGGATGACCATTTTCTGGTGGTTAACAAGCCAGCAAAGGTCGCTTCCGTCCCGTCTCATCTTTACCCAGATGATGCGCTTGTGAACCGGGTGAAAGGCTACCTGGTGCGCACCCATGCGCCCAGCCAGGTCACGCACATCGTGACCCGGCTTGACCGGGAAACAAGTGGGGTGGTGCTCTTTGCGAAACATCATTTTGCACACACGGTTTTGGATACGCAGTTAAAACAACATACGATTCAAAAAACGTACGTCTGCGTTGTGCAAGGGCAACTCCCTAACAATCATGGTGTCATCAATGCGCCGATTGGTCGTGAGCCAGGGTCGTTCATTAAACGCGCTGTCCGGCCTGATGGCCGACAAGCGTTGACCGAGTACTGGCAGATCAAACGGATGCCGCAAGCGGCGCTTTTACGTGTTCAATTGCATACCGGTCGAACGCACCAGATCAGAGTCCATTTGACAAGCTTGGGTCATCCATTGCTTGGTGACTTTCTGTATGGTCAGCAGACCAATCCGTGGATCCACCGACAGGCACTGCACTGTGCGCGGGTAAGTTTTTACAATCCGTTTGCACAAAAACAGGTGACCTGCTATGCACCACTGCCGCAGGATTTTGCGTCACTCATTACGCATGAGGCCGCATTATGAGTATGAAACAAAATAATTGTTTGCTACTAAATTGGACAAAATGAAAACACTTGAGCTGGCTGTGAGCAGGCTCAGGTGTTTTTTATTCGGCATTGTCGCATCAAGTCTTACACTGTTGTCATGAAAGCCAGCATTTATGTAAGAAATCAGATGGTTAACAGGTGTAACAATTGATGGTTGCGTTTTCATAACGGCTCTCGTAGACTGAAGATGTAGTCGATACTTAGTCGTTAATTTGGGAGGCCTTTTGAATGAAAGCTGTACGAATTTATGGGGAAAAAGATGTTCGGGTTGAAGATGTTACGATCGATGATCCAAAGGACGATGAAGTCCAAGTCCGTGTGAAGTATTGCGGGATTTGCGGCAGTGATCTCCATGCCTATTTGGAAGGTTGGGGGTTACCAACTCAACCATATCCGCTGACTGGCAAAACGGTTCCTATTACACTAGGTCATTAATTTTCAGGCGAGGTCGTTAAGGTCGGAAAGGACGTTGACACCCTCAAGATTGGTGACGATGTTGCAATCGAACCATTAATTGCGTGTGGTAAGTGCGAAAACTGCCGGAAGGGTGACTATAACTTCTGTAACAATGCCGTTGCAGCAGACGGTGCCGGGAACTTCTTAGGCTTCTCACAAGATGGCGGCTTTGCGGAATTCGCAAACGTTCAGGGCGTTTTTGCTCACAAACTGCCAGAAGGCATGGATCCTGAATTAGGTGCCGTTGCTGAACCAACTGCTGTGGTTTATGAAGCCGTTAAACGCAGTGGCTTGCGTGAAGGTGAAAATGTGGCAGTTATGGGTGCCGGCCCAATCGGTCTCTTAATGGCACTACTTGCTAAAATTAGTGGTGCCAACAAGGTCTACATTGTGGACGTTTCAAAAGTCCGCCTCGCAAAGGCTAAGGAACTTGGTATCGAAAACACGATTAATCCATCCGAAGAAGACGTTAACGAAGTCATTCGTAAAGACCTGCTAAACGGGGTCGACATTACGTTTGAATGTGCGGGTGTTCAGGCAACCTTTGATACAGCCCTGAAAGTGACAAAACGGACTGGGACATTGCAAGTTGTTGCACTGTTTGGTAAAGACGTTTCAATGAACATGACGGATGACGTGATCATGCAAGGCATCAATATCACGACAACGTTGTGCTACAACAACTCATTCCCAGCCGTGTTGGGCATTATCAACAACCATCCTGACACATTCCGGAAAATCATCACTAAGGAAATTGGCCTTGATCAAGCCGTTGACGAGGGAATCAAAGCATTAGCTGAAGATAAATCACAGGTTAAGATTTTGGTGTCACCGGACCTGTAGCAGAGCGTGAAGGAAAACGGTAGGAAGCGGAGTGTAAGCCGACTCTGACATAAAGGCCCGAACTTGGCCATTATGTCAGAGTCGGCTTACATGCAGCTTTCTGTTTTCCGAAACGCGTTTCCACAATGTGAAATAGACAGTCGCTTTCCATAGTCCGAAATGCGTTTGCGACACAGTGGCCAAGAAAGATCGATTTCATCCGAGCAACAAGATTTTGATAGGACTGTGCGACAATAATTTTTTTAAAAAACGACCCTCATCACTTATTTACAAAAGGGTCGATGAGGGTCGTTTAACGTTTATTTCAAAACCGCCAAATTCAGATCATTATCCTGAGCAAATGCGTCAAGCTTAGCACGGTCAGCACTCATCGGCACTGGCACAAGTGATTGCGCCTTTGCCTTAGCAACAAAGTCAGTCCATTCGGCTTGTTCCGCCGTGTCGATGTCAAACAACACGCGCTCAACGCCGCTATCTGTCAATTGTGAGAACGTCTGTGAATCAGGAGCATTCACGCTGCCCCAAACATCGGCTAAAGTCACAGTCATCCCGCCCGCGGCTGCAATGAGATTGGCCATCGCCTCGTTATCGAGCTGGTGGTTCTTGGTGGTCGCTGCGAAGATCACTTCGTCTGCACCAAGCTGCTGGGCTTCCAGAAGGTCAGCTTCCATGATTTTTAATTCAGTGTCCGTGTAGGTGTAGTCACCCTGACGCGGTTTGATGAGAAAGCCAATGCTGCCATCTTGGTCGTGGACGTACAGGGTCGCCTCTGCAAGAACCCCCTTACTTGGTGTTGTGCCACCGGCAGCGCGGTTATCAGCCACGATCACGTGGTCGTGGTGAGTCAGTGTTTCGGGTAGTGACGTGTAATTTTCAATGAATGGAACTTCAATCATGAAGTGGTTCCTCCTTGTGTTATGCTAAAATGATTATAGCAAGTTTTTGGGGAGGGTGCTAAATGAAACAATCTCGACAACCGATTCGATCTTGGTTTTCAGCCTGGATCCTAAATAGCAAAACAGTGGTTGCACTGATTATTTTGCTGCTGGTCCTGCTGAATCTGTTCATGTTAAGTAAGCTGCCCTGGCTCTGGTCACCATTGAAGGGTGTTTTTACCTTATTAGGGGTGCCCATCATGCTTGCAGGAGTCGGCTACTACCTGATCAATCCGCTTGTAGATCGACTTGAGGCCAAGTTTCACGTGAATCGTCTCGTGACCATTGCCGTGGTGTTTGTTGTGATCCTCGGATTGCTCATTTGGGGCGTTGTGTCGTTGATTCCGGTTGTCCAGGCGCAAATTGTGAGTCTTTTAGATAATTGGCCGCGTTACTGGAATCATTTGGAAGACTTTTTGACCCAGTGGGTACCCGGATCGCCGTTTGAAGCGCTACATAAGCAGTTGACGGACTTTAATGATGAAATCGCCAACCTGTTAAAGGGCCGCGGTTCAGATCTGGTGTCAACGTCACTGACGTCGATTGCTGGTGTGGTATCGCGGGTTTCAACGGTTTTGATTGCGCTGATCACGGCGCCATTCATTCTTTTTTACCTGCTGAAGGACGGCCACCAGCTGCCGAAGTATCTGGCCCACTTTGTGCCAAAACGCAACCGAGCATCGTTTTTAAGGATCCTGACGAGCATGAATCGCCAAGTCAGCAACTACATTCGAGGACAGCTGACCGTCGCGTTTTTCGTTGGGGCGATGTTTGCCCTAGGGTACTGGGTCATCGGCCTTAAATTTGCCTTGTTACTTGGCATCGTTTCTGGTATCTTAAACTTGATTCCGTATCTTGGCTCATTTTTGGCGATGATTCCGGCAATCACGGTCGGGGCGTTTGTGTCGCCGTTGATGCTGGTGAAGGTTCTCATTGTGTTTGCGATTGAGCAGACCCTGGAAGGCCGAGTGATTTCACCGTTAGTACTAGGCAACACCTTGGCGATTCATCCGGTGACGATCATCTTTATCTTGCTAGCGGCGGGCAAACTATTCGGTGTTCCGGGTGTCATTCTTGGGATTCCTGGGTATGCGGTCATTAAGGTGATCGTCAACGAATGGTTTGATTGGTACCGACGACATTCTGATTTTGACACAGATGACGCCGTAGATGAGCAACCGGCGTCATCATCGTCTGAAAAATGAGTGTGTTTCTTCATTAAATCTTTACGAAAACTTGCATCTTTTCTAATTTCATGTTAAATTACTGGTTGAGAAATCGTTCGGGAGTGGATGTCGAGAAATCGTCAGCTTCTGTCGAATTTGCACTTCATTAACGCAGTTCCTCGCCGTGCTAACACCGAGGAGTTGCGTTTTTTTATGCCCCATTACCATGTGAACTATATCTAAAAGGAGAATTTTGATGGCTAATCATATCGTACTATTTGAACCATTAATGCCGGCAAACACCGGTAATATCGCGCGGACCTGTGCCGGAACGGACACCATTTTAGACCTGATCGAACCACTTGGCTTTTCGGTGGACGACGCGCATTTAAAGCGGGCGGGGTTAGATTACTGGGATAAGGTCGATATTCGATACCATAAGACCCTACAGGATTTCATGGCGACCGTCCCAGATATTACCCGCTTGTTCCTTGTATCGAAGTTTGCTGAACACGGGTACACTCAACGGGATTACACAGACGTTAATGGCGGTGATTACTACTTCATGTTTGGTAAGGAAACAACTGGGCTGCCAGAACCATTTATGCGTCAGCATGCTGAACAGGCCATTCGAATTCCACAGGATGATAGCCATATCCGCGCACTGAATTTATCAAATTCAGCGGCCATCGTAATCTATGAAGTCCTGCGACAACAGGATTTTAATCACTTGGAAATTAGCCATTTATACGATAACGATAAACTCAAGTAATACACTAGAGGATGTAGACACACGGCAGTTACTGCCGTAAAAAGGGGGCAGTTTTGTGGCACAAAAACGTCGACAAACACGACGAAAAACGACCAGCCGGGGTGGAACAAAACGGCCGACTAAACGAAAGACAGCCGCTCAGCAGCATCAGTATACGGGCAACGTTATTGGCCTGATCCTCCTCTTGGTCTGCCTTTTGGCACTGCTTCAAGCAGGCATTATTGGCACTTTGGCAGCCAACCTTATCCGATTTGTGGTGGGGGATACCTACCAATTTGTCGGCCTCATTGGTGGTGCCGTGGGCTTGGCTTTATTGATCACTGGGAAATTACCAACCCTGAAACGCCACTTCATAGTGGGGGTTGGGATTGCGTACGTGGGCTTACTCTTGTGGCTGCATACAGCACTGTTTTTAGCTGCTGACCAGCACACTGGCTTCGTGTCGTATACCTTGCAATTATTGAATTCAGATATTGCCAACGGCAGCGTTTCTCAGCACATCGGTGGTGGCATGGTTGGGGCAGTCTTCCTGACGATCACAAACTTTTTGGTCTCACTGATCGGCACACAAATTATTGCGGTGATCCTGATGATCGTCGGTGTCATGGTCTTCTTTAACATTCCCATGGCCGTTTTATTTCAGGGACTCTCAAAGGGCTGCCACGTCTTTGGCAGGGAATTACGCGACTGGGCAACAGTCTCGTTACCGGGGTTCAGTCGATCATTGCCCGTCAGCGGCAACGCGCAGCTCAGAAACCGGCCAAACCAAAACAGTCGAAGCCAAAACCGCGACAACAGTCAGAAACAGTTGCCACGAGTCAGGCACCGTTAACGGCACCGGAGGAGAAGACGTTACCGACCCCCGTTTCCGAACGGCAACCGGCCAGTGACAAGATTCCAATCAGCGTTGCGAGCCAGCCAAAGCCGGCTGCTCAGACTAAACCGGAAGAGGATGACGATACGGATCTGTCAATGCTGCAAACTCAGGATGATGATCCGAACTACCAGTTGCCTGATACGTCATTACTGACGCCGATCCCGAAAAAGGATCAGACGGATGATTATCAAACGATTGAAAAGAACACTAAAATTTTGCAGCAAACGCTTGCCAGTTTTGGTGTCGATGCGGAAGTGAAGCACGTTAATTTGGGGCCTTCGGTGACCGAATACGAGCTTCATCCTGCTATTGGGGTCAAGGTCTCCCGAATCGTGAACCTGTCAAACGACCTTGCGTTGGCCTTGGCTGCCAAGGACATTCGAATCGAAGCGCCGATTCCGGGCAAGTCATTAATTGGGATCGAAGTGCCGAACCGGGAAATTTCGACAGTTGCGTTTCGTGACGTCAGTGAAGCCGTTCCCCACGGACCAGCACATATGTTGGAAGTACCGCTTGGCCGTGACGTGACTGGGAAAGTTATCACTTGTGATTTAACTAAAATGCCGCATCTCCTCATTGCCGGGTCAACTGGGAGTGGGAAGTCGGTGGCCATCAACGGGATCATTACCAGCATTTTGATGAATGCTAAGCCAAGTCAGGCTAAGTTGATGCTGATTGACCCCAAAAAGGTTGAATTAAGCGTTTATAATGGGATTCCCCACTTATTGACACCGGTTGTGTCTGAACCCAAAAAAGCGGCCCGGGCACTGCATAAGGTCGTGCACGAAATGGAACAACGCTACGACCTGTTTGCAAAGGTTGGTCAGCGGAAGATTTCCGGTTACAACAAATTTGTACAGGAACAGAATCAGGAAACAGATAAACCGCTTCCGGTGCTGCCATACATTGTTGTCATCGTGGACGAATTGGCTGATTTAATGATGACTGTTTCAAACGAAGTTGAAGACGCCATTATCAGATTGGCGCAAATGGGCCGGGCCGCTGGGATTCACATGATCTTGGCGACTCAACGGCCATCCGTCGACGTTATTACTGGCTTGATCAAGGCGAACGTGCCGTCACGAATTGCCTTCGCCGTTTCAAGCGGGGTGGATTCGCGGACCATTTTGGATTCAAACGGTGCTGAAAAATTGCTCGGGCGTGGGGATATGCTCTACATGCCGATCGATCAAAATTCACCAGTTCGGGTTCAGGGCGCATTCATTTCGGATCAGGATGTTGAACGCGTTGCTGATTTTATTCGTGAAGAACAGCCCGCTGAGTACGATGAACAGATGATGGTGAGCGATGAAGAAGTTGCGGAAGGGGATACAGAGTCTTCCGAGGACGACCTCTTTAACGATGCACTGGACTTCGTGGTTGACCAGCAGAAGGCCAGCACCTCACTACTGCAACGGCACTTTAGAATCGGGTATAACCGGGCAGCTCGGCTGATCGATGATCTTGAACAGGGGGGCTTTATTGGGCCTCAAGACGGGAGCAAGCCGCGTCAGGTGTATAAACAAAAGCCTGCTGATCCTGGTGACTAGACTGGTTCAGATTTTAGAATTGCAATTCTGAGCCGTCCACGTTACACTGTTTAGATAGAAAAGCCTTTAGAAAGTGGTGCAAACTTAATGCAAAAGAAAAAGAAATCGACCTTTCAAAAAATCACGATGGTTTTCGTGTGGTTAATGATCATTGTTACTGTCGGCTCGCTGGTTGCGACCGCTATCGGTTCTTGGGGCGGATTTTAGGCGTGTTGTTAGATTAAAAAATAGCATTTCAGGCTTAGAATGGCCAAGGACGTCGCATTTAGGTGCGGCGTCTTTTTTAGAGCGTGAAGCAAGGCGTTTAGGGGCGGAGCATAAGGGACTCTGGTCACAAAAGTCCGGGCCTGACTTTTGTGACCAGAGTCCCTTATGCAGTAGCCCCGTGCCTTGCTGAGCGCGTTTCCACTAGAGAAGGGTCACGCACGTCGCCACAAGCACTCATCGGCAGATGCGCTGGACCTTGTGACCAGAGTCCCTTATGTAGCCCCGTGCCTTGTTGAGCGCGTTTCCACTAGGTAGTAAGAATCAAATAATAAGTACTGTTGTCCGTGCATTCCACAATTTGGCACTCCCTGTATTCCGGTGGTGTTTTTCAGAAATCAGTATATGAGCTGTTGCTAGCCACTAAGGTTGCTTTATCGACTAGGAAAGCAGCGCAATTACATGCCGTGTTTTTGCAGTGAATTCGGCTATACGCCGATTGTGAACAACCCTTACTAAGAGGGGGGAATCGCTGTTTAGGCACGAGAAGCTTGCTAGTTTACGAAACCGCTAAGCGTGCTGGCTGAAAACGCTGTAGTTTTGGCGCACTTGCATCTTACCCACACTATCTATATAATGAGTTGGTATTTTATTGAGGGGTGTGAAAAAAGTTGGCGAATCCACTGGTTCAAATCGGGTTGTTGCTTGTCGTCATAGTGGTTTGGCAACTGTTGAAACGCATTAAACTGTTGTCGAAAATGAAAAACGGGCCGTTGCTGGACGTGTTGCCGGTTATTTTGCTCGTCTTTATGTGGTTCTTGACCAATACCTGGGATGCGCCCTGGTTCGCCACGATGATCTGTATTTGGATGATCGGGGCGATCTTCTTGACGGTCGTGTGGGGACTCGCACGCGGTGAGATTTTGTGGGATCAGTTCCTGTTATTATTTTGGCGTGCCAGCCTGATTTTTTTGACGCTTGCGTATCTCGTGACAATTGTTGCCAGTTTTTGGATTGTGTAACAAAAAACAGCAAAAATTATGAAGCCGACAACCACTCGTGAAATTGTTGCACAAACTTTAGAATTTTACTTAAAATAGGACCAAAAAGAAACCCGCCAAACGTACGTTTGGCGGGTTTCTTAGATTTTTAAAGGATTTTGTTAAAAGATTGATATAAAAGTTGGGTGACGTGTGGTAGAAAGTGGGGGCATGTGGTAAACTTTAGGTAAATTAGTTGACAAAGGGGGCGGTTGAATGTTCATGGGAGAATTTGAGCATGCAATCGATTCCAAAGGTCGACTGATTATTCCAGCAAAATTTCGTGAGCAACTTGGTGAAACGTTTGTGATCACTCGTGGGATGGATGGCTGTTTGTTCGGTTATCCGATGGCCAAGTGGGAAATTCTACAAAAACGTTTGGCAGCGTTACCGTTAAATAAACGCGATGCCCGGGCGTTTGTGCGCTTTTTCTACTCTGCCGCAACTGAGTGTGCCTTTGATAAACAGGGGCGGGTCAACTTACCTAAACCACTGCTCACCCACGCTGAAATTCAAAAACAGTGCGTCATCGTTGGGGTGTCCGAACGGTTCGAAATTTGGAGTCAGGAACGTTGGAACGCCTTTGCGGACAAAGCTGAAGAGAATTTCGATGACATTGCTGAGAACTTAATTGACTTTGATATTTAAACTAACAGTCACACGGTGGGAGGTGACCGCAAAACACATGGCAACATATGGACACGTAACGGTTTTGTTGAACGAGGCCGTTGCAAACTTACAAGTCGCATCAGATGGTCAATACGTTGACTGCACACTGGGGGGTGGCGGTCATACGGGGAAAATCTTGACCGAGTTACAAACGGGTCAGTTATTTTCCTTTGATCAGGACCAAGCGGCCATTACATTTAATCAGCAGCAATACGCTGATGAGATCGCAGCAGGTCGGTTAACCTTGGTTCATGATAATTTTCGAGAATTAGCGTCTGAATTGGACGCACATGGTGTTTCAAACGTGGACGGTATCCTCTATGATCTGGGCGTTTCATCACCCCAGTTCGACGATGCCAAGCGGGGCTTTAGTTACCGGTATGACGCACCACTGGACATGCGGATGGACCAGTCACAGGAACTGAGTGCTAAGACCGTGGTCAATGAATGGACCTATCAGGATCTAGTCAGAATTTTTTATCGCTACGGTGAGGAGCATTTTGCGAAACAAATTGCGCGAAAAATTGAGCAACATCGCCAAGATGCCCCAATCGAAACCACGGAACAACTTGCTGAGGTGATCAAGGAAGGCATTCCGGCCGCAGCACGCCGGCATGGTGGTCACCCAGCAAAAAAAGTATTTCAAGCAATTAGAATCGCGGTCAATGATGAATTGGGCGCCCTTGAACAGTCTTTGGAGCAGGCTTTAACACGACTCAATCCTGGGGGAAGGATCTGTGTCATCACCTTTCAGTCGCTCGAAGACCGGTTAGTGAAAACAATGTTTAAAGAAAAAAGCAGCTTACCTGAATTACCGGCGGGGTTACCGGTGATTCCGGATGACATGAAACCAGATTTTAAGTTAATCACGCGCAAGCCAATCTTACCAAGCGAGTCGGAGTTAACGGAAAATCATCGTGCGCACAGCGCAAAGTTACGCGTCATCGAACGGGTGTAAATTTGTGACCATTATATTAAGGAATAGGATGATGAAGTATGGCTCTGAACAATTTGGCAAGACAAACGACGCAATCACCGCAGCCGTTCCAGGCAACGCCTGACGAACAGCCTTTACATAAAGCGGCAACTCGAACCGTTAAGCTTCCAAAATACTTGGCGACTTCGAAATTTGAAAAATGCTTACTGTTAGTTGGCAGTTTAATGGTGATTACAATGATGGTGTGGTTGGTCAGTCTGAAGATTGGGGTATCTTCAGCACAACAACGGTTACAGGATGTGAATACACAAATTACCAGCCTGCAAACGAAGAACACCAACAAGCGTCAAGAAATCAACGAACTTTCTAACCGGTCCCGACTTGAAAAGATTGCTAAGAAGGACGGTCTGTCACTATCGAACAACCAAATAAGGAACGTGAATAAATGAAACAATCACCTAAGCGAACGGTGACTAGTCAACAAGCACAACGTAATCGGAGAGTCTTCGGACGCGTCCTATTTCTGATCATTACGGGTGTGTTTGTACTATTCATTGCTCGTTTTTCTTATATCGCAATTGGAAAAAATGTGGAACACGTGAACTTATCCGCGCGGGCCCAAAAATTGTACACGGCAACACAGACAGTGAAGGCACAGCGGGGCACCATTTATGATGACTCGAACCAGCCGATTGCCGAGGATACAAGTACCTATTCGTTATATGCCGTTTTAGATAAAACGCAGCGGAGTACGGATGGGCGCCCAATGTATGTGCAGAATAAGAAAAAAACCGCCACTGTTTTAGCCAAGTATCTGCCCATTAGCAAAAAGCGGGCGTTGGCTTATTTAACGCCGTCAAATGCCAAAACGTTCCAAGTTGAATTTGGGCTGGCCGGTCAAAATATTTCTCTGACGACCAGAAACAAAATTGAGCAGGCGCATCTAACCGGCCTTAATTTTGTCCAGCAACAAGCCCGTCTTTATCCAAACGGTGTGTTTGCTTCTTACTTGGTGGGGAACACTGCCACTAACAGCAAGGGCGTTCTTACTGGGACGATGGGCCTTGAAAGCCAGTATAACAGTCTGTTAACTGGGACCAACGGATTCAAGACGGAAAAGCAGGATAATAACGGCTACAAGATTCCGGGCACGACCCAGAAGGATAAGAAGGCCAAGAACGGCGACGACGTTTACACAACGTTAGATTCACGTCTGCAGACGCTGCTTGAAACCGAAATGTCGGCGCTTCAATCAAAGACGCATTCCAAGTCACTTAACGCCGTCTTAATGAATGCGAAGACTGGGGAAATTGTGGCGTCAACGCAGCGACCAACGTTTAATCCTGAAACGGGTGCTGGTCTGGGAACGGACGGCACCTGGCGGGATAGTCTTGTTCAGGACCTGTACGAACCAGGGTCAACGATGAAGGTTTTCACAATGGCCGCTTCGATCGACAGTGGCAACTATAACGGAAACGCAACGTATCAATCCGGGAAGTATACTGTCGGCGGTCAAGTGGTGCCTGACTGGCAGACGTCTGGTTGGGGAATCATTACCTATAACAAGGGGTTTGCGCTTTCAAGTAACGTTGCGATGGCGCACTTGGAACAACAGATGGGCGCTAAGACTTGGATGAAATACATCAAACGGTTCAAGTTCCTCAAGTCGACCAACTTTGGTCTTCCCGGGGAACAAGCCGGCAGTATTCAATTTAGTAAGGCCATCGAACAGGCCGATACTGCCTTTGGTCAAGGGATTCAAGTCACGGCCATTCAGATGCTGCAGGGATTGTCTGCTATTGCGAACAATGGTAAGATGTTGAAGCCGTATCTTGTTCGTAAAGTGGTCGATCCAAACACTGGAAAAACCGTTAAATCCTATGGCACAAAGGTCATCGGGCACCCGGTCTCCGCAGCAACTGCTAAGGCTGTTAGAAAACACATGGAAGACGTTGTATATAAGTCTTACGGCATTGGTGGCGACTACAAGATCAAGGGTGTTCGGATCGCGGCAAAGACCGGGACTGCTCAGGTCAGCAACGGGAAGTCTGGGTATCTGAGCGGGGATGATAGTTATCTCTACTCAGTTGCCGCCATGGCACCCGCGAAGAACCCGAAGTATATTATGTATATTACAATGAAGCAGCCGACCTTACCGGGCACCGAAACGGCGACCCAGTTATTGGCGGATGTGTTCAAGCCAGTGATGAAACGCGCCCTGTTAGAGGATTCATCTAGTTCCTCGACAGAAACCAGCACTAAGATGGTCTCCTATGTCAACCGGTCTGCTAAAGCGGCCGAAGAGACCCTAACGAAGGCTGGCTATAAAGTCACCGTCCTTGGATCTGGTAACCGCGTCGTTAAGCAGTCGCCAGAATCTGGTCAGGTGATGATGGAGGGCCAACGGGTGATCCTGCTGACCAGTGGGGCACAAAAGATGCCAAGTATCAGCGGCTGGTCGAAGAGTGATATTCTGCGGTTGGCTGATCTGCTTGGGATGAAGGTGACCTTTACGGGCAACGGATACGCAAAAACACAAAGTATTAAGGCGGAACAAGCGTGAGTGACGAGGAACAACTCAAGGTCTCACTAGGTAACTGACCCGCCGCATAAAGAGTGAAAGAGGAGAAATCAATGAGTTCAACAATTGCGTTTGTGATTAGCTTTATCATTACGCTGGTCTGTATGCCAGCCCTGATTCGGTATTTCCGAAGTAAACATGAGGGTCAGATGATTCGTGAAGAAGGGCCTTCATGGCACGAAAAAAAATCGGGAACACCAACGATGGGTGGTCTGATGTTCATTATCGCAATTATTGTGGGCTCATTAATTGCTGGGGCCGTGGGACACTTGCTGTCGCCCGTCCTGTTGATTTTATTGTTTATTTTGATCCTTTACGGATTGCTTGGCATGTGGGATGACTCGATCAAGCTGTTCCGTCGGCAAAACGAAGGATTGAAAGCCTGGCAGAAATTGCTTGGCCAAATTGTCGGAGCGGTCGTTTTCCTTATGGTCTACGTGCACGAAGGGTTGCCGCTTGGCATCGTTATTCCGGGTTTTGGTAATTTGAATCTGGGCTGGATCTATTTCTTATTCGTTGCGTTTTGGTTGGTCGGGTTTTCAAACGCGGTCAATTTGACAGATGGCCTTGACGGACTCGTTGCCGGGGTGGCCACCATTTCGTTTGCAACTTACGGCATCATTGCCGCACATCAACACCAGTACGACGTCATGCTCTTTTGTTTTGCCGTTGTTGGTGGGCTGCTTGCCTTTTTGGTGTACAACCACAAGCCAGCAAAAATTTTCATGGGCGATATGGGTTCATTAGCTTGGTGGCGCCCTTGCAGCGGTCTCTATTTTGCTGCATCATGAGCTATCGCTGCTCTGGATCGGGTTGATCTACGTGTGTGAAACCGCTAGTGTCATCTTGCAGGTGGCCTCGTTTAAACTCACGGGCAAGCGCATCTTCTTAATGTCGCCAATTCATCACCACTTTGAAATGAAGGGGTGGAGTGAATGGCGGATCGATCTTACCTTCTGGGCTATCAGTCTGGTGACTGCAGCAACGGGACTCTGGGCAATGTGGTAGTACGCAACACAAGTAATGATGAGTTTTAAATTTAAATAGGTGGCGGAATAAGAAAAATGAAGGCAATTCAGACGTATCAGGGTAAAAGGGTAATCGTAGTGGGACTCGCAAAAAGCGGCTTTAACGCAGCTAAACTGCTTCATCAGCTTGGCGCCGTCGTTACCGTGACCGACCAGCAACCGCTAGATAAAAATGCGGAAGCACAAGAATTGAACGCTACTGGCGACTATGTGGTCTTAACTGACGAACAGACGCCAGATCAGTTAGACGCTGGGTTTGATTTAATGGTCAAAAATCCTGGGATTCCCTACGATGTGCCGATCGTTAAGGCGGCGTTAGCGCAAAAACTGCCAATTATTACGGAGATCGAGTTGGCCAGTGAAATTAACGAGGCTGAACTGATTGCTGTGACTGGCAGTAATGGGAAAACAACGACCACGACGATGATTACGAAGATGCTCAATCAGGAACGACCAGCTGGCCGCAGTGCCTATGCTGGCAATATCGGCATCCCTGCCAGTCAGGTGGCAGCTTCCATGACGCCTGACGATACATTGGTCCTTGAAACCTCAAGCTTTATGCTTCTGGGCATCACCGAATTTCACCCGCATATTGCTGTTTTGACAAATATTTTTTCGAACCATCTGGATTATCATAAAACGCGTGAAAACTACGTGAACGCAAAGATGCGCATCACGATGAACCAGACTGCCGACGATTACTTCGTGGTCAACTTTGATTCAGAAGAATTAGTGGCGCTCAGCAAACGGTCGCAGGCACACGTTGTGCCATTTTCTCGCACGGGTGTCACTCAAGACGGTGCCTATGAAAAAGACGGCAACTTGTTCTTTAAGGATGACCTGATTATGCCCGCAGCCGAGATCAAGGTTCCAGGTGACCACAACGTTGAAAACGCGTTGGCTGCAATTGCAGTTGCTAAGATCGAGGGCAAATCAAACGCTGCAATTAAGCACGTTTTGACCACCTTTGGCGGCGTTCGTCACCGCACTCAGTACGTGTTAACCAGTGAGGGACGCCAGTTTTACAATGACTCTAAGGCAACGGACATGGAAGCGACTGAAATGGCATTAAAGGGCTTCAAACAACCCGTTGTTTTACTAGCTGGTGGTCTTGATCGCGGGTACACCTTCGAACGTCTTGTGCCATTCTTTAAGGACCACGTGAAGGGCATTGTGCTCTTTGGCGAGACAAAGAATCTGCTCAAAGAAGCCGCTGAGGCTGCCGGTGTGGCCACGATTGAAATGAGTGAGAATGCAGAAACAGCTGTCCCAACAGCTTATGCAATGAGTGCACCTGGTGACGTCATTTTGTTATCACCTGCCAACGCGAGCTGGGATCAGTACCCGAACTTTGAAGTCCGTGGGGATAAATTTATTCAGGCGGTTGAACAACTGACTGGTAAAAAGGGGGAACAATAATGCGATTAATGGTATCAGGCGGTGGGACTGGCGGCCATATTTATCCGGCCTTGGCCGTGATCAATGAGCTTAAACGCCAGGATCCAAACGCTGAAGTCATGTACGTTGGCTCACAACGTGGTATCGAAAGCACGATTGTTCCAGAACTCGGGATCCCGTTTAAAGAAATGGAGATTCAGGGATTCAAGCGGTCGTTGTCACTGGAAAATTTTAAGACGGTGTATCTCTTTTTGAAGAGTGTGCACCGCGCTAAAAAACTCGTTCGTGAGTTTAAGCCGGACGTTGTTCTGGGAACTGGCGGCTACGTTTCTGGCGCCGTCCTGTACGCGGCTGCTAAGCAACACGTCCCAACGGTCATTCATGAACAAAACAGTGTGGTCGGGATGACGAATAAGTTTTTAAGCCGGTACGTCGACAAGATCGCCATCAACTTTGAGATGGCCCGTGATCAATTTCCTGCTGACAAGGTCGTGATGACTGGAAATCCACGGGCTCAGGAAGTGGCTAATATTGACAGTCATTTTGATCTGGCAAGCTTTGGGTTGGATAACACGAAACCAACGCTGCTGGTTGTCGGCGGGTCACAAGGCGCTTTGAAGATCAATAAAGTGATGGTTGAAAGCCTTAAAACGTTTGCGACTAAGGACTACCAGGTGGTCTTCGTGACAGGCCCTAAACGTTACGACGATGTCATGGCGCAGATCAAGGACCTGAAGGCACCAAACATTGCCATCAAGGCGTACATCAGCAACATGCCGGAAGTGCTCCCTAAAATGGCGGCCGTTGTTGGCCGGTCCGGGGCAACGACCCTGGCAGAACTGACTGCGTTAGGTGTGCCTTCGATCCTGATCCCAAGTCCTTACGTGACGGCGGATCACCAGACGAAGAATGCGCAGAGTCTCGTGGACGCAAACGCAGCCTTAATGATTACCGAGGCTGACCTGTCACCGGAAACCTTGGTCAGCACGGTCAATCAGTTGATGACTGACCCAAGTAAACAGGCGGCAATGGCTGCGGCATCTAAGAAATTAGGGAAGCCACAGGCAGCAACCGAGATGGTGGCACTGCTACGCTCGGTCATCACCGCCCATCAATAACCGAGACGAGGCAAGACCCATTAAGAGATTCTAGGAGGGGGCGAATGGGAGATGGCCTTTAAGTTGGACCGGAAGCGGTCGAATCGCAAGGTTGCGGTGACACCGTGGGAAAAATATCAAAATCAACAAGAAGAGCGTGAAAAGGCGGCTAAGAAACAGCGCCGCCCGTCACGGATCGGGGCAAAGCTGCCCTGGTTAAAGCATCAAAAGCATCGCCGGTTGCTCAAACGGATGAGTATCCTGGTCGGCATCTTTGCGGTGATCTTACTGGTTGCCGGGTATTTTGCGACCCCCATTAGCCATATTTCTAAAATTTCAGTGACTGGCAACCGGGTTGTCAAAACAGCCAGCGTTGAAAAGATGACTGGTCTTAAAACTGGGGATTCAATTTATAAAGTTTCTAGTAAGAATGCTAAACAGATCTCTAAACGGGTGAAGCAGACGTATCCGCGAGTAAAATCGATCTCGTTTAAGATCAAAAAACACAATCAACTGGCGATTCACGTGGTCGAATATCAAACGGCAGGGTTTGTGCCCAGCAATGGCTACTACCGCATTGCCCTTGAATCCGGCGTGATCTCAAAAGAAAGACAAAAGCAGCCTACTGGTAATTATCCGGTGTACGACAAGTTCACGTCAGCACGCCGGCTCCACCAGATGATCCTGCAATTTGCCAAGTTGCAGCCCAAAATTAAGACGGGCATTTCGGAAATTCAATTTTCTCCAACAAAATCGAATCCGGAACGCATTCATGTTTTCATGAACGATGGCAACGAAGTATACGCGACTTTATCAACATTTGCGGCTAAAATGGCGTATTATCCAAGCATTGCAGCAAAAATGAAACGCAATGGCGTGGTCAATTTGGAAATCGGCGCATATTCTTACCCATTTTCAAGTTAAAATGACGTCACTGTAGGAACTTAGCACTTTTTTATCAGTGTGTATTTGTGGTAAACTGAGTTGTAAACTACGACGATTTAGGTAATGAATGAATATGTCGGAATTAAGGGAGGCTCCTGCATGATGGATACTTCAGGTATGTACGTGGGACTTGATATAGGGACGACCTCAATCAAAGTTATCGTGGCTGAGTATTTGGACGGTCAATTGAATGTTTTAGGGGTAGGAAATGAACGTTCATCCGGACTCAGTCGTGGGGTCATTGTTGATATTGATAAGGCAAGTGAGGCAATCAAGAATGCAGTTAAATCTGCGGAGGAGAAAGCCAGTATTGAGATTCATGACGTGGTGGTGGGCATTTCTGCCAACATGTTGAAGATCGAACCGGTAAACGGGATGGTGGCCATTGGCGACCAGGCTCGGGAAATTACGGATCAGGATGTCCGTGATGTCGCATCTGCGGCAATCATTCAAAATTTACCACCAGAACGAGAGATCATTAATTTGGTCCCAGATGAGTTTGTCGTGGACGGTTTTGATGGCATTAAGGATCCGCGTTCCATGGTTGGTGTTCGATTAGAGATGCACGGGATGTTATTTACGGGTCCCAAGACGATCGTACATAATACGAAAAAGGCAGTTGAGCAAGCCGGCTTAAACCCGCAGTTAGCGGTTGTGAGTCCAATTGCACAGGGGCTCAGTATTTTAAGCGATGGTGAACAGGATTTCGGAACGATCTTACTGGATCTGGGCGGCGGTCAAACGACCGCAGCTGTCATCCATGATCACAGATTAAAGTATGCCGAAGTGGATCCTGAAGGCGGCGACTACATCACCAAGGATATTTCCGTGGTGTTGAACACGTCGATTGAAAATGCGGAAAAGCTGAAACGCAATTACGGGTATGCGGATGCAACTCGCGCGGCTGAGGACAACCAGTTCCCAGTTGATGTTGTGGGTCAGTCCAGACCAACGGAAATCACGGAACAGTACCTGGCTGAGATCATTGAAGCACGGTTATCGCAGATCTTTGATAAACTTAAGGGTCAGTTAGCGGCGACGAACGCGTTATCTCTGCCAGGCGGTATCGTGGTGACCGGTGGGGTGGCAGCGTTACCCGGCATTGTCGACCTGTTGAAGGCCGACTTTGACGATGTACCAGTCCGGGTCTCAATTCCCGACCAAATGGGCTTACGACACCCGTCATTTACCCAGGCACTTTCGCTGGTCAACTATCGCGGTCAGCTCAATGAGGTGGATCTGCTTGTGCAATCAGCGCTTGCTGGCAACCAACAGTTAGCCTCACAGGTTGCAAAAAAGCCGGCACCAGCAACGACCTCACAGTCGCAAGCTGCACCTCAGCAGGCGACTGCTACAACTGAAAAACGCAATAAGCAGACAACTAAAAAGCGCAGTCAAGGATTCAAAAAATTCTTTAGCGACTTCTTTGACTAATTCGAACCACTGGAGGGATTTCAAATGGAATTTTCGTTAGACTCGACACAGAACCATAGTGCCAACATTAAAGTTATCGCGTCGGTGGCGGTGGCGGTAACGCCGTCAACCGAATGATCGAAGAAGACGTTAAGGGCGTTGAATTTATCGTGGCCAACACGGATGTGCAGGCACTTGAAGCTTCAAAAGCTGAAACTAAGATTCAATTAGGACCGAAACTAACTCGCGGGTTAGGCGCAGGTTCGAATCCTGAGATCGGGTCAAAGGCTGCTCAGGAAAGTGAAGAACAGATCGGCGAAGCTTTAGCGGGTGCGACATGGTCTTCGTGACAGCCGGCATGGGCGGCGGTACTGGTAACGGTGCCGCACCGATCGTGGCAAAATTAGCCAAGGAACAGGGTGCCTTAACGGTTGGGGTCGTTACCCGGCCATTTACGTTTGAAGGGCCTAAGCGTGGCCGATTTGCTGCTGAAGCGTTGCCCAAATGAAAGAAAACGTCGATACACTGATCGTGATTGCGAACAACCGTCTGTTGGAGATCGTTGACAAGAAGACGCCAATGATGGAAGCCTTCCAAGAAGCTGACAATGTGTTGCGTCAGGGTGTTCAAGGAATCTCAGACCTGATCACCAGTCCTGGTTACGTTAACTTGGACTTTGCTGATGTGAAGACAGTGATGCAGGATCAGGCTCTGCCTTGATGGGGATCGGTTCAGCAAACGGCGAAAACCGGACGGAAGATGCCACTAAGAAAGCTATTTCGTCACCACTGCTTGAAGTTTCAATTGATGGCGCTGAACAAGTGCTGTTAAACATCACTGGTGGCCCAGACTTGTCTCTGTTTGAAGCCCAAGCAGCTTCTGAGATCGTTTCTTCAGCTGCAACGAGTGACGTGAACATTATCTTCGGGACGTCAATTGACGAAAACCTTGGTGATGAAGTTCGCGTGACTGTGATCGCAACTGGGATCGACCAACGCAACAAGGGCGGTCGGCCAGCAACGCGCAGTGCCCGTCACTTAGGCACTGATAACCAGTCAGACAGCCAATCAACACAAAACAACACACAATTAGATTCTGATCGGTTAGACAACGGTAACACGCAGTCTAACAACGACCACATGGTCAGTCATCGACAAGACGCAAGCGAATTTGACGGCGTTTCAAAGCCTGATTTCAGCGTTTTTAACAGCGATGACCTTGATAACCAAAACGGTGATGATTCGGGCTTAGACACCCCGCCGTTCTTTAAGCATCGCCGGAAGCAAGACTAAGTTACGCTAACCGAGTTTGCGAAAGGAGCGTAAGAGAATGGGAAAATTTAGTATGAGCCGCTTTTTTGGCATTGACGACGATTACGATGAGACGACTGATTACCAGCAACCGGATGACCGCGAAACCAGTAATCAGCAACCTGTTGAAACACCGGCACCGCGGCGTAATGGCGGCAAGGTCGTTTCAATTAATGCGCCGCGACCGTCAATGAACAAGATTGCCTTGTTTGAACCGCGCCTATACTCTGATGTCCAAGAAATCGCAAGCCGGCTTATCAAAGATCAGGCGGTCATTGTGAACCTCGGCCGCATTGAAAAGGGACAAGCACGGCGCATTATTGATTTTTTGACTGGGACGGTATTTGCTATTGAGGGCGACATTGAGCGGGTCGGTGATCAGATTTTTCTGTGCACGCCGCGTAATTTCGAAATCAAGGGCGACATCTCAGCAAATTTAAACGATAAGCTCAATTAAGGAGTGAGTCTTTGGTCCAAGCAATTAGTATGATTTATTGGGTGTTGTCACACTTAATCGAGCTTTATAGCTGGGCAATTGTGATCTACGCACTACTAAGCTGGTTTCCAGGAGCCTACCAAACGGCATTTGGCCAATTCCTGGCACGAATTGTGGAGCCTTTTCAACGTTGGTTTAACTTTGCGCACATTGATGATTGGTTTTGCACCGATCGTTGCCTTGATCGTGTTGCAAGTTGTCAATTACGGGTTACAGTATGTTGCCCAACTTCTTTTACAGTTCGTGAGTTGAGTTGTCACATCTATTTGGTTTTGTAGGAGGAGTTTGAATTGGCTGACAACATCGCACAGCACTTTCGTAAGGAGGAAGCCGCCTTTATTGAAAGTGCCACAGGTTGGATTCAACAGGCCAATGATGAATATCGGCCGATTTTGACCCACTTTTTGAACCCGCGTCAGCAGTATATCTTAGAGACATTGGTGAACCGTGAAACGGATGTTAAACTGCGGCAAAATGGCGGTTATCCGGGTGCGGAAATGCAGCGTGGCTTGATCTATCCGGACTATTTTGAAACAAGTGACTCGGACTTTGATGTGAACTTGTTTGAAATTGACTATCCGGTTAAGTTCACGGAGTTGCACCATGGCCAGATCTTGGGATCCATGCTGGCGGCTGGTATCGACCGGGACGTGCTTGGTGATATCATCACTGACGGCACGCGCTGGCAGGTGTACACCACGGGTGAAATGGCGAGCTATATTAGCGACCAGGTCACCCGAATGGGGAAAATCAAGGTTCGGTTGCTGCCAATGGAATTGTCGGCGCACATTGTGCCGTTAACGGCGTGGGAGTATGAAACCACTACGTTGTCCTCGGCGCGAGTCGATAACGTTGTTGCTACAGCCTTTCATCTATCTCGACACCATGCCAAACAACTGATCGAGGCTGGCAAAATTCAACTGAACTGGAATGAGTTTGAGCGTCCCGACTATCAGTTGGCACACCAGGATATTATTTCCGTTCGCGGGTTTGGCCGAGTTAGATTAAACAGTGTTGATGGTGTCACAAAGCGTGATAAGCTGCGCGTCACGTTGTCAGTATTACACAAGTAAACGGGGAGGAACACTTATGGTACTAAGCCCACTGGACATTCATAATAAAGAATTTTCGACAAAGTTACGTGGTTACAACATTGATGAGGTCAATGATTTTCTGGAACAAATTATTAAGGACTATCAGATCACCCTTGATCAAAATAAGAGTTTAACGGATCAGCTGGCTGCCAGCGACGAAAAACTCAAGTACTTCAATGATTTGAAGGATTCATTGAACCAGTCCATCATTGTTGCGCAGGAGGCTGCCGATAAGGTGCGGGCAAATTCCCAAAAGGAAGCGACATCATTAATCGTGAGGCCCAAAAGCAAGCCAATGACGTTGTGAGTGAGGCTACCGATAAGGCCAACCAGTTACTTGAAGAAGCGTCCAATCGTGCCAAGCAGTTAGCCGTTGAGACGGATGATCTGAAGAAGAGTACCCGGGTCTTCCGCCAACGCCTGCAAGTCATGTTGGAATCACAGTTAGAAGAGATCAAGTCAGATAACTGGAATGAGTTATTGAAGGATGATGGGTCTTCTTCTTACGAAGACATTAAAAAAGCCATTTCTGAGAACAGTCTTGACAATGACGCTGATGATGGCGTAGACTCAGACTCACAAGCAGATGATGAGTCCGATCAGATTTACGATGCTGACCAACCGGTTGATCCGAAGCACGATACGCGGACCGAAACGGTGGTCATCTTCCCAGATGATGATCAAAAGGCGTAGTGATTTGCGTAAATGAATACCGCACATGAAGAACAGCAAGTCAGATAAGATACATATAAGCGAGCCGAAAACTGGTGAAAGTTCGGCGGTCCCTGTTGTCTGACGGATCATCTTCTAGCTGTTTGGCTGAAGTAGTAAGCCAAGCCGGTTCGACCCGTTATCGTCATGTAAGAAGAATGTTAAATTCTAAAAATTGGGTGGTACCACGAAGATCTCGTCCCTTGGATGAGGTCTTTTTTGTTGCCATGCGATAATTCAAGGAGGGACTAATGCGGGTTAAAGATACGCTGAACTTGGGAAAAACCAAGTTCAAGATGCGCGGCAACTTGCCAGTCAAAGAAGTCGAACGACAAAAGGCTTGGGAAGACAACGGCGTCTATCAATTAAGAAAAAAATTAAACGAAGGCAAGCCAACATTTATTTTACATGATGGCCCACCATACGCGAACGGCGACATTCACATGGGCCACGCGTTAAACAAGATTTCAAAGGACTTTATCGTCCGTTACAAGTCCATGAACGGCTTCCGGGCACCATACGTTCCTGGTTGGGATACCCACGGACTGCCAATTGAACAGAAATTGACACAACAGGGTTACGACCGTAAAAAGATGTCTACGACTGAGTTCCGTGAACTCTGTCGTAAGTATGCGCTGGAACAAGTTGATCGTCAGCGTGAAGAATTCAAACGGTTAGGTGTTGCCGGTGATTGGGATAACCCATATCTGACATTGAAGCCTGAATTTGAAGCACAAGAAGTTCGGACCTTTGGGGCGTTCGCAAAGCGCGGCTTGATCTTCCGTGGCAAGAAGCCCGTCTTTTGGTCATGGTCATCAGAATCAGCCATGGCGGAAGCCGAAGTTGAATACCATGACGTGACGTCACCATCTGCCTTTTACGGTGAACAAGTCGTTGACGGCAAGGGCGTTCTGGAAAATGGGACCACTTACCTCGTTGTTTGGACAACCACACCGTGGACCATTCCAGCATCTGAAGGGATCACCTTGGATGCCACCTTTGACTATTCGGTTGTTCAGCCTGAAGGTGAAGACCGGAAGTTCGTTGTTGCCACTGAACTCCTCGATGATTGTGCCGAGAAGTTTGGCTGGAAGAACGTGAAAACGTTGAAGGTCGTTAAGGGGCAAGAACTTGACCGTGTCCTTTGCCAACACCCATTCTATGAAGACCGTAAACTGGTCACGATGATGGGCGACTTTGTCACGACTGATGCTGGGACTGGTTTGGTCCATACTGCCCCTGGTTTTGGGGAAGATGACTTCTACGTGGGTCAAAAATATGACCTGCCGATCCTTGTTCCCGTTGATGATAAGGGATACATGACAGCCGAAGCTGGTCCCGATTTTGAAGGTGTTTTCTACGATGACGCCAACCAAATCTCACTGGACAAGTTAAAGGATGCTGGCCTGTTACTGGACTACATGCCTTACGAACACAGTTACCCATTTGATTGGCGGACTAAGAAGCCAGTTATCTTCCGGGCAACACCGCAGTGGTTCGCATCTGTGGATAAAATCCGCGATGAGATCTTAGACGCCATTCAAGACGTTGAATTCTTCCCCGATTGGGGCAAGAAGCGGCTCTCAAACATGATTCGTGACCGTGGCGACTGGGTCATCTCACGACAACGTGTTTGGGGTGTGCCGCTGCCGATCTTCTACGGTGAAGATGGTGAAGCCATCATTACCGAAGAAACGATCGAACACGTTGCGCAACTGTTTGAAAAGTACGGGTCGAACGTTTGGTTTGATCGTGACGCAAAGAACCTGTTACCAGATGGGTTTAGGTCAGAACATTCACCAAACGGCAAGTTCACCAAAGAAACTGACATCATGGATGTTTGGTTCGACTCTGGTTCATCTCACCAAGGCGTTTTGGAGACGCGGCCAGAACTCAGCTACCCAGCTGATATGTATCTGGAAGGGTCTGACCAGTACCGTGGCTGGTTCAACTCCAGTTTGATCACCAGCGTTGCCGTTTCTGGTAAGGCACCTTACAAACAAGTCTTGTCACAAGGGTTCACCCTTGATGGTCAGGGCCATAAGATGAGTAAGTCACTTGGCAACACGATTGCGCCTGCAGAAGTGATTAAGCAAATGGGTGCTGAAATCGTTCGGTTGTGGGTCTCTTCAGTGGATTCAAGTGCTGACGTGCGGGTTTCAATGGAAGCCTTCACGAAGACGTCTGACGCCTACAAGAAGATTCGAAACACCGTCCGTTACATGCTTGCTAACACAAGCGACTTTGATCCAAAGACGAATGCGTTAGCTTACGATGACTTAGAACCCGCAGACCAGTACATGCTGATCAAGTACAACCACCTTGTTGCTGACTTGAAGGCGAAGTACGATTCTTACGACTTCTTGGACATCTACAAGCAGATCATGAACTTCTTCATTTCTGAACTGTCTGCCTTCTACCTGGACTTTGCCAAGGATATCTTGTACATCGACCCAGAAGACAGTCATACGCGTCGCTCAATGCAAACTGTTTTGTATGAAATGACGGTCGGCTTGACCAAGTTGTTGACGCCAATCTTGCCACATACGACTGAGGAAATCTGGCCCTTCTTAAAGGAACCAGAAGACTACGTGCAGTTAGCTGAAATGCCAACCCCACAACACTTTGACAACGAAGACGCTGTTCTTAAGACCTGGGAAGGGTTCATGGAACTGCGGAGTGATGTGTTGAAAGCGTTGGAAGAAGCGCGGGATGCAAAACTCATCGGGAAGTCACTGGAAGCCCGTTTGGACCTCTACGTTGACGACCGGAACAAGGCTATCATTGACGCCCTTGGTGCTGATGTGCGCCAGGTCTTAATGGTCTCAGACCTTGAAGTGCACGCGATTGCTGATGCGCCTGCTGATGCTGAAAACTTTGACGATGGCGTTGCCACCAAAGTTTCCCACGCTGCCGGTGAGGTTTGTGACCGTTGCCGGATGACGACTCAAGATGTTGGGGTCGATCCAGATTACCCACACTTCTGTGCGCGTTGTGCCAAAATTGTTCGTGAAAACTTCCCTGAAACCAAGGGTGTTGAATTCGACGATTTTAAGGCCGAAGACTAATCACAACATAAAAAACACATTTAAAAGGGCGAATTAGTCGCCAGTCACTTGACGAAACTGGTACACTATTAGTAGCTAAAAAATGTGGACTTTCGCACCTGATAAGGGTGACTGAAATTAATCGAAAGAGGGTTCGAAACAGCTGTTGTTTTGAATCCTTTTTTGTCTGAATAGGTGGTGAAACACATGATCAAAGGTACAGTAGATCGGTACAATGAACAAAATGGGTTTGGCTTTATTAAGTCTGAAACCGGTGAAAATGTCTTTGTGCACTATACCGGCATTGAAATGGCGGGCTATAAGAGTTTGCAGCCGGGTCAAGAAGTTGAATTTGTGATCGTTGAGGGGCAAAAAGGACCGCAGGCGGCACGCGTCCGGCCGGTATCACAGCAAGATGAGGCAAGCGCTCAAACTTCTGAAGAAACCCCTAAAGAATAGGGGAACAATTGCGTCTGGCTCTGATTCTGGTAAACTGGGTCATGACAAGTCACGACGATGACATGACTGAAGAAGAATGGGGAGCGAGTGACGATGAAGATGGAAGAACGGGTTATCAGTACCGAGAAGATTTACGATGGCGCAATCATTAACGTTGAAAGAGAAACCGTTGAACTGCCGGACGGCCACCAGTCCTACCGAGAAATTGTTCGGCATGCCGGGGCTGTTGCGGTGCTAGCCATTACGGATGACAACAAGGTGATATTGGTTAAACAGTGGCGGTCACCAATCGCCAAACCGACGTTGGAAATTCCGGCAGGTAAGTTGGATGATCGGGATAACGGGGATGCACTGCACGCCGTCAACCGGGAATTGAATGAGGAAATTCGGTTGCAGGCACTCAGTTAAAGAAGGTGACTGGCTTTTATTCATCAGTTGGCTTTTCTGACGAGTACATGACCTTATACGTGGCCAAAGACCTCAAACCGGTTGCTGATGAATTGCCACGTGATCCAGGTGAAGATTTGAATGTAAAGGCCTATTCGCTGGATGAATTGAAGGCGCTGATGGCCACGGGTGAGATCGAAGACGCCAAAACGACCATGGCCGTTTGGTACTTTGAATTAATGCAACTGAAGCAAGCACAAGATTGAGGGGGTGACCGCAATGGCAAGTCGCAATTCTGACGAACAGGTTCAAGAACCACAAGAAGAGCAGCCCCTAAGTCGGTCTGCCTACCGCAAGCAACAGCAAGCTGAGCAGGATGCATTTTTAAAACGGGATCGTAAACGGGTTCAAGCGGAAAAACGTTACGCGAAGCAACACCCAGAAGGTGATCCTGAACAGGCTGCTCAGACGGCTAATTTTGATGAAGAAAAGATTCAGCGGCTCAAGCATCGTTTAAATTGGGCAATCGCTGGATTGAGTTTAGGCATCATTATCGTTTTTTTAGTGTTGAGATTTGTTGAATTTTAGGGTTTATAGAAGGGAAGAACGACAGTGACAGTTGGTATTTTATGCGCGATGGACGAAGAGATCGCAACGTTAAAAGAAGCACTTCAGGACGGGTTTACGACCGATATTTCCGGTATTGATTTTTACCAGGCAGAATCAGCGGCCAGGACGTTGTTTTAGTCCGTTCAGGGATTGGTAAAGTAGAAGCTGGGTTAACCACTGCCTTGCTGATCAGCCGGTTCCACGTTGACGTTGTGATCAACTCTGGTTCTGCAGGCGGCATTGGTGACGGGTTGAAAGTTGGCGACGTTGTGTTATCGACGCAAACGGCTTACCACGACGTTGATGCCCAAGTATTTGGGTATGAATACGGCCAGTTACCGCAACAGCCAGCCCGGTTTGATGCGGATGAAAAATGGTTGGGAAAGCTTGCTTCAGCAGCCCAATCAACTGGGTTAACGGTTAAGCAGGGCTCATCGTCTCTGGCGACCAATTCATTGCCAGCAAGGCGGCGACAGATGCCATCTTAAGCCATTTTCCAGACGCACTCTCCAGTGAAATGGAAGCGCTGCCGTGGGTCAAGTGGCTAACCAGTTCCACACACCATACGTGGTCGTTCGGGCCATGTCAGACGTTGGCGACGACAACGCCGGCGTTAGTTTTGACGATTTCATTATCGAGGCTGGCAAGCGCTCAGCCAAGATGTTATTAGCCTTACTAGCAGCAGAATAAGACGGAGGGAATTGCAGTGAAGGAAATTTATTTGGATAACGCAGCGACAACACCGATTTCAAAAGAGGTCCTCGCTGAAATGACTGACAAGTTAGCCAATATGTACGGCAACGCTTCAACGTTGTACGGGTTGGGCCGCGAAGCCCACACCCTGTTGGAAAATGCGCGCCACATCATCGCGCAGAGCTTAAATGCGGACGATGACGAAATTATTTTTACCAGCGGTGGATCTGAGTCAGATAACACCGCAATCATGCAAACGGCAGTTGCCCGCGAAGGGTTAGGTAAGCACATTATCACCACGGCCATCGAGCACGAGGCGGTGTTAAAGCCACTGCATTTTCTCGAAAAGCGTGGGTTTGAGGTCACTTATTTACCAGTTGATGAAACGGGGCAGATCAGTCTGGACGATTTTAAGGCTGCGCTGCGTGATGATACGATTTTGGTCACCATCATGACGGGGAATAATGAGGTCGGCTCACACATGCCGATTCACGAAATCGGCGACATCTTAAAGGACCACCAAGCCTGGTTCCATACGGATGCCGTTCAAGCCTATGGGTTGTTAGACATTGATGTGAAGCGTGATCATATCGACATGCTGTCAACGTCTGCCCACAAAATTAATGGTCCTAAGGGAACTGGGTTCTTGTACCGTAAGACTGGCATCAACTTTCCGAGCTTCATGAAGGGCGGCGACCAGGAGGAAAAGCGGCGTGCTGGGACTGAAAACATCCCAAGTATTGCGGGCTTTGCAGCAGCGGTTCAAACGATTACCCCTGACGAAAAGGCACACCGGCAAGAAAAGTATCACCAGTTCAAACAAGAAATTATTGATGGTCTGACGAACGCCGGCGTGGACTTTGCGCTCAACGGGTCGATGGCTGAAACAAATTTGCAGCACGTGATGAACATCTGGATCAAGGGTGTGTCGACCTATGTGATGCAGACCAACCTGGATCTGGCGGGGATTGCCGTTTCAGGCGGCTCAGCATGTACGGCCGGGTCAATCGAACCATCACACGTTCTGACCGCCATGTTTGGGGCGGATTCACCACGCATTTCCGAATCCATCCGAATCAGTTTTGGCCGGTACACAACTGAGGACGACATTCAGGCACTGATCAGTGCCGTTTCGAAAATTGTGACGCGGTTAAAGACCAGAAATGAGGTGCATCAATAATGGCATTTAATAAAACGGTAACGCTTCAGGGCGATAGTACCGCCTATACAATTAGCAGTAACGTTAAAAAATACACATTGAAAGACCTCGGCTTTCAGGAAACGAAGGTCGGTAATTTTAGTCTGAAACGGTCGTTGGATCCTAAGTCACCATTCAATCCAAGTATTGAATTGAAAGTGATGATCAACAGCACGCTGGACGGCTTTAAAATGGCTGCCGTGGCTTCAAAGGCACGCGGGAAGTCAACTTGTTCAAAATGGACCGGGCGGATGAATTCGCAGAGCAGTTCCACTATTTGATGGAATCGTTTGTTGAACGCGATGTGTTTGAGACGGTTGCGGACTAGTAAGTTGTGAAAGTGCTCAGAACGTGGGGAATTATCTCTGCGTTTTGAGCGCTTTTTGTATGCCAATAAAGGGATACTGAGCAAAATTTCTTTAGACTTCGAGATAATTATTTCAACAGATTAGTTAAGATTGAGGAGGAATTCTGACGCAATTTTTTATGTGACAGCAAAGTATCATATTGTTTGTGTTTGGATTCGACTAGCTTTTGGCGCTATGACAGAAGCGTGTTTACTCCGAAATTGGTGAATGTCTGATGCTTTTCCTATGCGTAATCGATTAAGGTTGGCCGCTAATGAACTCCGATACTACAGCTCGTCATGTCTGACAATTTCACTACAATACGGTTCTCGTTATTATCATTGAGAATGCTGATATGGTGTGAGGAATTCTGGCTATTCATTAGGACTCACTTGACCGTTGCACGATGCATTGCCGTAGAGAATCTTAGAGGCAGTCGAGGGCGGATTATCCACAAACCAGGTTTAAAACTATTGTGATACTTGACCAGAGGATAAAATTTGCTCAACGTGAGTGGAATGCAGCAATTTGGCACGGAGCTGTGGTGTCGACATCAGTTAGCGACCGTTTTTGGGTCGGTTACTGATGTGCGAGACGATGGAGATCCATTTGAGAGCTGCGTAGCAGAAATCAAATTAGCTTCATCGCGAGCCACAACAGCTCCGTGCCAAATTGCGGAATGCAACGGACTGGATGCCTAATATTTGATGAACTCTTTGTGTTCTAACAGGGGTTGTTCTACACTCTGGCAACGTAGCCGAAACGTGTTCCAGAAGGGCAAGAGGCGGCCATATAAGGGACTCTGGCAAAAATCCCAAAGGCAGGGATTTCTGCCAGAGGTAAACCGTTTTCTGACAACGTAGCCGAAACATGTTCCAGAAGGGCAAAGGGTTGCACCTAGTGGACTTCGACGATATAAGCCAAGCCCGGGCTTATATCGTCAAAGTCCACTAGGCTCCACCCTTTAACCGCCCTTCTTCCACACTCTAAGCTAAATTACTTGCAATGCCCCATACCAGCGCGTACACTTAAAATTACTGGATTTTTACGACCTTCAACTCGTGGATTCTCCAGAATCTTAACAGAAGTGATGGTGATTTTATGCAAGACAACAGCCAAACACGTGTGGTTGTCGGCATGAGCGGTGGGGTAGATTCCTCCGTTGTCGCGCTGCGGTTAAAGCAGCAGGGATACGACGTCATTGGTGTGTTCATGAAGAACTGGGACGACACTGATGACAACGGGGTCTGCACCGCCACAGAAGATTACAAAGACGTGGCAAAGGTGGCTGCCAAAATTGGTATTCCATACTATTCCGTTAACTTTGAAAAGGAGTACTGGGACCGTGTGTTCACGTACTTCTTGGATGAGTATAAGAAGGGGCGGACACCTAACCCGGACGTTATCTGTAACAAGGAGATCAAGTTCAAGGCTTTCTTGGACTACGCACTAGACCTCGGGGCCGACTACATTGCAACTGGGCATTACGCACAGTTAAACCGCGATGCAGACGGTCACATGCATCTGATGCGTTCCGTAGATACCAACAAGGATCAGACCTATTTCCTGAGTCAGTTATCAACTGAGCAGCTTGACCGCGTGATGTTCCCAATTGGTGACATTACAAAGCCAGAGGTGCGTCAGATTGCAAAGGATGCCGGTTTGGCAACCGCTGATAAGAAGGATTCCGTTGGGATCTGCTTCATTGGTGAGAAGAACTTCAAGGGGTTCTTAGGCCAGTATCTGCCAGCGACACCAGGTAAGATGATGACCGTTGATGGTGAAGAGAAGGGCCAGCATGCTGGGCTGATGTACTACACCATCGGTCAGCGTCGCGGTCTTGGTATCGGCGGTGATGGTGTGGATAACGAGCCTTGGTTCGTTATTGGTAAGGACCTGAAGAAGAACATCTTGTACGTTGGTAAGGGGTACCATAACGAGCATCTCTATGCCACGCATCTGGATGCCTCTGATATTCACTGGGTCAACACCATTGATCGTGGTCAGGACTTCCACTGTACAGCGAAGTTCCGTTACCGTCAGACCGATACTGGTGTCACTGTTCACCTATCAGATGATGGGCAGAAGGTCACAGTTGAATTTGACGATCCTGTTCGGGCAATCACACCCGGTCAGGCCGTTGTGTTCTACGATGGTCAGGAGTGCCTTGGTAGTGCCATTATCGACGCTGCTTACAGCAAGGACCGCGAGTTACAGTATATCTAATTAAACCAATTACGACGCTTAACTTCTTCGGAGGTTAGGCGTCGTTTTT
>NZ_BBAG01000038.1 GCF_001311135.1 Secundilactobacillus paracollinoides DSM 15502 = JCM 11969
CACTAAAGGTCATGACTTGGACTTTGTGGGTGATTTTATTGAGTAACTTTTGGCAGCTGTGCTCCCTTGTTACATGGACTAAACGCGTTCCGCAAGGCTGAGGGCTCCTGTGTAAGCAACTCTGGTCACAAAAGTCAGAACCGGACTTTTCTGACCAGAGTTGCTTACACTCCGCCCTCAAAGTGCCTTGCTCCACGCTCTGCTCCACGCTCTCGGCGCCACCCCAAAATGCTTCTTAAACTCCCTACTAAAATGACTGGCATCCGAATAAGCCAATCTTTCTGCTACTTGACTGATTTGTGTTTGCGGTTGGCGCAGCAAATTTTTTGCCGCTTCCAGCTTCAAATCGATCAAATAAGCCTGCGGGGATTTTTGGTAGAACTTTCGGAACAGATCCAGCGCGTAGCTTGGGCTAATGTTGTATTTTGACACGATCTTAGCTACCGAAATATGGGTAGGCTCGCTCGCATAATAGATCTGGTTATCCAACTGTTTCTTCATGTCACCCGCAATTTTTTGGCACAACAAGAACTGGTTGATGTTGGTTTCGCGGACGTCAAAATGCGTGTCTTTTTACACCATATTGACCAGAAACGCAATCAGGTTGATCATCGTCACTTGGATGTTGAGCTTATCCGTCAAACTATACTCGGGTCGAAACTGATCAATCAGCTGTAATGCGTGTCGTTTCAGCCCCTCGTACGCTTCGTCGCCAGCCTTGATGATCCGGTTGGAGAACTGTCTAGTCAACAAATATTTAAGCGTGGGTTCTTCAAGGTTAAAGTGCACCGCAAAGTAGGTCAGCGGGGTCTCACCAATCGCAAAATTATTGTGCCGGATGCCATAAGGAATAATGATGAACTCGCCAGCGTGAACAACCAGCTCACCAATTTCGGACTCCGTGCGCTGGGTTCCCGCGATGATGTACATCAGTTCAAAAGCGAGATGTGCTTCGGGTTTCCAGTGCCAGCCGGGCTGCACCGTTTCTTTATGCCCGCCAAACAATGTAAATTGCGTGTTGATCAGTGGTAATCGCTCCATGATGGCCCTCCTCATTGCACCTTACTAGTTATTAACTGTCCCTAGTTTACAACGAGCAGTCTCGGTTGCCAACGGCCTACTTGATTGGTGTCAAAAACGCGGTTAGTTCGTCAACGATCAACTGGTGGTCTTCCTCTGAAGCCATCCCGGAAACGGCAATCGTGCCAATCAACCCAGTGTCCTTTAAAACCACCGGAAAACAACCGCCAGCAGCCGCAAACTGGTACTTGTTAACAAGAAGCTTCTTCAATTGAACGCCCTTGAGCGGTCATTTCAAGCTGTTTATGAAGCTGCTGACGCCGAACTGATACACAACGTTGATTTTACGTTTCAGCCACTCATCGTTATCAATTGCGGTTCCTGGTAATGCGGCGTGAAAGAGCTGCTGGCGACAACGTGTAATATCGATTGTCACTGCGGCGTGCCGTTCTTGTGCCAGTGCTACCAGTTGATTACCGATTGCGAGCGCTGTTTGGTTATCGAATTTTGTGAACTGAAGGGTTGCTTCTTCGGCAACTACTTCGGCCATTGTTGGCATTTTCATTTGTTGATCCTCCTGGTTTTGTTAGTGGTTAAACAAAAAAATTAACTGTGAAGTCTTTCTTTGTAACCGTGCCGAAACGTGTTTCGAAAAACTGAAAGCTGCATGTAAGCCAACTCTGGCAAAAATGCTTAGTGCTGGCATTGCTTTGTGGGTCTCTGTCCTCGAGCCGAAACGCGTTTCGGAAAACAGAAAGCTGCATGTAAGCCAACTCTGGCAAAAATGCCCAAGTACAGGCATTTCTGTGTGGGTCTCTGTCCTCGAGCCGAAACGCGTTTCACGAGGCAAGGGGCGGAGCATAAGGCACTTCGACCCAAAAAGTCAGACCCGGACTTTTCGGGTCAAAGTACCTTATGCTCCGCCCCTTAACCGCCTCGTTCCACGCTCTACCTCATTTGCAACGACTTCCCCGTACACTGCATAAACTCAATCTGATTGCCATCCGGATCCGAGCTCCACAACTGATAGGAGTAATCTGGGCCATACTTGATTTCACTATCGACCGCAAGACCCTTGGCCTCCAAGTCGCGCTTTGTTTGCTGGATGTCGTCGACTTCTAAACTGATGTGCAAAAAGCCGTCCAGATCATAGCCGTGAGTCGCTTTTGGCTGGTTGTCCGGGTCGTAAAAGAGTTCCAAGAATTGTCCCGGTGTGATCTCCAGATACTTGATCCACGGGCGCCTTGGTCATCTTGAAGTTCAAATTTATCGGTGAATCCCAAACCATCGCAGTAGTATGCAACGGCCTTTGCCATATCGGTTACTTTAAATGATGCGTGCGCAATGCGTTTAATTGTCATGATGTTCTCTCCTTAATGTCGTTTAGAATGCCAGAGCACTTTCCTGCGTTGGTCCCCAGAAACCGCGGTCCACATAGCCCGTAAGCAGCGCCTCTGGACGGTCGAACGTAGATTGAAGCTCATAGATCTGCCCAGTCGTTGCACTGATATACATGCCATGAATCAGCTCAAACACGTGGTAGGCCATGGTCATGCTTGCGCGGTGCGGCCGGTCTTGGCGAATTGCCCAAGCCATCTCAGCTGCACCTAATCCACGCGAGTTTTCGCGGTAGCCGTGGGTAAATGGAAAGGCTGTTCGCTCATTTTGCGGTTTTTGCAGATAGTTTTGCGAATCAAAGTTGTTCGGATCCCCCGTATTGAGCGTGCCGTCCGACCCGTAAATATCAAGTTGCGGCACCTCAGTTAAAATGTTCTCGGAATTAAAATGAACGGTCGCTAACGTCCCATTCGCATATTCAACGACTGCCGTGAGAATGTTATCAGCAGCGACCGTTGACTTCTCACCAAACCATGGCTTATCGACGCGCTTACCAACGCGGTCAGGCTGATATTTACGGCCGAAACTGGTTACCCGTTTCGCAGGGCCAAGAATGTTGGCCAGCGCCGTCATGTAGTAACAGCCGGTATCAAATGGCAGTGACCCGCCGGCTGATTCATGTGCGGAAAGATATCCGCATAAACGTCGAAGTCACGGTTCAGTGACACGACTGCTGACAACGGTGTGCCAATTAAGCCTTATCCACGATGTACCGTGCCGTTTGAATACCAGCACCCAAGAACGTATCTGGCGCCACGCCCAAACGAACATGATGGGCTTCCGCAAGGTCACAGAGTTCCTGTCCCTGTTTAAGGTCAACCGCAATCATCTTTTCGGAAAAGACGTGCTTATCATGTAACAGTGCTTGTTTCGTGACCTCGTAATGCGCTGCAGGGTTAGTTAAATTAATGATCATGTCGATCGATGGATCATCAAGAATGGCCTCGTAACTCATGGGTTTTAAGCCGTACTTTTCCGCCTGCGTATTCATCCGCGCCTCATCGCGGTCATAGCACGCAACCGGCTCAATGATCTTGAATTTTTCTTGCAGGGATTGAATATAAATGTCGCTGATGACACCGCAGCCAATAATAGCCGCATTTAGCGCGTTAATTTCCATCATTTACCTCCTATTGCTAGAGACAGATTTTCTCCAGCATTAAAGTAACCGCTTACATTTTACATAGTAATAAATTTATCCATTAAAAAAGGGGCTGATTCGTACAAATATAGCCCTAATTCACAGTCACAAAATTACAAAATTGGCACGGCATTGTAAAAATCTCGCTGTGTTTGCCGGCTTTAACTGGGTAGTTATTTAGCAAAACGATTCATTTTCAGTCAAAAAACACCTGCGACAGCCCCACTAACTCGTAATTGTCTCGACTATCAAACACGTGGTACACTTAGTCAATATGGTCAGTTTCTGACCATTTAAACGTGACATAGAGAGGTGAGCATCATTTACATAGTAGGTATCGGCACCATTGTGAACACTGCAGCCGTCCTGGTAGGCGGTTTGATCGGCTACATTTTTCAGCAGCTGCTAAACGATAAGCTGCAAAAAACAATTATTCAGGCCATTGGCGTTGCTGTCATTTTCATTGGTATTGCCGGCGTTTTAAGTCAAATGCTGGTTGTTAAACACGGCCAGGTGGGCACCCATGGTACCTTGATGGCCACCATCTCGCTTGTGGTCGGGTCTTTGATCGGTGAACTGATCGACATTGACCACCAGTTTATTAAATTGGGCGACTGGTTGCGGCGCAAGGTTGGCGCTAAGAGTGACTCCCTGTTCATTGAAGGCTTCGTCAGTGCCACACTGACCATTTGTATTGGGGCAATGGCCATTATCGGTTCGTTGCAGGACGCTGTGAACCACGACCCAACGATGCTGTTTACAAAGGCGATTCTGGACGGCGTTATCGTTGCCATTTATGCAGCGAGTTTTGGTGTGGGCGCAATTTTCAGCAGCATTCCACTCTTTATTTTCCAAATGAGCATCACTTTACTGGCAGTCTTCATCAACCAGTTCCTCACAACCGCGATGACAAACGGCATTTCGTTGGTGGGATCGATGATGATCTTTTGTATCGGCATTAATCTGCTGTTGGATACTAAGGTCAGGGTCGCGAATATGTTGCCGGCGTTGCTGGTGGTGGTGGGATATGCAATGGTGTAGAGTGTGGAGGAGGCCGTTTAGGGGGCGGAGCGTAAGTAGCTTTCGGCAGAAATTCCCGAACTTGGAATTTGTGCCGGAAGCTGCTTACGCAGTAGCCCCCTGGCCTCTGGAACACGTTTCGGCTACGTGGCCGAGAAACGCGGTGCCAAAAGCAATCGGTGAGTTGAAACCACGACTCACAACTGATAAATCCAAAACTATTTTCAACCGTGAGCATAAAAAGACATCCACAAAGAGCTGGTGAACCAGCCCTTGCGGGTGTCTTTTTCGTTTTGTATTCAATTCGTTTTCCGGGTCCTATCAACCGAGTTATTTCGGCTACTGCGCTTTCTATTTACGTAGCCTAAATGAGTTACAGAAAATTATTGTAGAACTGACGCTAGCCTAATAGTCATAATCGGGAGTCAGCATTTTTGGCAACCGCGTTATTTCGGCTACTGCGCTTCCAATTTACGTAGCCGAAACGTGTTCCAGAAGGCAGAGGGCTCCTGCAGAAGCCAACTCTGGCAAAAAATCCAGACCCAGGATTTTCTGCCAGAGTTAGCTTCTGCTCCGCCCTCTAACCGCCTTCTTCCACACTCTGCCTTCTTCCACACTCTTTCCACAAAAAAGACCCTCCAGCCCCTAAAGCCTTTGCGTCTTTTTTTATGTTGGTCCCATGTCTGAGACACGCTTATATTGTTAAGCTTCTATTCGAAAACCTTTTTAAATTACACCCTCGTTGAATAACGCCCCCCCGTTATTCACACAAGATCCCCCGGATAACTCCAATTATCCATCTTGCAATGATGTGACTCATTTCAAAGGTCAAAGTAGTGCTTTATATAAGCCAACTCCTATGTGATAAACCTGAATACTCACAACTCATCGTAGCTTAGACTCAATTCACTATCACTTTATGGGTCTATCATATCGAGAACTCGAATGACCTTCAACCAACAATTCAATTAAAATTGTTTCATTTTAACTACAAGAAAAGTCAAACAAATCCTAATATAATGCGGGTTTCAGCGGGATAAAGTCCTTGTTAAAAATAGTACTAATTATTTTGTATCCGGATTCTTCTCTTTATCCGGATCTGATATTTCTTCTAATATTTGCCACGGACCGTTTAATATCAGACGCTTCATATTTTGCTCCAGCGGGACAACCAACTTAGGATCCGGGTTGCTGGCAATGAAGCCAATCGTATACATCACCGCGCCGCTCAGCGACGACTTAGCAAAATTAGCTGCCATAATATCTAAATCGTTTTTCATTTTTAATTGGAACTTGGCATCCACTGCCCGGTCGATCTCTTGGCGCAACCGGCGTTCAAACCGCGGATCACCGTTGACGCTCAGCAGTGTCCGAATGGTCACCGCATGGGCGCGACAAAATTCAAATTTAGCCTCTAACGCATCGTTTTCAAGATTAAAGATACCAAACTGTTTTCGAAAGACCATGAATTTCGCAATAAAGTCATCCTCAACGCTTCGAATCAAGTCGTACTTATCATCATAGCAGCGGTAAAAGGTGCTCCGGTTAAGGTGACTCTGCTTAACCAAGTCATTCACCGTAATGTTAGCAAATGGCTTCGAAGTCAGTAACGCGAGCATCGCCTTTTGCAGTTCACGCCGCGTGTGATTTTTCTTTAACATCTTTTTCCCGCCCCCTTTAATTCGTAATCTTACTGTACCACGTTAACAAAAAAATAAGTGCCACAATTATACGTAAAGTGTTCGATAACTATCAGTCGATAGGACCCGTATACCTCAACTATACCACGAGAAACATCAGTGTGGAAGAAAGGCCGCAGTACTTACTTCTGTACTGCTCAGACGGTTTCTTAAACTTATATCAAGCATAAGTGATTATCTGTGACGAAACCTTAACAGCGCACTAACAGACATCTGGTCACCCTGATTTTCACAATCCAACAGTCCAACTGCGGCAGTGCATAATTTTAAGCCGGTGTCACAAAAAAACCATCAGCAAAATTCACGCTTGGAATTTTACTGATGGCGTTGTGTTGATGCGACAACCAGATGTTGGGCATCCTTTAAGCTTCAATTTGACTAAGCAACAATTGAATTTGCGGCCGTAACGCTGACTTCAAACTGCCATCCAACTGACGATCGTTTTTAATCAGCAATTGGTCATAAATCAATTTCTGGAAAATAGCGAGCAAGACTTGAGCCAATGCCGGTGCTTGTTCGGCAGGCACATGGAAGGCTCCCGTCATATTGATCAACCCGTCTGATAGCTGACCAGCTAATGCGTCTAACGTATCTAACAGCCAGTTTGCCTGTTTATCAGACAGGAGCGGCCGTTCTCGAATCGTGATCATGAAGGATTGATAAAGCTGTTCGTCGCTAAAGTTTGCCCAGATTTTTTCGAAGCACGCCATTAACTAATCCTCAAGATCAGCCGACGAATTGATGTTGCGAAAGCTAAACTTTGCGGTACTCAGACGCGCCATCACCCCTTCGTAAACGATGGTGTCTAGAATCTGCCATTTGCCGTGTGGAAAGTAGTAATACATCAGTCCCTCGGCAATGCCGGCCTCCTGATTGATTTTGCGGGTCGTTGTGGCTTCAAACCCATTTGTTGCAAACATTTCGCGGGCAATCCGCACAATTTTTTCTTTCTGGGCGTCACCCTTTGAATCTGTCTTCATCATACTTGAGCCTCTCGTCCTTTCGTCCAGTTATGGTGTGTGCTGCTGGGTAATTCTTATAAGAAAAGCCAGAGCGAGAATCGTGTCAGCTCTGACTTTGCGTTCATTTTTAGAATAAGCCAATGATTTCGTCAAACAGCAGGTAGATGTTCAATCCAATCAAGACGACTGTTGAGATCCAAGCGGCGTACTTGACCCACGGACGATTAGCAAACTCGCCCATGATCTTCTTATCACTCGTGAAGATCACCAGTGGGATAATGGCGAACGGTAATGCGATACTCAGGAACACTTGTGATGCCGTTAGAAGGCTTTCGATCTTTGCTTCATTACCCTTGTAGATAATGGCGAAGATCAACACTGGTGTGACTGAGAGCAACCGGGTCACTAACCGTTGAACCCATAATGGCACCCGTAGTCGGATGAACCCTTCCATGATAATTTGCCCTGCCAAGGTCCCAGTAATGGTTGAAGATTGACCTGATGATAACAGGGCAATGGCGAACAGCATACTGAGCATTGGCTGGCAATGGCACCAACCACTTGGCTGTTGCTCAATGCGTTGAACAAATCAACGAACCGACCGAGTGAGCTGTTGGTACCGAAGAACAATGCGGCACCCAGAATCAGGAGCAAACTGTTTACAATGAAGGCGATGAACAATTGCATGTTCGAATCGATCGTTGAGAACTTGATAGCCTTCTTGATATCATTGTGGTCGGACCGGTCTAATTGCCGGGTTTGTGAAATTGAAGACCCAAGGTATAAGTCATGGGGCATAACGGTCGCACCCACGATCCCTAAGGACAGGTACAACATTGAGTGGTTCGTCAGAATACCGCTGGTTGGCACGTACCCCTTGATAATGCCACTCATACTTGGGTTAGAAAGGGCAACTTCGTAAGCGAAGACCAGTAGGATGACAGCGACCAGCGTGGCCACAATGGCCTCGATCTTTCTGAACCCTAACTTCATCAAAACTAACAGTAACAAGACATCGGCAGCCGTAATCAGAATACCGATAATCAGTGGAATCTTGAATAGCAATTCTAACGCAATCCCAGAACCAATAATTTCTGCAACATCCGTTGCCATAATAGCTAATTCAGCAATCACCCAGAGAACAATTCCCATTCCCTTAGATGTCCGCTCCCGTGTGAGTTGGGCAAGATCCTTACCAGTAACGATCCCCAACTTAGCAGACATTGCTTGCAGTAACATCGCAATCAAACTTGAAATCAAGATGACTGATAGCAGTCGGTACTTAAACTGGGCACCACCTGAAATTGATGTGATCCAGTTCCCTGGATCCATGTACCCAACGGCAATCAGGATCCCAGGCCCCGTGTAGGCCATCAGGGTCTTGAAGAACCCCGCATTCTTTGGCACCTTAACACTGCCATTCACTTCATCCAGACTCTTACCATCACCCGATACCCCTTGTACCAGGTTGTTGTGCTTCGTAGTATCGTCTTTCATCATTTATAGAACCTCTTTTCTATGGGCTTAGAAATTCGGTTGACATTCAGCAAAGTAAGTATTGATCTAACCTTAAGCGCATCTGTTTAAAATTATATCAACAACCTATTTCACTGGTCCAAACATTCAAAGCAAACTCTATTATATTTTCAAACTGACTGAGCGCATGCTCAATTTTCAATACTTAATATACACCCTTTAAAATTAAACACAAGTATTTTTCTCACCTTTTTTCATGTTTATTTTTATGGGTACCTAAACTTCATGTAAGGCGTAACCGATTACATCGAATCGATGCCTTTCTTCACTGGTATCATCAGTCTTCTGTAGCATGACGAACTGATCGCAAGACCCAAGAAAAAGACCTTTAACCGGTCTTTTTTGACTCCCTATAGTTAACTGACGACTCTAATAACCCACTATTTTCTGAAAACGTCAGCCACTTCTGCCTGCAACGCTGGGACAACTTCTGCTTCAAACCACGGGTGCTGCTTTAACCACCCATAGTTTAACGGTGACGGGTGCACCAACGGAAAATATTCAGGCATGTAGTCTGCGTAATGTTTGACCGTTTCCGATAAATTCTTCTGGCGCCGTTTTTGGAGGTAATACTTCTGCGCGTATTGACCGATCAGCAGATTCAACTTAATATTCGGCATCAATGCCAGCAATGGCGCGTGCCACTTTTCAGCAAAGCCCTTGCGTGGCGGCAGATCGCCCCGAACACCTTTTCCCGGGAAATAAAAGTCGAGTGGTAACACCGCAACCTTCCCAGAATTGTAAAACTGCTCACGCGTAACGCCCATCCAGTCACGAAGCCGGTCGCCGCTTGGATCATCCCAGAAAAGCATCGATTCCTGCGCCCGCCGACTAGGTGCCTGACTGGTGATCAGAATCTCAGCTTCCGGCATCACTTTGTACAGCGGTTGAATCCCTGCCTTAGTAAATGCTTCATTCTGCGGGTCATCTTGAATTGCCTGAAATATGTCGTCTGCCTTTGTCATACGCCACCTCCGTTGTTTACGAACCAGTGTACCGACTTCTGGTTGCTGGTGCAAGCAAGGCGTCACCTAACCGGAATATGTCAGTTGTGTTAAATTTAGATTTTTATTATAATAACGATTACATTTTATTGACTTTTGGGTAATAAAGACTATCGTTATTGATAATGTATTTATTGACGACCATAAACATGGAACATGAACGAAAGCTGGCGCACACATGAACGTCTTACGTAGTACTTTTTCATCGCTTCAAAACCGAAATTTCCGTTACTTCTGGTTCGGCCAATGTATTTCGGTCATGGGCACTTGGATCCAACGGACTGCGCAAACTTGGCTCGTCTATCAGATGACCGGTTCAGCATTTCTGGTTGGCGTCCTAACGGCATGCCAATTTGTCCCGATCCTTCTTTTAACGCTGGTTGCCGGGACCGTTATTGACCGGTATCCCAAGAAACGCATCTTATTGTTAACCCAATTTGGGTTTCTGCTCTTAGGATTAGCCATGACGGTGCTCATTTACACCAAGTTAGTCCAGTATTGGGAAATCCTAGCCATTGCCATTCTCTACGGGATCCTTCAAAGTTTCGATACCCCAACCCGTCAGTCTTACGTTGTTGAGCTCGTCGGCCAGAAGGACCTGATGAACGGGATTTCGTTAAATTCCACCCTATTCAACATGGCCAAAATCGTCGGCCCTTCTCTGGCCGGGATCTTAATGGCCCAATTCAGCGTTGGCTTTTGTTTCCTCGTGAACACGATCAGTTACTTCGCTGTGCTGCTTGGTCTCTTTTTGATTCACCAGACCAAACCACTGGCATCCCGCTCCCGTCAGCGGATGTGGTCCGATGTGAAGTACGGTCTCAGCTATGTTTGGCACCAGCCGAACATCCGACTCAGCGCCGAATTAATGCTGGTGGTGTCCACGCTGAACTTTAACAACAACGTCATCATTCCTATTTTTGCAAAACGGTGCTGCATTCCGGCGCGCAAGTCTATGCAAATCTGCTGTCCGCCAGTGGGATCGGGTCGCTCATCGCGGCCTTCCTCATGAGCTATCTGTCTCGGTTCGGGCTGCAACGGAACATCTACCTGTTCGTGACAGCCGGTACCGTCTGTCTGCAAACGCTGATGCTGTTTGTCCACACCTACTGGCTGGCCATGCTGGTCATGGTGGCCGTCGGATTCTGTAACATGATCTTCTTGAACCAGTCTAACGCCTCATTCCAATACAGTATTCCGGATAATCTGCGTGGTCGTGTCATGAGCGTGTACGTCCTGCTGAATCAGGGCACAACGCCGATCGGCAGCATTTTCGTGGGTGCCGTCATGGATATCGCAGGTGGTATCTGGGGCTTCCCATCATGTGGGATCCTTGCTATCGTGCTGTTGATTCCGGTGGTCTTTAGTCAGCGGAAGTTGATTGGGAGTTGGGTTAGAGGCGAGAGTGTGGAGCAGGGCGATTAAGGGGCAGAATGTAACGGACTCTGGCAGAAATGCCCGAATTTGGCATTTTTGCCAGAGTCCGTTACATGGCCGCCCCTTGCCCTGCGGAACACGTTTGGGCAATGTCGCATAGAAAGCCTGTTGCCTGAAAAGCCTTGTTACCTGGAAACACCTGAAAAATCAAACGCAAAAAGCACCAAGAGACCAATTGATCTCTCGGTGCTTTTTCTGTTTCTTTTTTCAGAGCTAATAATGTTAGGTTTAGATTTAGACCACTCACTTAACCAATACCGGTTAGATGCACGTCTTTCTAGGCCTCATAGTGGAAACGCGTTCCGGGAGGCTGAGGGCTCCGTAAGGCACTTCGACCCAAAAAGTCAGACCCTGACTTTTCGGTCTTTCTAGGCCTCATAGTGGAAACGCGTTCCGGGAGGCTGAGGGCTACTGCGTAAGCCAACTCTGGCAAAAATGCCAAGTTCGGCATTTCTGCCAGAGTTAGCTTACGCTCCGCCCTCAAAGCGCCTCCCTCCACGCTCTTTAATTTATTTTCCGCTTCGGATTCAAAATTCCCATCGGATCAAACAACGCCTTGATCTGATGTTGAATCTGATCCACATCTTCACCTAACTCTTCGTTGTTCCACTGATTCTTCAGCATCCCAACGGCGTGTTCGCCCGAGATCGTTCCGCCCAGTTCCAACGTCTTGTGGAACATCGGTTGCAGGGCTTCGACGACTGCTTGTGGCGTCTCCGTCACTTCTTTTGGCCACACAATGGTTGGGTGCACATTACCGTCACCGGCATGCCCGGCCACGTAGATCTTCAAGTTGAGCTTGGTGCCGACCTCGCTGATGTAGTCCATCATTGGGGCTAACTTGGACAGTGGCATTGCCATGTCTTCCATGATATGGTTTTGACCAGCAAAGATGGCTGGCAACATGTCGCGACGCAATTTTTCAAGGGCTGCTTGTTCCGTGGCATCCGTAGTCACTTGCACGTCCTTTGCCTGATATTTAGCCAACAGATCATTCAACACTTTGACCGTTTCAGGGGTGCTGCTGTCGATCTTAAAGATCAGCATGGCGCCGCTATTTTCACTGTAGTGGGTCCCTTCGTAGGTGTCCAGTGCCGAAATCGTTGCACTGTCCAGCGCTTCCAACATGGTTGGGTACACACCGGAGATCCGGATAGCTGCCACGCCCTCAGCGAGTTTGGTCATGTCATCGAAGAATGCAATCCCCATTGTTGGGGTGCCGAGTGGGATCGGCAACAATTTAACCGTGATTTCAGTGATGATGCCAAGCGTCCCTTCAGACCCGACAAACAGCTGAGTCAAGTTATAGCCAAAGGCCTGCTTCAAGGTCCGACCGCCAAGCTTGATCTCACGCCCATCAGCCAAAACGACCTTCATACCGAGAATGTTATCCTTAGTGGCACCGTATTTCACAGTGCTCATCCCGCCAGCGTTGGTTGCGGCGTTACCACCGATCCCAGAAATCGGCTTTGAGCTGGATCTGGTGCGTAGAACATGCCTTCCTTACGCGCAGCTTCGTCCAGATCACCATTGATGACGCCGGGTTGGACAACAGCGAGAGAATCGGCCTTACTAATTTCAACGATTTGGTTCATTTTCTTGGTTGAGAGAATGAAGCTCCCAGCAACACCATCAGCACCGATAACCGTCGTCGTGAATTGGTCTTGCGGGATAACTGCGATGTGGTACTTGCGGGCAGTCTTTAAAACGCCTTTTACGTCGTCTGAATTACCAGCTTCGATGTAGGCAAGGGCTAACCCGCTGTCGTCACCGGAAAGGTTAGGACTGAACGACTGCTTTTGAAGGGTGGCTTCGTCGGTGTAAACAGTGCCGGCTTTGACCTGGTCCTTCAAGAAAGCAAGAATTTGATCATCTGAAAATGCTTTGAATACCGTCATTTCAAAAATCCTCCTTGTGTTAAACGCAATAGTGCCCGCCCGTCATACGTGCGGTGACGGGTCTTTTGTGTTTAATGAACAACATCCTGGTTGGGGATGCAGTTGCAACATAATCAGTGCAAAATTGTCTCAACTGTGATATTGTTTCTTAAGGAAACAATATCGCGTTTAAGCTGTAAAGTCAACTCAAAAGGAGGCCGCATCATGGAAAAACTAACCTATTTCAAGACTGAGATCGATCCCGCTCTGGTCACCCTCGCAAGTCAACTGGCCTCAGGTGACGAATTTGAGAAGACCTGGATCAGTTCGCGACTCGCCGATCCAGAATTAGCCGCAATTGTCGATCAACTCTCCATTATTAATATGCATACACTCAGGGCCATTGCCGTTCACCACCTCATCAACGGGGTCGCATTGGCGGAGAAACTTGGTGTGACGCGAGGTACCATTTCAAAATCAACGAAGAAACTACTGCAGTTAGCCCTCATCCAGCAGGAAAAACATCCCGACAATCAAAAGGAAATTCACTACCGTTTAACGCCAGCTGGAACGGCCATTAACGCGCAGCATCAAGCCCTCGACACCTATTTAAATCAACAGGCCCAACAGGTCGTTTCCCAATTTTCTGAAACTGATCTGCATAACATCGCCTCGTTTCTGGCCAAAATGGGACAGATTCGCAAACGCCATTAAAAAACGCCATGGCATCGGAAAACGCAATTGTTTGCCGGTGTCATGGCGTTTTTAAAAGCTACAAAGCACTGTGAACCATTTTAATATGTGGGGTACTGTTAAAAATAAACGTGTCTCCTTCTGTCTCAAAGCCAAACTTACGGTAGTAGCCCTGAACTTGAACCTGGGCTTCAATGCTGATGGTTAAATCCGGGAAATCCTGTTGAACCACCGTCATGATCTGGTGCATCAAGTCGTTGCCCATCCCAGTTCCGCGATGGGCGTCATCCGTCACCACACGGCCAAAGGTCACCGTCTGGGCATCCGTTTGAAAGACCCGCGCATACGCAACTACCTGGTCGTCCACCTGATTAAAGATATGGACTGCCTTTAAATCGTTATCATCTACTTCTTGATAGACCCGGTTTTGGTCCACCACAAAGGTATTGACTCGAAGCTTTAGACACTCAAAATACTCAGTAGCGGTTAATTCCGCAAATGGCTTCACTTGCCACATAGGCACACTTTCTCTCTTATGATTTAAATAGTAGATCCTGTAACGTTTCAATTGCCTGGGTAGCACGTTGTTGCTGGCTTGGTGTCAGCGGCTGAAGGATCTGTTGCACCTGCTTGTCTGATTGCTGATCAAGCTGCGTATTAAGCACCCTACCAGCCGTTGTTACCGTTAAAATGACCGCCCGGGAATCCGTTGAAGACGGTGTTTTTTTGACTAATCCCATCGTCGCCAGTTTTTTGATCAACCGACTTGTATAGCTGCGGTCAAGGGCCAGTCTCGCCGCGACGTCTTTGGGACTGATGGGCATCTGCGCGGCAATTAACATCAATACGCGAGCTTCCGGCCAACTGAGTGTCGTGTTGAAGACCCGTTTGTTTAACAGGCCAAGAAGTTCAGTATAGTCTCGGTTGAACGCTCGAATTTGGTGCAGGTCGTGCTGCGATAACGCCATGGTATGTGCCTCCTAGGTAGTGGCTTTTGTCCATTATATTTCTTGAGTTTTAATTTGTCTATACTAAAAACAGCCAAGAAGAAAAATTTGCTTCCTAGTTGTTTTGTGGTGCTTTGTTTTGATTATTTAATTTCTGGATTGGTAGCCCGTTATTTAGGGAATGAGGTTATATGCTATGGTTGTGAGTTTTCTTGGCTACCGTGCAAAAACGAGTTCCGGAAAACAGAAAGCTACATGTAAGCTAAATCTGGCAAAAATGCCAAGTTCAGGCATTTCTGGGTGGTTCTCTGTCCTCGATCCGAAACGAGTTCCGGAAAACAGAAAGCTGCATGTAAGCCAAATCTGGTGTAAATGCCAGGAACGGGCATTTACACCAGGTTTGGCTTACACTCCGCTTCCTACCGTTTTCCTCCACTCTCTATATCAGTGCCACCCTCTGCTTCAAAATCGCCGCCATCCCATCTGCTCGGCGCCCAACAATTGTTTCAAAATCATCCGTTACAATATCCAGTAGTCCCATCGCGCCCGCTTGATATAGCGAGGTGCGCCCAGGAATACCCGATTTCCTTTGACTTGCAGCAAAATCCTGCAAACTCGCCGGAGCGTAACCAATTTTCTCACCCAGTGTCATAGTCAAAATGTGCGCAAGATCGGTCATCTTCAAACTGCAGGGTTGCGTCAGCGTATAGCTCTGGCCCTTGCCCCGCAGTGTCGGTGTTACCGCAACCTTTGCGATAGCTTCCGCACTGTTGTTTGCGCCAATATAGGACAACGCCTGGTCACCCACCGGATAGGTCAATGCGGCTTGCCGAACAAACTCAGGTAAAGACGGGATAAGCTGATCAGCTAGCAACGCATTTTTGATGACAGCATAGGGAATGCCAGCCGTTGCTAATCGCCGCGTTGCGTATCCGTAAAACGGCGACAATACATAAGGGTTACGTTCCTGATCAGCAAACGACCCGACAAAGATCAATTGCGTAACAAACGCCGCCTTAGCTGCCTCAAGCATCGTTTCAAATTCGACAATGTTTCGGTTGACGGTTGCTGTTATATCAGCCATGTAGATCAAGACATCCGTTCCTTCAAGATGCTGCGTTAATGCTGCCTGGTCACTAACGTCAGCCGTTTGGGTCGGCACCGATTGCGATGACGATGTCCCCATCTGCCGACGAGCGACCACTTGACAATTTGCTAGGCCGGCATCGTCTGCCATGTAACGCATTAAATAAGTTGCCAGCTGTCCTGACACCCCAATAATTGTATAGTTCATCAAAAGCCTCCTCAGTCATTGAAAGACCTGTATGTAGCTGTTCGTTAAAAAAGGTTGCCAAGCGCGCACGCATTGACAACCTTTGTGTGGGTGTGATTTCGTTATAATATCGACACAAATACCTAATATTGTTGCTAAACTTATTATACTGGCATCTGTATCCCGAAACAACCACCTTTAGTTATTTACATTAAAAATGTGACACATTCTTTCACGGACTGTAGTGACACCACGACGATCCTACAAATGCAGAATCGATTTCGCTGTCCCAGAACCAATCTGATCACGTTGGGCTTGTGTCAAATCAGCATCGTCTAAAAAGGTCGCAATCTTATCCGTTGGTTCATAGGGATAATCCGTTGAAAATAGAATGTGGTCGGCACCGAATTCGTTGACTGCCCACTGTAACTGGTTTTGATCAAACAACCCACTTGGTGACACGTAGAGATTATGGTGGAAATAATAGGAAATATCGTGTTTCAAACCAGGCTTCGTTGGCATGATTGTCTCATCCATCCGGTGCATGTAAAAACTGACCAGCTCGCCCCAGTGGCCCATCATGATCTTCAGGTCAGGGAACTGGTCAAAGCGCCCCGCTAAAACAAGCCGGACAAATTGCAGACCCGTTTCAGCATGCCAGCCAAACCCAGGCAGTCCAAGCGCACCACCGCTTGCGAGTGGGTACTGGTCACTCAAATAATAGGTGTTGAGGACTGCTGGCGCCGTCATCCCTGGATGAATGTAGATCGGCACATCCAATTCGGCCGCTTTTTCAAAAATGGGCGTAAATTGTGGCGCATCCAGAAATTGGCTTTGCACCCGGCCGTGAATCATGGCCCCCTTAAGGCCGTCTTCCTTAACGGCCCGTTCTAATTCCGCGGCCGCAGCTTCACCGTTTTGAACCGGTAACGCAGCAAACCCGGAAAACCGAGTGGGATACTGTTGAATCACGGCACCAAGATGATCATTCATCTCCTGTGCCTGTGCGACAGCTTTATCGGGTGCTGTCCCTTCCAACCCTTCATCGGATAGCACCTGCATTTTAATGTTGTGGGCGTCCATAAAGGCGAGCCGGTCTTCCAAGGGTTCAATCAATTTATCGTCAACAGCATACTGCGCTAATCCGCCACCGATAGCCTGCCCCAGGCGCTTTGCAGCCGCCGTGTCCGCTGGTTGCGCGTGTTGCGCGGTCGCCGCTTTCAGGCTCGCAGCAGTTGCATAGTGTTCTTCAACAGTAATGAGTTCAGTCATGTTAACATCTCCCAATTTTTCTTTGATCTATCTATTAAAATAAGCCGCAGCCAGTATAGCACCAACGGCCTATAACTTACGGACCACAATCACGTTTTGTGTCACACAACGTCACTCGCAACTAATCAATAAAGTGTTTGATGGCATCCGCAACACCGCGTTCATAGTCGTGGTCAGTGACGTACTTGGCGACCTGCTTCACAGAGTCGATCCCGTTTGCGACGGCCACTGGCATACCGGCAACACGCAGCATTGACAGATCGTTATCGTTGTCGCCAATGGCAATGATCTCATCTGCTGAAATGCCTAGTTGTTGACCCAGGTCCAGCACAGCCTTCCCCTTATCAACACCTAAGTGGTTCACTTCCATATATTGACCGGAAGAATACGTACAATTGATTTGGTCGTTAAAGCGGGTCATCACCGCTTGATAGAGTCGATCCTGCACATGTCGTTGCGGGTGCATCCCGATAATTTTCATAATTTGGTCATTTTTAAACGCGGCTAATGTCGGCGCGTTAAATTCGTCGTAGGCCACGCCACGCGTCTTCAAATAGGCCTGGTCATCAGCTCTTAAATGGTAAATGTACAGGTGATCCAGGGTGTAGACATGGATATCGATATCGTCAAATTCCCGCATGATGCCAAAGACCTTTTCAGCCTCATCATGCGGCATTGCGTTGCTGACGATCACCCGGTTGTTTTGATTTTCAACGACCACCCCGCCGTTATATGAAATCACGTATTCGTCAGGTTGTTGAAAGAGGCCGAGGGTTTGAAGCAGCGGCTGAATGGTCAAAAAACTCCGCCCGGTATTCGGGACAAATTTGACGCCCGCCGCAGCTGCTTCCTTAATTGCTGAAACGTTGGCTTCTGAAATACTGCCATCCTTTCGCAATAGCGTTTCATCGAGATCACTGGTGATTAGTCTGTACATCGTACTCATTCCTCCCTTAATTAGACACCAAAGCGGGGAAGGTTCGCACCCGCCCCGCTTTTATTCTATCAGCTAATTACATTCATTTCGAAACATTCACATCATTCACGATATCATTTTCACAAAACGGTCTTTCCTATGATTCTTCGATCCCGGAGATCAAGGACAATTCGTGCATATCATCACCTAAGTCCTTGTAAACATTCCGGTACAGTTTGTAGTACTTGTTGTAGATGTCATGCTGTTCCTTGCGTGGTTCAACCTTGTCGCCAAGGACTTGCCACTTTTGTACATCATCGACGGTCAGGCTGTCAGTGGCTAGACCGGCAAGCATGACGTCACCCAAGTTAGCTTCGGCGTCATCGATCGGTGTCCGAACAGCGTAGCCCGTCACGTCAGCAAACATTTGAACCCAGGCCTTAGAGTGGGTGACCCCACCAGCGATCACAATGTAGTCGCCGAGGTCACGGCCAGTACTTTCGATACTGTGCCGAAGCGCGTAGCAGACGGCTTCTTCAAAGGCGTGAAACACATCAGCTTTGGTGTGAACCAAGGACAACCCAAGAATGGTCCCCTTTGCATCAGAGTTCCAAATTGGTGCCCGTTCACCCATGAAGTAAGGCAGAACGACTAAGCCGCGACTACCAGCTGGGACGTCCTTGGCTTCTTCACCAAGGGTGACGTAGGCGTTCTTGCCGCCAGCCTTTTGAACAGCTACTTCAGCTTCACCGAAATTATCACGGAACCACTTCGTAATGGCACCGGCAGTTGCCGACCCACTAAAGTTATAAACGAGTTCGCGTGACTTGTATGGGTATGGCCAAACGATCAGGCCCTTGCCCTTAATTGGGGTTTCACTGACTAACGCAGCGTTCATTGAAGAGCCGATAGCGGCAACGTAACGGCCAGGCTTCAAAACGCCCATCCCGATGTTAGCAGCCCCAACGTCGACCCCACCAGCGATGACTGGTAAGCCTTCAGGCAAGCCAAGATCTTCAGCAGATTCCTTCGTTAATCGTCCTGCGACTTCGGTGGCATCAACGAACTTTTGCGGCATCTTGTCCATTGGTACACCCATGGCGTCCATCATTTCTTTAGACCAAGTACCCTTATTGATATCGTAGAACCCACCAATGTTACCAGCAGCGGAATAATCGATTGAAACGGCACCGGTCAACTTGTAGATAGCGTAGTTGTTCGGTGGCAGGAATAACGCAGTCTTCTTCCAGTTTTCTGGTTCGTGGTTCTTGATCCAGAGCACCTTAGTATACCCATAGTAGGGGTCAACAACATCGTTCCCAGTAATTTCAGATAACCGGTCAAGGTCAACGTTATCCTTGACCCATTGGGTTTCTTCGGCAGCACGACGGTCCATCCAGATCAGGTCTGGGCGAACGGGGTTCATGTCCTTATCGACGGGAACGCCTGAACCACCATACAGACCACTAAGGCCGATACCTTGAACGTCCTTTGGGTCAACACCGCTATCCTTAACAACGGCGCGGATAGAATCTTTCACACCCTTTACCCAAACGTCTGGCCACTGTTCAGCCAGAGCGGACGTGGGGTCAACACATCATATTCTTCAAGGTCTTGGGCCAGCAGTTTACCATTAGTATCCATTAAAATACTCTTAGTGCCTGACGTCCCAATATCGGTTCCGATTAAATACTTCATTGTCTGTTCCTCTTTTCATCCATTTTCCAATGTCGCTGACTAAGCAGCGCGACAGTAATGTGAATCCCTTCAACGCGCTTGTAGAAGTAACTGGCTAAGTCAAGCCGTTAATGTTGGGCGATCGACGGTTTGACTTAACCAGCTACACCGTTCAAAACGGTAACTGGTTGAGTTGCAATGCGTTGGAAAGTAGCCCATTGCAGTGAGTTTTACTAGCATTGGTTAATTGCAAGTTAAGAAAATCATTTGTGGTGCTTTTCAGGAAACATACCGGCATCGCGCCCCTGGTGATGGAATCGGGGAAACGGTGACCTGTTAAGGCAAACCAATCAGTGCCATCATCTAAGCGTCTAAGGGGTTGTCTGATCCATAACTGAAGTGATGCTGAGCAAACATCATTTCATTAATAGGTGGGTGTCATGGATCAAGTCGAATCGGTACCGCTTACATATTTGAAATAATCAACAACGGATACCCTTATTATAGTTGGAAATCATATTAAGTCAGTTAAGCTGGCTTGGCTTACCGGCGAACTATCATTTCTAGTATCCTGATCGTTTCAAGCAAGGCAGTCATTAAAATGGTCTTTATAAGTGGGTAATGATCATTGTGTTGTTATGGCTGAGCGACTGCGATGCCTTATTTGTCACTAACTGTCATTGCGCTTATCAGTTGCCGGTATAAAGGCTTCAGTCTACCAAGCAGTGAAGGCACCATCGATGAGGTAATCTTCACCAGTTGAGAAGCTGCTGGTATCGCCGGCCAGGTAAACGGCCATGCCTTGTAATTCATCGGGCTTACCTAAGCGGCCAAGTGGTGCCCAGTCGTTCCAGGTCTTGATCAATGGCTTCAGATCTGGTGAACTCAAGGTCAAGTCAGTCCCCATGTAACCAGGACTCATGGTGTTAACACGAACGCCCTTCTTAGCCCATTCAATGGCAAGTGACTTGGATAATTGAATAACACCGGCCTTGGTTGCGTTGTATGAACATTGTGGTTGTGGCCGGTTGACAATGTGTGCTGACATTGAAGCGGTGTTGACGATTGAACCCTTACCCTGCTTCAACATGTAACGACCAGCAGCCGTTGAGCAAAGGAAAACGACGTTCAAGTTGAGGTTAACCACTTTTTGCCATTGTTCGAATGTCATTTCTTCGGCTGGGATGTTTAAACAAACACCAGCGTTGTTAAAGGCTGCATCCAAACCGCCTAACTTGTCGACAACTGTCTTGATCATGTCTTCAACTTGATCTTGATCAGTCACATCAGTTGCAACGGCAATGGTCTTACGGCCCGTGTCCTTTGCAATCTCATCCGCAGTAGCTTGCGCCTTGTCACCGTTGATATCAACGATCGCAACGTCGCACCGGCTTCTGCTAACCCGGTTGCCATGGCTTTCCCTAATCCTTGAGCACCGACGGTAACGTAAGCAACTTTACCGTCAAGGCGCATCCGATCTAAAATACCCATAATTGAATCCTCCTAATTTTTATTTGAAAGTTATTTTATAAAACGACTTTCTTTAATTCGTGAATAAGCGTAATTCTAAAGTTTCTCGTTGTCAATAGTTTTTTGACAACGTTTCCATTTCTTTGACGAGCACCATCTCCTTAAAGGCTAGAAACCCTGATGGAACGCGAACAAACAGACTTTAATTAACTAATGTTGACCTGAAGTTGGCGTATCAGTAGCGAGATTTCCCTGACCAGTTGTCGTCGTTGAGTCCGTTGTCGCAGTTTCTTCCTTGCCGCCATTTTCAGTCTTCAATCGTTTGCTTAATTCCTTAACGATTTCAGCATGTTTGGCTTCAGTTAACGTGACTTTTGAGCCAAAAATAATGGCTGCAATGACTAATAAGATAATCGGAATATAGAACATAAACGTATTGAATTCCTGAACACCGCCAGACGTAATGTCGCTGGGCTTAGCGTTCCCAGTCATCCCAACGGCGACGGCAACGACACCAACGATCCCGTTTGAAATGGCACCCGCTAATTTATCAAGCAGCGGTCGAACGGACAGGGTCACGGATTCGTTCCGTGTCCCGTTGATCAATTGCCCGTATTCCACACTATCCGTAATCGTCATCAGTGTTGCTAAGAAGATCAGTGGGTATGGGAAGAAGTAAAAGGCAACGGCAACTAAGACCATCGGCAGGCTCTGGCCAGCGAACAAGAAGATGATGTAGCCAATCAGCATAAAGGCGATTCCGCCAACATAGATGCTTTCCGGTGAATCAGAGATTCCAAAGCTGGGAAGAGTGAGACCGAAATAACGCCTAAGATACAAGTGATCACACCGACCCAGGTATAGGCACCGGCGTTCCCTAACCGATATCTGAAGTAGTACATCAACAGTGAGTTGGTGACCACGTAACTAAAGGCAAACAGAATGTATGATGCAGAGATCCATAAGAGCTGCTTATTGTTTCCGATAGCCCGAAAGATATCAGAAACCGTGGTGTGCTTCACATTAGAACGAATCAGATTATGTTGTTCCTTGATGTTGAGGCAGGTAATTAAGGCCCCACCGGCACACAGGATCACAACGATTGCTACGTAACCCGTCCAGCCGGCACGCGTCTGAGTCCCGTATGACACGTGGGAAATCAGGTGTGAGAATAACATGATGGCTGGCGTAATAATGACAATAACGATTTGAGCCCCCAGCGTAGACCCGATCCGGGAGCAGTCCCAAACTTAGTCCGCGTCTTCGTGTCCAGGCTCACTGCTGGCAGCATGGACCAGAGCGCAATATCACTGAATGAGTAGAACACATCGACCATCAAGAACGTGATGATCAAGAGGATCAGGTAGATCATTGGGTTGTTCCAAGCTAACCCAAAGTAATCAGAAAACAGGAAGAGGAGCCCAACTGAGGCGACCACCGATCCGGTCATGATCCACGGTCGGAACTTCCCCCAGCGGGTCTGCGTGTTATCAACAACCCCACCGATCAGCGGATCAAAGAAGATCTCACCGACCCGAATGACAACGACGGCAATGGTCACAATGCCGACCATCTTTTCGTCTGACGCATTCGTAAACAACTGGCTCGTCAGAAACATCATGAAATAGATACTAAGCGTGTTATAGAACGCATCGTGACCGAACGTTCCTAACGCGTAGGAAACATACTTTCTCAAAACAAACACCTCGCATTAGATTTAACCGACAACTTCACTTAAATAGTTTTGTAGATCCATTTAATAGAACCAATTGCAACGCCAGTATATCTGTAATCGTTTTCATTAGCACTGAGTTTCAGGGTTAATTATTTTATTCACAATAATTCACTTTAAACATTCTACCGGGCTTCTTATATGTATTGTTTTTAACAAAAAATCATCAGAAATGAACAAAAAAATAGTGGTTGTGAAATCGCTATCAATTGTTTCACTGCCCAATTTTGAAAACCTGCTTTATATTTTAATAAGTCGGTTTTTATTTTGCCGGATTGTGCTAAACTTAGCTTAATCACACTTTAGAAAGGAGGCCCCATTTTGAGTAGTAATATGCAATCGATTCAACAATCAAACTATTCTGACATCTACCATTTGCTGTACGCGCATGACAAATTGTCCAAGCAAGACATTGCCGATGAGCTGGGGTTGAGCCTCCCCACTGTCAGCACCAATCTCCAAAAGTTGATCAATCAACAACTCGTTATGAAAAACGGGCAGTTAAAATCATTGATCGGACGTCGGGCAACGGCTTATTCGATTGATCCAAACGTTGGTCTGAGTATTGGTGTGGAACTTTACCGCACTAACGCCACAATTGCGATTATAAATCTGCGTAACGACATCTTAGCGCTACATACTGTTAACATTCCCTTTGCCAACGATACTGAGTACTGCGAGGTGCTCAGTCAGCAACTACTCCAGCTGATCCGCAACAAGGGATTGAGTTTAAACCAAATCACCGGTGCTGGGATCGGTATCCAAGGATTGATCTCAAACGACGGTACAACGGTCCTTTACGGCAAGATTTTGGGTGGCACCGGCATGAAAACATCAGATTTCAGCCAGTACCTGCCATTCCCGGTCACCTTTTACCATGATGCGGACTGCGTGGCTGTTGCCGAATTTGCGGGCACCCCAACGGATGGCATCTTCCTGTCGATCAACGAACACATCGGGACCGCCATCATTATTAACGGTCAGGTGCTTAAAAGTACCAGCGGGCGTGACGGCACCATGGAACACATCACACTGAACGCTGTCGACGGGCCAGTCTGCTACTGTGGCCGCCGCGGCTGCATTGAGACGTACTGTTCCTTAAGTTCATTGCTCCAGCCAAACGAAACACTGGCCAGCTTTTTCAGTGACCTGCATCAAAAGAAGAAGGCCGTGGTCAAACGGTTTGAAACCTACCTCGACTACTTAGCCGATGCCATTTACAATCTGCACATGTTCATCGATACGCCGTTGATCATCGCTGGCGAGCTGACAAAGTATCTTAACGAGACCATTTACGACGCCTCAAGAAGCGGCTCAAGGAACGCTCCGTTTTCCCAGAAAATGAAGAATACCTGCGCTTTGGGAAAGTCGGCGACCACTCCGTTGCAATTGGCGCTGCTATTCCCGCCATTAACGATTTGTTAGCTGATATTTAAATGGGTTCGAGCCACTAAAAAAACGGTTTTGAGTCTCCTTTGCAGAGAATCAAAACCGTTTTCTTAATTTCGGACGCCACCTTCAAAAATTTAGGCCAGCATCGTTGTGACCTTTTCATGGAATGCCTGATAGCATTGGCCAATTCGGTCGGTATGGTTCATATAACTCGCAGCAAAACCGCTTAATATCAGGTCATTTAACTGCCAAAATTCAGTATCGATCTCACTAAGATCATCATCCGTTACCGTTTCTAACGTCGTCAACTGCTGGCTTGCTTGAATTAAATAGGTGGCAGACACCACATTGTTGCTGGCGTTAACCGCGTGCGCCACCAAATCGTCCATCCGTGACAATGCCTTTGTTTCTTGTTGCGACCGCTTTACATCGAGCATACGAGTCATCCTTTCAAATCGTGTTAATTGCTAATTGTATTTAATAAAATCATTTTCTTTAATATAACACAATTTGAATGGATTACTAGCTTTCTACGCGTGATTTATACCGCTATAAAGCGCCCCATCTAAACCAAGTTTTAGATGGGGCGCTTAAAGGGGCCTATTTAAAGTTTCTTTCAGCCAACAACATATCGTGAAGAAAATTCCCGATGAGTTCTAAGTCATCATCGCTATATTTTTCATGAATCACACTTAACCGCTGTGTTTCAAGCGTCGCGTGCATCTCATCGTGTGTGTCAGCAATCGTTCGCCCATTTGTCGTCAATTTATAATACAAATTCTTCTGATTTTGAGCTTGTTTATAACTTGAGATCAACGCCAGTTTCAGCAATGTCTTAGCGGCCCGAGTGACGCCACCACGAGTCACATTTAGCGTTTGTGCCAATTCGATGCCCGTCATATCCTGACGTTTCAAAGCCGACAGGATGTGCAGCCCTACGATCGACGTTTTCGGGACCATCGCACTTAATGCTGGCTCTTCCAGGTGGTTAACGATCCACGACTGTTCGCGATTCACGGCGTCCCGTTCCGTAATCATCTGGCGGAGTTCATCAAATATCCGGTTTTCCATTTCTTTCGTCATGTCATCGGCCCCATCTCTTTCATGCTAGTGACAGTATACCAAATTGATGGTACGCCTGAGACTAAAATGTTTTGGCTAACTGGGTCGCTTCGTCATTCGCTGCAGCTAAAATGGTCGCAGTTTGTTCTGGCATTTGGTCGCAGCCCTCGATGAAAATTTTATTGGTATCTTTGATCCCGTAGAGGTTAAGGATCATGTCCAGATAGCTGTCGCCTAAATCAGCTTGCGCGTTTGGATGCTCTGGATCGTGATATAGCCCGCCGGCGGCCTGAATGTGCAGTGCCTTCTTACCGGTCAATAATCCCACTGGGCCGTTTGCCGTGTACTTAAACGTCTTGCGGGTCACTGCTGTAACGTCAATGTAGGACTTCAGTTCTGCCGGCAAGAAATGGTTGTACATTGGATTGACGAACACGTACTTATCAGCACTTACAAACTCTTCTAGCCAGTCTGAATGAGCTGCCAGTAAAGTTTCTTCATCGCTGTTGAGTGTCTTGCCGTACTTCACCTTGAGCCAAGCATCAAAGGTCTCGTCGTTGAGTGGCGGCACCGACGTTGTGAAGAGGTCGCGGACAACGATCTCGTCTTCTGGGTGGTTTTGTTGATATTGCGTAATAAAGGTTTGGGCAACCTGAACGGATTTTCCAGTTGTTTCAGTGTGTGGGTGTGCCATGATTACAAGTAATTTTGTCATTTTTAGTGGTGCTCCTTAATTATTTTAAATTTTGTTGATAGGAAACATTATAACTTGTTTTTGTTTCCTGTCAACAAAATTCAAAAAATAATTTTCCAGTGACAAAAAAACCTCAGGCAGCCGTTTCGGCACTGAGGTTTACTTTTAAAATTGTCTTTTATAACTTAATAAAAATACTGCAGGTCACTTTCAGCACTTGGATAAACAGGCATCCAATCCTTGGCTTCCGCCGCAGTTTCATGTCGGCTGATAATGCCGGAGAACGTGTTGATCAGTTCCTCAGCATTCACCGCTAGAACCACGGCCCCCACCAATTGTTGGTTAGCCTTATCGATAATCGTTGTGACCCGTGCCGTTTTATCCTGGAGCCGATTGTACGTGTACCAAGAACCAACACTTGATGTCCGCACGTCGTAGTCGTCAGGATGCGCTGTGGCAGTTGCCACCGTTACCCCCACTTGGGCGAGCTCAGGTCCCGCAAATACTGTATGCGGAATTGGTGGATAACTGATGGCCGCCTGCTGACCTAGAATGCTGGCAGCAACGTACCGACCTTCATACCCAGAGACTGGCGTTAAACTCGGCTGTTTCTTGTCAATGACATCACCAATCGCGTACACATTTGACGCCGCCGTTTGTAAGTGGTCATTCACTTCAACACCTTTAGCTGACGCGCTAATGCCGGCAGCATCAAGGTTTAGCCCCGCAATATTGGCTGGCCGACCCGCTGCAGCAAAGATCGTATCCAAGGCAACATCTTCGTCATCCGTATGAACGATAACGCCGCTGCCTGCTTCAGAAACGCCTGTAACGGTTGTGTTCCAGTGAAATTGGATACCCTTAGCAGCCAAAGTTTCTTTAAGCACTGCCGTATCAGCTTCCGGAAAACCACGAAGCAGCTTATCGTTGTGCTGGAAAACGTGCACCTTTGCGCCCGCCTCAACTGCGATATTGGCCAGTTCAATGGCAACGTAGCCGGCCCCAACAAACCCAATTTCATGCGGTAGTTCAGGTAAGGATAAGAAATCCGTACTCGTTTGAAAATGTGCCTTCCCTGGCACGTTAGGAATCGCTGGTGTCGCCCCCGTTGCAATAATAATGGCATCACCAGTCACTTGTTTATTGTTCACACGCAGGGTGTGCGCGTCAACGAATTCGGCGCTGCCAAATAACGTAGCAATTCCTGAAGACGCTAATCCATCATGGGTGCCACCAGGAATCTTGTCGGTATAGCCGCGTTTAAAACTCATCAATGCTGGCCAATCAATGTTGACTGCCCCAGTAATGCCGCTTTGCCCATACCGTTGCGTTTGTCGTTTGGATTCAACGACCCCGTAAAGCATTTTCTTGGGATCGCACCCAAAGTTAGGACAGGTGCCGCCCCACAAATTATTTTCAATCACTAACACCTTTTGCTTACCAACTAATCCATAAGCTGCGGCTAACCCACCAGGCCACCGCCGATAATAATCGTATCGTAATCGTAAGCCACAAGAATGCCTCCAGTCAAAATGAGTTAACTTGATTTTAACTGTTATTGAGATGAGAGTGAAGCAAGGCGCCCCAAGGGCATTCCAATGTTAGGTGATAGTCCGTTGCATTCCGTAATTTGGCAGGCCGTGTGGTGGCTCGCGACTGAGCTAACTCGATTTCTGCTGCGCAGCTCTCGAGTGGATCTCAGTCGTCTCGCACATCAGTAACCGACCAAAGTACGGTCGCTAACTGATGTCGACACCACAGCTCCGTACCAAATTGCTCCATTCCACTGACGTTGAGCACCCTTTTTGCCACTAGTTAAGCATCACAATAGCATTAAACCTTGTTCGCGAAGAATCCGCCCTCGACCGCTATTAAGGCTATTAACAGCAATGCTTCCCATGATGTGTCAGTCACCAGTAGCGATTAATTTAGAGGCTTCGTGATACCACTTTCGACGACTTATTAGCTGTGACGATCACAGGGAGACGTAGGAGATCCTTGAATTTCTGCAAAGACATTCAATAACTCCCCGGAGCGACCCCACCTAAGCCGGCAGGGCCGAACCGTGGAGCGAAGTGACATTAAAGTGCTATTTTGAATCACCCAACAATGTAAAGCTCCCATTGCAGAACTCGTTACGGCAATATAGCCTAGAAAGACCCAATCATGAATTAGTTGACTTGGCTGAATATTTAAAAAAGCAAAGGTGCGCTAAATACATAGTCAATCACTAAAAGGTTTCTTTTATTAAGAAAGCCCCAACACAAGAGCTCCTACCCACGCCGCGTAACGATCTTTCCCGCAACCACCTCATAAACGTTCCGCTGCCGGTCCTGTCGCGGTGTCACCTGCCAAGTCGTTTGATAATTCCGTTTAAAACTGACGCTATCCTGAAACCCGACCCGAACCGCAATCTGATTAAACGTCAGTCGACTGCCCAACACCAGCGGTCGGGCAACTTCGCACCGAAACTGATTCAGTAGCGGTTTAAACGTTTGCCAAAAATAGGTTAACAAGCGTTCATTGACTGTATCTTCAGAATAAGTCAATGTTTGGGCAACTTCAGGTAAGGTCAACGGTTGCGCACAGTGTTCAAAGAGGTAGACGCCAATAGTCCACCCATCGCTATTACCGACCAACTGGTGGTGTGTTTTAAGTGCATCCCGATAAGCTTGCGGCGAAACAGTGTTGATTTTTTCAAACTGATAGTAAAACGTGCTGATGGTTCGATAGCCGCAGATAGCGGCAATCTTGCGGATACTCAACTCCGGAAATTGCATCAGCTGCCGCGTTGCGAATACGTACCTGGTTTAGGAGTTGATTAAAGTTAAACCCAGTCAGTTCAATGAGCGCCGCTTGCAACTCCTGAGCTGTCGTTTCGAACACTTTTGCCATCCCCGACAGTGTTAAATGCGACGGATGATGAAATTGCAGATAGCGCAGCCAGACCCAGGGTTGCTCGTCTTGTGATACAGAAACGGCAACGTGTGGTTCCACGTGAAACAAATAGATCAGATAGGAAGTCAGGGCCAGATTCAGGCTTTCAGAATTAGCCGGATGATGTTGTTTTTGCAGAACTGCATTAGCGCAAAATTGTTCCAAGAACGTCTTTGAATCAGCAGCTAGATGCACGACTGGGAAGAAGTGTTCAGCGTTTCGCAGGGCAACAGCGTACTGTTTTTCATCGTTGGAGGACAGCAGTAAAAGTCCCATGGAGAGCCGAATCGCATACATCGTCAATGTTGTTTCACCTGCTAGCGACACGCGACGAATCTGATGTGGCATCAGCTGAACCACATCCCCCGCTGTCAATTGAAACGCCGTCCCGTTGATCTCAACCTCAGCGGTGCCAGCAGTGACGACCCAGAATTCGGCTTCATCGCGAATATACGGTGCAACATCTGCGGTAATCGTCTCCAATGCAATACTCAGATCCTGTGGTTTGTAATGACTAGACAGGTAGTTGGTACTGACGTATGGGTAGTCAGAATTCATTTGTGTCTCCTTTCGAACACTTAGCGGAAAAATCGTCACTATTTTTATTCAGCTCCGATTATACTGGTTGTGAAATTAATATCAAGCAAGGAGATGGCACATATATCAAAAATATTTGTTTTAGGTGGTACTGGTTTTCTCGGGTACTACACCACTAAGGAATTGCTAGCCCAGGGGTATCAAGTCAAAACAATGGCATTACCGCCAATGCCGGCAGATAACCTTCTGCCAAGCACCGTTGAGCTCAGTCTCGGCAACATTAACGAGCTATCAGATGCGCAAGTGGTTGACCTGTTGAGTGATTGTGACGGCTTCATGTATGCCGCTGGCGCTGACGAACGTGCTTTGCCGGAAGCCCCCGCACTCAGTTTTTACTACCACGCAAATGTGCTCCCAACCCAACGTCTGGCCCGTTTAGCGCGACAAGCAGGCGTCAAGAACTTCGTTGTTTTTGGCTCTTACAACGCCGAATTTGCCAGCCTATGGCGCGACACCTATCCTGACTATCAGTTGCAGCCCTATCCAAACACGCGATTATTACAAGAACAGGTTGCCTTTGCTGAGGGTGAAGGTGCGATGACCGTGACTGTTCTGCGGCTTCCATACATCTTCGGCACCATGCCAGGTCGAATGCCGCTTTGGAAAATGTTTGTGGATCAGATTCGTAACCAGCCTGTTTACCCAGCGTTAAAGGGCAGCACCTCGCTGTGACGGTTGAGCAGGTGGCTGAAGCTGCTGTGGGTGCCTCCAGCACGGGGAACACCGCCACACCTATGCCATAAATGCATATAACTTGGCCTACAAAGATTTCTATGACATGATTGTGGAAGCGCTTCACCAAGAAACAATGACGCAAGTTCCAGTTGTGCCATTTGACCAATTAAAGCCGCAATTCGAACAACTCGATGCCCAAACGGCTGCCGCTGGCAAGGAACACGGTATTCACATTACGTTATCCGAAAAATTGCAGGAAGAAGCGCAGTGTACTGATCCTGATGAAACGGCCATTCTGGGGATCAAAGACCATGATGTCGTCGCCTCGATCAAAGCAACATTAGCAAAATGTGTTGAAGCAGATGAACCTGCCAATTAGAAAGGACTTGAAGAATTATGGGAAAATTAACGGGTAAAGTTGCAATTATCACGGGTGCCGCTCAAGGAATGGGCGCCGCGCACGCCAAGCTATTTATCGCAGAGGGCGCTAAAGTCGTTTTAACCGATCTCAACGAAACTGAAGGCCAGGAAACGGCCAAACAGTTAGGCGATAACGCAGTGTTCGTCAAGCAAGACGTGGCAAGCGAAAGTGACTGGCAGACCGTTGTCAAAACAGCAATGACTCATTTTGGTCAAATTGATATTCTGGTCAACAACGCCGGAATCACCTACGCAAAATCCCTGTTTGATGTTTCGACTGAGGACTATTTAAAGATCTTCAAAATTAATCAACTGAGCGTTTTCTTGGGCATGAAATATGTCGCTGCGGAAATGAAAAATGCGGGTCATGGCAGCATCATCAATGTCTCATCCATTAACGGGTTAGTCGGCGGTGCCATCGGATACACAGATACGAAGTTCGCTGTGCGTGGAATGACGAAGGCGGCTGCGCTAGAACTGGCCCATTACGGCATCCGGGTCAATTCGGTGCACCCAGGCGTTATCTCAACGCCAATGATCCACCAGGGTGATACGGATGACGCAGTGGCTCAATTTGCCAAGACAATTCCCCTCCAGCGCATTGCTGAACCAGAGGAAGTGTCGAAGATGGTGCTCTATTTGGCTTCGGATGATGCCAGTTATTCGACAGGTGCGGAGTTTGTGGTGGATGGGGGATTGACAGCGGAGTAGAGAGTGGAGCAAGGCGGGTTAGGGGTGGTGTGTAACGGACTCCGGCCGAAAAGTCCGGGTCTGACTTTTTGGCCGGAGTCCGTTACACGTTAGCCCCGTGCCTGCGGAACTCGTTTAGTCTACGCAGGCTAGAAAGATCAAAAATCAAAGCTACCTCTTTTTATAACCCACAACAAAAAGCCGCGTTCCAGTCACCCAAACAGTGCTCTGAAACGCGGTTTTAATAGTCAATTTTACTATCTCTTCTACTCACCGCAGTCGGCTTCTAATCCGCTTCCTCGGCCGCCCTGTCAAAACGCACACCAGAAGGCAATGCTCGGCGCGTGCTCCGGTCACCTCGCTGCAACGTCTTCGTCACCAGCCGCAACGTTGGATCATGAACAACAACCTCACGTCCCGCACTAATATGCTGTTCCAGCCAGTCCGAATTCACAAAATTTGCGGTAATCGATGAGTCCTTCAACGCTTGGCGTAAATCGATCGTATACTGATTGGCAGCTGCCTGCGATGCCCGATAACCAGTCCCTATATGCTTAGACTGCAACACACCAGCTAATCGACCAGTCACGTTAATAATTTGAGCGGATGTTCCTTTTTTTAGGAGAGGCAACATCGCCTGAGTCACGTCCACCATGCCAAAGAAGTTGGTCTCAAAATCCTGTCGCATCACAAACGATGATAGGGTTGTCGCTGAAAATTGGCGATCAAAGGAGACGCCGCCATTATTGATCAGCGTTGTCAAATAACCATAGTTCATTTCAATAAACGCCTTGGCACCATTGATTGACGCGCGGCAGGTCGCATCGAGCTGAACGACGCTGGTTTGAATGCCCTGCTTTCCCAAAGAGACAGCCAATCGTTCCCCTCGTTGACTATCCTGAACGCCAAGAATAACATGGTGCCCCGCCTGCCCCAGTTGCGTGGCAATTTCGACCCCCATCGACTGGTTCACATTCGTAATTAAAGTAATCGGTTTTGTTGTCATCTGCCAATACTCCTTTGCTCAAAATAAAACGTTACTGTTAGGTGCTTATAGGCCTATAATAGCACTTAATAAATGATATATAAACCTTATTTCATATTTCAAACGTTATTATTATTTTTTAAATAACGTTTTATTTTTAAAAAAACGGTCTTTAAAATTTAGCACAAACCATAGTTACCGCTTCCATTTCGCGGTAAACTAGACATAGAACCTAGCACAGGAGTTGATCACGATTAAAGCCCAAGCAACTAAGTGGAAGCTGGCCGAGGCATTAAAAACGCTGATGGCCACCACCCCGTTCAATAAGATCACCATTGAGCTGCTGACACAGCAGGCGCAAGTCACCAGAAATACGTTTTATTATCATTTTGAGGACCTTTACGCCCTCTTGGAATGGACGTTTCAACGTGAAATCGTTGACCAGCTCAGTGACCACTACTTGCGAGTCAACCGCTGGCAAGACGGTTACCGGCTGATTCTAGCGTACATCGCTGATAACCGTGAGTTGTGCCTCAAAAGTTTTCACTCACTGGCGCGTGATATTTTGGAAAATACGCTGTATGACGTTGCCAGCAGAATGGTGGCCGCAGTCGTGCTCGACGTTGACGCGCACGTCCAACCGGCGTTGCGGGATGCCATTGTCAACTTCTTTGGTTGGGCACTTGTGATGCAGCTTGTGCAATGGCTGGCAAACGGGTTGGCGGAACCGCAAGAAGCGTTGGTCAAACGGGCGGAAACCGTGCTTGATGGTTCGGTAGCAAACGCAATTCATAATGGTCAAAAATTGTCTGATTTTGGGCAAACAGACTGAGTTGACCATTTTTAGTTGCGATAGTGCCAGTTACAATAGAGGTAGGATAATTCCTTGAAAAGTAAAGCGTACGCGATGTCAT
>NZ_BBAG01000039.1 GCF_001311135.1 Secundilactobacillus paracollinoides DSM 15502 = JCM 11969
CCTTCAGATTCCACCTTCACGATGGACACCCTTGTTCATTGACTTGGCGGTTCCGACTACTACGGCCCGCAACGGACTTTCACCGTCTAGTTGGCGCATGCCGGGCGCACCAAAAAAGCAGCCCCAGATCATCTGATCCAGAGCTGCTTTCGCTTGTTCTAACTAACGCTTCAAGTGGTAACTGTAAGTTGAAACGATAATGTTTTGACGCGTATTTAAGGCACCACGCAGACGCAGTGCAGTTTGGTTATGCAGCACATTTTGCCATGGATGGCGTGGTACGAACTGGGGTACAAGAACGGTCGTGGTAAAGTTCCGTTCAGCAGCCCGTTTGGCAATCACATCACAGAACCGCATGGTTGGTGTAATGATTGACCGGTATGACGAGTGAATGTCCACAAATCGAACGTCTGGGAACTTCACTTTGAACTCGTGCGCCGTCTTATGTTCCTTCACTGGATTTTCGTCAAACGACACGTGCATCGCGATCACGTAGTCCCCGATGGACCGCGCGTAGTCGATCGCATTAGCCGTTACCTTCGTCACGTTGCTGACAAGGACAATGACTGTTGCACCATCATAGTGGTGATTTTCAGGCGTAAACTTCTCGCTCACACGCAGTTGTCGCGCCACGTTATCATAGTGCAAGTGAATCCGGTAGAACATGTAGTAAAGCATTGGCATCACGATCAGGTAAGGCCAAACGTTGCCGAAATGTAGGAAGAACAGGCAAACAACCAGTGAGGCTGAAATAAACGCCCCGAGGAAGTTGATGAAGCCTTTAATGGCCAGATACCCTCTCGTACCCGGAACCAGTGTCTGATCATCCCGGATTGCGACAACGTAAATGGGACGAACACACCGATTGCGTATAATGGAATCAGCAAACTCGTTTTCCCGTTAAAGATAATGATCAAAACAATGGCACCAACTGCTAATGAGATGATCCCGTTGGAGTACCCTAACCGATCGCCTCGGTCAAGGTAGGCATGTGGCAAGAACTTATCCTTGGCCAGGTTATAAGCCAGAATTGGGAACGCTGAAAACCCTGTGTTCGCCGCCACGGCTAAAATTAAGGCCGTTGAGAGCTGAATGAGGTAATAGATCAACCCGTGCCCAAAGACTGCTTCAGCAATTTGTGACAGCACAGTGTTGTCTGCCATTGGCCGAATACCGGTGTAGTAACTCAGGAACGTGATTCCAGCAAAGAAGAGCGCCAGAATCGTTGCCATGATCGCCAAGGTTGCCGACGCATTGTGGCTCTTTGGCTTTTTGAAGTTTGGCACCGCGTTACTGATGGCTTCAACCCCGGTCAGTGACGATGACCCGGATGAGAAGGCCCGCAAGAACAGCACGACCGACATACCGCTAACCGACGTCGTTAACCCCGCTGAAGCGTGGTAGGCAATCTGCCCCGTTGCGATCCGGAAGAGTCCCCAGAGTACCATCCCAATAATCATAATGATGAAGAAGTAGACCGGGAAGGTAAGGAAGGACGCCGAATCGCGCATGCCCCGTAAATTAATGGCCATGATGCCAAGGACAATAATAATAGCAACGATCACTTGATAGTGACTTAACGCTGGAATTGCCGAGACAATGGCATCAACCCTGATGTCACAGAAACCGCCACAGTCAGCATATAGTCGACCAGCAATGAGCCCCCAGCAACTAACCCCGCTGAGGTCCCCCAGTTTGTCGAGGCAACCACGTAGGCCCCACCACCAGATGGATATGCATGAATGATCTGTTGGTAAGACAGTGTGATGGCAAACAGCAAGACCAGAACTAACAGCGCAACCCACATTTGATACATCAAGGCTGCAGCTGATAATGTGATCAAGACAGTCGTAATTTGTTCAGTCCCATAAGCCACTGATGATAGCGCGTCAGAAGAAAGTAGTGCAAGAGCTTTGAACTTTGTTAAGGCCTGACCGCCTTCATCTGTGGTCTTTAACGGTTTCCCAATTAACAACCGTTTCAAATAACGCCACATTTTCTTTACTCCTTTTCCGACTAATAATAGCTATCACCTACGAAAATTCATAACTGATAGCTTTTTTAATCCCCAATATTCGATAACTAGTATTTTTGCGCAAATCCGCTTCACGCAAAATCATTAGGTATTGTACACCAATCCACCATTAATTACTATTTATTTTAAAAAGAATGGGTACCTTATGAGAATTTGTCAAAAACATTGAGGTAAAACCCTGTTACATCAACATTTTGGGTCGAAAGCTCATAGTCAAATTCTAACACTTTCTGACCCGAAACGGACAAGAAAGCGACATCATTCAGGGTTCTTTTTCCAAATCACCACAAAAAATAATGATTGCGCGTAACGACGGCTCATTTATCGATCAGTAAACTGAAGGAGTTTTCCATTGTTGGGTGATTCAAAGTAGCGCCTTAATATCGCTTCGTTCCACCGTTCGGCCCTGCAGGCTGAGGTGGAGTCACTCTGGGGGAGTATTGAATGTCTTTCCAGAAATTCAAGGATCTCCTACATCTCCCGTGGTCGTATCCGGCTAAAAGACAGCCGCTAACGATCACCGACATCACAGCCTGCAATGCCGAACGGTTCCACTACACTATAATTCTGTTAGTAGTCGTCACAATTAATAAGTCTTCAAAAGTGGTATCACTAAAATTCCATATTAATCGTTACTAGTAACTAACTCGTCATGAGAAGCATTGCTGTTAATAGCCTTACTAGCAGTCGAGGGCGGATTCTCTGCGAACTTGATTTAGCGCAATTGTGATGCTTAACTCGTGAAAGAAACGGGCTCAACGTCAGTGGAATGCAGCAATTTGGCACGGAGCTGTGGTGTCGACATCAGTTATCGACCGTACTTTGGTCGGTTACTGATGTGCGAGACGACTTAGATCCACTCGAGAGCTGCGCAGCAGAAATCGAGTTAGCTCAGTCGCGAGCCACTACACGGCCTGCCAAATTGCGGAATGCAACGGCCTGTCACCCAACATTGGAAAGACCCAAACTGAATCAACTAAGGCCGCTCATACAAAAGATCCTCTGTACCCGGTCATTATTCTGGGCACAGAGGATCTTTACAGAGACAATTTTTTTAGATTAAAGCAGGTGGATATTAGCAGCCGCACACTGATCCAGCATGTCCTGTGGCCAAACACTGGCTTGAACTTCACCAACGTGAGCCTTTCCTAATAACAGCATGCACAGGCGTGACTGACCGATACCGCCACCAATGGTATATGGCAGTTCACCAGCAAGCAATTGTTTGTGGAATGGCAGACTGGCACGGTCCTCAGCATCAGCAGCTTTCAATTGAGCCTTCATCGCCGTTTCATCGACCCGAATCCCCATGCTTGAAATTTCAAGGGAACAGTTCAATGGTTCGTACCAGAACAAGATATCGCCGTTAAGTTGCCAATCATCATAGTCAGGTGCACGGCCGTCATGGCGTTTGCCAGACTTAAGCAGACCGCCAATTTGCATCAAGAATACGGCACCGTCTTCTTTACAGATGGCGTCTTCACGTTCCTTAGGCGTCTTATCAGGCCACCGGTCTTCCAGTTCCTGCGTGGTGACGAATTTAATGTCATCTGGGAGGTGGTGGACAGCATCTGGGTACTTGTACCAAACTTCGTCTTCCATGTGCTTAATGACCTTAAAAATACGGCGAACGGTGGTCTTCAATGTATCAGTGGTCCGTTCTTCCTTAGCAATGATTTTTTCCCAGTCCCATTGGTCAACGTAGATGGAGTGGAAGTTGTCCAGATCTTCATCCTTACGAATGGCATTCATGTTGGTGTACAGCCCTTCATGCATCTTAAAGCCATAACGATGCAGCGCCATCCGCTTCCACTTCGCAAGGGAGTGCACAATTTCCATGGTTTCACCAGGCATGTCCTTCATGGTAAATGAAACGGGTGCTTCAACGCCATTTAAATTATCATTCAACCCCGTTGAGCGTTCGACCATCATTGGGGCGGACATCCGTTGCAACCCCATCTCTTTGCCGAACTCATCCTGGAACGTTTCACGAATATAACGAATAGCAGCTTCAGTTTCTTTAACTGACAATTTTGGATCGTAATCCTTTGGGACAATAAAATGCATAGTCAAAAACTCCTTTGAAATTTTGTACGACACTGGGAAACGAAAAAAGCCTTCCGTCCCCAGCTAAAGGGACGAAAGACTTTTCGCGGTACCACCCAGTTTGTCTATTTCAAATAGACCACCTTACGACGCACCATCATGCGCCTCCGGACAATAACGGGCCGGTCACGTCTACGCCTACTCTGCAACGCCATTTGGGGTAGCAATCTCAGAAAGTGTTATTCAGTGCTCTCGATACCTCATCGGTTTTCCACTAACCCCGATTCACTGTCAGGTCGAAAGGACTTACTTATCTTTTTGTTTTTTCGTCTGTTTCGTATGTGTCTTTACTTTAGCATGTAAATGAGAGTTTGAAAAGAGGAAATTTTAAAATGACTTTCAGCTGCCATTCAAGAGATCGCTTTCATATCTTGATTACCGCCTATTCAAGTTTTGAAATAAAATTAAAATTATCTCACCGCACAACTCTTATTCTCATTATCATCAAATTTCGGGAAAATAAAAACGCCGCGAAATCAAATTGATCTCGCAGCGCTTCTTAATTTATTCTTTACCCTAAATGGTGAGGCGTGATTACATCATGCCGCCCATACCTGGTTGGGCTGGGGCTGCAGGAGCAGCTGAATCATCCTTAGGTTCGTCAGCAACAACGGCTTCAGTTGTCAGCAACAGTGCTGAAACTGATGAAGCGTTTTGTAATGCTGAACGGGTAACCTTGGTTGGGTCAACGATGCCGGCCTTAACCATGTCTTCGAACTTGTTGGTAGCTGCGTTGTAACCAACGCCAGTTTCCAAGCCCTTCATGTGGTCAACGATAACAGAACCTTCAACACCGGCGTTTTCTGCGATTTGACGAACAGGTTCTTCCAAAGCACGACGCACGATGGCAACACCAGTTGCTTCGTCACCTTCGGCTTCAACCTTGTCCACGTCACCGATCACGTTGATCAATGCGGTACCACCACCGGCAACAAAGCCTTCTTCAACGGCGGCACGAGTAGCGTTCAAAGCATCTTCAATTCGGTACTTGCGTTCCTTCAATTCGGTTTCAGTTGCGGCACCGACACGAACAACAGCAACACCGCCGGCTAACTTAGCCAAACGTTCCTTTAACTTGTCCTTGTCAAAGTCAGAAGTTGTGGCATCGATTTGCGTCTTGATTTCAGCAACACGTTCTTCGATTTGTTCCTTAGAACCAGCACCTTCAACAACGGTCGTGTTGTCCTTAGTGACGTTAACCTTGTTAGCTTGACCTAATTGATCAATCGTTGCATCCTTCAAGTTCAAGCCAAGGTCATCGGTGATCACAGTCCCACCAGTCAGAACAGCAATGTCTTGAAGTTGGGCCTTACGACGGTCACCAAAGCCAGGGGCCTTAACAGCAACGACGTTGAACGTCCCACGCATCTTGTTCAGCACAAGTTGGTAAAGCTTCGCCAGTGATGTCATCAGCGATGATCAACAATGAACGACTTTGTTCAACAACGGATTGCAGTAATGGCAAGATGTCTTGAATGTTTGAGATCTTCTTGTCAGTGATCAGGATGTATGGGTTGTCCAAGTTAGCTTCCATTTTATCGTTATCGGTAACCATGTACTGTGACATGTACCCACGATCAAATTGCATCCCTTCAACAACGTCCAAGCTGGTATCAACACCACGTGATTCTTCAATGGTGATCACGCCGTCATTACCAACTTTTTCCATGGCGTCGGCAATTAATGTACCAGTTTCTTCACTAGCTGAAGAAATAGCAGCGATCTGGGCAATGTCATCTTTGGTAGTGACCTTGTGGCTCATCTTGTGTAAGGCATCAACGGCTGCGTTAGTGGCCTTTTCGATCCCACGACGGATGCCGACAGGGTTAGCACCGGCAGTGACGTTCTTCATACCTTCGTTAACGATTGCTTGGGTCAAAACAGTGGCAGTAGTTGTCCCATCACCAGCGATATCGTTGGTCTTTGAAGCAACTTCAGCAACTAACTTAGCACCTAAGTTTTCAAAGTGATCTGACAATTCGATTGCCTTAGCGATCGTCACACCATCGTTAGTGATGGTTGGGTTACCGTAAGATTGTTCCAAAACAACGTTACGACCCTTAGGACCAATGGTGGTCTTAACTGTATCTGCCAATTTATCTACACCGCGAAGCATTGCGCCACGGGCGTCTTCAGAGAACTTTAACTCTTTAGCCATAATTAATTTTTCACCTCATATGATTAATTGTTAATTTTGTGTTTATGTCTGCCCTATTCAGGCTGACCGGTTTTAGTCAACGATTGCGACTAAATCTTTTTCGTGAACCACAAGGTAAGAAGCACCTTCATACTTAACTTCAGTGCCGGAATACTTGTCAAACAAGACGGTCTCGCCTTCCTTAACACTTGGGGCAACCTTTTCACCGTTATCAAGTACACGGCCATCACCAACAGCAACTACCTTTGCAGTTTGTGGCTTTTCTTGGGCGTTACTTGCTAAAACGATACCACCAACAGTGGTTTCTTCTTCTTGAGCTTGTAAGATCACACGGTCTCCTAATGGTTTTAACACTTGAATCCCTCCAATAAATCTAAAGATTTAGCACTCTTAGCACTCATCTAACACAAGTGCTAATCAACAATTAATACTATAAAATTATTCGGGGTAAAATGCAAGTTATATTGACTAGAAAGTTGAAAAGAGTGTGGAGAAAGGCGGTTAAGGGGCAGAATGTAAGGGACTCTGACAGAAATGCCTGGGTTTGGCATTTTTGTCAGAGTCCCTTACATGGCCGCCCCTTGCTTTTCGGAACACGTTTCGGCACGGCTGAATAGAAAGACTCTATGAGATGACGAGAATCGAGAAAATGTGTAAAAAAATCGAGAAGAAAATTGAGAAGGAACCCGATAAGCAGGAAAAGATAAGCAAAGTACAAGACAGTAATCCCCAAGCACAATAAAACTCAAAGTGGCCGCCACTCACAAAATCGGCGCCAACAATCGCGAAACACTCTGCTTAAACCGCAAGTACAACGACTGATCCGCAAACATTTCAGGCGTGATCAATGTACTTTCCGCCATATCCTGTTCAAATAACGCGGCCAGCTGTGTATTTATCTCCTTATCATATAGAAAGGCATTCACTTCAAAGTTTAACTTAAAGCTGCGGTAATCCATATTAGCACTGCCAACTGAGGCCACTTCGTCATCGACCAGCATCGTCTTTGCGTGTAAAAATCCATTCCCGTAGTAGTAGATTTTCGCACCAATTTCAGCTGTGTCTCTGCAAAAATGTTGGGTGGCTCGGTAGACAAATGGATGGTCCGGCATACTGGGCACCATAATGCGCACGTCAACGCCCGACATAATGGCAATCTTCAACGCTTCAATCACGCCATCATCGGGAATAAAGTACGGCGACTGGATCCAGAGCCGTTTTTTAGCCATCTGAATCAAGCGAATGTAGCCCATCTTGATTTGCTGCAATTGAGAATCCGGCCCGCTGCTGACGATCTGCATACTCGTTAATCCCTTTGGCGCCATCACTGGAAAGTAGTCACGATCGACGTAGTTATCTGCAAGTTTTGCTTTCTTTGACGTCGCATTCCAGTCCAGAACAAACCGGCTTTGGAGCGCAAAGACAGCTGCCCCTTCAATGCGAATATGCGTGTCGCGCCAGTGGCCAAATTTTTTGCTGCAGCCAAGGTATTGGTCACCAATGTTAAACCCGCCGACGTAACCAATTTCCCCATCGACCACCACTATTTTGCGGTGATTTCTAAAGTTGAGACGAAAGTCAAGAATAGCGGAACGCGCCAAGAATGGCTCAACATATCCGCCAGCATCGATCAGTGGCTTAAAAAAGCGCCGATAAGTCCCCATTGACCCCCACGGATCATAGATGACCCGTACCGTAACACCGGCCTTAGCACGGGCAACAAGGCGCTTAAGACAGCGCTGCCAATTTCATCATTATAAAACGTGTAGAATTCAACATTCACGTTGCGTTGCGCGGCGTTAATGTCACGGATGATGGCGTCAAACAAGCTATTGCCATCCGTAAATAGTTTCACGCGATTTCGTCGGGTCAAAAAAGCGCGATTGGCCCGCATAAAAAGCTGCATTGTTCCGGCAATATCGCGCGACACCGGGTGTTGGCTTGTATCGGGCTCTAGCAGCAGTTCTCGTTGTTCAGACAAAATTGTATCTAACCGCGTCTGAACCGTATTATCGACTTTGAAAAGTTTGTTTTTGGGGAGTTGTCTCCCAAAAAAAGCGTAAAAAATGAACCCGATTACCGGCAGTAACAACAACACCAGCAGCCACGCCCACATCGCGGCAATATCGCGACGTTGTCGAAACACTGTAAACAGTGCCGTCATCAGGTTAATTGCGTAGATCACACCAAGGATCATGGACCAAGAAATCGTCACATGCTCACCTCCAATAAGGGTTACAAAAAGTATAGCACTATTGTGCGTTTTCTCACACAAGTTCGAAATTTTGACCGCTTCTTGAAAGCGAAAAATAGCGCCTATCCAGATCAAATAGGCGTTTTAAATTCACTTGTTGTGTTCTTGTTTCGATTAAAAAAATGACACAAACAAAAAAACTGACCAATGCCACTAAGGTCATTAGCCAGTTTTGCTTATGCTTCTTCGTTATAGTGATCCAAGAAGTAGATCAATGTCTGTAATTCATTCGTCAGATCCACGTTTTGAACGCGCACGTTATTCGGAACTGATACCCGAAGTGGCGTAAAGTTCAAAATACCGCGGATACCACCAGCGATAGCTTCATCCGTTACCGATTGGGCAACGTCTGCAGGAACCGTAATGATGGCAACCTGAATTTGTTGATCCTTCAACTGTTTTTCAAGTTCAGCCATTGGATAAACGGGCACACCGCTCTTAACGGTGTTTGCGAGGTCAGCCTTAACATCAAAAGCAGCGCTGATACGGACGTTGGAATTTTGATGGAAGTTAAAGTTCAACAGCGCATTCCCGAGGTTCCCAACCCCGATCAAAGCGGCGTTGGTCAATTTTTCCTGGTTCAGGATCTTCTTGAAGAACTTTAGCAAACTCTCAACATCATACCCATACCCGCGTTTACCCAGGCACCAAAGTATGAAAAATCACGACGGATCGTTGCTGAATCAACCTTTACGGCTTCTGATAATTCAGTCGACGAGACCCGCGTCTTGTCTGCATCTTTTAAGATGCCTAAGTAACGGTAATAGATCGGCAAGCGCTTAGCGGTTGCCTTTGGGATCTTTGTTTCTGCCACAGTAACTCCTCCTTGTGAATTTTAGTAAAGTGAATGAAGTGAATTAGAATAAGTGCGTGTATTCTACTCTTAATTCTGGGGCTTGTGAAATAGCCATCCTCGCTCATTATAGCATAAACCCTTATCTTGTGAAATAATTTTCAATAAAAAGGTTGTGAAAACTGTTATTTACCAGTTAATGAGCCCCTATTATGGTAAAATAGTTTCACGAAGAAAGGTAGGCTGATTCATATGTTATTACAAGTCCAGCAAGTGACGCGGCGCTTTGGTGCTGAAACACTTTTTGCCGACGTCAACATGGATATCCCGGATAATGGCCGGGTGGCACTTGTTGGTCGCAATGGTGCCGGAAAGTCAACACTGATCCGCATCATTGCCGGAATCGATGCGCCTGATAAGGGCCAGATCGTTACCCGAAAGAAGTTAACACTCGGGTACCTGGCCCAAGATACAGGGCTTGATTCCAATAAGTCCATCTGGGAAGAAATGGCCAGCGTGTTTGCGGCCCTTCAGGCTCAGGAAGACCAGTTGCACGAGTTAGAAGCCCAAATGAGCGATCCCGATATTATAGCGGATCCTGACCAATTTGAACAGGTCACCACAACCTATGACCGAATCCAAAGTGACTTTAAGGCTAATAACGGTTATGGGTACCGAGCTGAGATTCGCGGTGTGCTTCACGGGTTCGGCTTTAACGAACCCGACTATGACCGTTCTGTCAACGAACTGTCTGGCGGTCAAAAAACACAGTTGGCGCTCGCTAAACTTCTGTTAGAAAAACGCGACTTGCTCATATTAGATGAACCAACGAACCACTTGGACGTTGAAACGTTGACCTGGCTCGAAGGTACATCCGGTCTTACAAGGGCGCGTTGCTGATTGTTTCTCATGACCGGTACTTCTTAGACCGTATCGTGAGCGAAGTGTACGACATGTCATCTGGCATCCTCACCCACTACCATGGCAACTATTCCAATTACGTGGACCAAAAAGCGGCGAAGTTAAGACGTGAATGGAAGGAATACGACAAGCAACAGGCAAAGATCTCCAAGCTTGAAGATTTCGTGAACCGAAACATTGTGCGTGCTTCAACGACCAAACGTGCTCAAGCGCGGCGGAAACAACTCGCTAAAATGGACCGTGTTGATCGGCCAGAGGGTGCTGACAAGGTTGCCCATTTTGAATTTGTACCCACTAAAGAAAGCGGCAATATTGTGCTCACAACGACCGACCTCGCAATTGGTTACACACCGGACAACGTGTTGGCGCAACCAGTGAATCTGGATGTCAATAAACACCAGGCAATTGCCATTGTCGGGCCAAACGGCGTGGGTAAATCAACCCTGCTCAAAACGATTCTGGGTAAAATTCCGGCCATTAAGGGCGACGTGCATTTTGGCACCGGCGTTGAGACCGGCTACTACGATCAGGAACAAAAATCACTCCATGGTGAAAAAACGGTGTTAAACGAACTTTGGGATGATCACCCAACAACCCCTGAGGGCGATATTCGCACGATTCTCGGGAGTTTTCTATTCACGGGTGAAGACGTCGACAAGATGGTGCATAGCCTCAGTGGTGGTGAAAAAGCCCGGTTGCTGCTCACCAAGCTTGCCATGCGTCACGATAATTTTCTGATTTTGGATGAACCGACTAACCATTTGGATATTGATAGCCGGCAAGTGCTGGAAAACACACTGAATGACTTCGAAGGTACCGTCCTGTTTGTTTCCCATGACCGGTACTTTATCAACCAAGTCGCCACATCAGTGGTCGAGCTTTCAGCTGAGGGTTCAGAACTTTATCTGGGCGACTATGACTACTACATTGATAAAAAAGAAGAGCAGGAAGCTTGGCATCCCAAAAAGAAGCTGAGGCAGCTGAAGCTGCGGGTACAACTGTGACGACGGCCGCTCCGACAACCAGTCAAAATAAGCAGCAGTATCAGCAATCTAAGGAACAGCAGAAAAAAAGAACGTAAGCTGACTCGTCAGGCGGATGCCTTGGAGGAACAGCTGACAGTCCTCTCTGATCAAAAGGATGCGTTAGAAACGCAAATGTCCCAGCCAGACGTTCTCAGATATCGAAAAACTAACTAAGCTGCAGGACCAGCTGAACGACGTGAATGCGGAAATCGAAACCACTGAAGATCAATGGGAAGAGATTTCGATGACGTTGGAGGAGCTGCAGGGTTAGCCTTCTGAAACACGTTTCCGCTATGTTGCATAAAAAGAAAACCTAAATATTGACGTTTGCCAGAAATCAAAGATAGCCTTTAAAAGTAGCGTTTCGGTACAGCTACCACCCCGCTACATCTCAATAGAATAATCAAAGCCAAAAAAGCCACCGCAATCCGCGATGGCCTTTTAATGTTCTGTTTATTTAAAATTATTCCGCCGTACTCATCCAATCAAACTCCAAACTAGGATCAGCATTCAAACTGGCATCGCCAAACTGCTGCTGGTTATAAAAGACATACCCAGCGGCCCCAACCATCGCCGCATTATCGCCGCATAACTTCAACGGCGCTAATAACAGTTCAGTATTGTCAAAGGCTTCCAATTCAGTCGTCAGCCGTTCACGTAAGCCGAGGTTGGCAGCAACACCGCCCGCCAAAATAAGTTGCTTAACAGGATAGTCCGCAAGCGCCCGGACGGTTTTATCCGCCAAAACGTCCACAACAGCCTGTTGAAAGCTAGCCGCGAGGTCTTCACGACTGAGCGTCTCGCCAAGTTGATCAGCATGGTGGGTCGTGTTCAGAAAGGCGCTCTTCAACCCGCTAAAACTAAAGTCAAACGAGTCGTCCTGATCCATGGCGCGAGGAAAGTTAAAGGTGTCCTTGCCCAAATGTGCGAGACGGTCAACTTCTTTGCCTGCTGGATAATTAATGCCTAACACCCGGCCAATTTTATCATAGGCCTCACCGGCAGCGTCATCGCGCGTCTCACCAATAATTTCAAACTTACCTGGTTCCGGCATATAGACCAATTCAGTATGGCCACCAGAAACGAGTAAGGCCAAGGCTGGAAACTCAATTGGTTTCACGAACCGGGCTGCGTAAATGTGCCCTGCCATATGGTTAACCGGAACTAATGGCAGGTGGTGTGCAAAGGCAACCGTTTTAGCGGCAGTTACACCAATTAACAACGCCCCGACCAGTCCTGGGCCATAGGTGACCGCAACAGCGTTAAGGTCATCATACCCAACCTGAGCTTCACTCAGCGCATCTTCAATACAGCTCGTGATCTGTTCGATATGGTGCCGACTGGCAACTTCTGGAACAACGCCACCAAATCGTTGGTGACTCTTGATCTGCGTTGCCACAATATTTGATAAAATATGGTCGCCATTTTCAATGACGGCCACACTTGTTTCATCACAACTGGATTCAAAAGATAAAATCAAATTTCGTTCCACGTGCTTCAGATCCTTTCTAATCAGCATTGATGACCAGTTTCATTAATAATGCGTCTTCTACTGGGTGGGTGTAATAGTGCGGTCGAATCCCAATCTGTTTAAATCCAAGCTTGGTGTACAAGCCCTGGGCTGGCACGTTCGACACTCGAACTTCCAAGAACACTTCAGTTTTTGGGGACAGCGTTGCTAAGAACGCTCGCATCATTTTAAAGGCAAGGCCGTGTCGTTGCATTTCCGGATGCATGGCCACACCTGTAATATCAACTTGGTCTAAGACTTTGATGGCGCCTACGAACCCAACGAGCTTACCATCATGATATGTCAATGCATACACGCGCTTTTCTGCACGTAATTCTTGTGCAAATACCGCCTGCTACCAGGCTTCATCCTTCGCGTAGGCCGCTTTAGCAACCGTTGCACATAGTTGGTCAAGGTGTGGCATCTGCCCCAACGCTGGTGCGGCCACGATCTGTGTTTGATTAGGCATCAGTTGACTCCGCTCCAGTCAGTAAGACCATGTCCACAGCATCTTCGTGGTCACCAAAGTAGTAGCCTTTTTGATGCCCTTTTGTTCAAAGCCCATGTCCTGATACAACTGCTGAGCACGGGTATTGCTGCGACGGACTTCCAGCGAGACCTGTTTCAATTCGAGTTCCCGCGCTTTTTTGACCATAATTGCAATGAGATAGTGCCCGAGCCCCCGACTTTGAAAATCAGGAACCACCGCGATGTTCGTAATGTGGGCATCACTTTTGACCTCATTAAAGGTACAGCCAATAAAGGCCAGCAACCGATCGTGTCGGCGGACCACTAAGTACAACCGGTCCTGACTGCGCTTCAGTTCACTGGCAAACGCTGAGGAATCCCAAGGTGTTTTCCCACCATAGACAGCACGTTCAATACCCAACATTTCAGGAATATCTGTAAACTGCGCCTTCGCCAGAAAATAATCGACGTCCTGAATGGTGACCTCGTGGTTTTTAATATCTAAAATGTCTTGGTATTTCGCCTCTTGAACCTGAAAAAGCTGGCGAAACCACTCATTAAACTTTTTCAACATAGTCGCTACTATCCTCTTCTGGATGCTGTTTACGCCAATCTGCTTCTGCCTTTGTCAACCGAAGATACCGCGGGACAAACGCATTAACGTCGGCAACTGGTGTCATGGTCAACCCTAAACGCCAAGTTGTTGGGCTTGTGGGATGCTCATGATTGCTGGTAATGTGATCAATTTTGATTTTAGCTGATCTGCCAGCCGGTCTTCAAAGTTTACCAAATCACCGAGGACGACAACGGACTCACCAGTGGCGACTAATTGTGGTACCCATTGGTCAAAACTGGTGTGTTGATCCGCAATAACTGGTTCCGGTACCCCATTTTTAATCCGGTACAACCCGGTAAACACGTTGTCGTTACGGCCGTCAAATAGCACCGTTACTAGTTGGCCCTCAGTTAAAATGTTGGCCGCAATCGCTGCAATGCTGGAGATGCCCACAAGCTCAATGTTTAAAGTTGCCGCCAGTGTTTTAGCCGTTGTAACAGCTGTCCGCAGACCCGTATAGGAACCGGGACCATCAGCGACCACAACCCGGTCCAGGTCCTCAGGGTCAAGGTGCACTGAGGTCATGAGCGATTCAATGATTGGTTGTAAATACGACGCATGTTTCGGGTGAACCGTCACTGTGGTCTGTGCCAACAGCTGATCGTCATCCATTAGCGCCACACTTAACGGTTGATTGGACGTATCCAATGCTAAAAGTTTCATAGTAAGTCGTTAAGTCCCTTCGTTTCTTGTAATTATCCAGCCACTATCATACCACCCAGGGTGGTGGGAAGCAAAAGTAGCGCGTGGAGGGAAGCGGTAGAGGGCGGATCCTAAGTAATTTTCGGCAGAAAATCCCAGTTGGGTATTGTGCCGGAAGTTGCTTAGGCATGAGCCCCTGCTGAGACCGGCATGGTAACCAAGAACTCCTGCCCACACAAAAAAGGCCCAGACACCCCCGCACCAGTACCGGGGACTGCCAAAAGCCTCTAAAATCTTCTACTTCATAATCGGTTGCCAATGACACTCCGCTTCCGTAGCAACATCACCATTATCCAATAAGATATGGTGCTTCGTAACGATAGGATCATTACTATCCGTCACAAGTGCCGCCTCACTCTTAACATCGTGGTGATACTGAACCTCGTTTTCAAACCGAATATTCATGGACACCAACCGATGCCGGGTTAAAAAGCTCATTGGTAAGGCATCTATTAACCAGTCAAAATAGCGTGAATTATTGACGTGACCATTGCCATCGATGTCAAAATAACGCACCCGATAGTCTTTGACCATCAGCTGGTCAGCATCATCTAATCGTTTGGGCCGTCCAAGCCGTGGAATCATTTTAACTTGTTCCGTTTCAAATGGTGTGATCACTTCTTCGGGAATCGACACGATCTTTCTCGTGTGATGATTCATTGTGACCCAAATACTCTCAATATGAACGCATTCCTGCCCGGTCTCGTCGTGCACCCAAAACTCCCGAAACGCAAAGTAACGGTTATAACAAGTTGCGCGGGTCGTTAACTTAACCGTCTCATCGTTAGTGGGCATCCGCGTAATATCGATCTTATACTGCGTAACGACCCAGCCGATGCCAAGCTCGGTTACCATCTTCGCACCAACGCCGAGGGAGTTGGTCTGATCTTCTGAGGATAAAATGATCATATTGATCAGCATTGCCGGTGTAACAGTGTTCGTGACGTCAGTTTCATAAAACGTCACACGGTGTGTTTCTGAAAATTCCTTAGCAGCCATCTGAATTCCTCTACTTCTTTTCGATATGGTGGTAAATTTGGTAAACGTCTTGTTTTTTTAGTTGTCTTAAGTGGGCAACCTGTTTAATCGCGTCATTGGGGCGCAGACCACTGTCAATCAGTTGATCCACGTGTTCTTCGATTGTCAGCTGACTAAAATCATCCGCTGGTGTTTCAATCTCCGGGTTAGGATTGCCGCTCACAATAATGACAAACTCACCACGAACCTGATCCGTTGTTGCCCAGGTCACCAGTTCGGCCAATGAACCGCGAATAAACTCTTCGTGCTTTTTTGTCAGCTCGCGGCAAAGCGCCGCCGGACGCTGTTCACCAAGTTCTGATGCAATATTGGTCAACGTCTTGGCTAGCCTGTGCGGCGCTTCATAGAAAATCAAGGTTTCTGGTCGGTTGACGAGTGCTGTGAGTTCATCGCGCTGTAATTTCGGCTTTCGGTCTAAGAAGCCATAAAAGTAAAACGGTTGCGGTGTGATGCCAGAGGCAATTAAGGCCGTCAATCCCGCATTGGCACCCGGTAACGGCACAACGGTCAATCCCGCTGCAACGCACGCTTTAACCAGTTCTTGACCGGGATCACTGATTGACGGCATTCCCGCATCACTGACCTGCGCAATATCCTCTCCCGCCTGCAATTTAGCAATCAACTGCGGGATTCGCTCCTGCGTGTTATGTTCATGAAAACTAATTTGAGGGGTCTCGATCTCAAAGTGATTTAATAACTTTTGTGTGTTCCGCGTATCTTCGGCGGCAATCAACGCCACATTCTTTAATGTTGCAACACTTCGGTAGGTCATATCGCCCAGATTTCCGATTGGTGTGGGCACTAAAAACAATGTCCCCGTATCGCGTTTTTCAAAACTTAATTGTGACTGCAAAACCCCCAGTCTCCTTCCTTATCGCTCACCATAAATCACTTCAACGCAAAACGCACAGGGTTCATTATTTTCACGTCGCTTACCGTACTCGTAATTGCACACGTGAAACCCCTCCTCGTACAATTTTTCGAGGTTTTTACGTGATTTAGACAACTGCGGTTCCTTGCCATTATCGCTAAGCGTCTCCGCATCATGGGTCGATTTGATCAGATCGCGCAAGTGCTGATTTTCAATCTTTAACTCTGCGTTTTGTTCCAACGTTGCTGTAACCTTATCCTGCAGATCCGCGAATTTATTGGTCATTTGGGCCATTTCGGACTGCATGTTTTTTAAGTAATCATAGACATCCTGATTTTCCAAATTGGCACCTTCTTCTATCATTCGGCTAAACCATCCAGTACAGATAACGTAAGTGTCTCAATGATACTTTGAAAGTTCATATTCCCGTTTAACGCCTTCTTAGTGGCTAACGCTTCCGTCACAATGGCCAAGAGGTCACGTTGTGTGATCGACTGTGCCACCGTTTGCATGTCCGCTTGGCTGTCCGGAAATGGCTGCGGCAGATCAGTTTGCTGATACTTCACCATAAGCGTCGTTTGCCACAGAATAATAATCGCATCTAACACGATGCTCTGTCGTTCGCGGTCGGTTGCTAATGGCATTAACCCAGTCTGTACCGTCACAAACGCCGTGGCATCCCGCTTTGCTAACTGGGTGTACCAACGCGCTAATTCATGTTGCAAATGACCTAACCAGTCATCCGTGGTTAGAGCCTTAGCCTGTTCCAGGCTATTCGTCAGTTGACTGAGCAGTACCGTTTGTTTTCGGGAAATACCTTCCGCTGCCAATTCGGCTGCGAAGACATCCGCAGCAACTGGCGAGAATTCCACCAACTGAGTCCGCGAAATAATGGTTGGTAGGATCAGACTCTTATTCGTGGTGAGTAAAAAGATAACCCGGTTGGCAACCGGTTCTTCAATAAATTTCAACAGGCTGTTAGCAGCGTTGGTCGTCAGCGTATCAGCACCCTCAATAATGAAGATCTTCATGCTGCCTTCGACAGGGCTCTTTGCGAATTCGTCCTTAATGTAGCGCACTTGGTCAACTTTGATGCGTTGACCATCAGGTGACACCATGACAACGTCTGGGCTATCCCCCGCTAGAATACGCTGACACTCCGTACAAACACCACAGGGCGCACCATCAGGCTCCGGATGCTCACAGAACAGCGCCATTGCGACAGCCTGGGCTACCGCCTTTTTGCCGCAACCGGCGAGGCCGGCAAACAAGTACGCGTGGGTCAGCCGATTATGCTGCACCAGATGCATAAAGTGCGCGTATAATTTTGGTTGTTTTTGCTGGGCTTCGTTAATTGTTGTTTCAGTAATCACAACGGCCCCCTATTAAAATTGATGAAATTGATCAACTGGCAACACAAACACGGTTGCCCCGCCGACCTGAACCTCAACTGGATAACCAGCTGTCGTATCTTCGGCGTCCAGATTAACTTGCGGTGTCATAAATTGTTGCCGGGTTCGAGAGGTTTCATGGATGATATCGAGGACTTCCTGCACCCGATCATCGTCAATCCCGACCATGTAAGTGGTATTTCCGGCTTTTAAGAAACCGCCGCTCGTCGACAACCGAGTGGCACCAATGTTAGCTTTAATAAATTCATTTCGAAGCCGATTAGCATCCTTATCTTGCACAACTGCAATAATGAGTTTCATAGTTGTTCCTCCTATGGTTAGCGGTTCGCGATTGCCTGGTTGACCAAGTCGGTAGCGGTCTGAATAACGGTATTTAGGGGTTGCGTTGCATCCACGGTCGTGATTCGTTCTGGGTATGCATCCCGTAAACGAAGGTACCCCGCCCGAACCAGTTTGTGAAACGCTAGCGCCTCTTGATCAAGCCGATCAACATCATCTTGTCGATGGGCCTTGATTCGCGCAATCCCGACCTCTGATGGGACGTCAAAATACAAGGTCAAATCAGGCAACAGTCCATTTGTCGCAAACGTGTTCATGTCATAAACAGCCTGTTCACCGATTTGACGACCAGCGCCTTGATAGGCAACTGAACTATCAACGTAGCGGTCGCAGAGGACCACTTTCCCTTGTCGAAGCGCCGGCAAGATCGTCTCAGTTAAATGTTGACGTCGAGCTGCCGCATACAATAACGCTTCAGTTCGTGGATCCATTTCTGTATTTTCAGGATTTAAAATAATATCCCGAATGGCTTCAGAAATCTGGTTGCCGCCGGGTTCTCGTGTGACCAGCAGCTGATCGCCTAACTGTGCGCCTACGGTCTTGGTAACGGCCTCTAAAACGGTGGTTTTTCCAGCGCCATCAGGGCCTTCAAATGAAATAAATAATCCGGACAATGGTCTTAACTCCAATTTTTTGATTTAGATTTATTGTACTTGATTCGCGGGGGTTGTACAACTGGGAGAGTGTGGAAGGAAGCGTTTAGGGAGCGGAGTGTAAGGGACTCTGACAGAAATTTTTGGGCCTGAAATTTTGTCAGAGTCCCTTACACAGGAGCTCCCTGCTTCCTGGAACACGTTTAGACGCCAAATTAGCAACGCCACTACGTTGACCGGGACTTTAGCAAAACTCAACCTAACGCGCAAGTGTGGATCCTGCTCAGCAAAATTACAACCCGTTCATTTCCAATACCACTCTACTAAAGCCTAAAGCCAGCGACAACTGATTAAAAAAGACCAAACAATAAGACCAACCCCCGAAATAACATGTCGGGGCTTGGTCTTACTATTGACTTGTGTATTGTAAACTACCTAACAATTTGTCTGTTGAGTCACCAGCGATTGAGCGGCGACGAGCATTACTGTTATATTGCCGAAACGCGTTTCTGCCAAGCAGAGGGATCCTGCGTATGCCAACTCTGGCTTTGAAGCCACAACCTGGATTCAACTCTTTTTGCCTCTGTGAATTCCTTGCTACAGTCTTTCTTGGCCTCCGTGCCGAAACGCGTTCCAGAAGGCAAGAGGCGGCCATGTAAGGGGCTTTGGCAAAAATCCCAAAATCGGGGATTTCTGCCAAAGTCCCTTACATTCTGCCCCTTAACCGCCTTCTTCCACGCTCTCTAATAATCAAACACCGAAGACTGAATCCTCTGTCCATGCACCTTCCTCAGCCTTGCTTCCCGGTACAAAAACAGGTATTTCTGCCGAGCCAGGACCGTTTGTGCTGTAATATCTTCATCCACATCCGAGACCGCTTCTTCGGTTTCCTTCGCGTGATCCCACTCTTGTTTTGCCAAATCAATCGATGATAACAGTTTGTTATCAAACTCTTGCCGAATTTTTTGCTTTCGTGACCCAAACATTGTGACACGTCCCTTCGTTACATTTCAGTACGCCCTTCAACCGCTTTGAACAGCGTCATTTCATCCGCGTACTCAATGTCGGTACCCACTGACAATCCATGTGCGAGTCGGGTCACTTTAATGCCTGCCGGCTTGATCAGCCGTGACAGATACATCGCAGTAGCTTCACCCTCTGGATTCGCGTTAGTGGCAATGATAATTTCCTTAACTGCCTCGTTCGTTTGGAGGCGTTTCAAGAGACTAGAAATGTTTAAGTCTTCCGGCCCCTTGCCTTCAATTGGTGATAATACCCCGTTAAGCACGTGGTATAACCCGTGGTACTCCTTCATTTTTTCCATCACCATGATGTCCTTGGCCTGTTCGACCACCAGGATCTGGCTCTGGTCACGCGTCTTATCCTACAAATGTCGCAGGGATCAGATTCCGTGATGTTGCCGCAAATCGAGCAGAAATGAAGGTCCCGTTTGGCGGAGATCAACGACTTTGCAAACCGGGTGACGTCATCGCCATTCATATCAATGGTAAAAAATGCCAACCGGGTCGCCGTCTTTTGGCCAATGCCGGGAAGTTTCATATAACTATCGATCAGTTGGGCGATAGGTTCTGGATATTGCATGTTCTAACCTCGATTTAACTGCTTGTCTTACCTACTTTGGTAACCCGTTGCTGTACTTATCCAGCGTTTGCTTACCTTCAACATCGATCTGTCCCAACGCATCGTTAACGGCGGCAAGGACCAAGTCGCTTAACATGTCAGGGTCATCTGGATCGATAGCTTTAGGGTCAATGGTCATGTCAGTCATGACCCGCTTACCAGCAAAGGTAACCTTCACCATCTCGTCAGGAGAAACGCCGGTGAAGTCTTTGGCCTCCATGACCTTTTGTTCTTCTGCCAGTTGTTTTTCCATTTTCTTCATTTGTTTCATCATGTTATTCATGTTGCCCATACCACGCATCATTGTGTTAACCACCTTTATTAATCTTGTTTAACTTCTATTATATCGCTGATATCTTCACCGAAGACCTGTTGTGCCTCACTCACCATTTGGTCGTTTTCTGGCTGCTGGTCTTCTGATTGTGTTTCCTGTGTCTCAACAGCCGCTGACGAATCGCCCTCAGGCTCACCTTCTGGATGCACCTTGTGCTGTTTCAGATAATTCTTACGAATCGTCGGCCACTCACCAGTTGGGACAAAAACGATATCCGGCACGTGACCCGTTTCGCGGTCAAGTGCATTTTCAATATCGTCTTTAAATGAGTTGTCATCATCCGCCCGCTCGACAATAAAACTGTCATCGAAGGCAATCACCGCACCACGGTCACTTGCCGCAACGGGTTTTGCAATCTTCATCATGGCACGCTTTCGCGGACTATCAAAGTACTGAATCAACTCCGGCCAATTACTTTGCAAGTCCGATAAAGCGGTCCGGGTTGCTGAACCAAGGATCGGATAAATCTTTTCCAAATTAATATGGAACGCGCCCGCCCGGTGAGCCGGTTTAGATTGCGCCGGTGCTTGTGGCTGCACGGCAGCTGGTGCGGTTCCAGCTGGTTGCTGTTGAAGCGCTGAAACCGTCTGTTGGAGGCTTTGAACCTCGCGTTGCAACTGCGTGATGACGTCCTGGTCAGCTGGAGTTGCTGAAACGGCTGGTTGGCTGGCAACCGGCTGTTGACCTCTAATACCAGCTAATTTTACCGTGAGGACTTCCAAATAAACGTCCTCATGAGTCGTAAATCGCATCTGTTGTTGAATGTCATTCAGGGCATCGATCATATCGTATAACCGTTGCGGTGACAATTTCGTGGCTAAGGTCTTAAATTGATCATCGACCTGATCCAATTCGATCTCGGCAACTAATTCCGGCGATTGCTGGTATAGCAGCAAATCACGGGTCAAATTAACCAAATCTTCGGTAAACCGCTCAGGGTCCTTCCCATCAGCGAGGACATCCTGAATCGTAACGAGAGCCTGCTGCGTGTCATTATCGGCCACCTGATCCAAGTACTGCACCAGGAGTTTTTTTCGCACCGAACCAGTCACTAACAGCGCGTTGTCCAACGTCACGGTATCATCACCAAACGAAATGGCTTGGTCCAGGATACTAAGGGCATCCCGCATCCCACCTTCGGACGCTTTGGCAATGACTTTCAACGCTTCTTCATCGTAGGTCACATGTTTTTCATTCAAGATATAGGTCATTCGATCCAGACTATCCTTGGCCTGAATCTGTTTAAAATCAAACCGTTGTGTCCGAGAAATGATGGTTGCTGGAATCTTGTGCGGTTCAGTTGTTGCGAGCACAAAGATCACGTTTGCCGGTGGTTCCTCCAGCGTCTTCAGCAATGCATTAAAGGCCCCTGTTGACAGCATATGCACTTCATCAATAATGTAGATTTTAAATTCGGCTTCCGTCGGCGCGTACTTCACTTTATCACGAATGTCGCGAATTTCTTCAACCCCGTTGTTGGAAGCCGCATCGATTTCGATAACATCGTTAAGTGTCCCCTGCGTGATTGCTTTACAGATCTCACAGTCGTTGCAGGGCTCACCATCTTTTTGGTTCGGACAGTTAACAGCCTTCGCAAAAATTTTCGCCATGGACGTCTTACCAGTCCCACGGGGGCCGGCAAATAAATAAGCATGACTCGTTTGATGCGTTTTTATCGCGTTCTTTAACGTTTGGGTGATCAGCGACTGACCGATCACTTCGTCAAATCGCTGCGGCCGCCACACCCGGTATAAGGCTTGGTAACTCATGACTACATTCCCTCTTAGTTTTTTTCTTGAACTTTCATTATATAGTGTTTAGGGTAAAAATTCTACTCATGCGCGCAATCCATCCCAGACTTAATCGAAACATAATGGGCCCAAATTTGACGCGCATTGCAAGAAAAAGAGCCAGCCCAAATGGATGAGCCAGCTCTCGTTTAAGATCATATCAACTTGAAGCACAAAGCAGAGCAAACTTAGTGCTGCTTCCTTCCGGACCTGACACGATTCGTTAGTCCGCCCTTGCTTCAAGGCCTTACGGCAATTACTAGAATAACACAGATGTGAAATGAACGCTAGTCTTGATTTAACGCACGACGCGATTTTTCTTGTCGTTCCCGTTTGTGTCGCTTGCGCGTAGCCTTGAAAAATGTCTTGAGCTGCTGCCCTGCCTCATCCGCTAACACGCCCTCCTGAATCTCAACTTGATGATTCAACCGGTCGTCAGTCAGAATTTCATAGAGACTTTTCGTCCCGCCAGCCTTCGGATCACGGGCACCGAACACCACGCGATCGACTCGAGCATTAATGATGGCTCCGCTGCACATCACACAGGGTTCTAACGTGACGTAGAGCGTGCAGTCGATCAAGCGCCAACTATTTAACGCTGCGTTGGCTTCGCGAATGGCGATCATTTCTGCGTGGTCAGCCGCATCTTGACTGTGTTCGCGCAGATTGTGCCCGCGACCAATAATGACACCCTCATGCACACAACAGCGCCAATCGGCACCTCACCAATCAAGGCTGCCTTGCGTGCTTCATCTAACGCTGCGTTCATATATGTTTCATCGTCAGCTCTCAATCCGTTACCTCCTTCTTACAAATTTGACCAGTGCTCCCGTTTTGACACACAAATATAATTTACTTACTAAAATTCAGTGAGCACGCCCTCGGCGAGACACAGGTCGTAAATGTACTAAATATGGTGTTGGAATAGTTGCTATTTTCTATATCTGGTGTAAACTCTAATTATTAACAAGCTACATAGCACATAGGAGTGTGATAGGAATGGCAAAAGTAACTGTATATTCACGAAACAACTGCATGCAATGCAAAATGACAAAGCGTTTTCTCACGGAACACCACGTTGACTTTGATGAAAGAAACATCAATGAGGAACCCCAATACATTGATTACCTGAAGGAAAACGGGTTTCAATCCTTACCCGTCGTTGAAGCCAACGGCGATCTTCAGTTTAGCGGATTCCAACCCGCTAAGCTCCAACAATTGGCCGTTTAGTTTCGATATAATTGAACCGCGTTTAGGTGACGATGCATACCAATGAATCGTCACTTTTCTATTCTTATCGACTCATGACGCTAACTAATCTATTTTACCGAACTAATCAACCAAAGAAAAGAGTGAGTTTACCAAATGTCCCTGAAAGATCTTACCGACGTGACCTACTACGACCTCAACAACGAGATCAATATCCCAGTCAATGGTCAAATTCCATTGAACAAGGATCAGGAAGCCTTAGACGCCTTCTTAACCCAAAATGTGAAGCCAAATACGAAACAATTCGAGACGCTCCGTGCCCGTTTCGATTATCTGATCGATAACGACTACATCGAGGCTGACTTTTTAAACCAGTATCCCTTTGATTTCGTAGAACAGTTGTACGCTTATTTAAAGTCGCAAAACTTCCACTTTAAGTCATTTATGGCAGCCTACAAGTTCTATGCGCAGTATGCATTGAAGTCAAATGACGGCGATTTATATCTGGAAAACTACATTGACCGGGTTGCAATGAACGCGCTGTACTTCGCAGACGGTGACCAAAAGCTGGCCATGGATCTTGCTGATGAAATGATTCACCAACGCTACCAACCAGCAACGCCCAGTTTTTTAAGTGCTGGTCGAAAGCAACGTGGGGAACTTGTTTCATGTTTCTTGATCCAGTCTACCGATGACATGAACACCATTGGTCGAACCATTAACTCCGCTCTTCAACTGTCTCGAATCGGCGGTGGTGTCGGTATCAACCTCTCAAACCTGCGTGGTGCGGGCGATCCTATCAAGCACGTTGAGGGCGCAGCAAGCGGTGTCGTCCCAGTGATGAAGTTGTTGGAGGACAGTTTCTCCTACTCTAACCAGTTGGGTCAACGTCAAGGTGCCGGTGTCGTTTATTTGAGCGTCTTTCACCCAGACATCGTCGCCTTTCTCTCTGCTAAGAAGGAAAACGCCGACGAAAAGATTCGGTTAAAGACGTTATCCCTTGGCATCACCGTACCAGATAAATTTTACGACCTCGTCCGAGACAACGAAGAGATGTACCTCTTTAGTCCCTACGATGTGGAACGCGAATACGGCAAGCCATTCTCCTATGTTGACATTACTGAAGAATACGACAACATGGTGGCGAACAAAAACATCCGCAAAAAGAAGATGATGGCACGGGAACTGGAAACTGAAATTGGGAAACTCCAACAGGAATCCGGCTACCCTTACATTATCAACATTGACACAGCTAACCGGGCCAACCCCATTGACGGTCGAATCGTCATGAGTAACCTGTGCTCAGAAATTTTGCAGGTTCAAACCCCGTCAACCGTAAACAATAAGCAAGAATACAGTACCATGGGGCGCGACATTTCATGTAACCTTGGCTCAACCAACATCGTTAACTTAATGGCAAGCCCTGACTTTGGCCACTCCGTTGAAACGATGGTCCGTGCTTTGACCTTCGTTACAGACCACTCAGACATTGATGTTGTCCCATCCATTCAACGTGGGAACCACCTGTCACACACGATTGGTCTGGGTGCCATGGGGCTGCACAGTTACTTTGCCAAGAACCACATGAACTACGGTGATGAAGATTCTCTGGAATTCACCAGCACCTACTTTATGCTGCTCAACTACTGGACACTGAAGGCGTCAAATGAAATTGCGAAGGAACGTCATGAATCCTTCTACAAATTCGACAAGAGCGCTTACGCTGACGGCACCTACTTTGACCAGTATTTAGACGGCAGCCAAGATTTCGAACCAAAATCTGACAAGGTCAAGGGACTTTTTGAAGGTATTTTTGTGCCGTCAAAGGCCGACTGGGAAGCCTTGAAACAGGCAATCATGACCGATGGCCTCTACCACCAAAACCGGATGGCAGTTGCACCGAACGGCTCAATCTCGTATATTAATGATACAACCGCTAGTTACATCCCATCATTAACCGGGTCGAAGAACGTCAAGAAAAGAAGATCGGAAATATTTATTACCCAGCACCATACCTGTCAAACGACACCATGCCCTACTACAAATCAGCCTACGATACCGATATGCGTAAGGTGATCGACGTCTACGCCGCTGCGCAAAAGCACGTCGACCAAGGCATGAGTTTGACGCTGTTCATGCGTTCAACGATTCCAGCTGGTTTATATGAATGGAAGGATGGCCGAACCGATAAGATGACCACGCGTGATCTGAGTATTTTACGGAACTATGCCTACAAGAAAGGCATCAAGTCCATTTACTACGTTCGGACCTTCACCGACGATGATAATGAGATCGGTGCAAACCAGTGTGAAAGTTGTGTTATTTAGTCAACTATACAAAGGAGTCCCACTATGACTGAGCAGTACCATGCAATAAACTGGAATGCCATCGATGACCAGATCGACAAGGCAACCTGGGAAAAATTAACCGAACAATTTTGGTTGGACACGCGGATCCCGCTGTCTAACGATTTAGATGACTGGCGGGAACTTGACGATAAGCACCGTTGGGTCGTCGGTCACGTGTTTGGCGGGCTCACCTTGCTGGACACCCTGCAGTCCCAAGATGGAATGGCTTCCTTACGAAAGGATACGCGGACGCAACATGAAATGGCTGTTTTAAACAATATCCAGTTCATGGAATCCATTCATGCCAAGAGTTACTCATCCATTTTCTCAACGTTAAATACGCCGGATGAAATCGATGAGATCTTTGACTGGAGTGATTCGGAGGAATTCCTGCAAAACAAGGCGATCCGTATTCGTGATCTCTACCACGATGATGATCATCCGCTCAAGAAGAAGATTGCGAACGTGTTCTTGGAAACTTTCTTGTTCTATTCCGGTTTCTTTACCCCACTCTACTATCTGGGTCACAATAAGCTGCCAAACGTCGCTGAGATCATTAAATTAATTTTGCGTGACGAATCTGTTCACGGCACCTACATTGGCTATAAATTCCAGTTAGGGTACAACCAAATGGGCGAAAATGAACAGCAGGAAATCAAAGATTGGATGTATAATTTCTTGTACGAACTGTACGAGAACGAAGAAAAATACACCCACCTCGTGTACGACCAAGTCGGCTGGACGGATGAAGTGTTGACCTTTATCCGCTACAATGCCAACAAGGCTTTGATGAACCTTGGGCAAGACCCCCTCTTCCCAGATACAGCTGAAGATGTCAATCCAATCGTCATGAACGGGATCTCAACTTCAACGGCTAACCACGACTTCTTCTCACAGGTTGGGAACGGGTATCTGTTGGGGAATGTTGAAGCAATGAATGATTCTGATTATGATATTTAAATGAGCGTTCAAAAAAGAACTTGAGGAAATCCTCGAGTTCTTTTTTATCATTGAATGTAAGCGATTAAAATACCGTTATCAGCTTTGATTGCTGCTAAAGGTCTCATCAGCCGTCTATGAAGTTAAAGACGGTCTACCGCCTGTTTTAAGAAATCAACGGCCTTTTAGTTAACGCTTCAAAAGTAACCTTAAGATCAATCACATCACCTTGCATTCTGTTTGTGATAAACGTAAGCTATTGAAAACAGGGCGCATTGAAGTTTCAATTGAGGCCCTCACTATTTGGAGGCTTGCACATGACAGCATCTGGTAAAAATATTGGCGTTTTTTGCGGCTCAAATCACGGGCTAAACGCGCACTTCACTGACGCAGCCCAAGTCGTTGGAACATACATCGCGGACCACGGCGACACACTGGTCTATGGTGGCGGCAGTAAAGGACTCATGGGGACAGTGGCCGCAGCGGCCGCTGAACGCAACGGAAAGATTATTGGTGTCATGCCCCGCTTTTTGATTCAGCGCGGGATCAGCGACCAAAATATTTCTGAATTTATCGAAACAAAAACCATGGATGAGCGGAAAACGAAAATGATGCAACTCTGTGATGCGTTCATTGTATTGCCTGGCGGGTTCGGTACTCTAGAAGAGTTTAACTCGCTACTGTCTTGGAGCCAGATGGATCTGCATCAAGTCCCCATTGTACTCTACAATGTTGATCATTTTTTCGATCCCATGGTGGCGATGTTGGAAAATAGCTATGATGCCGGGTTTGCGCCAGCGGAGAATCGACAGCTGTATCTGAGTTCTGACTCACTGGCAGAAATTGTGACGTTCTTCGACCAATTTGCGCACACGTTGCCGAACAAATATACAAATTAATTTAAAAACGGTCGCCCGATAGATTCTCGGTGACCGTTTTTTAGACGTTTTTTAATTATTCTACCTGAAACTCTGCCCGGTTTTGACGACCGAACTCCAGCAGGCTATTCAGAGACCCATTCACCATATTCGTCACTGCCACGTCCGTGTGGAAGGCCATGTGTGGAGACAACAGAACGTTAGGTAGTTTCCCAAGTGCAATCAACTGCGGATCGGTTAATTTTTCGGTGGTGTTGTACTGCTGCATCGCAGCTGTTTCATTTTCAAATGCATCCAGTGCCGCACCCGCAATCTCATGATTAGCTAACGCGGTCTGCAGTGCGTCCAGATCGATCAAAGCACCCCGAGCCGTATTCACAATAATAGCGGTTGGTTTCATGAGCTTCAGTGTCTCGGCATTGATGAGGTGATAATTACTCTTCACCGCTGGGACATGCAGCGTAATGATGTCGGCAGTTTTAAAAATAGCCTCAGGATTTGAGACATATGTCACGCCATCATGCTCCCCCGCTTCAATCATCGGATCATATGCCATTAGCGTTGCACCAAATGCCTGATAAATGACCATTGCGTGCCGTCCAATTCGGCCGGTGCCAATGACACCAACAGTTTGCTTACGCAGCTCACGACCCATAAAATCAGGTGACCAGTGGAAGTCACCAGCTAACTGTTGCTGCGCAATGTATTTCGTCCGTCGTAACAGATTCAATACCTGGGTGACGGAAAATTCAGCAATGGCATATGGTGAATAAGCGGGAACGTTGCTGATCTTGATGCCATAGTCACTGGCTGCTTGCCGATCAAGGTTGTCTACACCAACGTTTCGTAAAGCCAGGAAAGTAATCTGCATGGCCGCCATTTTTTTGAAGAGTTCACGCGGATACGGGATCGTCTGTAGGGCTGAAATGCCTGTGGACCCCTCAGCTTTTTGCACCGTGTCGACTGTCAGGAAGTCTTCAGTCATTGCCAGCTCAACATCTGGATGATTGGCCTGCCAATCTTTGATAAACGCAATCTCATCGGGACGAACATTGTATACATAAATTTTCATGGGTGTGGCTTCCTTTCAGCACAACGCAACGGTTGTTTTACGTGCAATAGTGATATGATCTCACCTTTAATTTTATCTAATTATTGCTGGTATCGTGCTGATTTCGACTTATTCTTAGTCAATGTTAATTTTATCAATCGTCCTCACATTATTCTGGGTTTAAACTGCTTTAACATTGAAACTATATTCTAACAAAATGAAATCACTTTCTAAGTGAATTCACCATTTCATAAATTAAGGTATTTATAGATTGGTATTATCACCCTGTAGCATATTGACAACCTAATATTGTGAGCTTTTCGTTATCTATATTAAACCCAACCACAAAATAGACCAGCAGTGACCTTTCCTTGGAACAATAAAAATGATGGCACTTATCGCTCAAAGATCATGAGCCCAGCTCCTGCTTTAACGACTTAATCAACAATTGCTTACTATATGCTTTACCCTGCTGCTTAATTTCCGGCAAGTCGTTATTTTTAACCTGCTTCATTGTTTTAACTTTTAATTCTGACGTGACTTTTTCCGTGATAATACGCTTTTCCTGGTTATAGGAAGCTTGATTGGTTAATAAAGATGGATTGGTTTCAATAGCCTGCTTTAACTGTGATGCAACCAGCTCTGGGGCCTGCATTTTCACCGCCTGCATAACCTTTTTTTGAACTTCGGTTTTGATATATGCATTTACTTTAACCTTCACTTTTGATTGTTCCCGTTTAATCATTTCTGGTAACAACTTCGCTTGTTTTACTTCCACAACTAACCAGTTTTGGGGAATTTCAAAAGTATAAGTTGAAGACTGTCGTCGATTCGTAGTACTCCCTAAGAAAAGAATATGGCACAACTTGTTTTTGTATTCATATCGGCGAGTTTGAGTCATGAGTTTGGCTGATTTTTCCTTTTTATTAGAATCCACAACCTTAATATGAAAATGGGATTGGCTCGTTTTCTTTAGTGTGCCATACACACTTGGTTTAAACAGATAAATACGCTCACTCATGTTTTGAGTAGTTCCAAGTTGCTTATAAACAATCATTGGAATCGGACTAGCATAACTACTATCTAACTCAACTTTTGTCGTATCAGTTTTTAAATGCATGCCTAAATTATCATTATCATTTTTATAGATTAGCCAAAGCGACCCACAGACTGCAATTAAGCTGATTAATGCTAATCCCCCATAATATTTATTCTTAAAAAGCATGATTGTGCTGAAACAGAATAGTACAATCATTATTAAGAGAAACAAAATAATCATGATCACCCCTCCTTAACGGAATTATCGTTAGGTAAAAACAGCACCAAAGCAACGCCCACCACGCAGAAAAATACGCAAAACAAAAATGCCAGATGATACCCTTTTAGTTCGGCAGTTTCAGCAAGGCGCTTGTATAACAAAGGTGTTCTTGTAAGCACATGTTTTACAGGCATGTTGGATTTAGTTTCGTTTGTTAAAATACTCATCAATACAGCTGTACCAATCGAACCAGCAACCTGCCGGAAAGTATTATTAATACTTGTGCCGTGACTCATCTTATCGATAGTCAGAGAGTTCATACCAGCTGTCGTAATTGGCATTAAAACCAACCCAATACCAATCATTCGCACTGCGTAAATAGCCATAATATAAATGAGCGATGAAGAACTATCTAACTTTGTCATTGATAATCCACCCAAGATAATTAAAATAAAGCCTGCTAATCCCATTCCTTTTGCACCGACCTTATCAAATGTTCGACCAGAAATCATTGACGTTATAGCGACAGCAATGGCGCCAGGAAATAGTAGTAGCCCAGCATGGAAAGCTGACTCCCCTATGATAGTTTGAATATACAAAGTGAACACCATTTCAATACCGACCATGGCAATATAGTTAATGGCGACAATAATGGTGGTCAATAAGAATCGACCCGACTTTAAAATCGACAAGTCTAAAACTGGTTTGTCTAGTTTAAATTGACGCCACCCAAATAGATAAATCAAAATAAGACTAATAACGAGATAGACGTAAAATTTTGAATTCTCCCAACCCCAGGTAGCAACTTCCGTAAAAGCATAAAGTAACAAACCAAATCCAGCAGAAGATTCAATGATCGACACGATATCCAGGCTGGGATGCGTGTTCTCCAAAACATCTCTAACTGAAAAAAGTGCCAAAAGGAAAACTACTATTAGCAATTGGTAAAACTGATAAAAATAACATTCTCCAAGAATAATGAAGCAATAGCCATCCTGAAAGCGTAGGACCCACAGCAGGTGCAAGTGCGACAATCAAACCATTCAATCCCATTGCCATGCCACGTTCATTTACTGGGTATATCGTTAGAAGCGTTGTTTGAACAAGTGGCGCCGTAATTCCGGTTCCAATCGCTGCAACAAGGCGTCCAATTAGCAGCACTGTAAAATTAGTGGCCACAGCGCTCAAAGATAAACCAACAATGAATAGTGCCATCGCCGAAAGGTAAAGGACTTTTGTTGATACACGATTCATTAAAAAGGCACTTATCGGCACCATGATTCCCATAACCAGCATTGTTCCATTCGTTAACCATTCAACAGTATCTGCCGAAACGTTAAAATCATTCATTAAACTTGGAAATGCATTGATCAACATTGTGACTGTCATAAAAGTCGTAAAACTACCTAGTAATAACGACAAAACGAGCAACATGCGATTATATTTTCTACCATGTACATCAAGTAATTCATTTGATCGATTCATTATATTCCTCCTAAACTACATAATGTAGTTTTTAAATCCAATATGCAGTTTACTACAACTTATTGTAATTGTAAATTATCATCTCTAGGAATATAATTGTGTTGAGGTGAACCAATAATGACACGACGCGATATCAACATGACAGCAATCACAGAAACCGCAATAAACATTGGTAATAAAGATGGACTTGATAGCCTTACGATGCCGAAAATAGCACGGTCTTTGGGAATCAAGTCACAGTCCCTATACAATCATGTTAATAATTTAGGTGAGATACGAATAGCAATGAGTATTTCACTTTTTAAATCCCTGAAGCAAGAATTATTAGAGGGCATGCTAGGTTTATCCGGACGAGACGCAATTAATATGTACTTTAAAGTCTTTCATCAATTTTGTATGGATCATCTTCACTTGAATCGACTGCTTTTTTTACCGGCTCAAGACCAATCTGCTGACTTAACTGCAGCATTCCAAGATGTTATTCAAATTCTAATTCGATTGTTACAAGATATACTTCCTGATGAGACAACAATCGACCTGTATACAAAGACTTTAATGTCAGTGTTTGTGGGCTTCACAATGAACGAAACCAATAATGCATTTAAGACTAATCCCAACCATCAAGACACTAATCTTAGCGAGATGGTGGATTTAATTTTCAAAACAGTAGAACCATAAAACTGCATTTTTATCGGT
>NZ_BBAG01000040.1 GCF_001311135.1 Secundilactobacillus paracollinoides DSM 15502 = JCM 11969
TGGTAGTTAGCTCCTGGTGTCAATTGTTTTAAGTTAGTTTATGTTTGTTAGTTCGTCGAATTCTGTTTTGAGGGGGAGTGTTGATCAATCATGAGTTACGTTTACTTTTATTGGCGCCGGCGATTGCTTGGGGGATATTACCACTTGTTGTGAGCGCTACTGGTGGGCGTCCCGTTAATGAAATTTTTGGAACGGCATTAGGAACTTTGATCGTTGCAGTCATTGTTGACCTGTTTTTACGACCAACGATTGATACTAAAAGTTTTATCTTAGCACTAGTAGCTGGGGCATTTTGGATTGTCGGCCAATTAGGACAATATACTGGTTATGACGCCATTGGTGTTGCCCAAACAATGCCAATTTCAACTGGCCTGCAGCTGGTAGGAACGTCACTGGTCGGTGTTGTCATTTTTGGTGAATGGAGCACCGTTACGGCCAAACTAATTGGTGCACTCGGCATTCTCATCTTAATTGTTGGTGTTATCTTAACCTCAATTCGGGACAAGAAAGATACGTTATCTAATAAGGGAAACAGAGGCACAATCATCATGTTAGTGTTCACGACGATTGGGTTTATTACGTATAACGCAATCCCTAAAGCTTTATCTGATTCAGGGATTGCCATCTTTTTACCTGAATCGATTGGCATGGTTCTGGCCGTTCTTGTTTATTTGTTGTTCACGCGTCAGGGAGCTGCATTTCGAGAAAGTGCCAGCTGGCGTAACATCATCGGCGGTGTTGTTTTCTCTGTAGCTTCACTGACCTATATCTTGTCAGTTCGTGAAAACGGTGTGAACACCGCATTTATTATTTCACAGCTGTCCGTTGTGATTTCGACACTTGGCGGTCTATTGATTTTGAAAGAAAAAAAGTCACGGCGAGAATTGTTCGCGACATTAGGCGGCTTAATTTTAATTGTTGGCGGTGCTGTTATCACAACATTCATTTAAGGAGTGTGACACTTATGTACGAAGACTTAAAGGGAAAGATTGCTGTTATCACAGGTGGCTCAAAAGGGATTGGTGCGTCAATTGCCGAACGTTTTGGTCAAGAGGGCATGAACGTTGTGATCAACTACAATAGCGATCCTAAGGGCGCTCAACAAACAGCAGATATCGTTACAAAAGCTGGTGGTCAAGCCGTAATTGCACAGGCTAATGTGGCTAATGAAGAGGGTGTTAACAGTCTAATGGCGGCGGCACTTGATGCTTTTGGCGATCTAGATGTTTGGGTGAACAACGCCGGAATGGAGATTAAGTCACCTACCCATGAGCTCTCACTTGATGATTGGAACAAGGTCACTGCGATTGATCAGACTGGTGTTTTCCTTGGTTCTCGAACAGCTTTGGCTTATTTTAAAGAGAAAAACAAACCAGACAATATTATCAACTTGTCATCAGTGCATGAACGTATTCCATGGCCAACGTTCGCAAGCTATGCTGCTGCCAAAGGTAGTGTCAAACTTTTCACACAGACGATTGCGATGGAATATGCTAAAGACAATATCCGAGTTAATGCTATTGGACCTGGAGCGATTAATACACCAATTAATGCAACAAAATTTGCAGATAAAGCGCAGTATAACCAGACAGTTAATATGGTTCCAATGAATCGTATTGGAACGCCAGAAGAAGTAGCTGCCGCCGCTGCGTGGTTGGCGTCTTCTGAATCTAGCTATGTCACTGGCATCACTTTATTCGTCGATGGCGGCATGACACTTTATCCTGCTTTCAAAGACGGTCAAGGCTAGTTTATCCTTGATAATAGTAACGATTATTATCGACCTATTTCGTAAAAGTTTATCTAGTAAAAGGAGAGATCAACATGAGTGAAATACCAACTATTCAATTAAACGATGGCACTGAAATTCCTGCAATTGGTTTTGGGACATTTGAAATTCCGAGTGACGGCAGTACTTATAAAGCAGTGTCGACAGCTTTAAAGGATGGGTATCGACATATTGATACGGCTGTGGCATATTTTAATGAAAACGAAGTCGGCCAAGCAGTTCGCGATAGCGGCATTCCACGAGAGCAAATTTGGATCACAAGTAAATTATGGCTGTAAGATTACGGCTATGAGCCTGCTAAAGCAGCAATCGATGTTTCGTTAAAGAAATTAGGTCTGGATTATATTGACTTGTATCTCATTCATCAGCCTTATGGCGACGTTCCTGGTGCTTGGAAAGCAATGGAAGAAGCAAACGTGATGGTAAGATCCGCTCAATTGGGGTTTCAAACATGACGCCAAAAATTTGGAATCGTTTCGTCCCACAATTTAGTACGTTACCTTCCGTTAATCAAATTCAGTACAATCCGTATTTGCAGCAAAAAGAAATCCGAAAAATCATGGCCGATAGTAACGTCAAACTAGAGGCATGGGCACCGTTGGGGCAGGGGAATAAAGATTTATTCACTGAACCAGTCATTGAACAGTTAGCTGACAAGTACAACAAAGATGCGGGACAAATCATTCTGCGTTTTGAACATCAAGAAGGGGCAATCGTTTTTCCACGTTCGGTTCATGAATCAAGAATGAAGAGCAACATGGCTATCTTTGATTTTGAACTCACAGACAGTGAGATGGATACAATTCGAGCACTTGACCGTGGCAAAGCAGCTTGGGATCCAGACACACCGGGGGCAGCAGAAATGTTACTTGGTGCGTATGACGTTCATGCGAATGATTGAGTAAGCTGTAAGTGTAAAAGGAAGTGCTTAATTGGGGAAAATAGGCGTATTCGGTGCTACTGGTCACCTTGGGCACGATGTGATTGAACAGTTGTTGAAACTAAAAGTACGTCCAGCCGATATTTTGGCTTTTTATCGTGATCGTCAAAAAGCAAGCCAGTTCATTGATGCAGGCATTACCGTCCGAGAAGCAGATTACCATGATGCTCAATTTTCAGCTGCCACATTAAATGGGGTTGAAAGGCTATTGCTCATTTCAACAAACGACCCCGATCACATTGCCTTTATGCAAGATCATCTCAATGTGATCAAAGCTGCCAGAAATGCTGGTGTCAGTCAAATTGTTTACGTTGGACTGGCTTTCCCTGAGAAAACGACGATGCCGATGAAAAATTGGCATTTGGCAACTGAATATATGGTTAAAGCTAGTGGGATACCGTATACCATATTGCGGAATTCCTTTTATTCAGAGGTCAACTTGGATCCAGTTGAACTAAAGTTTGAAGCCGACCACGGGGTTGTTTACAGTAACACGAGCAATGCTGGGTTGAATTTTGCCCCGCGTGCAAATTACGCTTTAGCGGCAGCGACGGTACTAACTCAGGATGGTTATCTTAATCAGACGTTCAACTTGACAACACCCCGACCTTACACGTTTAAAGATATCACTGCGGATCTTTCAGAAATCACGCAAAGGGTGATTCAAAATACTGATGAGTCGCCTGAGGAGATAAAACAAGCACTCAGTGATTTGGGCGTACCTGATGTCTTACAGCAGTACAAGATTCATGCAAGTTATCAGGATGGTTGGGCTTCCCACACATCTTTAGACTTGCAGCAGATTATTGGTAAAGAGAACGTTTTGTTTCCCAAGCAGACACTTTTAACAATGAAACAGGATGGTTTGTTGTAAATCATCCTATTTGGAGGCGTAAATATGAAGTACACAGTGACAGGGGCAACTGGAAATTTAGGTCAATTAGTTGTTGATCAGCTGCTAGCGGATGTTACACCGAGTGATGTTCGCGCGACGATTCACAACCCTAAGAAGGCATCGTTATTTGAACAAAAGGGCATTGAGACTCGGACGATCGACTATGCTGATGTGACGAGCATGGTTGACGCTTTTCAAGGGACGGATGTGCTCGTGTATATTCCAAGTAATATTTATAATGTCCTGCAGGCTGTCAGTGAATTTGAAAAGACGTTACAAGCGGTTCAAACCACAGGCATTAAGAATATGGTCTACGTCGGTTTTTATGCCGACCAGGAACGAAATCCATTTGTGATGTCGTCCTATTTTTGGTATGTACCGCGGCGTTTAGCATCAACTGATCTGCATTTTGCTGTTTTAAAAAATGCCATGTATGCTGACCCACTCGTACCCTATTTACCGGAGTTGATCGAGCGCGGCGCAATTATTTACCCTGTTGGCCAAGCACCACTATCTTATATATCAAGAAATGACAGTGCTGAAGCAATTGCTACCGTGGCGACAACGCCGGCGCTTCGCAATAACGGGCAGCTATACACGCTTACGCAACCTGAATCCTACGACATGGATACCTTGGCAACAATTATGAGCGATATTACGGGTGCTAAGATCGGTTACGCCCCCATGACACTCAGCGCGTTTATTGAGGCTTATCGAGCTGAGGGTGATGGCGTCGAGCTAGGCTCGATGTACCATGCTGGCAATCTTGGGTTACTCAGTACGGTTACAGACGACTTTAAGCAAATCACGGGACATGATGCACAACCAATGCCAAGTTTCCTAAAAGCGCACTATCAAAAATAAGGGGTGTACCCCCTTTTAATAAGGAGGAACCTAATCACAAAATGAAAGTTGAAGAAGCAATCACACAACGACATTCAACCAGAGCTTTCACTGACCAAAAAATTTCAGAGGATAAAATTCGAAAAATTATATCACTCGCACAACTTGCGCCATCGTGGGTCAACTCGCAACCGGCACACGTTTATGCTGCAACTGGTACGACCCTTGAACTCATTCGTCAACGGCAAGCCAACGCAGTTCGGACTGGGGCGGCCAGCAAGACTGAAGTGCCCACAGTATCTCGAAGCAGTTTTCCAAAAGAAAAACAGGATAACATGGCAAAATGGTATGCTTCAATTCCAGATGCAATTGGGTCAGAATGGCAAAAATACAATAATGATGCTGCCTTGAAACTGTACAATGCCCAGCTGATCCTGTATCTAACGCTTCCCAAAAATCATGCCGAATGGTCAATGTTTGACTTAGGACTCTTCGCGGACAATATTTTGCTTGCTGCTAAGGAACAGGGGCTAGACTCGATGACAGCCTATTACTTAGTCATGTACCGCAAATACTGCGTGAGACGTTGCCAATTTCCAAGAACGAACGGATTATCGTGGGAATTGCATTAGGATATAAACAAGATGACGCGACGATTAATGGGATTACTTCAGAACGGGAGCCTGTGGATGACGTGTTAACTGTTGTTAAGTAAACTGGAATAATCAATTTGGCTTCTCACATGATGACACTAAATTTTAGGAGGACGCAATCATGGACTTTGTTACCCTCAACAATGGTATAAAAATGCCGATCATTGGTTATGGGACTTTTCAGACGCCGCTGAAGGCAACTGCAGATGCTGTGAGTCAAGCAATCGCGGCGGGTTATCGTAGTTTTGACACTGCTCAAGTCTATGGCAACGAAGCAGGGGTTGGTTCGGCTATTCAAGCAAGCGGCATTGATCGCTCGGAATTTTTCATAACGTCGAAAACGCAAACGCGTGGTTACACTGAAACAAGCCAGGGGTTAGACGCTTCTTTACAACGGTTAGGGACAGATTATTTTGATATGCTGATCATTCATTGGCCTACGAAGGAAAGTCTGGAAACGTATCGGGCACTAGAGGACGGCGTTAAGGCTGGTAAAATTAGAGCCATTGGTGTGAGCAACTTTAACGGCCAGCAACTAAAGGATTTAGTGAAAGCCAGTGATACTGTACCAGCTGTTGATCAAATTGAGACCCATCTCTTCTGGCAACAGCAAAAAATGAGTCCGATTCTGCAAGAGTTGGTTATCGTCCACGAAGCATGGGCACCATTAGCAGAAAGTCAGGGGTCAACAATGATGAAATTGCCTGAAATTCAACTGTTAGCTGAAAAGTATCAGGCAACCCCGGCACAGGTGCTTCTTCGGTTCTTGACGCAACAGGCATCGTTGTTATTCCAAAATCAATGAATATTGACCATCAAAAGAGCAATCTTGATAGTCTCGGATTTACAATGACGGATGAAGAAATCGCGTCATTACGCAAGTTTGACAAGCATCACTCAAATTAAAAATTGGCCGGCTTCGATGGCCGAAAAGGCTTACTAAACCGTTTAAAAAGAGAAATGAGGGTTCCCATTTCTCTTTTTGGATGTCAAATTAGCTCGTTTAATCCTAAATTGCAGTTATCTCTTGACCTATAGCACGGTATAGAGACTATGCTATTTTGCGTTGTTACTGAAAGGGGTTTCTATTTTGACATCAAAAGTAAAACAACGAATTGTATTGATAATTGCACTATTAAGTTATTTTTTGACAGCGTTAAGTACGTCAATTGTGATTACCGGGTTGACTAAAATATCTGCTGATCTCCATCTCGATCAGTTAGGACTTTCTTGGGTTCAAAATGCGTATGGCTTAGCGTTTGGCAGCTTTATTTTGTTAAGTGGTCGTCTTAGTGATCTACTCGGTCGCAGGCGTGTTTTGAACATGGCATTAGTGATTTTTAGTATTGGTTCTCTGATTGCTGGATTTACCGACCAAACAGTTGTGATGATTGCAGCGCGTTTTTTACAGGGCATTGGGGCCGCAATATTGGCACCAACGTCAATGGCACTGCTGATGGACTATTTTGAAGGACCGGCATTGGTGAGGGCGATTGCCTGGTACAGTTCTATTTCCGGATTGGGTGCTAGTGTGGGTCTAGTTTTGGGCGGTGTTCTTGCCAGCTATTTGTCTTGGCGGATCGGCTTTTATTTAAACGTACCGGTCGCTTTAGTCATGTTGTGTCTTTCAGTAGTCACTTTAAAAAAGTCGCGTGTGCGCCATGAATCATTTGATTGGATCGGTACTGTTCTGTCAGTTATTGGTTCGGGCATACTTGTGTATGCAGTGAACGGCGCAAAAAATGGTGTACTATTTTTGATAATCGCCCTAATCCTTTTGAGCACTTTTGTTGGCTATGAGAAGAAGAATCAAGCACCAATCATGCCGCTGTCAATTTTTCATAGCAGGCAGCGTGTTCTGGCATATTCGATTCGTGCGCTATTCGTAGGCGCGATGATGGGCTTTTGGTTTTTTATTTCCGAATATTTGCAGGAGGTTTTGCATGCTACACCATTGCTCACTGGATTTGCGTTTTTACCAATGACGTTGACTCTATTTATCACCGCCATTTTGGTTCCTCGACTGATTATGAATTGGGATAATAAGCACACCTTAATTTTAGCCAATGTTTTGTTAGTTATCGGTTTTTTGTGGATTTGGATTGGCGGTAACCACGGTTATTTGACGACGGTCATTATGCCAATGATTTTGTTTGGCATAGGTCAGGGACTGGGATTGACGCCGTTGACAAATTTTGGGATCGCGGATGTGCCAACTGCTCAGACCGGAGTCGCTTCAGGGATGGTTAATACTGCCCATCAATTGGGCAGTGTTCTTGGTTTAGCCATCATGGTCAATATTAGTTCTGCACTAGTCAACGCTCAAAATATTGCCGGTCAGTTTCGGATAGCCATGTTTGTCGGCCTTATTTTGACGATTGTCTGTACTGGACTATCACTGATGATTCATGTAGAAAAGAAATGATAAAATGAGAATTTCCGAGGTAAGTCAGCAGTTTAATATCTCGATTCAAACGCTCTATTATTATGAAAGAGAAGGGATTATTCCGCCCATTCAGAAAAACAAAAGTGGCAATCGGGATTATACCAGTGACGATTTAAAGTGGATCCATTATATTCGCTCTTTACGCCGCGCGCATGTCTCACTCGAACAAATAAGGCGGTATGTCGCTATGGTTCAGGTGGGGCAGTCGACGCGTGCTGAGAGGTTGGCTCTTTTGAAAAATCAGCGAAAGGAATTGGAACGGCAAATTTCTGGGTTACAAGATTCTTTGTCTTGGATCACGCATAAAATTGACTATTTCGATACGTATAAGCAAGATTTAGAAGGGGTTGTTTCAGTGAACCAAAAGAAACCCTGTGTTTAGATGCTAATCCCAATTGAAACGATTGAAAAATGAAAAATAGTGAGACCCATTATTTTGGTGCTGTCATTAATTTGAAGAATTTCAAAACCACCTTTCCCAGTTTGAGAGAGGTGGTTTTTAGTAGTTGTTTAAAAATAGGGTCGCAAAAAATGACCAGACTTGTTTCTAGGCATCAACAATATTAAAAATCATTGGTGAATTCAGTCACAACCTGATTAAACTTTTCTGGATACTCAAAAAACAGCATGTGGCCTGCATCACTAAACCGCACAAATTGACTATTTGGTATCAAATCACTCACATGCTTTGTACTCTTCCAGTTAACAAGACTGTTTTCTCCTGAGAGTACCAAACTTGGCAACGTAATGGTCGGCAACACATCACTCCAATCTAACACATGGTGGTTGAAGATAAGTTGCGATAAGAAGTTGACGTTGCCTAATTGTGAATCAGTGACAAGATCATCAATATTCAGGGTGGTTTTATGTAAAAGGGAACGGATGAATGTTTCTATTGTTTGGTCCGTATGGTCACGCATGTTGTTTTGGAATGCGATTAAATCGTCAATTGACATGGCACCTGTTGGGTTATCCGGGTCGGCAGCTGCTAAAGCTGGCTCATCGACGAAGATAAATTTCGCTAAGCGGTCGGAACCAAACAAGTCCCAGTAACACCACCCAACCGAGGCACCCATTGACCATCCAAGATAGGTCACATTCGTGAGGTTGAGTGAGATTAGCAGTTCGTGAATATCAGTTGCTAACCGTGATACACGGGGACCCTTTGTCGCTTTGTTTGAGTGTCCCTGACCACGAAGATCGACTGCAATGACCCGAAAGTGTTTGCTGAGTTCAGGAATGTTATTTTTAAAATAGCGACTCGTACACCCGTAACCATGGGCAAGAAGCAGCGCAGGACCAGATCCTGTGTCGGTGAAGTAAATTTGTGTGTCATCTGAAGTTATGTATTGAGCCATGATGTTGCCTCCTGAAATTAGAATATATTTTATTTTATTCTAATTATATTTTAATGTAAACAGAATCAGTTATTATTAAGAAACTATAAAAAGTCATGATAGCGTATCATGACTTTTGAGTAGTTATCGTTTGACTGACTTGATGCATAGCATTGAAATACCACCAATCAATGAGAAAATGAATGAAACGATGAAGATGGCAGAGAAACCGAACCAGGCTATCACGGCAGCAGCAATCACTGGTGCAATGGCTTGCGTAATGGTATTGCCAAGATTATAAATACCAAGGAAGAACGCGACTCGATCCGGATCTGGAATAACTTCTAGGTTCAACAGATTATCGAGTGAGTTCCAAATACCCATCCCAAGACCAGCTGCAAAGGCGTAGATGATGATTCCCGTGTTGTTACGTAATAAGAAGAGTGACAGGGCGCCGATTGCCAGAAAGATCGTGGAGAAGCCGACTGGCCATTTTAACACTTTAAATTTGTCTGAAAGGGGCCCAGCAACAAATCCCATTAAAATACCGAATACCAACATGATTGCATTGATAAGTTGGATTGAAGACTGGGTCTGATTACCTCTGTGAAGAAAATCGGTCATGATGTAGAGGATGTATCCTGTAATGGCGAAGTTTCCAACCCCTTGGAAGAGTTTTCCGATTAAAGCCAGATAATAATCACGGCCAACATGCCAGCTTGGAAAGATGGATTCTAAATCTTTGAGGGACATCCGTCTTTTCTTTGGGCTGCGCTGTTTGTTCAGCAAGATTGCTTGGCTCATGAACGATGATGACGGCAATGAGCGTTCCAATGAAGGCGAAGATCCCAAAAATAATGAACCCAAGTCGAAACTGCCCTAACAACATTGCGCCAACCACGTTAAATGCATTGTTCCCAAGGGCCATTCCTAAACCACCATAGGCTGACGATGCGGTGCCACGACCATCCTTTGGGGCAAAAATCGATCCAGGCCACCATTGGTGCAACAATAAAGTTTAGGGCGGCTTGACCAACCATCCAGGCAATTAGTAGGTATGGAATGGTTGTTGAAAATGAAGCCAGGATCATGGCTAACATGAAGACGAAGGCGCCACCAATAATCCAGGGTGCTCGCTTGCCAAAACGAGAGCGGGTCTTATCTGAAAGCGCACCTGCAATCATGTTTGAAAGTGCAGCGACAATCATGCCACAGGTTGAGAACAGCGCAACAAGGTTAACCTTATTAGCGGCATCTAAGTGTTGAATTAATGCAGGGAGAAACAAGCTATTCATGACGATGTAGGGACCCAACCAACTGGCGGGACCAATAATGAGTCCTGGCACCAGTCGTTTAAGCGAAATCGTAGTTTTATTTTCCATTATTATGGTCTCCTTGTTCGTGATTGATGACGGTATAGTAGTTAAATTCGGCGTGTGAGTTGTGCTGGTAAGCGTCGACACTGCCAATAAAATTAAACAGGCCAGTGAAACCACCGATCTCACATGGATCACCGTTGACACCTTCATCAGATAGATAAGTGACATCTAGTGTCTTACCAAATGGCGTCCATGCTGATTGTTCAGGTAAACGATCGAATAAAGACAGACTGCCATTGACGTACGTTAACTGCAACTCTGCCGTGCTATTAGGAACGGCAATTTAAGTAAACACGTGGTCAATCCGCTCACCGAGTTTTGCCTGCAGTAACTTTAAAACGGTACCGCTTTCATTTTCGGCTTGAGTGAGGTGCAGATAGACCCAATTATTTGAATCGTAGTACAACCCCAATCCCGCAGTTTGTGAATAGTGCGTTGGTTTAAAGGTTAATTGAGTTGTGACCGAATAATTGAACGAGGTTGCGCGGGTGGCCATAATGGCTGGGTTTAACTTTGAGAAGAAAGAGTTTTCACCTTTAATTGTTAACTGACCAGGATTTGAAGTGGTGTTGACCCAAGCAGATTTTTGCTCACGATAAGGGTTATAAAACGGTTGTCATAAGTTGCGCCTTGGAAGTCCTCATGAATGTCGTTAAGCGTAAGATCCTGCCTGACGTCAGAACTGTTTTTCGGCGCCTCAACAGTGGCTTTTGCTAAGTTAGACCCGTCTGCCATCCGTAGCCACCCATCGGCTGTCCATGTCATTTTTTGGAGTGCCGTTTCGCGGCCAAGAGGATTTAATTTTGTGTTTGGTAACGGGCGAGACATCAGATGCGCAACGTACCATTCGCCGTCGGTCGTTTGAACGAGTGATCCATGGCCGGATTTTTGAATTTGTGCCTTAGGATTAAACATTTCGAAGTGCCCAGCGTCGGGATCACCCAGTGAAAACAAATGGTTAGGCGATGAGGTAATAATTGGTTCGTTTGTTGGGTCCGACTCGTAGGGACCGAAAATCCGTTTCGAACGGCCAATTTCTACACCATGTGCGTAACCAGTGCCACCAGCCGCGAGTAGGAGGTAATAATAGCCGTTGTGCTGATAGAGCTGTGGAGCTTCAGCACAACCGCGTGTGGTAAAGCCGGTTGTGACGCGATGCCAATCGCCAATGATACCACCATTATCCAGGTCCACTTCGGCAATGACAATGTGGCCGGGGGCTTGATACCCAGTTCGAGTTTCCCATTCCAAAATTGATAGGTAATGTTTACCATTCTCTGCGTGTAATAAAGCTGGATCAAACCCGATCGAAGTTAAATAAATGGGCTTTGACCAGGGCCCTTCAATATCCGTCGCCCACATCGCAAAGGAGTCTGAATTAAATTCTCGACCAGCCATGTTTTGCATGTGGGAATAGGCTAACCAAAACTTCTTCGTGGTTGGATCATATGACAGGTGGGGTGCCCAGATACCTGCTGGTGTACTGGTCCCGCGAAGATCAATTTCATGATTGGTTAATGCGTAGGTCAGTAGTTGCCAATTAACTAGGTCCGTTGAATGAAAAATTTGAACGGCAGGGGTCCAGTGAAAAGTTGAGGTTGCAATGTAATAATCATCACCCACACGAATAATTGATGGGTCAGGTGCCATTCCAGAAATAATTGGATTTTGAATGGTTGCCATTATTAAACACTTCCATTTCTATTGTTGATAATTGCATTAAACAGGCGCTTTCTTAATAGTGAGCTGAAACGATGACTGTCTAGTGAACGAGATTCATGGTATTATGAAAGCGAATACACATCAATCTTTTCAGTTGGTTGTGTCATTAAATTAATGCTTATAGGTAAGAAATGTCACTTTTAGGAGGGTTACAATTAATGACAGCCCATCATGAACAAATTGTCTCAAATCTGGATATTGGTGTTCGCTTCTATGCGTCAAATGTGACCACAAGCGGTTACGTGCCGTTTCACTGGCATAGCAGTATTGAACTTGTTTGCGTGATGTCGGGAAAACTGACCTTTAAGTTTGACGGGGAATCACACATTGTTGGCCCGCACCAGTTTATGGTCGTCTCGTCTGGCGTTGTCCACGATGTGACTAACAGTCCTAACCGCGCATTTGTGTTGCAGATTCCGCTCAGCTTCTTTGCACAATACTATCAACACCCTGAAACATTGAATTTTCGCATTAACCCCTCTAACTCAGTACGCTATCAACAGATAGTGGCGTCTTTTCTGAAGCTGAATGACATCGTCCTTGCTCATCGTGAGGGGTATCGCTTCGATATGGGGGTTCAACTATTAACGATGCTAAAAACACTGATTTTAAACTTTACGGATGCGGATGAACCGCTGACGAAAGATACGTCTGGTATCAAAGAGATCATTGTGTACATTAACGGACACTACGCAATGCCGCTGCAGGTTGAGACGCTCGCTCGTCAATTTGGATACAACGCCAGCTATCTTTCACGACTTTTTAAGTCACAAACCGGCGTCACTTTAATTCGCTACATCTATAACATTCGTCTCAATGCCTTTTATCAAGATCTAATCAAATCTGGCACTCCTATTGATAAACTGTACGCCAAACATGGATTAACGAATAAGCGGACCGCACGTCAATTGTTTAGCGACCAGTATGGTAGCTTGCCAAATGAGGTCCGACGTCGAGCACAACAAAAACGACTACAGTTCAAGACGGGCTGTAGTGCGTTTTGCATTTTATTTAAATGGAAATGTTATTTTGGTTCTTGAAAACTTGGGAATGACTACTTCTCGCGTGCGTCCTCAAACGCCGTATTCAACAACCCCCGCAGCTGGGCTTCCCCGCCAACTGTCAACAGCCGCTGGTAAGACCGGTTTAGATCCGCCCATAACTGTTTCAGTGTGGGTTGCAGCTGCTTGCCATCGATCGTCAGCGTGACAATGACGCTGCGGCCGTTTGCGGTTCGCGTGATCAGGGTGCGTTGTTCAAGTTTGTCTAAAAAGCGGGTAATGGTTGAGCGATCGAGTGACAGGTCATCCGCTAATTGCGAAGGTGACACGTCGTCGCCGTCATTCAACGACATTAAAATGAAGGCCGCGGTCGGGGACAGGCCAACGCGTTTGAACTGCTGGTCACTAATTTTGGTAATTAGTCGCGTGAAGCGGGCGCTGGAAAAATAGAGACAGTCCGCAAAATCAATTTTACTCATTTGGATACTCCTTTTTAAAGTGGGATGTTAAACAAATTATACACCCGCTTGAACACTGGTCATGCCGCCGTCGATCACGAGCTCTTGGCCGTTGACGTAGCTGGCAACATTAGATGCTAAAAATGCTACTGCTTTAGCGATCTCATCCGCAGTCCCAAATCGACCGCGGCACATTGGCCATCATCTTAGTGAGTCGGTCAGTCGCAATCGTTGTTTCATTGAATTGTTCGGTGTTGGTGTAGCCTGGTGACACTGCGTTAATACGGATGCGGCGATCCGCAAGTTCAAGGGCCAGACTTTTGACGAGGTAGGCGATGGCGGATTTTGTTGAGGAGTAGAGACTAGCATCAGCCAGACCACGGTGGTAAGTCCAGGATTCGTTGATGATTATACTGGCGTCCGTTGGCATTAATGGCAGTGCCTGTTGAATCGTGAAAAAGGTGCCTTTGTAGTTCAGGTTTACTTGCGCATCGAAATCCGCTTCTGTAATGCGATCAAAGGGTTTAAACACCCCAAAGCCAGCATTGGCAAACAGGGTATCAATATGGGTAAACTGTTCTTTGATTTGGGCAAACACTGATCTGATGGCACTTACCTGTGAAAGATCAGCTGTCAATACGATGAGCTTCGGGTACTCCTGGGCTACCTGTTGTGCTTTGGTTGCGTTGCGGCCGATCACGATGACATTGTCGTAAGTGTGCGTGAGGCGAAGGGCAGTGGCGAGGCCAATACCAGAAGTACCGCCAGTGATGACGGCGTTTTTTAATTGAGACATGTTTGGAACCATCCTTTTTAAAGTAATTGTTGTTGATTGTACATACAATTATAAACGCTGTCAAGGCATAGGAACCTAAACTGAACCTTAATTTCGCTGGTAAATATTAACGCTTTGGTAGTCTAGTTAACATAACAAAAATTATTCCAAGTAAGTAATCAAGAATATCAATCACCGACGATCGTGACAACAACAGGCCGTATCCCTCATTTATCAGTCAAAATCCCCGGGTCGTTTAAAGTTGAAATTCAGAATAAAAACTTAATCATTTTTTGCTGCGCATCCTAGCTCAGAAGGCGTAGAATGAATAAATTGAATTCAAAACGCAGAACGTGAGCGTTGATGAGGGGTGAGGGCATGAAGAAACGGCTTTGGGTCATTGCAGTGACGATTTTGATCATGATGGTTGGGTTCAGCCAGTTTACGGATGGCAAGCAGGCCAGCGTGAAACGACCGCTAAGAGCCGTAGCAACCCTGTATATTCATGGACATCATGCGGATCCCGGCGCCATGAACTTTTTGATGGCCAGTGCGGCTTGGGAGGACAACGCTCACTTCGTCGTCACGGCAACCGTGTCGCCTAAGGGAAAGGTCCACCTCAGCGGTAAATGGCCAGCTGGGACGAAGCACCCCATGGTCAAAGTGCTGTTCCAAAACAATCGCACGCGGAATTACCGCCTCTTGCGCGTTTGGCTGCATAACGTGTTGGTCACGCTGCATCATCGGTATGGCATTAAACGGTTTAACGTGGTTGCCCATTCCCTTGGCAACGCGGCAGTCATGAACTATGAATTAGCAAACGGGCATAAACGGGGGTTGCCGAGACTGCATAAGTACGTGGCGATTGCCGGTAACTTTGATGGCATTCCGGGCCGGCATAAGCATCAGCATCCGAACTACACGATGGCGGATGGCCTGCCACACTGGCGCGCACCATGGTTTAAATATGCTTACCGGCATCGCAGCCAGTTCAACATGCGCCAGGCTTCTATCCTGAACATCTATGGTAATTTGCGAAACGGCACGCATTCGGACGGTAAGATCCTGAACGCTAGTACGAAGTCGCTCAAGCCGCTGATTCAAGGGCACATTGGGCATTACGAAACGCAGGAGTTTGTGGGTAAAAATGTTCAACATCGCCACTTACGCGAGAATCCGCGCGTGGCTAGTCGTGTGAACCGATTTTTGTTTCACTAAAAGATGTCACGACAAAAAGCGCTTCTATCAGGTTGTCACAACCGCTGATAGAAGCGCTTTGTCGTGCAATGTGTTAAGACTCGGGATGACCATTTTTTATTGCCTGCAGTAGGCCGATTCCTTGAGGAGTCCAGTCGAGTTCCTGTTGGGTAAGCGAACTGCTGCCCCAAATATCGCGTGAGACAAATGGGGATAACCAGCCAAAGGTGGCGGGGGCGTCCGCGACGCTACTCTCTTTTACGGGAAGCTGATTTTCTTGTCCAATTAACGCAGCGATGTCCTTGATGGCCAATGATTGTTCGCCAATGCCGTGGTACACATGTCCTGGAAGCCCTTTTTCAACCGCAAGTCGATACAAGTCGGCAATATCGGCGACGTGAACTGAAGCCAGTGCTTGCCGGCGATGTAGGCAGCACTCTTGTTTTCAACAGCAAGATGTTCTAGTTCAGCAGCAAACCCGTGTGCCGTTTCACCGTGCACGGTTGGCGCTGGTCGAACGATGCAAGTCGTGACCCCCTTTGCGGCATAGTCGAGGGCTAACCGTTCACTTGCACTGCGATCAGATCTCGCGAATGCCGGATCGTCTAAAACAGCAGCTGTTTTTTCGGTCGGCATGGGGTCGGCAGGAAGTTGACCTAACGCCGAGGTGATCACAAACGGTTTTTGGGTCCCAGACAATGCATCACCAACGGTTTTGATAAAAGCCTGATCCTGCCGCTGGGGGTGTCTTCGAATGGGGTTCCAGGTTTTGGAAAACGCAGATCAAACGCCAGGTGGATGATAGCGTCAGCCTGAGTTGCTTGCTGAGAAATGAGGTCAAGTGAGGTGATATCTCCCATGACGGGGATTGCACCATTTGCAGTCGCCACTGCAGCTGAAGCATCTGAACGCGTGAGTGCCGTCACATGATGCCGTGAGCGATGAGATTTTTGGTCAGCTCACTGCCGATAAAACCTGTTCCGCCAGTAATAAAAATGTTCATAAAGAAAGCCTTCTTTCATTGATCGCACGCTTAAGTCGTTTAAAATGAATCACATATTGGGCAGTATAACGAAACCTATTCCAAGCCCTCCGGAAAGGCATTCGCCAGCATTCCCTTTGCCATTTGGTGTTCGGCAGTATCAGGGTCAGTCATTGCCAACTTCTGCAGTTCGGCTGCATACCCGGCGTTGACGCGGATCTCATTGGTCGTCATACCAGAGATGGCCTCCGCAACCAGATCAGTCAGTTTCATATTGTTTGGTGCATCCGTTGAGACACTGTCCTCAAGGTTCGTTTCGGCAACCAGCGGCGGGACGAGTTCCATGACGTGAACGTTGTCGTGCCCTGCAAACCGCAACTGTTCGCGCAGCGCGTCGGTAAACATGTGAACACCCGCCTTTGATGCAGAGTAGGCCGGGTGAACGGGGGTCGTGAGGTTAGCGAGACCAGAAGAAACGTTGATGATCAGCGCTTCTGTTTGTGCAACAAGTTGCGGCAATAGCAGTTTATCCACGGCCATCGTCCCCAGTAGATTGATCTGAATATCCTTGACCATCGTTTGTGGATCAATGGTGTCGTCAAAGAGACTGAACCGGGGCATGGTACCGGCAGAGTTGATGACGATATTTAAAGCGGGGAATTGTTGGCGCACCTTAGTCAGTGGTTCGGTGAGCGATGCCAGGTCACTGACGTCCGCCTGAACGGTGTCAAAACTGGGGTGAGCTGCCTTGACAGCGGCCAATTTGTCAGCGTTGCGGCCTAAAACGATGATGTGGTTATCCTGAGCACTTAGTGTTTCTGCCAGCGCGAGGCCGATACCTGACGTGCCGCCAGTAATTAAGATCGTGTTGTGTTGTAGATTCATAGATGTTGCCTCCTAATCGCAATTGGTTACATTTTATTTATATTGTAACTTAGAGACTAAGATACACGTTCCAGTTACAAAAGTCAATAAATGTTACCGAAAATGAATTTATGGTATACTTTGGCTATGGAAAAAATAACGAAAAACAAAATACTGGATGCGGCAGCCGCGCTGGTTGAACAGGGGAACATGCGCCAAGTAACGCTCACCCAGGTGGGCGACCAGCTGGGCATCAGCCACGCAGCGCTCTACAAACATTTTAAAAATAAGCGTGATCTGTGGACGTCCCTGTCATTGCGGTGGCTTGACCAAATTTTAGTTGCCTTATTTCCGTTTGACACGGCCGGTTACACGTCGAAACTGACGATTGCTCACGACTGGCTGTGGACGTTGGTCGAGGGAAAACTGCAGGCCAACGTGCGCGACCCGAAGATGTTTAAGCTGTACACGACCTACATTGATGATAATCCAGAAGTGCTGTCGATTCACCAAAACGACCTTAAGCAAAGTCTCATGCGGGCGTTGTCAACGGATAATGAGACTGCTGTTTCAGCGTTGCTGACTGCGTTCACGGTCTTCTCTGCGCCAGCGTTTTCCGCTTCGTGGGGTGATCACACGCAAACAGAATTTGAAGCCGTGTGGCAATTGATCGCACCTGGGTTACAGCGCACGCTAGACGAATAAACTGTTCCGGTTGTCAACTAGACTGGCCGGGGCAGTTTTTTGGTCTGCCAGATGAGAAGGGCGACATCTATGGTGATTGAACTAGTGAATGACTGTTATTTTAAAAGAGCATCAATTTAATTAAAGGAGAAATAATCATGAGCAATTATTTAACATTTGACTGTTACGGCACACTGCTGAACGAGGCAACCTTGTACGACAAAGTGGCTGCCATTGCGTCTGAACTCGGGGTGGACCCGCAGGCAGCTCGCATACAGTTCACGAGCTACCAGGACAGCGCCGATAACGTCCATCCGTACCTGGATTACACGGTGTTATTGCGCAACAACTTGATTCATCTGGACTATGTTTTTGGCCAACAGCACGGGTTTGAGGCCCACTTCTTTGAGGTACTCGATGCTAATCGACAGCTCCAGCCGTTTCCAGAAGTTATCGACACGCTTAAAACGTTGCAACAGCGCGGGTATCAACTGATCTTGATGTCCAATTCGGCCTGGGATATCATGCCGGCTAATTTGGCCACCCTGCAGGTGCCAGTGGACGTTTGGACGGCAGAGGACGTTCACGCCTACAAACCAAACTTGAACTTCTTCAAGACGGTTGCTGACCACTATGGCTTTACGGCTGAAAACCACATTCATTTGGCTCAGGGGTACGGCACTGATATTGTTCCGGTTTCGCTATTACCGGATTGGCGCGCAATTTGGGTCAACCGCAATCATGAGACGGGTGGGGCAGCACGACCATGGCGGGAGGTTTCCCGATTGGATGAAGTATTGCGTATTTTGGTATAGCATATGTTATAGTACCTGTGCTATAACATATGCTATAGGCAGTCGAGATGAAGCTGATGGCTATCCACTGGCTGAAATTGTGTAAATTGCTTGAAAGCGCACCTGAATGTGAGCTTTGAATTCACAAAAACCGACTTGATTCAATGATTTTGGCAAGCTTTCTGGCCGAATAAAGGTACTACACTTGAGAACACTATTACTAACGAAGAAATATCAGTTTAGTAGTCTTCTTTTGCTTGACTTTAACTGAACAACCACTTACTATTCTTGATATGAGATATAAAGATCAAAATAAAATTGAGGCCCTCCATCAGGCAGTAATTGATGTCATGCTGCACGACGCTATCAAAACCTGAGTGTCGCAAAAATTGCAAAGCGTGCCGGTGTGTCACAGGCGACACTCTACATTTACTACGCCGACAAACAAGCCATGCTGGGACAGGTGTACCTGAACATTAAAAATAAGATTGACCCGATGCTTTTCTCGGGGGTGGATCCTCGAGCGGCCGTTGAAGACCAGTTCCGACTGGTGCTCAAAAACTATGCGGATGCGATGAACGCCTATCCGCGTGAAGGCGAGGTTATGCGGATCTTCAATAGTCACACTGATCTGGTGCCGGAAGACGTCTTTACCGCTGGTATGGATCGCGCCAAACCGCTTGATTTTATTTATCAGAAAGGCGTTTCAGAAGGTATTTTGCGTGAACTTGCACCGGAGTTTATCATTGCGTACACCTTTACACCACTGGACCAAATTGCGGAAATTCGGTATCGGCATGATAGCAAGTTAAGTGATACAGACGTACATGCGCTGATTGATATGGCTTGGCAGGCGTGTCGGAAACCACAAAAAGAATAGCGTAAAAGTGCAAGACTATGGCCCACGGAGAATCCGATGGGCCATTTTTGACGATTTGAAGAATAGTTGTTTAGTTATAAACTGAACTAAAAGATAATCCAGAGATGTAGCCGTTAAGTGATTGATCGGTCATCATTGATAGTCTTGAAATGCTACTATATGTGTCCTTTGAATATTAATTTAACAGCATTTATTTGTCTAATAGTTGTTGAATATATATTCGTGATGATTTTACGTTGTTAATACAGGGTGCTCATTCTTTTATGGACATATTGTTAGAGCGCGCTTTGTGGATCAATCCTAAACCTCACAAGGTTAATTAATTGCTTTTCTAATTTCAGAACAGTAGTCTATTTTTAAATATGACGATACTCACAACGAAAAGGAGAATCCCTCATGAAAAAAGTACTGATATTAGGCGCGGGTGGCCAAATTGCACAGTTTGCCGAAGCTGAACTTGCTGATAAAACGGACCTGACGCTTTTCCTACGTCATCCAGAAGCTCTAAAAGCGCCAGTCGGTCATGTTATTACTGGTGATGTGTTTGACCATGATCAACTGGTAGCGGCCATGACGGGGCAGGACATTATCTATTCCAACCTCGGCCCACAGCCCATGGCGAAGATGGCACAGGCGGTGATCGAAGCTGCGGAACAGGCTGGCGTGCAACGCTTGATCTGGGTCGCAACGGTGGGCATCTACCGTGAGGAACCGGCTGACCACATTGCCGATGCCGAAGCAGTGTACGGGTCAACAGATGATCCGACCAGCTACTTTGGTGACGAACGCGTGGGCGCCGACTTGATCGATGGCAGCAGCCTCACCGCCACGATCATTCGCCCCAACACACTGACCAACAGCAATGACATTGAACCAGTAATCGTGGACGGCCGGCACGATACGGTGAGCGGCCAGCCCATCAGTCGGCGGACAGTTGCCCATTTCATCAGTGATCTGATTTTGAATGACGACCAGTATCAAAACGACTCAATCGCGATCAGCGCTCAATAATGAGTGGCAGATTACCGATCACATAAGGACTATTGAAGACCACCACGATGTCAGTAAGAGGGCATCGTGGTGGTCTTTTGTTTTTTCTATGCCTCATAGCTATGCTTACTATCCAATCTGGGCAATCGTTTCAGCTTCATTAGGGCGGTATACTAACCCTATAATGACCTGCTGCGCAAATCGCACACGTGTGCTATACGGTTTTGGTCAAAAGGTGATAAACTAGAACTGGAATTTGTATGCAATTGAACAAGCGTGTTGCGCACGGTTGCAGCAAAGTCTTCCGTCATTAATGAAGTGAAAGGATGATACCTTAATTATGAAATCTACTATTTTTGTTAAACCAGGCGAAGTTGCTGTCAAAGACATTGCGATGCCAACAATTCAAGCAGCGGATGACGTGATCATCAAGGTCGTTTTGACCTGTGTTTGCGGGTCTGACCTCTGGGCTTACCGTGGCCTGCAGGATGCTGAACCAAATTCGGAAAACTCTGGCCATGAAGCGATTGGGATCGTTACTGAAGTGGGCGATGACATCACGACCGTCAAACCAGGGGATTTTGTGATTGCCCCATTTACGCACGGCTGTGGCCACTGTGCCGCCTGTCGCGCTGGATTTGACGGTGATTGCCGAGACCACACCGATAACTTCAGCAGCGGCGTTCAGGCGGAATACATTCGCTTTGAACATGGCGAATGGGCGCTCATTAAGATTCCTGGGCAACCAGAAGACTACAGCGACGAAATGTTGAAATCATTATTAGCACTCGCTGATGTGATGGCGACTGGCTACCATGCGGCTCGCGTCGCCAACGTCAGCGCCGGTGACACCGTTGCGGTCGTCGGTGACGGTGCCGTTGGACTGTGCGGTGTGATTGCTGCTCAGATGCGCGGTGCTAAGCGGATCATCATCATCATGAGCCGCCACGAAGACCGGCAAAAATTAGCCGTTGAATTTGGCGCCACCGACGTTGTTGCTGAACGGGGCGACGAAGGGGTTGCCAAGATCATGCAGTTGACCAACAACGCTGGTGTCGACGCTGTTTTGGAATGTGTTGGTACTGAGCTGTCCAACGAAACGGCGATCAACATTGCGCGTCCGGGTGCCATTGTCGGGCGGGTTGGCTTGCCGCACGAACCTAAGATGGACATGAGCCGCTCATTTGGCACGAACACGATCATTGCCGGTGGCCCAGCATCCGTTACCACCTACGACAAGGCAGTGCTGCTGAAGGCCGTTTTGGATGGCGACATTCACCCTGGAAAGGTCTTCACTAAGCGCTTTAAATTAGCTGACATCAACGCGGCTTACCAAGCCATGACGGATCGTGAAGTGATCAAGGCGTTGGTTCAACCAGCTTAAGTCAGTCTGTTAGTTTGTAAATAATCAAAAATAACCGTATGCCGAAACTGGCTGCGGTTATTTTTTAATGCCATTTTACCGATCTTAGGCTATCATGATGAGTAACTATAAATGAAGGAAGGGTGTTTCGATGACGGATGAGACGCTATTGAAAGCCATTCAAGACCAGCTGCAAACCGTTTACGAACCGCAGCTGATGGTGGATGTTTACAACTTAGGGCTGATCTATGACATTACCGTGGCGGCCGGCCACTGCTACATTACCATGACACTGCCATCGATGGGCTGCGGCTGCGTCCCGCAAGTCACTGATAACGTGCAACAGGTCTGTAATCAAGTTGACGGGATATCGCAGACAACGGTGGCTGTCGTTTGGCAACCGGCCTGGACACCGGCTAAAATGAACCGGATCGCACGGATCACCATGCAGACGAACCGGGGCTGATTCTATTAATGAGTCGAAAATGATAAAAATATTTTGTTTGAAAGCGTTATCCTCGCTCAGGCTGGTTTTCATCAATTCAAATCGTGGTAAGATATTGAGTAATGGTTTATTCACGACGACACTAAACAAACATAGGAGCGAGTACATATTATGAGCGACAACGGTGACGAACACGCACTGGAAAACGAAAAGCTACCCCAAAATCACCATATGAAAATTCCCTGGAACCGCATTTCGGACGATGAAGATATCCCGGCGATGGACGCAACGGTTAAGTTAAGTCGTCGCTGGTCGGTCGGGTCGGCATTCAAATGCTGTCGTGCGGGACGGGGGCCTGGCGAGTGCGCGAGGCCATGAACACGGTGGCGCGGACGCTGGGACTGATCTGTTCAGCCGACATTGGGCTGACGTCGATCCACTACACGTGTTTTAACTACGAACACAGCTATACGCAGGTGTTGGCGCTGGCCAGTACTGGCGTGAACACGGATAAACTGAATATTTTGGAACATTTTGTGAAACGATTTCCCGATGAATACGTCCATTTGACCATCCGCGAACTCCACCAGAGACTGGATGCCATTCAGGTGCGGCGGGGCAACTATCCGCCCTTTATTGCGGGCTGTGCCGCGGCGTTAGCGTGTGCCGGGTTTACATTTTTACTGGGCGGCGGACCCATTGAAATGATCTGTGCCTTCTTTGGCGCTGGCGCTGGGAACTGGCTGCGTCAGATCATGATCCGCCATCGGTTGACCTTGCTGGCGAACTTAGCAGTGAGCGTCATGACGGCTTGTCTGGTGTACTTTTTCGTCTTTGAAGGCATGCAGGTGTTCTTCCACGTGCCAGAAGCGCACGAGGCAGGGTACATTGGCGCGATGCTGTTTGTGATTCCCGGGTTCCCGTTCATTACGAGTATGCTGGACATTTTTAAATCGGACATGCGGTCGGGACTGGAGCGGCTGACATCGGCGTTGCTAATCACGATCGTCGCGACGCTGATCGGCTGGCTGGTGGCCATGCTGGTGAACTTCAGGCCGGAAAACTTCCTGCCGCTTGGTCTCGGTGTGGTTCCCATGTTGTTGCTGCGGCTCCCAGCAAGTTTCTGTGGGGTCTACGGTTTCTCCATGATGTTCAACAGTCCGCAGAAAATGGCGATTACAGCAGGCGTGATCGGTGCCTTTGCGAACACGCTACGGCTGGAACTCACAGATCTGACAACGCTGCCGCCAGCAGCCGCAGCGTTCTGCGGGGCATTGTTGGCGGGCCTGCTGGCGTCACTGATCAACCGGTATAACGGCTATCCAAGAATCTCACTGACGGTTCCATCGATCGTGATCATGGTCCCGGGACTGTATATCTACCGCGCAGTGTATAACATCGGCTTAAACAACATCGGTGTCGGTGCGGAGTGGCTGACGAAGGCCGTTTTGATCATTATGTTCTTGCCGCTGGGACTGTTTGTGGCGAGAGTGCTGATGGATAAGGATTGGCGGCATAATGACTAGAGTAGAGTGTGGAGCAAGGCGGTTAGAAGGCGGAGTGTAAGTAACTCTGGTCAGAAAAGTCCGGGCCTGACTTTTTTGACCAGAGTTGCTTACACAGGAGCCTTCTGCCTTGCGGAACACGTTTCGGCAATATAAAATCAAACCACGTCGCCAAGACAACTTTGTAACAGAAGCGCTCCAACTCCGGGTCTGACTTTTAGGCCACAGTCCGTTACACGTTAACCCCTGCCTGGAACACGTTTCGACATTGCGAAATCAAGCCACGTCGCCAAAGTTACCTCAAAAAAGAGAAAGCCAAAGCAAGAAACAGAAAACAGACTCTATAATCAACTAAGCACCACCCAGAACTTCCATGAAGATTCTGAGTGGTGCTTTTTAAATTATTCGAGCACAATGATTACAAGCAATCATTACCCCTCAATAGCGACTAGGTAAAAATGCAGTAGTTCCAGTCCGCTCAGCAATCATCACAATCAGGTCCCAAGTATTTTCCGGCAAAGGCACAACTGTCCGCGGCGTTCCCAATTTAATTAAAGCTACTTTTGAAGGTCGTTCAACCTTGGAATCAGTTTGACTAGGTGCGGCCTTTTTCTTGTCAGGATCAGAACCTTGATACCCTTTTTAACGTAGCTCGTGACTCGGCCGTTAAACGCAAGCACATCACCGGCTTGCAAGTCACCAAGACGACGAAACTGCAGCCCCAAATTCAGCCAGAGATGGTCGGTAACCAGTTTTCCAGTTTCATCACGAAGGCCTTCCAACACAAGGGTTGGCTTGGCATGTGATTGGTAAGGTGCCACTTTGAAGCCGTAACGGCTAAATGTACCCGTAAAACGGTGTCGTTCAGTGTTGCCGATGACTTTTAGCTGGGTGCGAATTTCTTTATTGTTGGTCATAGTGAGGCGCCTTCCTTATTGCCAATAGCTACGCAAAGAAGTTTCTATTTTGACCAAAAAAGAGGTGTTTCAGTCTGAATGACCGGTATGCTAAAATAAATACGGGTTGAAAAGAAAGGAGCATTTCCATGATTAAAGAAATTGGGTTAGGGGTCGCATTTGCGGCCACCGTCACTATTTGCGGCCTAGCAACCGCACCGACGGCAAATGCGAAAACAACGTATCTGCCAACCAGCATCCGCAACCACGTTTGGTACCAGATCACGAGTGGCACCGAGGGCGGTTTTCACGATAAGACGACGTTTAAGGGAAACGCCATGACCGTGAATATTGCCGGCACCAATTATAAGTGGCATTTTACAGGCTGAAGAAGTCCAGTAAAACAGTGTATTACGGGCGGTTACACTACGCTGGTGGTAAGTCTGACTTGGTGAAGATTAAGATCAAGAGCAGTAAGAAATTCGATATTATCCCAAAGCATTTCATGAATTTAAAGGGCAACTACACCGGCAACGAATCGTATGGTGCAATGATCTACACGCGCTAATTAAAAAGGTGCTCAACTCGCAGAAATTGCGGTTGAGCACCTTTTACTTTGTCTTGGTAAATGGCTTTATAGTTGGTAACGATGGCAAATGAACTTCAGGCAATTTAAGCTGTGGTTTCACACTGTCTGTCAGTTCACCGACAAACGTCGTTAACAGTTGACCGGTGACGCTGCGCCACTGGTGCCTAATTTGCGGTGTCGTGTCGCTGATCGCTTTCAAAATGAGGCGCAACGAGGTCTGCCAGTTGGCGCCCATATCCCGAAAGTCCTGATAGTGGGTGGCTTTGAGAATACTGAACAGGGAGTCCAAGAATTCCTGCTTGGTGGCGTTATCCAACTGAGTTAGCCAGGATGTCACGGATTGTTGGGTGAGCTGCGAAAACCGGCTGGTTGTGGTTAGGGTATCGAAACCGGTGCCACGCACGTTCCAGGTAAACGGGTCGTGTTGTTTGAAGCCGATGCCGTTGCTTTTAACGACCTGGTAGTCTGTTTCGGGCTCCAGCAGTAAACCAATAATGGATGCCTGAGGAATGAACTTTTTCACCTTCGATTGAATTGCGACTGGCAGTGGTTTCTTCGTACCAGGGCCGTCCACGGAATAAACCTGTTGAATCCGGTCTTGGAGGAAACCGCGACTATGCAGACACGTGAAAACGGCCAGGTTACCGCCCTTTGAATGGCCGCCTAAATAGTAGGTGCCCGGATGCCGCGTTGCCATTTTTTGGTAGTAGCGCAGCGCTGACCGTTGGGAGGGGATATCGCGCATGAAGGTCATATTGAAGTCTTCCTTCCAGTCGGTGAGTGTGGCAGTGGTGCCGCGGTAGGCGATGTAGTGGAAGTCGTGACCAAGGTCAAAAGTGACCGCACAGAATTGTTTTTCCGCAGCCGTATCGGTGTCCTTGACGAGGTCGTGCCAACGGATGTTGCGGAACCGTGGGCTGCTTCTAAGTGCCAGTAGGAGGTTGAAGTTGGCGGTGGGATTCCAAGTGAGATCGACAACGTGCTGCATCAGAACAGGATCAGTCAAATCAGCAAAGCCCGTGACGTGGTGCGCGACCAATGTTTCAAAGTCAACGTAGGCGAGTTGTGCCAAAATGACACCGTCCACGTCCGTCATGGGTAGGTCGGCAAATGACCGTTTCCCATTTGCGTTGACATAAGCAATTAGATCCGTCATCGTGAGGCCCCCAATATCGTAGTCATTTCTTATAGTTTACCGCATTTGACGGCACAATTGTTACGACAACCTTTCTACAGATCCTTATAGAAATAGTAGTGCGATGTACCTGTAACAGGTGAGTCTTTGAACTCGTGCATGACCTGATAGCCGTGTTTCTTGTAGAAGGCGGGCGCGTTGAAACTCATGGTCTCCAGCGTGATAAACGTACAGTGATTGTCCCGGGCAATGGTCTCTGCCTGGTCGATCAAAAATGAACCAACGCCGTGCGACCGGCTTTCTGGTTTAACAGCAAACAGCGCGATGTGCATGCTGTTAAAAAAGATGCTGGCAACGAGGCGGCCAAGGATTTGGTCATCCTCCACGGCGCCAAGGCTGACGGCCTGACTGCCGAGCTGGACCCGATCACCCATTTTAAGTTGGGTATCGGTGTTGAGCCAATCGCCTGTGGTGGCCTGGTTTTCTTCGACGTTTAAGTGAACTAATTTCATGGCGGTGCTCCTTTTTTCTGAAGTCATTATTAGAATCTAATCTCTAGCATACACGATTATTTTTAGTCCTGACAATGAACGGTGACTGTTTTTAGGGATTCTATAATTTTTTGTGATCGTCGAGATAGACTTTATATTGCAAGATACGAACGTATGTTCTAAAATAAAAGTAATATCAACCGGGGAGTGGTCGTTCATGTCAGCGATTATTGCGCAATTTAAAACTGCATACCAAGCACATCAGGCTGTCCAACTATGGTTGCGGGTTGATCCAGACACGCCCTTGGACTCGGCAGCCTTTCGTGGTCGGCTACTGGCTGTCGATGACGTGACGGTCGAAGTGTTAAATGAGGCGGATGAGGTCTATCGGGTTTATCATAGAGACATTGAACGTGTCACGACACTGGAGTAGTTGGAAGAAGGGCCTGTTTCTCATGACATTGACACACCATCTAGATGACCAATCACCAGCCGTTATTCACCTGATGCAGGTGGATAAACGACTCGCCAAATTAATCACCACGATTGGGCCAATTGATTATCGTGTTTCGGAAAATCCGTTTGGCTACCTCGTCGCAAACATTGTGGGACAGATGCTGTCAAATAAGGTGGCGGCTGTTATTTTAAAGCGTCTGCGCGATCTTTGCGGCGGTGAGATTACAATCACGGCGATTAAATCACTGTCAGATGAAGCCATTCATGGCGTCGGATTATCGCATGCTAAGGTTGGCTATATTCGTAATTTGACAGCTGCGGTCGAATCAGGAGAAGTTGTCTTTGACCAATATCCTGAGATGACGGATGCTGAAGTTTTAAAGGCGTTGACTGCCGTTCGCGGTATCGGCAACTGGTCGGCGAAAATGTATCTGTTTTCGGTGCTGGATCGGCCGGACGTCTTGCCAGTTGAAGACAAGGCATTCTTGCAGGGGTATCGCTGGTTGTATCACACTAGTGATGCTAGTGCAGCGGCAGTTCAGAAAAAGGCGGCAAAGTGGCGCCCATATCGCACCGTTGCTGCCAAATATTTGTATCGGGCGGTTGATCTGGGCTTGACCAAGAGCCCATTTCACCTGTTTAAGACTTAATTGGAGGCAAATTGATGAAAGCTTACGTAGTTGACCACGCTGGCGGGCCAGAAGTGTTGCAGTTAAAAGAGATTCCAACACCAAAAATCAAACCAGGGTGGGCGCGGTTGAAAGTGCTGGGATTTGGCATCAATCACTCTGAAATTTTCACGCGGGAAGGAAAGTCACCCAGCGTGCAGTTTCCCCGGGTCCTCGGCATCGAAGTCGTTGGTGAAATTGATGAAACGAGCGCGCCAGACACCTTCAAGGCTGGCCAGCGCGTCGTGTCGATCATGGGTGAAATGGGCCGCGCGTACGATGGCAGTTACGCGGAGTACGTACTGGTACCGAACGCCCAAATTTACCCAGTCAAAACCACGTTGCCGCTTCGAGACCTCGTGGCAGTTCCGGAAACGTACTACACCGCCTATGGCATCGTGAAGAGTCTGCAACTCAAATCAACGGATAACGTGCTGGTTCGGGCGGCAACCAGCGGTGTCGGCATCGCTGTCTTGCGGTTGATTCGCGGGTTTGACCCGCACATTCAGGTGACGGGGACGACGCGGGCGGAAGATAAGCTGAATGCCTTGTTGACAGCGGGATTTGATGACGTGATTATTGCTGCGGATAGTGAAAAATTACCGGCGGGCGTTGGGCGTTACGATAAAATTATCGATCTAATTGGACCACTGAGTGTCAAAGATTCTCTGCAACATCTGAATCCGTTTGGAATCGTGAGCGCAGTGGTCTACTGGGAAACGTGTGGACGATGCCGGACTTTGATCCCATGATGGACGTGCCAAATGATGGCTATCTGACCGGCTTTTACTCCGGGATCGTCTCTGGCGCGCTGATGCAGGAGCTGTTTGACTTTATTGACCAGTATGACGTGCAGGTGGCACCCACTAAGGTATTTAATTTCAACGAGGTGGCGCAGGCACACGCTTATTTGAGTGAGAGTGACTGGTTGGGGAAGGTTATTGTGATGGTTGAACCGTAATGTGCATGCGGGTGTCTATGGGATTTAGTAACGCTTCAGCGGTTAACTGCTGTAAAATAAGATGATAAATACAGTTGAGCAGTGAGGTAGGTATGGTAAAGAATATTGATAAGCGGGCTGAAGTTCTGAAGGCAACGCTAAAAATCGTAGAAGATAAGGGCATCGAAGCCTGTTCCGTGGCGGAGATCGCCAAGGTGTCGCAGACCAGTATGGGCACCATCTATTACTATTTTAAAAATAAGGCCGGTTTACTTGATGACCTGTACGTCAGCATTCGCAAGGAGGCTTCGACAGCCACGGTGAAGGATTTGCGTGTGCCGGATAATGCTGCGAACATGCAGAGCATGGTGACGACCCTTTTTTCAAACTACGTTAATTTCTATGTTGCCCAGCCAGCAAAATTTCATTTTATGACGGCGATTCAAACATCCAAAACCTACACGACAAGCTCAACGCAAGCCTACGATGATTTTAAGCTGTTGCGCGCCCTATACCAGGTTGGCGTGCAGCAAGCGTTTTTCCCCAAACGGACGTTGATGATGCTGATTGCGTGCACCACAGGCGCCTGTAATCAGGTGATTGCCTCTGCACTTGCACAGGCGATACCGCTGACGCAGCCGATTATCGATGATGTGACCAGGATCTGCTGGGCGATGTTTACGGCACCGATTGCTTAATTTAAGAATGATGAGTAGAATCCCGAAATATTCGGGATTCTTTTT
>NZ_BBAG01000041.1 GCF_001311135.1 Secundilactobacillus paracollinoides DSM 15502 = JCM 11969
TCTAAAAGTCCGGGCCTGACTTTTAGACCAGCGTCCGTTACACAGTAGCCCCTTGCCTTGCGGAACGCGTTACGGCACGGATGCCTCGAAAGCATTGAACGATGAATGTCCGGGTCTGACTTTTTGGTCAAAGTCCTTTACACGTTAGCCCCTTGCCTTGCGGAGGGTCTTTCCACTACACGGAGTGCCAAATTGCGGAATGCAACGGACTATCACCTAACAGTGGAAAGCCCCCTTGCGAAACGCGTTACGGCACGGATGCCTAGAAAGCACTAAACCAAACAATAAAAGAAAAAGCACCTACGCAACACACGCTCACTCGAGTTTGTCGCATAGGTGCTTTTTACCACAAAAAACGTTATTTAAAACAGCAGGTCAGCACTCAAAACAAGACTGCTTAAAGTGCTGAAACAAACGGTTTAATCGCCTGTTGACCAAACGCCTGACTCTCATAAAGCAAAATGTTAGCGCAGGCCAAGCTGTCATCAAGTGCGTTATGGTGATGTTCCAGATCGATTCCCAGCGAATCACAAACGGTGTTTAGTTTATGATTCGGTAAGGAAGGATAGAATTTCCGACTGGTTTTGACCGTGTCTAACGTCAGGTAGCGTGGGGCGATAATGCCGTGATGATTCAGAGTCTGTTTCAATACGCCGTTATCAAACTGCGCGTTATGGGCAATGACTAACTGGTCCGGTGTGAAGAAGGATTTAATGTGGGGCCACACTTCGGCAAAGGTCGGTGCGTCGGCCACGTCTTCTTCATGGATCCCATGAATCTGGATGTTGCGCCAGAAAAATGGTGTCTGCGGATTGATCAGCGTATAGAATTCGTCTTCGACCTGGTTGTTTCGGACAATTGTCAGCGCTAGTGAGCAGGCTGAGTAGCGTTTGCCACTGGCGGTTTCAAAGTCCATTGCAACAAAATTCAAAGCGTCACCTCCAATTTAATTCGATGATGTATCAGCTAGTTTACACGTTAAGGCCGGTTGTGACAAGTTCCACGGGGCAGTGGTCGGACCCGAAAACATCGTTTCGAATTTCGGAGGTTTCTAGGTTCTTTTGAATTGAATTGCTGGTCACAAAATAATCAATGCGCCAACCCGCGTTGTTATCGCGGGCATGGAACCGGTAGCTCCACCAAGAATATTGTTCAGTAGCGTCTGGATTAAAGTAACGGAAGGTATCCGTGTAGCCGCGACCAAGCAGGGCCGTGAATTTTTCACGCTCGTCATCGGTAAACCCGGCATTTTTATGGTTGGTTTTAGGGTTCTTTAGATCGATCTCTTCGTGAGCAACGTTTAAATCGCCGCATAAAATAACCGGCTTTGATATGTTTAACTTATCGAGATAGTCCTGAAAAACGTCCTCCCAACTCATTCGGAAGTCCAAGCGTTTCAATCCGGAACCGGAATTTGGTGTGTAGCAGGTAACGAGATAGAAGTCGGGGTATTCAAGGGTGATCACCCGGCCTTCGTGGTCATACTCGGGGACGCCAATATCATAGGTGACGGCGAGCGGGTGATGCTTTGTGAAAATGGCCGTCCCCGAATACCCCTTTCGTTCCGCGTAGTTATAGTACTGCTCGTAACCAGGCAACTCGAGGTCGAGCTGGCCCGCTTGCATCTTGGTTTCTTGAATACAGAAAAAATCCGCGTCCAGATCAGTGAAAGTCGTTGTGAAGTCCTTTTTAACGACGGCACGTAATCCGTTGACGTTCCAGGAAATAAATTTCATGGTGGTCATCCTTTCTCAACTAAAGTCATTCATCCTCAGTATAGCAAAATTTTTTGAACACGGGGTCAACGAGCGCCCACCAGATTCCGAGTCATGGTAAAATGGACTTATGTAATTTGATGTCTGAAACGAAAGGAACAAGAGTAATGACGGTGAATTTTATAACACAGTTTCCAAACGTCACGATTTTAACAGATGAACCACTTTCAAAATATACAAATACTAAAACAGGAGGACCAGCAGATCTGTTGGCCTTTCCAGCCTCAGCTGATGAGGTCCAGGCCCTGATGACGGTCGCAAACGCCAATGACGTGCCCGTGACAGTCATTGGCAATGCTAGTAATCTGATTGTCCGAGACGGTGGGATTCGCGGTCTGGTGATGATTTTGACACGGATGGCCACCATTAAGGTTTCTGGTCATCAAGTGATTGCCGATGCTGGTGTGTCGATGATTGAAGTCACCAAGCGGGCACAAGCAGCCAGTTTGTCGGGCTTGGAGTTTGCAGCGGGGATTCCTGGCAGCGTTGGCGGCGCCATTTTCATGAACGCCGGGGCCTATGGCGGCGAGACCAGTGACGTTGCCGATAGCGTGCTGGTCTTGACGCGTCAAGGTGAGATCAAAACGATCACGCGCGACGATTTGAACTTCGGCTACCGTCATAGCCGCGTGCAAGATGAAAACGACGTTGTGCTCTCCGCAACGTATCTGCTGCAACCAGGAGACGGCCAGGAGATCCAGGCGAAAATGGATGATCTGAACGCACGTCGGGCTGCCAGACAACCACTTGATCTGCCATCGTGCGGCAGTGTATTTAAACGGCCGACTGGGTACTTTGCCGGTAAGCTGATTCACGATGCCGGCTTACAAGGCCATCAAATCGGCGGCGCGCAGGTTTCAATGAAACACGCGGGCTTCATCGTGAACGTTGACCACGCAACCGCAACGGACTATTTGAACGTGATTCACCATGTGCAAACCGTTGTGTTTGAAAAATTCAACGTCCATCTAGAAACTGAAGTGCGCATTATTGGGGAATCTGTAAAGGAAGACTAACGAAAAGAGGGGGTCCTTAGTTGCCAATTGTTGAAGCTGTTATCTTACTTGTTGTATTAGTCCTAGCATCCAACATCATTAGCCACTATCTTACCTTCATTCCAGTTAGCCTGATTCAAATCGGGTTGGGTCTCGTTATGGCACTATTTTGGCAAATCGAGATCCCGCTGGACACTGATTGGTTCCTATTATTATTCATTGCCCCGCTGCTATTTAATGATGGGCGGCGGTTCCCGAAGCGCGAACTCTGGAAGTTGCGGGGACCGATCTTTGCTAACGCCATTTTTTTGGTATTTTTGACGACGCTGTTGGGCGGCTTTTTAATCTATCTAATGGTACCTAAAATGCCGTTAACAGTCGGTTTTGCGGTGGCAGCCATCCTATCGCCAACGGATCCTGTGGCTGTGCAGTCGATTGCAAAACGAGTGCATTTACCAGAAAATATTTTGCACCTGGTCAGCGGTGAAAGTCTGATCAACGATGCATCCGGCTGATCGCATTTAAGTACGCGGTAGCGGCCACTGTGACGGGCGTCTTTTCACTGAGCCAGGCCACCGGTGATTTCTTTTACATCAGTATCGTCGGGTTGATCGTCGGAGCCGTGCTGATGCTGTTAATTCAGTTTATGCGCGACGTGTTGCGGCGACAGGGCATTAACGATGTGATTTTTAACACGGTATTACAAATCATGACACCATTTGTGATCTACTTTATCGCCGAAGACGTTTTTCATGCGTCGGGGGTCATCGCTGCCGTAACAGCAGGTATTATTTCCCACACGCGCAATAATCATCTGATTGAGGACTTGCCTGAACTGCACTTGGTGACGGAAAAGACCTGGGATATCATTGTGTATCTGTTAAACGGGATCGTGTTTGTCATCTTGGGAGACGAGTTGCCAACAGCGACGAGTCACATCATTAAAAATGCGCAGTTTAAAACGTGGCAGGCGGTGGCTTATGCCTTTGGCGCATGGGTCGTCCTACTGGTGATCCGGGTCGTTTGGATCTACATCTATCAACTGGTCGCACAGTGGCGGAAAAAAACGGAGAAGGCGAGTTTTCGAATTTCGCTTTTGGCTGGGTTATCAGGTGTCCGGGGGGCAGTGACGATGGCCGGTGTGCTGTCGTTACCACTTGTCACCGCAAGTGGTGCGGCCTTTCCACAACGGTCTCTTGCACTGTTCATTTCTGCCGGGGTGATCATTATCAGTCTGGTCGTGGCCGTCATCACCTTGCCGCTGGTTTCGCCTGATGATGCGCAGCCGTTGCAGACCCGGGCAAGCCTGAGTGACATGGATGCGGATGACCTTGTGGATACGGATGAGGACGAGGATTCTGACGTACCCAAAGCACCACGGTTGACGGACGACCAGTCTCGAATCTACATCATGCGGTTGGCCATCAACGCCATTGAAGAGCACCGGCGTCAAGAAAATCAACGAGCGGCGTATGATCTGATCCTGGATTACCAGTTCATGATCCGCCGAATGGAGGCCAAAAGTAAAGATGATGGTGCCATTCAGCGCGTTGCCAATGACGAAGTGGCGTTGCGGCGGGTTTGTTTAACCGGTGAACGGCAGGCAATTGAGCGGTTGTTTGAGCATCATCAGATCTCAAAGACCGGCTATCAGCTTGCGATGAAGCGGTTAGCACGCAGCCAGCGCCGGCTCAATCAGGCGGATCAGGCATCGCTGACGTTGATTATTCATAGCTGGTGGCTGTGGTTGAAACACACCGTGCACCGGATCATCCAGTTGGCGCGTCATCAACGTAATCCAAAGGTCGAAAACGAGCGTCAGCTGATCGACCGCGAAAGCGCGAAGGCAGCCATCAAATCGTTATCTAAATACTTGGGTCGCGAGGATGTGGCAACGGCGGAGTTGGATAAACAAGCCATTTATCATCTGGTTGTCTTCTACCGAAATCGCATTGAGCGGGCTAAGTCTGATGATAGTTTCTCGAGAGAAGCCTATGCAACGCAGGTCAACAAGCTGCGAATCGTCGGTCTGGGCGCCCAAAGAAGCGGTGTGCAGACGCTGTTAGAAGCTGGCAACATTACCTGGCAAATGGCTGGGCGGTTACGCCAGTATATTAATTACTCAGAGAATGTGTTGATGATGGGGGAAGACGAAGAATAGCGCCTTGCGGAACGCGTTTCCACTAGGGAAGTGAAATGCACGTCGCCTCAAGCACTCACAAGCCAGCAATCCAAATTCTTTGGGTTCACAAATTAAAAATTTCAAAAAAACACTCCGCTGAGATTTGAATCCAAACCTCAGCGGAGTGTTTTTATAAAAAATATGAAAATTAAAACGCAATCACAACCGGTTATCCCGATTTCCCATCATCGTGTTGACTCACACCAACATGCTGGTGATAAACCAAATGTGACAACCAATAGGCCAGCAATTGAATAACGGTCATCAACCCAACGAATTCAAGCATCGGTTCGGTCCACATTCCGAGGAGACGGTGCATGATGAGGTCCGGTGAAATAAAGAGGTAGATCGTGTGGATGCGCAGAAATCGGCCAGCGTAGATCCCAACGGAGGAGAGGAAGGTCAAAATCAACACTAAGATAATCTCCAGCCACCGCGCGCGCTTAAAGTACCGTTCTGTAATTGTTTCTGCGACATAGTTGAGGCTCCAAAAGCCCAGAAAGACGCAGAAGAGCACGCTGATCAATTCAACTGTAAAGTAGATCCAGATGTGCAAGGAGGCTCTCAACAGCCCATCGTATGTGTACGGGTTTAAGAGCGACAGGTGAAACAGGTCAGTGAGCAGGTAGGGGGCATTTGGATAAAACAGCAGCCATAGGATCACCAGTGCCCAAAAGAATAGCCCATGTTTTGGAAAGGTTGTTTTGATATGAAAAGAAATTTCAATCGGAATGTACCCTAAAAACGTATTTAAAATGAGAAAGGTAAAGGGGGCTTTGACGAAGGCCCAAAGAAAGAGGAGCCAAAGCACAAAGAAAATTCGGATCTGCCATTTGGCCTGTGTTCGCATCTTGTCACCCCCTATTGTTTTGCAGACTTTATATAAATAGTACCAGATTAAAAGGCGAATAACACCGCAATTAGACCGATATTTATAAATTGCTAAGAACCAGTTGGCAAACGGGACTAAAAACGGGCAGTCGGCGTGTTATAATGATAGCCGAATAGATTTTTGGAGGGAAAATATGAACCTTGATTGGAGTAACTTATTGACGTGGCACACGATCGTTAACTTACTCGATATCCTGGTTGTGTGGTTTGTCTTCTACGAACTGATCATGCTGTTGCGCGGTACCAAAGCGATTCAACTGCTTCGTGGTATCATTTTTATTGTCTTGATCAAAATTGTGAGCGTGTATGTGGGCTTCACGACGGTATCCTGGTTGATGGACCAGGTGATCAATTGGGGTGTCATTGCCCTAATTATTATTTTCCAACCGGAAATTCGTCGGGGACTGGAACATATTGGTCGCGGCTCCGTGTTTGTGCGTAATCGCCAAATGAACGAGGCTGAAAACAAGATGATCGAGCACTGGATAAAGCCATTCAGTACATGTCGAAACGACGGATCGGGGCGCTGATCACCATTCAGATGGATACTGGGTTGGAAGACTACATTGAAACGGGGATCGAGCTGAACGCGGAGATCACCGGTGAATTGCTGATCAACATTTTTATTCCTAACACGCCGCTGCACGATGGGGCGGTCATTATTCGGGATAATAAAATTGCGGTGGCTGCAGCGTACCTGCCGTTGTCAGAAAGCAACCTGATTCCTAAAGAATTGGGGACGCGTCATCGGGCAGCGGTTGGGATCTCTGAAGTGACGGATGCCTTAACGGTGGTGATCTCTGAAGAAACAGGTGAGGTCTCCATTACTAAGAACAATGAATTATTGCGTAATATGGACCAAAATGATTACCTGAAATTCTTCCGTAACGAACTGATCAAGACCAGGAGCCGGAAAAGCGCAATGCCTACACGGCCGTTTTAGATTGGATCGACGAGCGGTTTAGAGGAGGTAATCAAAAATGAAAGCTTTCTTGAATAGTCGATGGCTGTACCGGCTGATCTCGCTATTTTTGGCGATCTGTTTATTTTTATACGTGAACAGTACCAAAACAACGACCAGTCAGTCGACAGACAGCAGCAATGATAGCACGACATTAACGACTAACGAGCACAAAACGATCTCCGTTCAGTTGCGGTTGAATGTGAACTCAGATAAGTATTTTGTGACCGGTTATCCCGAAAAGGTAAAGGTGCACCTTAGTGGGCCTGCCGCTTTGGTAACGGCCACTTCGAACACGCAAAATTTCCGGGTCATGGCTAACCTGACGAAGCTGTCCACCGGTGAACATACCGTGGCCCTTCAACAGGAAGGCTTAAACCGAGATCTGACTTACCGGATCGACCCGGCCAAGATCAAAGTGAATATTCAAAAACGTCAGACGGTGACCTTCCCAGTGACGGTCAACTATGACAAGACGCGGATCGCGGACAACTATGAAGCTGGTAAGGCAACTTCTGATGTGACCAGCGTCAAGGCGACTGGTGCGGAGAGTGAAATTGACCGCATTAACAAGGTTGTTGCTCAGGTCGATTTGAAGCAAAATGCGAAATCCACGGTCAACAGTCAGGCTGTGATCGAAGCACTGGATAAGCAAGGACGGACGGTGAACGTGATCTTGACGCCGTCAACAACGCAGGTCAACCTGCCAATAACGTCAAAGCAGAATTCAAAGAAGGTGCCGATCAGTTTTAAAGTCAAAAATGGCAGCAGTGACTACACCTACTCGATCAAGAGCAGTACGAGTTCGGTTCGCGTGTTTGGTTCGAAATCAAAACTGGCAGACATTTCCAGTTTTGAGGCTGATATTGACGTGAGTGACATTAAGAAGTCGACCACGAAGACCGTGAGCTTGGACCCGGACGCCAATGGTGTGACGGGTGTCAATCCAACGAGTGTGAAAGTGTCGATCACAACAAAACAAGCAGATTAATTACGAGAAATGAGGAATTGATAACATGAAATACTTTGGAACTGACGGTGTGCGTGGCATCGCAAACCAAGAACTGACCCCGGAATTAGCGTTTCGTTTGGGTCGTGCCGGCGGTTACGTTTTAACGGAACACGCTGAGGGTAAGCAGCAGGCCCAGGTTCTGGTTGCACACGACACTCGGATCTCCGGCCAAATGTTAGAAGAATCATTGGTGGCTGGATTGCTTTCAGTCGGGATCGAAGTACTGCGGTTGGGCGTCATCTCAACGCCCGCTGTCGCATACTTGGTTCGGACACAGGGAGCTGATGCTGGGGTGATGATCACCGCGTCACATAACCCAGTGGCCGACAACGGCATTAAGTTTTTCGGGGCAGACGGGTATAAGCTTTCTGATTCATTAGAAGAAGAAATCGAAAGTCTGTTAGACAAGGAGACCGATACCCTGCCACGTCCGGCTGCTGAAGGCTTGGGCACCGTTGAAGACTACCAGGAAGGTAGTCAAAAATACATTCAATTCCTAGAACAAACCATCTCTGATGATTTATCTGGCATGCACATTGCTGTTGACTCCGCTAATGGTGCAACCAGTAACCTGGTTTCTCGGTTATACGCGGACCTTGCGGCTGACTTTGACACCATCGCAACTACACCAAACGGCCTGAACATCAATGATCAGGTTGGCTCAACACATCCGGAACAACTGCAAAAATTCGTGGTTGAAAAGGGTGCGCAAATTGGCTTGGCCTTCGATGGTGATGGTGATCGCTGTATTGCAGTTGATGAAAACGGCGATATTGTTAACGGTGACAAGATCATGTACATCTGTGGCAAATACATGTCCGAACACGGCCGTTTGAAAAAGGATACCATTGTCACCACGGTCATGAGTAATCTTGGCATGTATAAAGCCATGGAAGCCCATGGCATGACGAGTGTGAAGACCCAAGTTGGTGACCGCTACGTTGTCGAAAAGATGGTTGCTGACGGGTACAACCTTGGTGGCGAACAATCCGGCCATATCGTTTTCTTGGACTTTAACACTACTGGTGACGGGATGCTGACCAGTTTACAATTGCTGCACATCCTTAAGGAAACGGGCAAGCCACTGTCTGAACTGGCCGCCGATGTTCAGGATTACCCGCAAAAACTCGTGAACGTGAAGGTTGCTGATAAGAAGGCCGCCCTTAACAATCCTGAGATCAAGGGCATCATCGACACGGTGGAAAAGGAAATGGCTGGCGACGGCCGCGTTCTTGTCCGTCCTAGCGGAACTGAACCGCTTTTGCGTGTGATGGCTGAAGCCCCAACCAAGGAAGCGGTTGCTGGTTACGTGAACCGGATCGCTGCCGTTGTGAAAAAAGAAGTCGGCGTTGAAGAGTAATGAAAATGAAAGAAGCGGTTTCAGGTTCTACAGCCTGAAAACCGCTTTTTTACTGGTGTTCTGGCAGATGGTCTATTTTCATCCTATACCACTTGGCGATACAATGTGTTGACAACCTGACGTAAAGACTGTAGAGTATACGTGTTATCAAGATACAGTCTTGATAAGTAAGTCTATACCAATTAAAAATAAATGAAAAATACGAGGATGAAAGCTTATGTGTGGAATTGTTGGTGTCACAGGTAGTGACAATGCAGTAAAGATCCTGTTGGAAGGGTTACAGAAACTTGAATATCGTGGTTATGATTCTGCTGGTATTTATGTCAATGACCAGGACGGCCAGGATTACCTTGTGAAGGAAAAGGGCCGGATCGCTGATTTAAAGCGCGAAGTCGGTCCCGAAGTTCACGGGTCTACTGGAATCGGTCATACCCGTTGGGCAACCCACGGTGGTGTTAGTGTTGCCAACGCCCACCCACAAGTTTCCCAAGATGACCGCTTCTACTTGGTTCACAATGGCGTGATCGATAACTTCCAGGAAATTCGGAGTGACTACTTAAGCGACGTTTCGTTTACGAGCCAAACGGATACTGAAGTTGTTGTTCAACTGATCGATAAGTTCGCTGTTGAAGACAAGTTGAACGCGCACGATGCGTTTGTTAAGGCGTTAACTGTGCTGAAGGGGTCCTCATACGCCTTCCTGTTAATGGATCGCGAAGACCCTGAAACGTTGTACGTTGCTAAGAACAAGAGTCCCTTACTCGTCGGTGTTGGTGACGGCTTCAATGTCGTTTGCTCAGACGCTTCCGCAATGTTGCGTGAAACCCATGACTTTTTGGAATTGCTGGACGGCGAAGTGGTCACCATCAAGCCAAACGAAGTGAAGATCGAAGACAAGGACGGCAAGCCCGTTGAACGTAAGACGTTCCATGTTGACATGGACGCCAGCGAAACAGACAAGGGTACGTATCCCTTCTATATGTTAAAGGAAATTGACGAACAACCTAACGTGATGCGCAAACTGGCCCAGGTCTACCTTTCTGAGACTGGCGAACCGGTTGTGAACGAAAAGTTGTTGAACTCAATGAAGCAAGCTGACCGGATCTACATCGTGGGTGCCGGTACCAGTTACCATGCAGGGTTAGTGGGTGCTCGGTTGTTTGAAAACCTGACCCAAACGCCAACTGAAGTGCACATTTCTTCAGAATTTGCTTATGAACAACCGATCTTGTCCAAGAAGCCATTCTTTATCTTCTTGTCACAGAGTGGTGAAACGGCTGATAGTCGTGAAGTTTTGGTCAACGTGAACGCAGCTGGCTACGAAAGTCTGACCATCACCAACGTCCAAAACTCAACGCTTTCACGTGAAGCAACGTACACGTTGTTGCTGCATGCTGGCCCAGAAATTGCTGTTGCCTCAACCAAGGCCTACACCGCTCAGATCGCCGTTGAAGCTATTTTGGCTAAGGCCCTTGGCGAATCAGATAACCAGATCGTTGCGCAACGGTTTAACATCCGTCAGCAACTTGGCCTTGTTGCCACTGGCATCCAAGCTATCGTTGACGCGAAGTCAAAGCTTGAAGACATGGCCAAGAAGTACTTCTTGAACACACCAAACGCCTTTTACATCGGCCGGAGCCTCGACTGGAGCGTTTCACTTGAAGCCGCATTGAAGCTCAAGGAAATTTCATACGTCCAAGCTGAAGGCTTTGCTTCAGGCGAATTAAAGCACGGAACCATTGCTTTGATCGAAGACGGGACCCCAGTGATTGGCATCATCACACAGGCCAAGACCGCTGGACTGACGCGTTCGAACCTGCAAGAGACCATGGCCCGTGTGCCAGATCATCACCATCACCACGGAAAGTTTAGCCAAGCCTGACGATGACATCATCTTGCCAGACGTTGACGAGTTGTTGACACCGCTGTTGAGCGTTGTGCCAACCCAGTTACTGGCTTACTACACCAGCCTGAACAAGGGCTTAGATGTTGATAAGCCACGTAACTTGGCTAAGTCAGTTACTGTTGAATAATTTGGTTAACAAGTGAGGCCGCTATCGCGTGATAGCGGCCTTTTTTGGCGCGAAAAAGCAATCTGACCAGTGAAATTGCGTTGCTTAATATTGTAATGACGGGCTTTCGTTGATTTAAATAGCGCTATTATATCGCTTCGTTCCACCGCTCGGCCCTGCAGGCTGAGGCGGGGATTGAATGTCTTAGCAGAAATTGAATTAGCTTCATCGCGAGCCATCACAGCGGAGTGCCAAATTGCGGCATGCAACGGACTTTCGCTCAGTATTAAAAGAATACGACCATTGTGGCCATGGTCGACAGCGCAGCGCAGAGTTCTGTGACCAGGGAATCTAATGCAGCGTGGGCATAAAAATAGACGTTTGTGCATTTTCGTGATAGAATCGCGCTTGAGATGAATCAGTTGATTCAGCAGAGAGGAAGAAAATAATGAAATATACAAAAAAACGCAGCACCAGTAAGGACGCTGCTTCGAAACGCGAAGCAACGTGGGAAAAGTTTAAGGACCAGCAGAATGATTTAGCAGCAAATCGCCGTGGCATTCGTCGGAAACCAAGTCGCCGACCGAAGTAGCGGCCTTTTTTGTGCGATTTTTGACCCTTCTTGAAATGAGTTGAGCCATTTGACTTGCAATATCGGTCTAGACAGGTTATTATTGGACTATACCAACAAAAAGAGTGGCGATTAAATGACAGAATCAACAGCAATGAAAATGAACGTAATCGTAGTGAAGGATCGGCAGGAGGGTGGCCAACGCGGCTACCAAATTTTTAAGGCGGCGTATGATCAAGGCGCCACGGTATACGGCTTAGCGACCGGTAGTACCCCAATTACCACCTATGATGCACTCGTTGCTAGTGATCTGGACTTTAGTCAGATGACTTCCGTTAACCTGGACGAGTACGTCGGTCTTGCGCCTGATCATGCGCAATCCTATCATTACTTCATGCAGCACCACCTCTTTGATCAAAAGCCATTTGCACACTCATACGTGCCAAATGGTCTTAATGCAGATGCGGCTGATGAGATGGCGCGTTACGATAACCCGATCGACCTGCAAATTTTAGGGTTAGGTCAAAACGGCCACATTGGGTTTAACGAACCAGGAACCGATCCTAAGTTGGGGACGCACAAGGTTGAATTAACTGAATCAACCATTCAAGCCAACGCACGGTTCTTTGACAACGCGGATGAAGTGCCACGTTATGCTTACTCAATGGGCATTGCATCCATCATGAAGAGCCACCAGATCCTCTTAGAAGCATACGGTGAGGAAAAGGCTGATGCTGTTAAGGCGATGATCGAGGGCCCCGTAACGCCTGATCTACCAGCGAGCTATCTTCAAAATCATGGCAACGTGACTGTGATCTTAGACGAAGGCGCCGCAAGCAAATTAAATTTGAAATAACCGTTAGTATTTACTAGAACAGACAACTCAAAACCGGTTAGCAGGCACAGTCGCCCACTAACCGGTTTTATTCTGAAACAAATTTGATATTATGTGTTACATCCCCAGAAGAAATAACCAACAATTTGGCGAATTTTGGACAATAGTTATTTTGTAATGCGCCTTTTCTTGAAGCCGTTCTCGATAATCTTTATAATGAGTCTATGAGCATACATAGGGAAGATTAAGGGGGATTTCTGGCATGCGAAAACCAACATTATTAAAAGTGGCTGTGGCTGCTATCGTGACGGTTGGCTTAATTGGTGCGGATACAATTCACACGAAAGCCAGTACAACAACGGATACGTTTATTGCTACCATGTCAACGCCGGTTAAAACGGTTGCGAATGCGTATAAGCTGTATCCATCCGTAATGATGGCTCAGGCAGCACTTGAAAGTGGCTGGGGGACCAGTACGTTATCGACCTCGGCAAACAACTATTTTGGCATCAAAGGCAGTTATAATGGCCAGTCTGTGACGATGAGCACGGCGGAGTACGATTCGTCCGGCCAGCTATACTATACGAACGCTGCATTTAAAAAGTATCCAACGATTTCAGCATCGTTAACGGACAATGCACAGTTACTGCGAAATGGGATCTCGTCAGATCCAACGTACTATTCAGGAACCTGGCGGGAAAATGCTGCGACTTATGAAGATGCAGCCAATGCGTTGACAGGAAAGTATGCGACGGCACCAACCTATGGCACTTCACTCATTAATTTGATTCAAACTTATGGCTTCAATTCTTTGGATAGTTCGAGTTCGTCAAGCAGCAGTTCCACAACGACGACCACGAAAAAGAAACCAACGATTACGTATTACTCGACATTAAATGGCGAGACAGGGACGTTGAGCAGCAAGTATAAATCCTATGCCATTTATAATCACGTGAAGGGCAGTGCGTATAAGACAACGAAGTACAAGTGGACGACCGTTGGCGGTTGGAGCGGCCGACCAGTTTGGTTTGACGGTCGGGCTTATAAGTCAGACAGTAAAACGACCTGGTACCGGATCCGTTTCAGCAAGCAAACCACAGCTAAGCGTTATTGGGTTTACTCAAAGGCGGTGTCACTGCCAAAGACCACGTACACTAAGGAAAAGAAAACAGCGACCTTTACAGCAACGTCTAACCCAGTTTATGACCACGTTTATAATTCCAGCTATTTAGCCAGTCAGTTAACGACGACTAAGGTGCTGGGCACTGGCAAGATGAGTGTGGATTGTAAGGGCGTCATTACCCAAAATGGCGTTGCAAGTACTTGGTATCGTGTGACGAGTGGCAAGACCACTGGTTGGGTCAAGAGTACCGCGATTTCAAAATTAAGTTAGTCAAAAAAATTCGGACAATTATCGGATGACGAGAATATTTTTAAGATTTTGGAGAAAAAGTATCAGTCTCTTTTTAAAGCGTCGAACCATGTGTATGCATTTGCGGTTTTCTTTTCATTAACCGGTTTTTGTTCTTAAAAGAGAACTCAGAGTTTGTCTTAACCCAGTCACACGCAACAGACAAGTGGTTGTCTTCGATGCCGTAGTACTTTAACGTGCTGACATTTTGCCGCTGATAGCTGCGATCGTAATTTTTGTCACCGGATTACTGACCAATGCCATTCAGGACAGTCAGAATACCGGCAATTAAATTCGGATGATTTTATTTTTATCTTTATTGTGTAAAAATAAAACAGTTGACCGATATCTTTCGTATTTGAAAGGTGTCGGTCTTTCTCAATAATGGGGAAGGTACCAGGCACTTGATTGTTAAGCACATGCTAGTGAGACTAATGGATTTCCACAGTGGTTTCTAATGAACCTAAGACAAGAAGTTAGTTTCAGACTGTGACCGTCTTCTTTAGCAACCAAAAGTGGAACGAACGACTGGTGGTGACGCGTCCCAGTGCCGGCAACTGACGGGCATTGGTTTACCTGCAAGGCACACTCTCTAAAAGTTTAATAAAAATATCGTTTTTATCTTGTGTCTTTTCTAAAGACCGGTATAATTAACACGGTTTAGAAATGTTAAGGCCGATAATGAACGAACACGAATGGAGTACAACTGGATGAAACTCTGGATCAAATTGACGGCAACGCTGACTTTAGCGCTTGCGGCAGTTGGGTTAGGCGGTGGCCACACCGTCCACGCTGACAGCCACACGGCGTTCATCAATCGGCTCAGCAAGCCCGTTTTACAAGCTAGTAAGAAGTATCACTTATACGGGTCCGTTATGATGGCCCAGGCGGCGCTTGAGAGCGATTGGGGAACGAGTACGTTGTCCAGTGAGGATAACAACTACTTTGGCGTAAAGGGCGCGTATGACGGCAAATCCGTCACCTTGTCAACTGCTGAAGCAGATGGTGCCGGTCAGTTTTTCAATACGATGGCTCAGTTTAAGGCGTATCCATCAGTGCAAGCGTCGATCAACGATTACGCGCAGACGCTGCGTGACGGGACGACCTGGAACCCATTTCTATACGAAGATACATGGCGAGAAAATGCAACGTCCTACACTGAAGCAGTTGATACGATTGCAGCCCATTACGCAACCGATACGAACTACGCCAGCAAGGTCGAAACCATTATCGCTGAGTATGATCTGACAAGCCGGTTTGACGACACGACGAGTAACACGGATGATGCAACGACAATACAGATCACACCAGGCGTTTCCTACGCAACAGATACGGGTACGGCAACTATTAAGACCGGGACAATTAAGCTATATAAGCAGGTTCCGGGACCGAGCGTTGACGCAACTTCCAGTAAGACTGCTACGTTAGCCGGCAAGACTGTGACAATTAAACAACGCGGCATCATCAAGAGCAGTCAAACCATTTGGTACCAAATTAAGAGCGGTAGCACCACTGGTTGGGTACAACTGACAGATCTGTTGAATTTACAAGAATCACACTAAACTGGCGGTGCATTTCCCAAACGGGGATTGTTTGTTATAATGACGAATATGCACTTGGTGCGTCAGTAAACGAAGGTTAAGGAAGAATTTGAAATGGCAACTGATTATAAGATTAGAGTACAGAATGTAACGAAAGAGTACGACCTCTTCAAGACCCAGTCTGAAAAATTGCGGTCGTTCTTTGCAATCAACCGGAAACCAGTACCGCACTTCTGGTCATTAATGGGAATCTCACTCGAAGTTAAAGCGGGGGAGACGCTTGGTTTGATCGGGGTCAACGGGTCCGGTAAGTCAACGTTATCTAACATTATCTCTGGCATTATTCCACAAACAACAGGGGTTGTTGACGTTAAGGGGGATACTTCCATTATCGCCATTGGCGCCGGCCTGCGTGGTAACTTGACCGGGCAAGAAAACATCCGGTTAAAGGCACTGATGCAGGGGCTCACTAACGAAGAAATCGACGGCCTGATGGACGACATTGTTAGTTTTGCTGATATTGGTGATTTCCTCTATCAACCCGTTAAGAGTTATTCAAGCGGTATGAAGTCACGGCTGGGCTTTTCAATTGCGGTTCACGTCAATCCTGATATTTTAATTATTGATGAGGCCTTGTCCGTTGGTGATGATACGTTCTATCAGAAATGTTTGGACAAGATCACTGAATTCAAAGAAGAGGGCAAGACGATTATCTTTGTCAGTCACTCTTTGAAACAGGTTGAATTGATGTGTGATCAAGTTGCGTGGATCCACTATGGTACCTTGCACGAAATTGGGGACACAACAAAGGTCGTTGGTGATTACCGCGATTTTGTGAAGTGGTTTAAGGGCCAGTCCAAGAAGGATAAGCGTAAGTTCCAGCGCAGTATGAAACAGAACCAAAAGGACTTTGATATTGATCAGTATCAGGCCAGTGTGGTTGAGGAACGTAAGACGGCTGATCCAACTGAAAAGAACGTTGAAGCTAAAGTTAAAAAGGATTTCTACGGTTCAGTTATCAGTGAAAAGATGTCTGCCGGATCTAGAATCTTAACGGTGCTGACCTTAGCCTTATTTGTGTTCTTCTGCTGGACCAATGTCTCGGGACACTCGATTCGTCAGGTGATCAGTGAACCTTCAAGTTTAGTCCATCCAACAGATCACATTGATACAACTGGAAGTCTTAAATAGGCTAACATTATATTTAAATTAAAAAATGTGGACTTTTCTCATACTAAATGGTAATCTTTAGATAACCATTTATTTACCACCTATTGGTCGGTGTGACGAATAGGGACATCTCTCATTTAGTGGTTAGACATTAAATGCGGTTTAAAAAGAACGCTTGCTGGGAAACTGGTGGGGGTTCTTTTTTTAGAGTGCAGAGTGCGCAAGAAGGGTGCCTAAGGAGTGGAGCATAACCGGACTCTGACAGAAATTCCTGGTCTTTGGAATTTATGTCAGAGTCCGGTTATGTGCAACTCCTTGCCCTTCTGTCGCACGTTTAGGCTAGGTAAAATATCTGGCTGGCGCCCAAAAACAGGGAGGCATTAAAAGCGTGCAATCCCTACAAGTGCTGGGCGCTTATTCTATATCACATAAGAACAAACCTCATATTCTGCTCAATTTTCAATATTATTTTCAAAAACCATTGACAGCGCTTACAAAAAACGATATATTGTTTTTGTAAGGTATGAATAATTACCTTCTAATCAATTCTCTTTCTCTCTTATGCCGCCACTATCATCTGATAGTGGCTTTTTTGATGCTGAGTAAAATTCCGATTATCGTCCAAACATGACTGGAATTCTGTTCTGTGACAATAGCCATGCTTGAGACGACGCTAACAACATCACACACTTACGAAAATGGCCTCGCACGCAAAACTGCCAGCAAATCGGCATGCAGGTAAACTACGGCCTGTTTACCAGGTGACATCATGAAGTGACGTCCAGAAAAATCCCAAGGAGTTTGTTCTAATCCTGTTCTCAGCCCATTATTTTATGGTATACTACTTAAGTTGTGATTGAAGGGAGACGTTGTTATTGAAGAGTCATGAAACCTTTACGTTAATCGAAGAAATCACCCGGCTAGACGGGTCTAAGTACATGGAGATCAGTGACATGGTCCAAAATGGGCGGGCCGAGTTGGCAGCTGAGCGTGGGTATATTAAAGAAGTGCGCATTTTGCAGTTAAACATTCCGCACTCACCACATGTGGTTGCCTATGAAGATTATGTGAACGAGAATTACGACATGCCAACTGAAGCACTTGACCATTTTGAAGAGTGGGAGAAGCCGGAAAAGATCCAACAAGAAGTGAACATGGTCCTAAAGGAAAATGGGATTGGTTAGAATTTAGTGCGAAAAAGATTTGCATAGCATTAGAGATTATGGTATAAATATTACATGATGCTTTTTGCCCCGTAGTTCAGCGGTAGAATAATTGACTGTTAATCAAGAGGTCGCTGGTTCGATCCCAGCCGGGGCAGTTGTATAAATACGCATTTACCGTAAATTTATACGTTTTAATTTAATTGAAAACACAATGATTGCCCCGTAGTTCAGTGGTAGAATAATTGACTGTTAATCAGGAGGTCGCTGGTTCGAACCCAGCCGGGGCAGTTGGTCAATCATCGTGAATTGACTGAGTCACATTGCCCCGTAGTTCAGCGGTAGAATAATTGACTGTTAATCAAGAGGTCGCTGGTTCGAACCCAGCCGGGGCAGTCATCACAGGTTCGGGAAGTTTAAAAATTAAAAAAGGCAGCAGTCTGAAAGAGGGCTGCTGTCTTTTTAGAGGTCATTAATGGGTGTCTCACGAGTGTTTTGCGTCCGCAAATCATTCAGGTGTTCAAATAAGATGCCTTCACGTAACCCATTATTTGAAAATGTAATGTGGTCGGGATCCAGATAGCGTATCAGCAACACTAGCGGAATGAGGCCACCGACGATAATGTCAGCCCGGCCTTACTTAGTCCGGGAATTTGTTTGCGGCCTTCTAGGTTGGTACCGATGATCTCAGAAAATGTCTGGTCCACAGAGTGGCGGCTGAGACGGTACCCATGGACGTCTTCAATATTAAGTAAATTCTTGCGTCGTCGATTAATTTTAGCCATGGTTCGATTACTGCCGCCAAGACCGATGATCGGTAGATTCAAGCCATTACGCAGCCACCAAACGTTATTGAGGACCTCACTGACGAAGGTCATGGCATTGAATAACGCATCCGGGGTAATCTGTCAGTCGGTAAGTATTCCTGAGTTAGGTTCACACTACCCAGAGGAATACTGATCAGGTGGCTGACCGCGTTATTTTGGACGAGCACGATCTCTGAACTGCCTCCGCCAGTATCCAGGATAACGGCATTGGTAGCCGGAAGCGTCTCGCTGACACCGAGATAGTCGTAATAGGCTTCGGTGGTGCCGGAAATCACTTCTAACGGGATGCCGATCTCACTTGTGACCGTTTTGAGAAACTGTTTTTGATTCACGGCCTGACGGGTAGCTGCGGTGGCGACGGCTTTGATTTTAAGGTTATCCAGCTGGTCATACTCGTCTTTGAATTCACGTAGGCAGTTAGTGTTCGGTCGATGGCGTCAGGTTGCAGTTCATGCGCTTCACCCATATTTTCAGACAGCCGGACGTACGACTTCATCTCCTTGACTGGGCTGTACGTGCCGTCATCATTGATGCGGGTGATGGTCATTCGAACTGAGTTTGAGCCAAGGTCAATCACTGCAAAATTTTCCATTAGTGCGGGTCACTCCCATCATCGTAGTTCAACAGGTTCGGTTGGTTTTCGGGGCTCAACATGGGTTGAAATTCAGTGGCTTTGCCATTTCGGCCGCGGCTTTATCTGCCTTGGCGTGCACGCTGGCGAGGTCCGCAAAATACGCTTGTGCATCCAACGCGACGTGGCCGCGTCGGTCAACGTGCTTAAAGGTGTCATCTGGTTGCAGGACGCGGGTCTTCACGTTGTCATTCCACATGACCTTGTAAATGGTGAGCACCCGTTTTTTGATCTGGGGGTCGTTAATGGGGAACAGCAACTCAACACGCCGGTTTAAATTGCGCGTCATCAAGTCCGCACTGGACAGATAGACCGTTTCTTGACCGTCGAGATTAAAAATAAAGACCCGGCTATGTTCTAGGAAGCGACCAACGATTGAATGGACCGTAATGTTGTCACTAACGTCGGGAATGCCCGTTTTTAAACAACAGATGCCGCGGATGAGCAGACTGATCTTTACGCCAGCATGGGAAGCCTTGTAGAGATGTGCAATCATGGACTGGTCGGAAAGGGAGTTCATCTTCATCCTAATGCGGACTTTTTTGCCGGCCTTGGCCATTTCGGTCGCCTGCGTCAGCTTATCATTGATAAAGTCGCGGATGCCGTGGGGCGAGATGTGCAATTGGTGAAAATAGGGTGGTTCTGAATAACCCGACAGCATGTTAAAAATGTTGGTGGCATCGATGCCCATGTCGGCATTGACGGTAAACAGGCCCATATCCGTGTAGAACCGAGCGGTCACATCGTTGTAGTTTCCGGTCGCCATGTGCATGTAGCGGCGAATGACACCCTGTTCACGACGAACGACGAGGGTCAGCTTACAGTGCGTTTTGAGGCCAATGAGGCCGTAAATGACGTGGCAGCCCATTTTTTCGAGCTGCTTGGCCCAGTGAACGTTATTTTGCTCATCAAAGCGGGCTTTCACTTCTACCAAAACAGTGACCTGTTTACCGTTTTGGGCGGCCCGACCAAGGTAAGCGATGATCGGTGAATCCCCAGAGACGCGATACAGGGTCATTTTAATGGCAAGTACGCCGGGATCCATCGCTGATTGCCGAATGAACTCAATGACCGGATCGAATTTATCGTAGGGGTGTTGTAGAAAACGGTCGTGGCGCCGGATGGCCTCGAAGATATTGTGGCCGCCGGTGAGCGACGTGGGTTGATAGGCCGTGAAGGGTTTGTAGCTTAAGTCTGCATGGTTGGTGACTTGACTGGCAAGTTTGCTCAACACAGTGAGGTCAATGGGGCCGTTCACTTCATAGACGGCATAATCCTTGAGATTGAGTTCATTACCGAGACGCTTGAGCAGTTTTTTGCTGATCGTGCTTTCAACTTCAAGTCGAATGACGCTGCCTTGTTCACGCAATTTTAACTGTTGCTGGACTTCCTTAAGCAGGTCAGAGGTGTCTTCTTCCGCGACGTCGAGATCCAAGTCCCGGATGACCCGGAATACAGCCGCTTCCTTCACGGTGTAGTTCACAAATAATTGACCGAGGAAGGGTTTAATGACGTCTTCAACTAAGATGAAGTCATTTTCCGCCCCAGGCAATTTAATGAGCCGTGGTAAATTATCGGGGATTTGAAGCGTGGCGTAGTAGCGGGTCTTGTCCTTGTTCAACTGGATGGCAAGATTGAGCGCGTCGTTTGCGATAAATGGAAACGGTCGTGAGCTGTCATCAGCAGTTGGTGTTAAGACCGGGTAGAGGGTGTCATGAAAATAATCCTTGATAAACCGTAACTGGTCAGGCGTTAGCTCGTCCGGTTTTAAGAGGTGGATATTCTGCTGGGCCAGAGCCGGCAGTAGTGACCGGTTGAGTGTGTTGTATTGTTTAATGAACATCTGGTGTGCTGACTTATTGACGGCTAAAAGTTGTTCCTCAGCCGTCATGCCCGAGGCATCAGGTTTGGGGTAGTTTACAGCCGCAAGTTTCGTTAACGACGCCACCCGCACGCTAAAGAATTCGTCCAAGTTACTTTGGGTAATACTGAGAAATTTGAGTCGTTCAAGAAGGGGATTGGTTTTGTCACGGGCCTCCTCAAGCACCCGGTCATTAAACGCCAGCCAGCTTAGTTCCCGGTTGGTATAGTAGTTGTGGTCGCTGTAGTTAATTTTGGTGGTCATTTAGCGGTCACACTCCTTTGTTTTAACTGTGGTTTGAGACCGAACGTTTCTTCAAAGAACTGACTCTTGAACGCAAACTCCCATTTTTCAAACAACAGACTTTCATTGCAGTAGGCGGTAATAATCACTTCGGGCGCCTTAAGCGAAACCGAGATTCGCTTGATCTTTTGCTGCCGGTCGTCATCTAACGCATCTGCTAACCGCAGAATTGACGCTAATTTGGCAATCAGCAGTCGATCCTCAGTCGGTAGTTGTCGGAAACGAATGAGATCCGCGCTGGGCGTCTGGGTACTGTGATACCGTGAAATCGCCGCGATGATGGCCCGTTCTTTAATCGAAAGGCCGATAATGTTGGAATGTTGAATGATGTACTCAGAATGCAGATAGTGCTCATGTGCATCCACGTAGCCACCGACATCGTGCAGAATGCAGGCAATCTGAAGTAACAGGCGTTCGTGACTGCCAAGTTGGTGCAGCGATTTTAGCTGATCAAACAAATGAAGGGCAAACTTAGTGACGAGTTCGCGATGCACGGGCTCTACCCGGTAGTGGGTCGCGATATTTTGCGCGTCCGTCACCGTTTGTTCACTAAAATCAAGCTTGCTGAAGCCGGCGTTGATCGATTCGTTGACTGCCAGACCGTCCAGAACTGTGGTATCAGAGAAAACGAGACTGGTGGCCTGTGTCAGTCGAAGCAGGCGTCGCAATAACAGCAGTTCGGGCAACAGCAGCGGCATTTCGGTTTCAGTGAGGCCGTACTGTTCCATTAAAAATTGGTCTGACGCATCGATGGCTTGGTCGAAGAGGCGTTCAAATTCCTTGATGGATAGTCGCCCCTTATGCTCGTTGCTAACCAAATGACTTAATGGCATCGTCCCAAGCAGGATCACCTCACTCGGGCCGCTGATTGCTTCACGCGGCGTAATCCGAGAAAAGTTGGTCAGTTTGCTTTCGATGTAATCATTTAAAACTTCAACTGAGTTCGGCGCACTTTGCCGTAAACTCTGCAGGTCCTCGGCGATTCGCACGGGACCCAGTGAGAAATTAGATGAGTAGACGAACGACCGGCCAGAAAACTGGGTGATCGTGGTATTGCCTGAGTTAATCCCAATCAAGTGGGTGAGACCATTTTCATTGGTCTTGTGTTTTCTGAGATTCAACAAAACAGCCTGGTTACGATAGTAGTTTTCTTCGCTGATCGATAACCAGCTGAGCCGCAAGCCCGTTCTTAAAAAGACCTGATCCCGGATGAAATCAGCATTGACGGCATGGGACAAGGCTTCGCTTCCCCATAGTTGATAGGTCTCAATATCATAGTCGTTCATCAGCTGTAAGAAGCCGCGCAGTGAATCTGTCATTTGATTGACGAGTTCAAAATCAATCGGCTGGTGTTGGTAAATGCTGTCACCAACCAGTAATTCTTTGTGCACCCGCTCAATGGGCTTGAGCGTCTTTAAGTTCACAATCAGTAGATCTAATCCTTGCACCGTGACGACAATGGCACCGTAATAGTTGTTGTTGGACACGGCAATCACCTCCAATATAGTAAGACACAGGGGATATCGTTTTATTTGACCCCTAAATTAGGCTTCCTTCAGATAACTACGTAAACAATTGATTATCCATGATTAATTTACTAATATGTTTTTCCGTCCGCTGTCGAACAGGTGGCAGTTTGTGGTAATCGCCATAAAGGCGTGTTAAAATCGCGTCATAATCCTTGGGTACACGGACATCGATCGTTTCGAAGGGCACCGTGACCAGGTCCAGTGCCTCGCTGGTCGTCATGATCTCTTTTTCATAGGCGTACTGCGACGCAATGTTCTTGACGTGTGTCAGCGGTTCTGTGTTATATTCGCGCATGATGGTCTCACGTTCCTGTTTCATTGCGTCCAGATCCTGAAGGTCATTAGGATCAAGATCGGCGTGACGATACAGCGGCGTTTCGATCCACCGGTAGCCGGCTTTCACGATGATCCGACTGTCGAGCACTTTGAACCGTGCGAGTTGGCTCCGTTGGTCACTAGGCTCCTCAGGGATTCTGTCAAACGGGAAAATATCAATGAAGACTCCTTTGCGTGCCCGGTTAACGTTGTTTTTTTCTTCAATGTAGGTGTAGCGGTCCAGCAGCTTCATATAACTAAACCCATAGTTGGCGTCACTGGCGGCCGTTTGTAAAAAATAGTGGTCGTTTGCCAACAGCCCCGGGGCGTACTGCGCAAACTGGTCGTAATCACTGCGAAGCATGCCGATGTCCATGTCGTCATCCCAAGGAATAAAGCCCTTGTGACGGATGGCACCGAGCAAGGAACCGCCAATCAGAAAATAGTTGACGTTCAGCTGCTCACAGAGTTGAATGATCTTTTTTAGGTTATTTAATTCAACATGGTGAATTCTGTCTAAAATATCGATGCGAACCACTCCCAATAGTAGTAGAATTACCTTAATAGTACCATAGGCCGATTAAAAAGATGCCGGAATGGCCTAGTAGTTTCCCCGGTAAATGATAAAAGATGTGGTAGTATTCACAAGAAAATAATGATAGTATGTTTAGAGTAAAGTTATCAAGATGATAGGGTGGAATAATGGAAGTTCAACAATTACTAGACGAATACATTGACGTATATATCAAATCACTGAAGTACTTGGACACGTTCGTTTCTGAACCAGCGATGGAATACAATCTTTCCTTCGAACAGTACTTGATTTTGCACGACATCGCGGAAAAGGCCAACGTGACCTTAGCGCGCATCGCGGATAAGCGCGGTGTGACTCGGAGTGCCATTTCGCGCCAGATCAAGGTCTTGCTCAACTTAGATTATATCTATCAACAACGTGATGAAAAGGACCACCGGCGCAAGTATCTGCATCTGACCCCGCGTGGTCGGCAGATCGAAGAAATTGTGACCAAAAAAGCTCGAACCCGTTTCGGCAGTTGGGTCGATATCTTCGGCGAGGACAAAGCCGCGTCTTTGCTAGACTTTATTAAACAGTTTAGTAAAGTAACAAAGCTGGAGAATGGTGGCAAGAGTGCGGAAGAAGACGATTAGAGGGCGGAGCACGTTTCGGCTATGAGGCCAAGTAAGGAAATGCCTGGGTTTGGCACTTTTGTCAGAGTTGGCTTAGGCAGGAGCCGCTGTCTTCTGGAGCACGTTTCAGCCATGAGGCCAAGAAAGCGGCAAGAGTGCGGAAGATGGCGACCAAGGAGTGGAGCTAAGTAACTTTTGGCAGAAAATCCCGGTTTTGGATTTTGTGCCGGAAGTTGCTTAGGTGCAACTCCTTGCCATCTGGAGCACGTTTCGGCTATGAGGCCAAGAAAGGAAATGCCTGGGTTTAGCATTTTTGTCAGAGTCGGCTTAGGCAGGAGCCCGCTGTCTTCTGGAGCACGTTTCAGCCATATAGCATAGCCATGTCACGACTAAAAGCACAACACCGGCAACTACCGGCAAAAAAAGAGCACCAAGAATCCGACAAAGTCGAATCCTTGGTGCTCTTAATGATTGTCTATTTTCGATCCGCAACACTAATCGATCACACCCTGATGTGTCGGTTCAAATTCATCCACAACATGGATCGTATAATTTTCGCTGCCACTCAATAACTTAGAAACAGGGCACCGTTTTTCAGCTTGGTGCACAAAATCTTCCGCCTGAGCGTGAGAAATGTGCGGAATACGAACGCGGGCGTCAACCAAAAATTCTAATCCGGCAGTGCCCTTGACCATCGTGACATGAACGTGAACTTGGGCACGGTGTGGCAGGTTGTTTTCTTTTTCAATGGCCTGCAGAGTGGCGCCCATGCAAGTACTAAGTGAGAGTCCAAGCAACTGCTCAGGGTTAGCGCCAGGCATCTTTTCGTTTAAGGGATTACTGACAGCAACACTAACGCCATTTGGCACGTAGGCGTACCCATTTAACCCATCATGGTTAAACGCATCGGTTTCGTATTTTTTAATAAATTTTTTATCCATGTTCATTTTCTCCTCAAAAACCAGGCTTATGCCTTCTAGTGTACGCAAGACGGCGCCAAATAGCAATTCACAAGATTCAGTTGGTTGTTTTAAACAACTAGACATTACCTGTAGTTGTGAAAAATACAGAATGAAATTTATAGAATTTTTTTATGATATCCTAGACCCGCATTTATTAATGTGCTATTATAGCGGCAATGCAGGAGTATGGCAGCGCTTTTTTGGAGGGGATCAAAATGAATCTGATTCAATTTTCAAGTCATCCTTCGGTAAGAAAAGCTTGGACACAACGCTTAAATCAGGGGGGAACACTGATTGAGCCGAAGATGATGTTAGCCTTTAGAACAACGCTTCACGCCAATGACCAACGGTTTGGGGACCGTCAGCCAAAGCGTGAAACAGTACTTGTTACGAAGCAGTAATTAAACAAAAAAGCGATTTGTCGCATGCTTTTCCAAAAAGGGGAAGGATGCGGCTTTTTATTTTTAAAACAATTTTCAACAAAAATGTTGCATCAAAACGGTAGGCAGCACAGGCAGGTAAGCGTTACCGGGCCTGACTATGGTGAATTGCGTCAGCGTGAGAACCGTGGTTTAATAAAGACAAGCAGCAACGGTCACCATGTAGAAAGTCTAGATGGTGCGGATGAATGAGAATTCATCGGGCAAAGAGAGATGGAGGAATGCTTGTGTATAAAGTAATGGTGATGCTTCACGAGGGTGACGACTACATTCGGATGAATAAGGTCTATTTTGAGACCATGCCGGTGGCGGGCCAGTATATCATCCACTCAGATGGGTTAGCCTACTACGTTGAAGAAGTCACAATGTTTGCGGGCTACGTCAGCAGTAAGGGTGCCACAACAATTTTGGTGGTCCACCCAGCCTCAAAGGATGAAGCGGTCAACCAACTTTACGGCATTGATATTGAAAGAGATTTGGATGATCCGGAAGAGGAGTAGAGCGTGAAGCAAGGTGCTCTAGGGGCGGTGTGTAACGGACTCTGGCAGAAATGCCTGAACTTGGCATTTTTGCCAGAGTCCGTTACACGTTAGCCCCGTGCCTTGCTGAACGCGTTTCCACTAGATAAGGGAGAACCACGTAGCCAGCAACACCCCGTAAGAAAAAAGCTGAATCGGGAATCTTCACAACAATCACCACGACAGAACCCAAAATTTCTGTGGCACTCATGTACGTGAGGCAATAGATCTAAAGCGAGCGCCTCAACCTCAATAGGTGTTAAAAACGAAAATAGGATGTTATTAACAGTCATTGTTGATAACATCCTATTTCGTATAAAATACAATTAGTAGTTGCGTTTTTCGCTGAGACACCATAGTATTCGACCCGTTCCTTTTCAAGATTATGAGTAGAAGTGGTTAGTCTTTGGTTCCATCCCAAATGCGTGTGCTTGGAAAAATTCACGTTCAGCGGCACTGACTTCTTGGAGGTCCTTTAACATGATGGGACGAACGTTATTATAATCTGTATGTGGTTGGTTGTTGTTATATTGGTCTAAAGCGTTCATTGATGTAACTTCCTATTCGTAGAATGATATTATTATACAATCATGAGAACGAAAAAGCTAGCTTAAAATACACTAATTTTAATATGCATACATAAATCATTCAAAAATTAGAAACAAAATGCAGAATCAATGCGTATTATCGTTTACCCCATTCATTTCAATATACAAATTTATGAATATTGTAACCGGTTAAATGTGTGGTCTTTGAGGTCATTATGAACAAAGAATGAGATTTTTTGGCCGGTTGATTACCAAATTGTGTCATACCGATCAGAAACAGTAAAATCGTGAGTAAAATGACAAAAAGGTCGACAAGGACTTGTTTCATCACGACGCTCCTTAATTTGGTCAGACGACTAAAAAGCCACAGTAAGCAACGGCGACACCAAGGACGGCTGCGAGTACGAGGTAAACACCGGCGATTCTTGGTTGGTCATGCAACAAAACTGCAATTTCATTGGTAAAGGTTGAAAACGTGGTAAAGCCACCTAAAAGACCACTGCCTACCATCCATAGTGTTGAAGTCGTTGGTAGACTTGCGGTGAGCATCCCCAGACAAAAGGCGCCTAGCAGATTAATGAAGAGAGTGGCAATTGGCAGCGAGACGCGGTGAAAAACGGTATTTCCGATTCGTGTACATGTGAATCGCAGCAGGGCACCTACCGCGCCAGCAAGCCCAATTTCAACAATTGTCAGTAGGGTCATGGCAGCCTCCTTTGTTGAATGCGGTGGCTGAGTGAAAAGCCCCAGCTTGCGGCTAAGATTCCAAGCACAAGGCTAATTGCCCAGTACGTGGCGGCGAGAAGAAAGCCTTGTTGTGTGCCGAGGTTAACGGTATCCACGCAAAACGTTGAAAATGTCGTAAAACTGCCAACTAGCCCGACGCTTAGTCCAGAGAGTAATTCGGGTGAGATCGGGACCACAAAGGGCAGCGCACCGGTGATCAGTGCCAGTAGAAAAGAGCCCAGAACATTAATGGCTAGGACCGTGACAAAATGGTATTGCGCAAAAATGGTCGTCAGCCAAAGGCGAATCAAACTGCCGATGAAGCCAAAGATAAAAATGTAGCCGATACGTTTAAGCATATGTATGGATGACTTCCTTTCTATGTAGTAAAGATAAATGAAACAAGTGAGACAAAAGTTAGTTTAAGAGTTATTTTCATGAAAGTAAAGTTGTTTTCATGAAAATTCATTAGGAAATTGGTGAAGACCCCCTGACCATAAGTTTTAAGAGATCAAAAAAACGCCGGTTATCATAACCAGCGCTTCTTGAGTAATGCGTTTAAATTAAGCCTGCTGAGTACACGTGATCCATCAATGAACGGGTTTCAGTAAACTCGTTAGCATCGTGAAGGACAACGGTGATCAGACGGTCGTGACCGGACTTTTGACCAGTTCCGACGAAGCAGTAACCTGCAAGGTCGGTATAACCAGTCTTAAGGCCGTCAACGTTGAGGGCCTTTTCATAGTATTTCCGGCCTGGCAACAGATTGTTATAGTTATAGCATAACTGACCAGAAACGGTGACTGATCCCTTTGACGCATCGGTTAGAACGGCAGGGTAGTCAGTGATCAGATGGTTGGCAATTAAGGTCACATCCTTAGCAGAAACTTCGTTGCTTCGCCGCCGCTGACCGAGTAGCCGTAAGTCTTGAGGCTGATTGTTCAACGCCTGATGCGGAAACAAAGGTGGCGTGCCCGAGGTTCCAAGTTTTAGCCTGTGCGTTCATGAGTTTAATGAACTTAGCGTTATAGGAAGGGGTTGACCCGCCAGCGACCCATTGACCAAGTGCGGTGGCTGCGTTGTTCGAAGAATCAATCAAGGCTGCCAAGTATAGCTGTTCAACGGTGTAACTGTTCTTAGTAAACTTGAAGCCGCCGTAAACACTGGAAGCACCCATGGTCTTTAAGCCAGAGTACGAAGTCGTGACCTTAGAACTCCAAGTTGCACTGGTGTTGGCAACTTTTTGTTCAACAAGGTAAAGTGTCATCAGTTTTGAAACGGACGCAATCGCACGAGGGGTGTTCGCGTTCTTTGACCAAACGACTTTACCGGTTTTAGCGTCTAAAGCAACGGCCGCTTTAGCGTATTTCAACCCAAATGCAGATTTGCCCTTGGTGAGATAGCTGTGCCAAACGTACCCGGTCACAGTGCCGGCACCGTTGGTTACTTTGTAATAGATTGCCTTAGTCGACCCATGCTTTAAGATCACTTCCTGGGTAGCGTACCAGGTCGTGTAGGGGTAGCTTGAGAGATTAGCTAATTTTTTGGTGTGTGATTCGTTGTAGACCGCACCCTTAGTAGAAGCTCGATGATAAGCCGTTTTTGTCATACTCGTGGTTTTAGACACGGAATAAGTAGCGGCGTGCGCAGCGGGCTGGTTGACAGAAACAAAGCCAACAAAGCCCAGCAATAGCGCAAACGCGACAAGTAAAGTGCCGCGTAAATGAAAACGTGACTGACTCATATAAGTTCCTCCTCTTTATACAGACCAAAATAGCATGATGTTTGGGCTCAGAGTCCCTTACGCAGGAGCCCCGTGCCTTGCGGAACACGTTTAGGCTATGTGAAAAGGAAGCACAGTAGCCATTCCCATTCCGTTGCCTAAAACCGAAAAGTCCGGGCCTGACTTTTAGTCAGTGTCCGTTACACGTTAGCCTCATGCCTTGCTGAACAC
>NZ_BBAG01000042.1 GCF_001311135.1 Secundilactobacillus paracollinoides DSM 15502 = JCM 11969
CTCCAAATTCTGATTGAATGAACAAACGTTGAAGGTTAGTTATTATTTCCTAGAATTACCCGGATTTAAAATCAAAGTGCAACAAGTTAGAATTTTTGTCGATTACTCATCTAGCCCTTCAAGATACTGCCACAACTCATCTTCACGCGTTTCATCATAGGATTCATCAGAAGACGGAATCGATTTATTGCCATCCCAATACTCGCCGGATTTAATCGGTTGGTTCATGTACACGTTGGCTAGATTCTTGCTAGAGATCGTCACCGACCGCACGAAATTTGGAAAGACATACCGAAGTAATGACAGCACATTGTTGAAGGCTCATTTGGCAGCTGGCGCATAATTGCGGGCTAACCCGGAATCCTTGCCTGGCATCAGACCAGGATTGAAGCTGATATACGTATGTTTCGGGTCGTGCTTGACTAGAGCATGCACTAAATAAATAACCGCTAACTTACTGGTCGTATAGCGAATCTGCCCTAAGTTGGTGTCGCTGGAATGTTTCATCTCAGCACTTGATTTTGGTTCGTCCGCCAAGGTTGCCGGTGCCAGATATTGTGGATTTGGCATACCGGTAAATTTGTGCCGATCGTGGGTGTCGGAACTGACTAAGATGACCTTAGCATCGCTTGATAGCAGGGGCTGCATGCTGGTCACTAATCGGTACTGGCCGATCACATTGGTGGCAAAGGTGGCTTCAACGCCCTGCTTGTTGGTGGTTGGTTTCGTGAATTGTGCACCGGCGTTGGCGATGATGCCGCTGATCAGCACGTTTTGTTTCTTGACGTTTTCTGTGAATTGCTTGATTGAGTCAGGATCACTAACGTCCAGTGCCATTGGGGTCATGTTTGTAAAGGCATTGGCCACCTTTTGGGCACTGGCTAATTTTCGAGAAGTGATAATGAATGACTCTTCGGGACGCTGGGAAGCTAATAACCGGGTAGTTGCCAGCCCTAAACCGCTTGTGGCACCGGTAATAATTGTAGTTGACATGATTTTTTTCTTTTTGAAACTGATTGGTATCGAAATTAGGTAAATAAAAGGTGGCTACTGATAGGCGGCCAACAGTTGATGAAGTCCTTGTTTTAACGTAGTGGGCGTATTCTCAATGGATTCCATTAAAAAGACGCCAATTGCATAGTGAATGAGCAGATCCGCCAGTTGGGCGGCTTCGATTTTGAGTTCAAAGTGACTGAGCACTGCGGCGAGCGCGTCAGTTTGCGGAATACCGTGTTCTTGGAAATAGGTGGCGGCAATTTTCTCATTACCGTTTAGTGTTTGAAATAGCGTGCTGAGCATCACCCGAGCCGTTTTATTGTTGTATTGGGCGATAAAGCGATCCGCGATGATGGTCGCTGTCTCGTTCAGGTCGGTGAGTGGCAAATCAGACAAGTCCATTGATTTAACAGCCACCAGAGCCGCGACGACAATGTCGTCCTTACTGTGGTAGCGCCGATAAATGGTTGATTTAGCAATCCCGGCCTGTTTCGCAATCAAATCGATCGTGATATTGTCGGGCGTGTGGGTCTGCAGCAGTTCCTGCGTTGCGCTGATCGTGCGCGTTTCAATATTGGCATCACGTGGTCTTCCTGGCATCATCGCATCACTCCCTTGATTTAATATCGAAACTGTGCAGTATCGATATTCGAAAGTCAACTAGAAAGAGTCGTAAGGTCTAAAAATAAAATACCAAACGAGATTGTGTACTATCGAGCAAAGAGCACCTCACTTTTAGCTAAAAGGGGTATATTAGAGGGTAAATGACAACTGTTCAAGAAGGAGTTATCGATCATGGCTGGAAAAACGGTATTTATCACTGGCGCATCAAGCGGAATGGGCTTTGCTGCCGCTAAGTTGTTTGCCGAACGAGGCTGGCAAGTCTATGCTGGCGCGCGACGAACGGAAAAGATTCCTGCTGGCAATAATATTCATGCGCTGCATTTGGATGTGACAAATAGAGAGTCTCGGAACGCATTTGTCGACGAGGCGCTTGAAGTTGCTGGCACTGTTGATGTGTTGATCAACAATGCTGGTTACGGGGAGTTTGGACCGCTTGAAGAGGTCAGCGAGGAAAACGCGCGTAAGCAGCTCGAGACGAATCTTTTAGGTGCTTCGGAGCTCACAAAGCTTGTGTTACCAACGATGCGGTTCCAACGCAGTGGCCGAATCATTAATATTTCGTCCATTGGCGGTGAAATGTACTCCCCACTGGGCGGTTGGTACTATGTCACCAAGCACGCGCTAAACGTTTGGTCTGATACGCTAGATACAGAAGTGCGTCAGTTTGGTATCCGGTCCATTATTGTTGAACCGGGTGGGACTGCTTCATCGTGGACCGAGATTGCGATGGCAAACGCCGAGAAAAATCTCAAACCGGATTCCCCTTACCTGAAACTGACCAATGGTACTAAGGCCTTGTTAAAACGGTTGGGCGGTCAATCGAGTGCTACTTCGGAAGACTTGGCTGAAGTCTTTTATTCGGCAGCGACGGATGTGAAGCCAAAGTACCGGTACTACCACTCACTTGGTGACAATTTTGTGGGGCATTTTGCGCGGGTTCATCAACACCTGTTCAAACACGTGATGAACTTTGCGGTCGACCGACTGATTAAATAGTATTTTCTGAAACAACAATACGATGTTTTTGTAACCGGTTACAAAATGGCTTATACTTGAACTGTGGTTCAAACGTATAGGCCATTTTTAATTTTAAAGAAAAGAGTTGTTTAACTAATGACAGATTCAGTATTAGCACGCCATGCAGTTCGAAGTTTTAAACAGGACAAGCTCACCAGTGAAGAGGTTGATCAATTAATTTCGGCCTTTCAAGCTGCTCCGTGCGGTATGGGTCAAGCAGACGTTACCCAGGCAGTCGTGATAGAGAGCGACGACATGCTGCAACGGTTTGAAAAGTCAGTCAACGACGCGGCGTATGGCGCACCGTTACTGTTCGTGATCGCCACCAAGCTGACAGCCAATTTGGCGAACGAAACGCATCAGTTGCCGCTGAAAACGTGATGGTGGAGGCCACTCGCTTAGGCTTGGGGTCGGTGTACGTGATGAGTGCGGCAATGGCGCTGCAAAAGGATCCAGATCTGATTGCGGACCTAGGCATCGACGACGGCTATACGCCACAGGTCGTGGTGCCGGTGGGGCATGCGACGGAAGAGATTGCCGCTAATGACCGGAGTGATCGGTATAAGGTGATGAGGAGATAGAGCGCGGAACAAGGCGTTTAGAGGGCGGAGTGTAAGCAACTCTGCCTTGTGGAGCGCGTTTCCACTATAGAAGGGGAAAAGCACGAAGCCAGAAGCACTCAGAGGCAGAAAAGATCCTGACTTTTTCGACCAGAGTCCGTTACACAGCCGTTGCCTTATGGAAAGCATGTCAAAAAACGTTAAAAACAACAATAGCGCTAACCCATCAAAGCGGTTAGCGCTATTCTTTAATCACAAAAAAACGAAAATGTTTGTTTTAAAACCGATTCTGTCAGAAAATAGGGCCACCAAACAACTAGGAGGCCCAACATGGCAAATTATTTACAAGCAAAACAGGATATTACGCTCGCGTTAGCGCAACAGTTAGTTTCTGATGGCGTCGACGCAGCCAATCAGGCACACGTTAAAGTCTCAATTGCGGTCCTCGACCTTAGCGGCAATCTCAAGACATTTGCCCAAATGGATAACGCCGCACCAGTTTCCGTTCAGGTTGCCATTGGCAAGGCAATTTCAGCCATTCAGCTCCAGGACGAATCTGGTGTGTTCGAGCAATTTGTGAACAGTGGTCAACCAGCGATGATGACAACACCAGGCGTTTTACCATTGCAGGGTGGGGTGCCGATTAGGGCTGATAGTAACGTCATCGGTGCTGTTGGTGTCAGCGGCTCGACTGGGGATGGCGACTTAGCGTTGGCACGTGAGATTGTTGCTGTGGCTGAAAAACTATTAGGATAGCGTGACCAAAGTTGGATATCCTGAAAATGCGAAGACATGACATTTTTAAACGATGAAGCGGGTTATGTATCGAGTTTCAGTGTTTTCACTAATGTTTCATTTATGTTAACAGTTGAGAAATCTCGGTATTTTAATGCCGAGATGAATCAACTTTTGACCAGTCAAAAAGTTAGCCCGTTAAAATATAACATGAAATAATTAAAAAAATTTAATCCCTTCTTTCTCTGAATCGGTACAAATATCTTATTGTTATGTTAGATTAATCATGATATATTAAACCGATAGAAAGAAGGGAAGTTAATGGTGTTAAAGGGATTCAAGCTGCGACTCTATCCAAATGAAGCACAACAATTAGCCATCAACAAAATTTTGGCTTCAATCGGTTTATTTGGAATCAAATGCTTGGTATGCTGATCAAGCGTTATGAGAATAGTCCGGAAACTAAACTGCTTTCAGCGTTTGACTTGAATAATCTCTTACCGACTTTGAAGCAAGAATATCCGTGGCTTAAACAGGCCGAGAGCACGAGTTTACAATGTACTAACGCTGATCTCATTGGTGCTTACAAGAAATTCTTCAAAGGGCATGCGGGCTTTCCGCGATTTAAGTCGCGGAAATATCCTAAACAAAGCTATCAGTGCAAGATGGGCATCAAGTTTACGGATCGAACCCACTTGAAACTGCCAAAAATCGGCGTGGTTCGTTTTCGCGGTGGTCAGCAGGCGCTGGGTAAAGTTAAAAGTGTGGCGATTCGCTTGACCGCTACTGGTAAATACTTCGCTAGTGTGCTGATCGATACGGATATCACAAAACTGCCCAAAACTGGTCTGAGCGTTGGTATCGATTTGGGCGTGAGTGACTTAATGATTACCAGTACCGGCGTTAAATACCCAACGATCCGTTTCGATAAGCGGCTGGCAAAAAAGAAACATTATTGGGAAAAACGATTGGCACGACGCCGGCTTCAAGCTAAGCAAGAAATAGCGTGCGATCATCATAATCACGTCCCGGAACCTCGTGAGCTGGCTGACTTCAAGAACTATGTGAAAGCTAGACGCATGGTCGCCCAGTACAACGAAAAAATTGCCAATCAGCGCTACGATTACCTAAGTAAGCTGACGAAAGCATTAGTCGAGCAGTTTGATGTGGTCAAAATGGAAGATTTGAAAACCAAGAATCTTCTTAAAAATCATAAACTGGCCCGGGCCATCGCTAATCAAGCTTGGCGAGAAATTCGGCGTCAACTAACGTACAAATGTGCCTTTTACGGCAAACAGTTGGTCACTGTAAGTCCGTACAAAACGTCACAGCTATGTTCAAGCTGTGGCTTCGATGATGGTAAACATCCCTTGGAGATCCGCAGTTGGACCTGCCCTGATTGTCACACTCAACATGATCGAGATATCAATGCAGCCAGGAATATTCTTCAAGGGTCGTAAAACAGACTGAATTGGGCTGGAACGGTCCTTGGTAAAAAGCCGTGACCGCTGCACGATGCTCTTTGAGTAACGTGTAAGTCGGCGGTGTTCCCAGAAGCTCGGTTATTTATAGCCGAGTAGTTCACTTGTTAAAACGTCTTGGTATACTTGAGATAGGCGTCGTGCTGATACCCTGCGTGTTGGAATTTAAAGCGTTAGGGGTGTTAACATGATCTATAAACGGTTAGACCCGATCGTTATTTCGGGGGGGCGAAATTGAAGCAAGAGCGTGGCAGAAAGCGGTTAGAAGGTGGAGCACAAGAGGACTCTGACGGAAATTCCTGGTCTTGGGAATTTATGTCAGAGTCCTCTTGTGTGCAACCTTCTGCTTTCTGGAGCGCGTTTCGGCATGGTGGCCTAAAAGAGCTATCAATAATCGACCTCTATTGGAAATTGAAGCAAAGAGACACTAATGGATGGATTACTACCACCATTTCTAAATTACATGGACTATCTGAAAAGGTTCAGATTTTAGTTGTGCTGGTAGTGTGTGCTGTTGCATTGGCACCGTATATCGTCACGGTTCTTGTTGCTTACCTGTATTGTCGTTGAGACAATAAAAACCGTTGCCTGGACGCAACGGTTTTTAAGGAAGTAACAAGTTTGTTATCGAACTATTAACCAGCGCGTCGGGGTGTTAACCATGACGCTTAAGGTGGGGATTGCAGTCCCCACTTCACCGGCTATGCTTCAAATCTATCGTATTTCAATTTAAATGTAAACGAAAAAGGCTTCACGAAATCCGCATCCAATATCACGCTTAACAGTCAAAACTGGCATAGTCTGGAATCCCAAAACATCGCGGTTTCTTCACTATCAAAATGATGTTAAAAGGTGGTACACTAGCTACAGATTAGAAAAGGGAATGGGGAAATTTTATGCGTAAATTACAGCATTCAAAATTATTATTGCTGGGTGCCGTCATTGCCGGAGTGTTGGGGACGACGTCGGTTGTGACTGCTCATGCGTCACTGACGCCTTCGAGTTCGCAACCGAACACCGACATGGTGGATCTGTCGAGCTGGCAATCTAATTTGACCAGCAGCGACTATCAGAACCTGGCGCAAGCGGGCGTCAAAGCAGTCGCTATCAAGGCATCTGAAGGGACAAGCTATACGAGTCCTGTTTTAGCATCACAAACGTCTGATGCGCAGGGCGCTGGTTTAGCCGTTAACTACTACCACTTTGCCCACTTTACGACGGTTGCTGAGGCGCAGGCTGAAGCCCAGAACTTCATCAATTCTGTTCAAGCAGTGACCAACTCGAAGAACATGGTCATGGTTGTGTATTTTGAAGACAGTGCGTTTTCTGGATTATCAAAGTCGACCAACGATGCTAATTTAGCAGCGTTTGATGCTGTTTTGAACCAAGCTGGGTACAACAAGACAGATTTGTATACCATGGCAAGCTGTCGGTAAAGTTATCGACACAAATGACAGCAACAAGGGGTGGTTGGCACAGTGGCCAGCAAACCCAAGCGGTTCCGCATACCCATCGGCCAACGATTGGCAGTGGCCAGCGACTACCGGTTTAACGGTGAAAATCAAGACTTAGATGTGAGTCAGTTAAATAACAGCTATTATTTGGATGGCGCTACAAGCACACCAACAACCAGTACCACTACGGATAGTTCGTCCTCAACCAAGGCGAGCCAGCCAACGACGACGCTGGTTAAGGTGCCGGCACCATCAACGTCGTCTTATTCGGCATCCCGGTCGAACTCAGTCAAGTTAGTATGGCGCGCATCAATGAAGAAGCACGCTTACCACACCACGGCTGGTGCGCGGTACTCAAAACATTTGGGTATCCGTTACGACTACAATAAGAACCTGCCAAATGTGACCTGGTACACCAACCAGCACGAAAAGTTGTACCGTAAGTCAAAGGGTGATTACATTATCTACTATCACGTGAACACTGCGGATGGCAAGCACGGCGGCTGGATCTGGCGTGGTTATCTTAAGGCTGGGGTTAATCCAGCGAAGTAGAGCGCGGAACAAGGCGGTTAAGGGGCAGAATGTAACGGACTCTGGCAGAAAATCCCGGGTCTGGATTTTTTGCCAGAGTCCGTTACATGGCCGCCCCTTGCCTTGTGGAGCGCGTTTAGTCTCGAGGACAGTAGAAAGCTACTCAAAAAAACCAAATTTAAAAATAAACGCAAACGAAAGTGTCGTTAACCCAATCGCTAACGACGCTTTTTTTGCGTCTACTAAACCCCCAACAACCAAAAAAGAGAAAAATCACACATCCCGAATGAGGTGTCTTGACACCCACCCCATTATCCTGTATGGTTAGCACCAATAATAAAAGTTAAAACGACTTTTATAAACAACTGTCATGGAGGATAAGAAAATGCAGAAACAACAAACAAATCACCTGCTGCTGATCGTGGGCACAGCGTGGTTGTTTGACGCCATGGATGTGGCGTTATTATCGTTTATCATGCCTTTGATCAAGGGGGAATGGCAACTCAGCGAATCGACACTGGGCGGCATTTCGGCCATTACGTCAATCGGGATGATCTTTGGTGCCGTCTTTGCGGGGCGGTTAGCGGATATGATTGGTCGAAAGCACGTGCTGATGGGGACGCTTGTTTTATTTTCACTTGGGAACCTTGCACTTATTTTTGCGCCCAACATCGCGGTGTTTATGGTGATTCGGTTCACAACCGGTATCGGACTGGGCGGTGAGCTGCCCGTTGCTGCAACGTTGCTGGCGGATAATTTTTCGGGTACGAAACGGTCGCAGATGTTGATTCTCGGTGATAGTTTCTGGGCGTATGGCTGGATCATTGCCAGTCTGGTTGCATGGGGATTGATGCCGATCTTTGGTTGGCGCGTGGCTGCGCTGGTCACGGCTGTTGCGGGGGTGTACGCCTTTATTTTGCGACGGCATTTGCCCGAAGAAAAACCGCACGAGAAACAACGCCACGCTGCGTTCTCGGAGATTTGGCATTCCAGTTATCGCCGCCAGCTTGTAGTTTTGGCGGTGCTGTGGTTCATCGTGATGTTGACGTATTACGGCATGTTTATGTGGCTGCCAAGCGTGCTGACGATGCGCGGTTTTTCAATCGTGAACTCAATGGGATACACGCTGTTGATGTCCATTGCGCAGTTGCCAGGATACTATTTGGCGGCATACCTGATGAAACGCCTCGCCCGGAAAACGATATTGGCGGTGTATATCGGCGGAACGATCGTCGCCAGCCTGCTGTTTATTTCGGCGTCATCGGCTATGGTGATCCTGCTGGCCGGCGCCATGCTGTCCTTCTTTGACTTGGGTGCGTGGGGCACGTTGATTGCCATCACGCCAAGTCAGTTCCCGCAAGCTATTCGTGGTACAGGAATGGGGACGGCCCAATCGATTGGCCGCGTTGGGGCAGCAATCGGCCCGTATCTGGTCGGCTGGCTGCTGGATGGTCAGGCAAGTATTCAACTCATTTTCGGGATTTTCATTGGGCTCTTGCTCATCGCCCTGATTACGCTTGTGGCGGGGCTGCATGACCACTCCGTTGAAGATCTTGAAATCGCCAAACCTGTGAAGGGGGCATGGTGCATGCCGCTCAACGTTAACGCGGTGTTGCCGTTACTTCGCGGCTTTATTCGTGAGGATCTCGGCACCGGTGATCTGACGGCATCACTGTTAGAAGGCCGACCAGCGACCGGTCGTTACAACCTTAAAACTGCTGGTACGGTGGCAGGACAGCAGCTACCTGGTCTGCTTTATCACCTGCTTGGCGACGACGCAGCCTACACACCAGAAGTGCAGGACGGCGAAACGGTTGCGGCGGGGACCGTCCTCGGCACTGCGACCGGTAACATGGCCACAATTCTGGCGGCCGAACGCTTAAGTTTGAATCTGATGCAGCGGATGAGCGGGATTGCGACGACAACGCGGACAGCTGTGCAAACCTTGGCTGATGACCATACCCAGATCCTGGATACACGAAAGACAGCACCAGGGTTACGAGTGTTTGATAAGTATGCAGTGCGTTGCGGCGGTGGCCTGAATCACCGAATGGGATTGTATGACCTGGCGATGCTCAAGGATAACCACTGGCACGCGGTCGGGAGCCTGACAGCGGCAGTTCAACAATTGCGGACTGTGCTTGGTCCCGCCAAGAAAATCGAAGTTGAAGTGGAGACTGATACGGAGCTGCAAGCGGCCATCGACGCTCAAGTGGATATCATCATGTTTGATAATCAACGGCCGGACGTTGTGAGGGCATGGCAGCCACGAGTGCCGGCCGAGATTCAAACGGAGATCTCTGGCGGTATCACACTTGAGACCTTGCCCGATTATGCGGGAACCGGCGCAGATTTTCTGTCCCTTGGGTTCCTTACGAATCGGGTCGTCAACCTCGATATCGGGTTTGATCTCGATTGAAAATTGGCCATTATTTCAGCAGAGAATCGGACATTTAATCGCCTGATTGGCAGAACCTATCAATATGTTAAGGTTGCGGAAAATAAATTCCGTTTTTAAGCTCGCCTTAAGCCATCACGGGCATGATAGTTAGCGTGAATTAAAAAATTAACGCTACTAATTGGAAGTGATGACTTGGCGACCAAGACTAAGCGCCCCTATCTGTATGAGGTGGATCTCATGCGGATCATTTTCATCTGCGGTGTCTTGTTAAACCACACGACGTCGACCTTTGAAGGCCGCATCGATAACGCTGCAGCTAGTCAGCTGTTTCTTGAAGCGACCCATTTGATGCTGCATTTTACACGAATGGGCTTTATGTTTATGACCGGGTTAGTGTTAACGTTGAACTACTATAACCGCAAACACGAGTGGTTGAAATTTGAACGAAAACGCTTCGTAAGTGCGGGAATTCCGTACTTGGCGTGGAACTTCATTGTGATGTTTCTGTCGATCGAAGTCGGCGTGAACTTTAGCATGGCTAATTTCAAGGCTGACTACATTGACGCCATCGTTCATGGCAATCAGTTTTACATGTACTATATTTTGATCGTGCTTCAGCTCTATCTTATTTTTCCACTGATTGTCTTGATGTTTAAGAAACTCGTCAATCACCACACCCTGATTATGAGTATTAGTTTTACAGTTCAAATGGCAATCTTGATCTTTATCAAGTATTTTCTGCCGCACATCGATGACAGTCACTGGTGGTGGTGGTTTAAGGCCTACGGTGAAAACGTGCTGACTTACCAATTTTACTTCCTGGCAGGGACGTATGCTTCGATTCACTACAAGGAGGTCAAGCGCTTCATCAACACCCACATTAAGCCAATCGCTTGGATAACGGGGATACTTTCCCTTGGGACGGTGGGGCTCTTCTTCTTTGACACCGACGTCCTTCACCTCTCCATGGGCGCCACCATGTCAGTTCATCAGCCGTACATGCTGGTTTATGATATATTCATGATTGCGTTCGTATTCTGGGTAGGGCTGCGATTTGCGTACTGGCGTCAACATGGTCTCTGGCCATGGATCGACCGCTGGGTCCACAATGTCGCAAAGGTTTCATTTGGCCTCTATCTCGTCCAAACCATTCCACTGGCAATGCTGGCGTTTATTCTGACAAAAATTTCGCTGCCGGCCTGGGCAATGGTGCTGTGTCTGCCCATTGGCTACGTCTTCGTGGTTGCAGTGGCATTCGGCATCTCCTGGTTCTGCTACAAGGTACCGCCGTTTGGCATTTTGATTGGGCGAAACAACCTGCACTTTAAGAAGCGGGTTGAAGCAACTCAGGAGAAGATCACCACCGTGGTTGAGGAGCAGAAATTGACGCCCGAGAATCGAAAATAACGGTTAGGTAGAGAAAAAGGGCTTAAGGGATTCACGCATAAGTCCCCATTGTCAATCAGCGTGTTTTCCAGTATACCCAGCCTAAACGCGAGACAAGCGGTCGTTTTTGACCATATAAGAGGCCCCAACTAAAACCCAAATTAGGATTTTAGTTGGGGCCTTTTTTCTGTGTGCAAAACCGTTTTTCTTCACTCTCCGGTCTTTAACGGAGTTGTGCCATTCTCTTTGTCGCAAATTGAACGGAGAAGACACTCCCTTGTGGGTCATTGTCATCCACAGTCACCTGAGCATCATTCAGCGCTGCGAGTTCAGCCACAATGGCGAGTCCCAATCCAGTTCCGGCAATCGTACCGCGGACGGTACTGCTGCGGTAGAACCGTTCAAAGATGTGGGGTTTGTCCTCAGCAGCGATTCCAGCGCCCTGATCACTGACTTGTATCAGAGTTTGATCGGTAGTTTGTTTTAACGTTAAGGTGATCGAGGTTTCAGGGGCGGCGTATTTGCTGGCGTTATTCAGTAAGTTTGTGATGATTTGCGTCACGCTGGTCTCGTTTGCGGTCAATTGCACGTCTGGGGCAATGTTGGCAATCAACCGTTGGGGCAACAGTGGCGCCGTGTTTTGGGCGAGCGTTGTTAACGAGGCACTCAGATCAAACGTTGTAAAATCCAGGACGGCGCGGTCGGCTCGGGTCAGCGCTAACAGTTCCTCGACTAAGGTTTCCATTTGATGAGATTCATCATCAATGTACTGTACCGATTTGGTAATCACTTCCGGGTGCGTTTTACCGCGGCGTTCAATCAACTGCGCGTGGCTGCGGATGGTCGCAATGGGCGTCCGTAGTTCGTGAGCGGCGTTTGATATGAACTTTTTTTCCTTTTCAGTTTGCTCATGCTGGCGACTCAGCAAACTATTGAAACTCAACGCTAGGGTCGTCGTTTCAGTGGGCTTGTCAGGAACGGGCAGCTGCAACTTTTCACGCGAAGGGTTCTGAATGGCATTTTCGGCACTGTCGGTGAGGTTCGCTAGTGGTTCAGTGAGCCGCTTGGTGAAGAAACGAATGTAAAATGGGCTGATGATCAGGGTTGCCAACAGCACGAGACCAGCAACGAGAACGATCCGTCCCAAAAGCTCAAACTGGGCGTTCATGTTCGTCCACAGTTGGTAGTGGATCTTGTACGCGTCACCAGTGGCGTGGTAGAGAAATCCAAAGCCGGGCTCGTAATAGAGGTGGGTGAAGAAAGGAATCTTATGCGGATGACCATCCAGCAGGCTTTTTGCGCCGGGAGAATAGTAGTATCGAACGGCGGCATCACTGCGGTCGTTATGGACCCGCACGTAGCTCGTCGCTGTGTTTAACGTACTGTTGACCCGCCAATTTTCCCAGTCGTCATCACTGTCAATGTCCCGTTGCTTAAGGGAGTGGACGATATTGGTCGAGTTTACGCTGGTGTTGACCAATAATTGGTGACCCGTTGCCAGAACGGTCATACCACTGGAGAGCACGGTGATCACAATGAGCATGGCGAGAAAACTTCTTAAAATGATGGCGGCGCTGTTTTGCTTCAAGTGTAAGTTCATATCAATACCCTGTGTTGGTGAGAATCAAAGGAGCAACAAACCGCGTGACGAGAGCGATAACGGTGGTAGACACTCGCGTTTCGAGTGGCCCTAAGAAGATCCTGCTGACCGGACATGGTGGTCAGCAGGATGGAAACTGTTGAAAATTTAATGGTAGGTAGTAGTTCGTTGCATTCCGCAATTCGGCAGGCCGTCGTCGTGGCTCGCGACTGAGCTAACTCGATTTCTGCTGCGCAGCTCTCGAGTGGATCTCAGTCGTCTCGCACATCAGTAACCGACCAAAGTACGGTCGCTAACTGATGTCGACACCACGACAACCTGCCGAATTGCTCCATTCCACTGACGATGAGCATACTCTTTACCACTAGTTAAGCATCACATTAGCGTTAAACCGAGTTCGAAGAGAATCCGCCCTCGACCGCTAGTAATCTCATTGACAGCAATGCTTCTCACAATGTGCTAGTCACTGGTAACAATCAATCAACAGGCTTCATGACACACTTATGAAGTTTGGTATCTCTATGATGACAATTACCAGTATCGTAGCGTAGTGGAACCACTCGGCATTGCAGGCCGTGGTGTCGGTATTAGTTAGCGACCGTTCTTTGGTCGGTTACTAATACGGGAGACGTTGAAGAGATCCTTGAATTTCTAGTTTATATTGCGGAAACGTGTTCCGCAGGCCAACTCCCTACTGTGTAAGGTGACTTTGCTAGAAATTCAAGACCGGAATTTCCGGCAAAGTCACCTTACACTCCGAGAGTTACCCGGCCTGCTCCACACTCTGGCCTCAGCCTGCAGGGCCGAACGGCGGAACGAAGCGGCATGAAGCGGTATGAAGCGCACTCAACATTGTCTATCTACCGATAACGGCCATCCTCCTGCATAATCGTAGAGAGCACCTTCAAATAGGTTTTCAGGTCATTGCGCGATTCTGGTTCGTGCAGTTCGGTTGTAATGTTTGCTGGTAGGGCGTGAAGATCGGGATAGGTATTTGTGAATTGACGGGTTTCTTTCATAGTCAAGACCTCCTAAATTTTAACGGCGCGCGTTGCCTGGTAAATAAGCGACCAGCTCGGATGCAGTTGGTTATTGAGCTTGACCGGGTACGGGGCGAGTTTGTAATCATACATTCTAGAAATTTGTAATTTTTGCGTCTTAGTGGTGTTATTGCTGATCTTAATAAGGTATTTGCCCTTTGCGAGGACGTGGTGCACCAACAATGATTTTGGTCCGGCCGTTAACTGGTAGGCGTGCTTTGTTTTAAGGTTGATCAGCTGCCCAGTTAAGTGCGCTTTAGGCGCAGTGGACACAATAAATCGGCTTGCGGAGTGGTTCAGCTGGAGTTCCTGCGTGACCGCTTGATGTGGTTTCACAGCCGTCAGCAGTGCCTTGTACTGAATGGACAATTGACCTAATTGGCCAGAAACAAGTTGAATATTATCGATCAGGGTGAGGGGTGACGTGATATAGGCGGCTGCGACCACGGCCAGAAAGGCGACGGTGCTAAAGACGCGGAAACGTGTTGTTTTTGGCGTCAGTGATTTGATGGCTGGCCGCTTAACCGTACTTAACAGGAACAACATCGGGATCAGGGCTTGACCATAACGGGATTCGGTTTCCCACAATAGGGTGTGAAAGGCGAGATAGCCAACCGCGGTGACCAGTGCCAGGACGAACGCTGTGTTTGGCAAGGTAGCCTGGCGTCTGATGAGTGCCACACTGCTCAGGAGTACTTCCACGTAGAGGAGAATGATGCTGGCACGCATCAGGGCGGAACTTAAGGTTTTGACGGGCGCCGCAATCTTTTGGTAACTTGCGGGGGCCTGAATAAACCCACCTGTGTAGGCAGCTTGAACGTTGCCCACGTTGAGGAGAATGCCGAGCTTGACTGCCCACTGCTTGACGATGCCAACGATGCCTAGCTTTTTCAGCCGAGCAGGGAAGGCCTTATTCAGGTAAGCTTGGCGAGCAGCCTTGGTTGGTAAAGCGTCCAGTTTTTTCACGTCAGCACCGCTGATTCGACCATAGGTGTTTGGATTATAGCCCATTTCGATCCAGTGAGTTGTGGGAATTTCATATTTTGTTGATTCAGAAAAGTGGCTGGTCTGTTCCATGACATGGGTCACGGGAACACTGGCGGCAAACCCGCCGAGCATGAGCACAAATGGCACCAGCAGTTTGACAAATTGTTTTCGCTGACGAATTAACAACCAGCCGCCGACAAGGACGATAGCAACCGCCAGGACGATCAGATTGGGTTTAACGATTTGACCCAACATCACAGCGAGAAAAATGGCAGCACCCAGGACAATCTTTTTGAGTGTGCTGAGGTGCGTCCAGCGTGCAACGACAAAGAAAACAAGTGCGAGTGTAAACAAAATCGGTAAGTCGGAGTAGAAGACCTGCAAGTAATAGGTGTAGGCAAATGAGCTGAAGATAAAGAAGAGCATCGTTGCCAAAACACTGTAGTTGCGAGTCGTGTACTGACGCACCAGCGAAATGATCAGGGCGATCAGACCATCCAACAATAAAATTGAGAGAAAGTGAACTGCCACAAACGTTGACAGATGAATCATTGCGAACAATTTGATCCAGTAACTGAGTAAAATTGCCAACGGCGCGTTATGGGGGCTTCGATAAAAGTAAATCGAATGCGTCCAGGTCAGGTGTCCGCGACTCAGGAGTTCGGCTTGGTTCAGCACCCGATAAGGATCGTGGTAGACCGTTGCTGGTAAAAAGTGAAGAATTAGCAGCTGCACCAGTAAAATGATGCCCATTGTGCCAACAAAGGCCCATTTAATGGTTTGCGGTGAAAATCGGTCAGTCCATTTTTTGAAGTAGGGTTTGATAAACCAAAGGCCCGCCGCAATAGCCAGGACAAGGCAGGATAGTTTGGGGTTTTGAGGAAAAATGACATTGGAAAGAATACCCAGCCCAAGCCCGCCAATCAAAAGGACCGCAAAGAAATTCGTTAAATTAATTTTTCTTAACAAAGTAATCACCTAATTATCGAGTAGTATTGGCCAGCCGGATTGCCGGTCACTTGTGTTAGCATCGGGAAACCTAACAGTGAAGATGACTGTAGTGTAGGCAAAATTGCCGGTTAGAAAAAGCACGCGCAAATAAATGAAAAATGAGAAATTTTCATCATTGTCAGTACTGACTGCGAAGGGCTTATGGGGTGGGGGTTAAATAATTAGAAATTCTCAGAGTTCGCGGGTCTTGACCGCCATATTGGTTTAATTTTTTATCGGCGAGGACTGTCAAAAAACACCCTGATGTGTCTAACTACGAAAGTCAGCGTCAGGGTGTTTTTAGTGAACCAAATTTTTTAGTCCTGTTCAGTGTGTCGCAACAAAACATGATACCGTAAATAGAGATTCTGGTGGCCCACTAACGGGTTCTGATTGACTGGAAAGGCACTTCTAGCCACGCCAAGCGAGGTGTTTTGGTGACCGACGTTGGTGATCTTAACAGTAAAACGACCATTAGCGACACGTTTATATCGCAGATAATCACTTAGGTTCGCTGGCCCGGTGATGTGTGCGACACGGTGACCGTTACGATACAGAGTGACAGCAACGGTCGTCTGCGAATGGCGGTTGAACTGCAGCACGATTGCCGAGCTTGGTACCGTGACTCGGATTCGGGACGTGACCGAAGCACCAGGCTTGAGCCGATAGCGGTCATTATTGTAGTACTTGCCATCAGCTTGTTCGGCCACGATGCGCGTGTGGGTCGTAGTTTGAAACCGCGTTAAACCGATACCGCCTAAAATGAGGCTGATACCAGTGATAAACGGGACGGCATACCGGCCCAGTTTTCTGTTCTGTAGGGTTGCAGGGACTGGTAGCCGTTGTGTCCCAAGGACGCCCCAGAGTAACAGTATCGGCAGCAGTGGTAAGGCATACCGCGGCTCGACCTCCCAGAAAATGATGTGAAAGCTCATGAGCCCAAGGAGACTGAGCGAGAGAAAGCCGTTTTCCCAATTCACTGGCAACGCCGTGAAAAACAACAGTACGAGTAGTAACAGACCGACGTACATGACCTGCGATAGGACGGTTAAGTGATACCCGATCGCGTCTTGATTTGCGAGGTACCAGTGCGGTGCCCTCTGCCACTGATTGGTGAGATTGAAACCGCCAAACGTCCCCGATGACAGAAAGGCGTCACTTTTTTTGACGAGGTGTGTCACGGTCCCAGTGGGTCCCAATTTAGTGAGGCGATGCTCAAGCAGTGTTTTCGCATGAACGTCCTTTGCCTGTTTGGTGGGCAATAACCGCTCCTGGTAGGCATCTTGAAAGGTATACTCGCCGTTAGTTGCTGGATTCCAGCTCATGGCGATCCAGCTGGTCGCCGGAAGTGCAAGGTTAGCGTTAGGCTGATACCCGGCCTGTTTTGCCATGATCTTACTGCCATACAGGCCGCCGCCGAGCGCTAGGAGACAGGTCAGACTTAACGTTACCGCTGTTTTGAACGAAATCTTTCGATGCAACCAGCCGATGCCCATCAGACCAATAAAGGCAATGACCATCACGATCATATTGGGTTTGATCAGAACGCCAAAAACGAGTTCAACAATCAAAAGACCGGCTAGACTATAGCGTTTCCAACCAGTGTGCTGCCGGCTGAGTTGCCACAGGGCTAAGGTGACAATCGGAATCGGAATGACCAGCGAATCTGAGTACAGAAATAGCCCGAAACAGTAAAGCGGAATCGTCAGCAGCCACATACCAGCAAATAGCGGCCGTAATGCGTTGCGATGCCAAGTTTTTAAAATGGACAAGCCGGCCCAAAGTGCGGTGTCGAGCCACATAAAGCGCAACAGATTGAGCAGGACCCACGGCGTCTTTAGGCCAAAAAAGTTGCCGATTTTCAGCAATGCCGTTTGCAGTAATACGAGGTTATTGTTATTGCTATAGACTTGAAAATAGGAGTTCCAGTGGGTCGTCAGGTGACTCGTCAGCGCCACTGCCTGATTTTTGACGATAAATGAGTCAGCTTCACCGGCATCCACGAAACAGATGGCAACAGCAAGCTGCAGCAGGCCAATCGCGATGACGATACCAATGAGCAGCCACTGCTGAGTCCGGGCTGTTTGGCGTGTGAGCCAGTGGGCTGATTCAATGAAGAGACCAGCGATGCCCAGCCACTGAGTGCTAAGGCAATGCGTTGGCCGATCGTAATCGTCGGAAATGTGACTGGCGCGACGATAGCTAGAATCACGATGCCAGCTATAATGATGCAAGAAGCCAATGTAAAGAATCGCGTATCTTCATGGTCACCGACCTTTCATTTGATTTGATGAAGTGCCTTCTTCGCAGGCTGCATTTATTACTGAGACTGGCTGGGTGCACTTTAACGTATTAAAAAGGGATTGGGTGGTAAGTCCGTTGCATTCCGCAATTTGGCACGGAGCTGTAGTGGCTCGCGATGAAGCTAATTCGATTTCTGCTGCGCAGCTCTCGAATGGATCTCCATCGTCTCGCACATCAGTGACCGACCACAGGACGGTCGCTAACTGATGTCGACACCACAGCTCCGTGCCAAATTGCTGCATTCCACTGACGTTGAGCTATCCTTTTACCACCGGTTAAGCATCACAATGGCGTTAAACCGAGTATGCGGAGAAATCCGCTCTCGACTGCCAGTAAGTCCAGTGAAAGCAATGCTTCTCACAAGGTATTGGACACTAGTAACGACTTATTAACAAGTTTCATGACACCACTTATGAAACCTGACCATCTATGCAGACGATTACCAGTATCGTAGCGTAGTGGCGCCGTTCGGCATTGCAGGCTGTGGTGTCGGTGATAGTTGATGACCGTACTTTGGTCATTTACTATCACGGGAGACGTTGAAGATCCTTGAATTTCTAGTTTATATTGCGGAAACGTGTTCCGCAGGCCAACTCCCTACTGTGTAAGGCAACTTTGCCAGAAATTCAAGACCGGAATTTCCGACAAAGTTGCCTTACACTCCGGGAGTTACCCGGCCTGCTCCACACTCTGGCCTCAGTCTGCAGGGCCGAACGGCGGAACAAAGCGACATTTAAGCGCTGGAAAGGTCCTATTGATTTAATGCATGTTCATAAGCCGGAATCAAAACGTCATTGATAATGGTGCTGAGCTGTTCATCCGAAAATTCCTGGTTCACGAACAGATGGTACCGCAGCAGGTCAAACGGCAACAGTTTCACCGCAGCGGGTAACGTCCCAGTTCCAAGTTCGCCGCGGTCCTGTGCCCGTTTCACGACCCGGTCAACAGCCTTGATGTCGATGGCATTCCCCTCGGTGATCATCCGCTGGATCGTGGCACTTTGCTCGGTGCTTAAGCCGTCCATTAGCGTTCCCAGATAGGATTCATCAAAGGTTTTCATACTGATGGTGAATCGTCTCAGCACCTGTGTGAGGTCGTCCGCTAGACTGTGGCCGGTGAGGGTGATCTCGTCTGTTCGACCATGGTTTTCACGCTTGATCTTGTCTTGCAGGGCAGCGATTGCCAGGGCAAACGGTGAGTCCCAACGGCGGTAAATGACGGGTTTACTGGTGTTTGCACGTTCCGCAACTTTAGGAAACGTCAGTCCGGTTAGGCCATCTTCCTCTAAAATTTCGCGAGTAGCCTGGTAAATTGCAGCCTCTAATGCGGCGCCCCGCCGACGAGTTTGCGTCATACGACCCCTTCTTTCTAAATAAGATACTTAAAGTTTCTTATTGACTTTTAGTTTCTAACGAGTATTATAGCATTTGTACTTTTAAGATACTTAAAGTTTCTTATTCAGGAGGATAACATGCAAACTAAACCACAAATTTCAAAGGCAACCATGACCGTTGCCTGGGTGGTGGTGTTCGGGGCCATGGCACCATTACTGGACTCCACCATGATGAACATCGCAATCAACAATCTCGTTTCAAGTTTTCACAGTTCGGTCACGACCGTGCAGTGGACGATTACCTGCTACATGCTGGCAACTGGGGTGGCTGTGCCGTTTTCCAGTTGGCTGATCAACCATTTTGATGGCAAATACGTCTTCATGACGGGGGAGCTGTTATTTGGGATCGGGTCAGTGCTGTCTGCCATTTCACCAAACATTCAGTTTTTGATTGCTGCGCGCCTCGTCCAGGGGTTCGCCGGTGGCCTGATCATGCCGCTGCTGACCACTTTGCTGGTCCAGACAGCCGGTGCCGAAGTCATGGGGCAAATGATGGCAACGGTGGGGTTACCGATGATCCTTGGTCCGTTAGTTGGTCCAGTAATCGGCGGCATCATCATCAAGTTTCTGTCGTGGCACTGGATCTTCTGGATCAACGTGCCGGTTACGCTCATTGCGCTGGTGCTGATTGCCTGGAAGATGCCAAACTACCCAGCACAAAATAAACAGGCAAAACTAGACCTCATTGGGACGTTGCTGCTGATTGCAGCCACTAGCAGTATGATCTACGGGGTTGTGAAAGCCGCCCACACGGCTAGTTTCAGCAACCACACCACGGTAACATTCTTAATTGCTGGGGCAGTTGCGCTGGTGCTGTACGTGCTCTGGGCAGCCATCCGGGGCGACCGGGCAGTCTTACCCTTGAAACTATTTAAGTTCCAGTCGTTTGACGGCTCCGTTATTGGGCTCTTTATTGCTGGTACGGTGCTCAACGGCGCTATGTTACTGCTGCCGCTGTACTTTCAAAACGTGCGCGGCATGAGTGTCATCATGGCCGCCTTAGCGCTGGTGCCGCAAGGAGTCGGGATGCTGATCTCACGGCCGATGACAGGCCGACTCACGGACAGTATTGGCGCCAAATACGTTGTATTGGTCAGCTGTCTCATCACATTCGTTGGGACAATTCCGTTTTTCTGGATCGATCAACACACTTCTTACTGGGTTATCGCAGCCGTTCTGCTGGTCCGCGGCATTGGTGCTGGTGGCATCTTGACACCGTTAATGGCCGATTCATATAGCGGCATGGCGGGCAGCGATGTGCCGGCAGCGACGATCGGATCGCGGATCGTGCAAAATATCGGTAGTGCGTTTGGGTCAGCGCTGATCACCACGGTGGTGACGGCCTTCTCAACGGCGCACGTGAAAACGTTCGAAACTCATCTGAAAGCCGGCCGTTATACAGTGGCCGATAATATGCTGCAATCGTTTGTCCATCAGCATTTAGTGACCATTCGACTCGACGCATTTCAATATGGGTTCCTGATCATTTCAATTGCCGCACTGGTCATTTTGTTACCAACTGTTTTACTTTCTAATAAGATTAAACAAGATGCGCCAAAGCCCGTGCAAAACCGGAAATAATCGTGTAACATTATCGTAATGAAACTGAAACAGGGAGTGAATTACGGTGAAGCAACCCAAGGTGGAAAACAAAATTGTGTTGATCTCAGGCGGAACGTCAGGTGTCGGCAAAGCGGCCGCAATCTCATTGGCGAAGGCCGGTGCAGAAGTCATTATTTTGGGACATCGTCAATCACGAGCGGATGCGGCGGTGGCAGAGATTCAGCGGCGGTCCAACAACCCGCTGATCTGGGCCGAGTTGTGTGATCTCACGCTGCATAGCGATATTAAGGCGTTGCACGAGCGGCTGATCGACCAAAATATTCGGTTGGACGCCTGATCAATGCGGCGGGCGGGGTCACGCTGCCACAAACGCCAACGGCGGAGGGTGTGAACACGAGTTATGCTTTAAACTATGCCGCCACATACTGGTTGACGACGGAACTTCACGACCGGTTGCGGAAGGGCGCGCGGGTGCTCAACGTGCTCGGCTTGGCATTGGTGGCGAAGAACCAGCCCGTGTTGATCCCTGATGACCCAAGCTGTGCCGGCTTGAACGGGTCGCAGGTGATCGACGCGGCGTTTTCAAACAAAATGTTATTCACGCAGGCGCTTGCTGGGCGATATAAACGCGACGGCATCACAATTAACTGTTTTAACCCAGGTCTGATCCGAACGGGTATGGGCACGGATGCATCCGCCATGGCGAAAACGTTGCGCGGCTTGTACAATGTGCCGGCTAAATCTGAATCTAAACTGGTCGCAAAACTAGCCCTGGATCCGCGCTATACGCAGACTGGTATTTTATATAATGTTTGGGGCCATCCGGTTAAGATGCCGGAAGCCCACTATACGGTGCAGAAACGGCGGGATTTGTTGGCGTTTAGTGAGACGCTTTAAATTTAAAACAGCTATCTGGGTTAACGAATGGTTAACGCGAATAGCTGCTTTTTATTGTTATATGGGCTTTCTATTGTTGAGTAATTTAAAGTAGCACTTTAATGTCGCTTCGCTGCAATACTGGTAATAGTCATCCTGGATGGTGGTTTCTCATAAGTGCGGTCATGAAGCCTATCTTCTAATCATTACTGGTGAGACTTGCAAATCGTGACAAGCATTGCTGTCAATAGGCTTACTGGCAGTCGAGGGCGGATTCTTCGCAAACTAGTTTTAACGCACATTGTGATACTTAACCAGTGATAACGAGTAAGTTCAACGTCAGTGGAATGGACCAATTTGGCGCGGAGTCGCGAGCCACTACGCGGAGTGCCAAATTGCGGAATGCAACGAACTATCACCAAGTATTAGCCTTTCAAGTGAAGGGCGCTCGGAATGACATTAAAACTGCAAAAACAAAAACCCCAGCCAAGACAACGCAGAATTGCCTTGGCTGGGGTTTTAATTGTAGATTAATCTTCTTTAGAAGCACTAGTAGTGGCATCAGTATCCGCCTGTGCTTGGTCAGCACCATCAGCGGCGTCGTCGACCGGTGCACCGGTGTCTTCAGAAGCACCAGTTGTTGCATCGGCGCTGGCTGGTTTAGCAGCGTCATCACCGTGTTTTGAAGCACCGCTCATGACATCGGTAAAGGCACCTTTTTCGAACAAGCCGATAATGTGTTCAACACTCCCAGTGAATTCAATCGTTCCAAGGTATGAGCCGTCAACGTCACGCAGGGCATAGTACTGGATCAAAGTCCGGTGACCGTGCATGATCAATGGGCGTTCCACCATGTCACGTGAGCCGTCTTTGAAGCTGTTGATAATGGCTTTAACGGCTGGCAAGGCCTTCGGTGGGTGACATTCTTCCACAGTTTCACCGATTTCGTTAACGTGACGGACATGTTCCCGGTTTGGTTTATCGGAATACCAGGCAAAGTGGTCGGTGCGGTCGATCAGGTCGATTTCAAACGGAATGGTGCTGAAAATTTGTTGGGCTTCCTTGAACGTTAACCGTCCAGTAGGGAAGTTGATGTAGGCATCGTTCACAAATGGTTGTTTCAAAGTCATAAGGTCATCCTCCTCAGTTTGTTTACTTAAAGCGTCGGTCATTTGCACGAAGCTGGTAAAGCTTTCTTCCAGGTTAGCCACAGCGTCTTGATCGGTGATATTACCGTCTTTGCTGAAACTCTGGGCAGCTCTACCGACAAGGACTTCATGACCAGCTTGAACGGCAGCGTTACAGTCTGGTGAAGCCAAGATTTGGCGCACTTGTTCTTGTGCCCGTGACGTTGCCTGAGTCCCGTATGAAACGCCGACAACCATGGTTGGTTTGCGTTCCAAAATATTCTTGGGATTGTAGAATAGCCACTCAATGGCGCTAATGAGTGCTGCTGGGATAGCGTGGTCATACTCTGGACAAGAGAAAATGACGCCATCCGCATTTTTTACAGCCTGCTTGAATTTCCAAACGGCCATGGACTGTTCCTCATAGGGCAGATCCTGGTCGAATTCTGGCAGTTGGTTGATTTCTAATACGTCGATATCAGCTAATTGCTTGAAGTGTTTCTTCATATATTGAAGTAACAGACGGTTGTATGAAAAGTCAGCGTTTGTGCCGACAATTGCAGCAAATTTCATTTATCGGACCTCCTTACTTCGCATTTTGACGTTCAGCAAACGTCAAGAATTCGGCAAAACATTTATCTAAGAATTTAACGGTGCCTTCATCCTTAACATCCCCGTTTTCGTCGAACGCAGTGTCGCCATTTCCTAAGAGAAATTCATCCCCCTGCCAAGCTTCAGCGTTGACGCCGGGAGAATTTAGAATCTGACGCAGGGCCATTTGTGCCCGTGATCCTCCCTGTGGTAGGGAAGACACGCTGACGATCATGACGGGCTTGTTTGCAAAGGGGTGCACGTTGTATGACAGCCATTCAATCACACTCTTCAATGAAGAGGAAACTGTGTGGGCGTGCTCGGCACAACTGATAATGACGGCGTCTGACTGTTCGATCTGTTGCGCCAGGTCGGTGACCGATTGGGGGTCGCCCCCAGGGTAGTTTTCGTTAAACATTGGTACTTTGTCAATGTCAGCTACCGTAATGTCTTGGTCATCAAAATGGCGACTCATAAACTGGAGCAGTTTGCGGTTGGCAGAGTGTTTCGAGTTAGAACCAACAATTGCTGTTATTTTCACAAGTCTCACCTCAAATTAACTTAATATATTCCTAGTCATATAATATACGAATAAATTGTAATGCAATTTCGGTCTGAAAGCAACTACTATGAATGCGTTTTCTTTGCTGTGACGCTGGTTACGACTATGCATTTTGTAGGATGGCCAAAAATATTTTACACATTAGGGGGATTTTAAATAAATAAAGAATTATGTTCAGTATTCCTCAATTGTGTTATTAATCCTACAATTATATAAGAAGATGTTGTTCAAAAAGGAATGACAGTGTTCACGATGTCATTCCTGAGTGATGCCCCATCTGTTTTAGTTGTGATGATCCTCAAGTAGGACCCGGTTTGCGACCGATTCGTTTGTGACGATATCAGTTAGGAGCCCACCGCGTAACGCTCCCAGCAGTGTGCGGCCCTTAAACTTACTTTTTACAATACCGACTCTGTGAGTGACGGCCATGATGCTATCGAGAGAAGCACCGAAAAACTTGTCACGTTGCGCGTTTAAAATCAGACCATTGATATCGTAGGGTCGACCATACAGGAAGCCCACGACGTCACTGTCATCAGCGTTACCCAAGATTTCGTCACGGTGATTACGCCACTGGGGAATTGAGTCGACTGACGCCATGGTGCCAAGCCCCGAAAACAGCATATCCATCCGTGACATTGCCGAGAAGGTCGGAATCATTGCGGGTTCCTGTTGAAAGGTCGTGCGAATGTCATCATTGAGGATGTAAAGCGGTCCCGGCAGGGTGAGGTAGCGGGCGTCGAACTTGGCAGCCGCCTTTTGGACGAGTGGTGTTGAGCCGAACGCCGAATTATATTTGAGATTATCACCGGCAAATTGGGTGAAGGTCACATCATCGTTGACTTCAGGCTGGAAATGGTTAATGACGGTTGCCACTGTGCCGCCCCAAGCCACGCCAACAATGGTGCTTTGATGAATCATTGTTTGAATTTCTTCAGCCGCAAATGAAACGATGTTTTCGTAATCATCGTTGGTGGTGTCCGCATCCTTCAAGATAAAGGCATTTTGAATAGTAAACATTTTTTTGAACTGAGCTTCCATCTCCAGGTTACGATCGATTGGGGCGTTGATCGTAATTTTAACTAAACCGGTACTCACGCTGTCATCCAAGTATTTTGAGATCAAATAACGACTGAGCTGGTATTTTTTGGATATTTGAGAAATTGTGAGCTTGGAAAGGTAGTAATCTCTGGCAATGTTGGCAATTTGTTCTTGTTGTTTAATGTCTTTCATAAGTGAAGGCACCTCCTAACATCCTAAATGAGAAGCGTGTTGATCTTAGTTAGATGATACCTGTTCTGATTAAAAAATTGAAGCGTTTTATGAATTTGCAAGACCGCTGTTTAATAGTTGCGATAACTGGGGGTTATTTTGATAAGTGTTAAAACGTGACACTACGCATTTTGGGGCTTTTTTTTAATGGCAATCGGAATAATAGGCGCAATATAAGGAATGATTATAATTTAATGAAAGGTTGACTATAATGACGTGGTACTATTAGTATGGTTGTTAATAATTGTACATAAGCGTTATTCTCATTTAATTTTAATTTTAATTTTATGGAGCAACATCTCATGACAGAAGATTACCGAATCGAATCAGACACTATCGGCGAAGTTAAGATACCAGTGAACGCACTTTGGGGCGCTCAAACGGAACGGAGTCGTAACAATTTCCCGACTGGCGCAAAGATGCCACTTGAAATCATTAAGGCCTTACTCCAAATCAAAAAGGCCGCTGCCATTGCGAACAAGGAAGTTGAAGCGATTGATGGCAAGAAGGCTGACTTAATCGTTGAAGCCATTGACACGTTATTAGCACTCAGCGACGAAGACCTGCGCAAGGACTTCCCACTAGTTGTCTACCAAACCGGTTCAGGCACCCAAACGAACATGAACGTGAACGAAGTCGTCGCTCATCAGGCCGCAAAGATTAACGCAGACATTGAAATCTTACCAAACGATGACGTTAACCATGGTCAAAGTTCAAACGATATCTTCCCAACAGCCATGAATTTGACTGCGGCAGCGGCTGTGAACCGCTTAGAAGCCTCATTACAACACTTAATTGATGAATTAAAGCAGAAGCAAGAAAAATACTGGACCACCGTTAAAATCGGCCGAACTCATTTGCAGGACGCAACGCCATTAACGTTTGGTCAAGAAGTTAGCGGTTGGGTCAGTGCTTTGGAACATGATTTAGACTATTTGAAGACCTTAGGCCAGACCTTAAGCGAAATCGCTATGGGTGGAACTGCCGTTGGAACAGGGTTGAACGCTGCGCCTCACTTTGCCGATATCATTGCTGAAAAGATGAGTGACCTCTACAATCTGAAGTTTACCGCCGACAGCAACAAATTCTACGGCTTGGCTCACCATTCAGGATTAAATGTGGTACACGGGGCCATCAAGACGTTGGCCAGTGATCTGATGAAGATCGCCAACGACGTCCGGTTCCTAGCTAGCGGTCCACGTGCCGGCTACAATGAATTGAACATTCCAGCGAACGAACCTGGTTCATCGATCATGCCTGGGAAGGTTAACCCAACTCAAGCTGAAGCCATTACGATGGCTGCTGTCCGAGTTATGGGAAACGATGTTGTGGTTAACGTGGCTTCTAGTCAGGGGAACTTTGAAATGAACGTCTATAAGCCAGTTTTGATCGATGCCTTCTTGGAATCAGCAGAACTGCTTGAAGGCACCATGCGCGGCTTTGCGGACAAGATGATTGCTGGGTTGACGGTCAATGCAGAGCGGATGGAAGAATTGGTGGATAATTCACTCATGACAGTGACTGCATTATCACCACACATTGGCTACCATGAAAGTGCGACGATTGCACAGACTGCTGAAAAAGAGGGCACTACGTTGAAGGTAGCCGCCTTGAAGTCTGGGTTGGTTACTGAGGAACAGTTTGATCAGTGGGTTGTTCCTATTGATATGACTAATATTAATAAGTAAAGAGTGTGGAGCGAGGCGGTTAAGGGGCTCCTGCGTAAGGCACTCTGGCGAAAAAATCCCGGTTTTGGATTTTATCG
>NZ_BBAG01000043.1 GCF_001311135.1 Secundilactobacillus paracollinoides DSM 15502 = JCM 11969
ACCTTCCTACACACTCCAGGTCAAGAACTTAAAAAGCGAGATGCTTGCGCATCCCGCTTTTCTTTATTTTCTGGTTCTCTTTTATCTAGCCGAAACGTGTTTCGGAAGTGGCAGGGTGCTACTGCATAAGTCACTTCCGGCACAAAATCCAAGACCGGGATTTTATGCCGAAAGTAACTTATGCTCCGCACCCTAAACGCCCTTCCTACACACTCTACACTATTCCGCCCCATGAAACCGATTATGGAACAATGGGCTTACTGGCTTATTCTCATAGATTCGCTTGATGGCATCGCCAATCAGGGGACCCACTGAGATCTGCTTTAACTTGTCGATCTGTTTTTCTTCTGGTAACTGGATCGAATCCGTCACCACAAACTGCTTAATTGGTGAGTTGGCGATTCGTTCGATAGCTGGTCCCGATAATACTGGGTGGGTACAGCTTGCATAGACTTCCTTGGCACCGGCATCGATCAATGCCTGGGCACCCAAGGTAATGGTGCCGGCCGTATCGATCATGTCATCGATCATAATGCACCGCTTACCCTTCACATCACCAATGATGTTCATGATTTCAGCCACATTAGCCCGCGGACGCCGCTTATCGATAATCGCAATTGGCGCCTCTAAGAATTCTGCCAAGCTCTTGCCCGTGTCACACCACCGTGGTCAGGGGAAACCACAACAGCGTCTTCGTCTAACCCGTGGTTGATGAAGTAGTCCGCCAGTAAAGGCGCACCCATCAAATGGTCCACAGGGACGTCGAAAAATCCTTGAATCTGAGCCGCATGCAAATCTAATGCAACGACTCGCGTGATACCAGCTGTTTCCAACATGTTAGCGACCAATTTTGCAGTAATTGGTTCGCGAGAACGTGCCTTACGGTCTTGACGCGCATAGCCGTAATATGGAATCACCACGTTAATGGTTTCCGCACTGGCCCGACGTAAGGCATCGACCATGATCAGCAGTTCCATCAAATTATCATTCACGGGTGCTGACGTTGATTGAATGACGTACACATGACAACCACGAATACTTTCCTCAATGTTAATCCGAATTTCACCATCGCTAAACCGGTCAACTGATGTTTTTCCTAAGTCCACGCCAACCTCATCGGCAATGCGTTGGGCGAGCGGCTTATTGGAATTTAACGCAAAGATTTTCAACTTTGGGTCATTATATTTTTCTGACATGGGATCCTCCAAATGGCTTATTTCTAACTTTATTCTATGCTATTTACAATCGTCATGGCAAGTTTTTATTCCTTATTCGTTTTCTGGATCATAAGGTAACTTTTTAAAATACCCAGTTTTGTTGGTCTGACGGGCACGGGCGATGGCCATGTCATACTGACCGACTTCGTCTGTAATGGTGGAACCAGCTGCGATGAATGAATGGTCAGCAACGGTCAACGGTGCGACTAGATTTGAGTTACTGCCAATAAAGCGTCGTCGCCAACAGTTGTGTCATGTTTATGAGCACCGTCGTAGTTCACGAAAACAACCCCGCAGCCAACGTTGATCCGTTTGCCGAGGTGGGCGTTCCCGACGTACGTCAAATGACCGACCTTGGTGCCCTCTTCAATGGTGGCTTTCTTAACTTCCACAAAGTTACCAAGGTGCACTTTTTGCCCAATTTTAGACTCTGGCCGTAAATGACTCATGGGGCCAATGTTGCTGTCCTCGTCCATTTCAGAATCCTCAATGTAGGAAGACGTGACGGTGACATTGTTATGAATGGTTGAATCGTGAATTTCTGAATGGGCGCCAATGAGACAGTCGTCGCCGATCACCGTCTTGCCCTTCAGCAACACGCCGGGTTCAACGATGGTGTCAGAACCGATCTTAACGTCGACGTCAATGTAGGTGTCTTCAGGATTGATCAGGGTCACGCCATTGCGCATGTGGGTTTCGTTGATCCGGCGCTGCATGACCTTGGTTGCCTTTGACAAGGCCACCCGGTCGTTGACCCCCATTGATTCTTCAAAGGAGTTCATCCGGTAAGCGGCCACAATGTCACCCTGGTTCTTCAAAATTTCGATTACATCGGTCAGGTAATATTCTCCCTGGGCGTTATCATTTTTGATTTCATGCAGCGCAGCAAACAGGGCCTTGTTATCAAACACATAGACACCTGTGTTAATTTCATCGATTTCTTGTTCTTTTTCACTGGCGTCCTTTTGTTCGACAATCTTTTCAACAATGCCGACATCATTCCGTACGATCCGACCATAACCGGTTGGGTCTGGTGCCTTGGAGGTTAGAACGGTAGCCATGGCCTTCTTAGCTTCGTGATATTTAAAGAGGTTCTCAAAAGTTTGGGCTTGAAAAAGCGGGGTATCGCCACTCACAACGAGTGTGGTGCCATCCTGGTCCTTCAGCAACGGTTCCGTCTGTAAAACGGCATGGCCGGTACCGAGCTGTTCTTTTTGTAACACGTACTCAGTGCGGTCATGCAACGTTTCTTCGACTTTTTCGGCACCATAACCGACAACGGTCACAATTCGGTTCATGTTGGTTTTTTCAACCTGGGTCAACACGTGATCCACCATGGACCGGCCACAAACTTTGTGGAGGACCTTGTACAGTTTGGACTTCATCCGGGTACCCTTACCAGCAGCTAAAATAATCGTATTTCTCGTGCTCATTTTACCAATCAAGTCTCCTTATTTTTTTAATTCACTCATGCGATCTGGTGTGTAGATCTGATCCGCAAAGTTCCCAGGGGTGACTTCAACATGGTCAGTCGTCGCATCAATTTTCAATAATGAGGTGTAGTCCGGTACTTTTGAGGTGCCTTCAAAGGCGCCCTCAGCGAAGACAGCAACGCCAACAACCGTGGAATTAAATTCCTTAACAAGGGATTGCATCCCGCCGATAGTGCCGCCGCCCTTCATAAAGTCGTCCACTATCAACACCCGTGACCCCGGCTTTAGACTTCGCGTTGATAAGGCCATCTTTTCGATTCGTTGGCTCGACCCGGAAACGTAGTTCACGCTCACGGTCGACCCCTCAGTAATTTGAGAATCGTGGCGCACAATGACAAATGGCACGTTCAAGGATTCAGCAACGCCCTGAGCAATTGGAATCCCCTTTGTGGCAACGGTCATCACAGCGTCCACCGTTTCGTGGAGGTACTGGGTAGCAACGATGCGACCGACCTGTCTTAAAACGTTAGGCCGGCCCAGCAGATCAGACATGTAGACGTACCCGCCTGGCAGGAACCGTGATTCCTCCGACAAGGCAGTAATCATATCATCGACGAACTGGCTAGCTTCATTCTTGGTGATGTACGGAATAAACCGTGCCCCACCCGCTGCACCAGGAACGGTTTCTAACAGACCCGTGCCCCGCGTGCGGAATGTCCGTTTTAAAATGGTTAAATCTTCACTGATTGAAGACTTAGCTGACTCATAGCGTTCCGAAAAAAAGGTCAACGAAACTAATTGATGTGGCCGCTCCAATAGGTACCGGGTCATATCAATTAGCCGGTCGCTTCTTCTAACTTTCACTTTGTTTCCTCCCATAATGCAATACGTTGGATTTAAACTCTTACCCATTTTAGCATAAACGTTCGTGTTTTACGCTACTAATCCGCTAATCTCATGATTTTATCACTGGATTATTTTCAAAATCCGGCTTTTGGTGCCATCTCTGTGTCACTACTACCCTTTACATTGGGAGAGTAGTCCGTTACATTCCGCAATTTGGCACGGGGCTGTAGTGGCTCGCGATGAAGCTAATTCGATTTCTGCTGCGCAGCTCTCGAATGGATCTCCATCGTCTCGCACATCAGTAACCGACCACAATACGGTCGCTAACTGATGTCGACACCACAGCCCCGTGCCAAATTACTGCATTCCACTTACCTTGAGCTTCTTGTCATCTTCAGCTAAGCATCAAGATGCAGTCAACACCAGTTTGCGGAGAAATCCGCCCTCGACTGCATCTCGCTCCCTAAGAGTGATGCTTCTCACGTTTGATCTTAAGCGGCATGATTTTTAATCGCCAATAGCGTTTCATCGCCTTGCTAAGACTGAGTTGAAAAATTATTCCCAAAATCTTCCTCGGAAATGCAACGTCATAAAACTGAGTTGTATGCCGGTCTAGTATTCGCGCTTTTTTAATCAAAAAAGGGACCAAGCGCAATCGAGCGTTCAGTCCCTATCTAATTGTTCAATTCATTAGCTTCGAACCCGATTATACATCAGGGCACTAAAGTAGCAGATAACTTCGATCACGCTGATAAAGAAACTGACTGGCCAGTTGGTCACGTAGCTTAGGTACAGGCCCAGCCAAACGCCTAACAGTGCGAAGCACACAGCCAGGCCTGCCATGGCCCCGACCGAGTGCACGAAGTACTTTGCAGCTGCAGCTGGCAGCGTCAGTAAGATAAAAATCAGCAGTGAACCGACGATTTGAGCCGCAACGCTAACGGAAAAGGCCAGTAGCACCAAGAAAATCACAGACATGGTTCTTGTCCAAAGGCCTTCCACCCTGGCACCAATTGGGTCAAATGAGTCAAATTTCAAAAAACGATAGATAACGAGTAAGCAGATCAGCACACCAGCAGAAAGCAGTGACATCTGAATCACATTTTGCCGGCTGATGCCAATGACACTCCCAAATAGAATGCCTGTCGCGTAACTGGCATTGCTATTGGCAAGCGATAAGAACAGGATGCCCAGACCAATCGCCAACGCCGAGATTGCCGTAATCGAATTTTCTCGCCGGGACGACTTCGCCCCTAACTCACCAACGCCAATCGAGCTAATGGTCGTAAACAGCAACATGCCGTTCAGTGCCTGCCAGCCCATGAAGATACCAAAGGCCGCACCGGCAAACCCAATTTCCGATAGTATATGGGTCAGAAAGGACATGTTTCGTGCGATGACAAACACGCCCATGATGCCTGAAATAATGGCAATCAGCGTCCCAGCCATGTATGCGTTTTGCATAAACGAGTAACTAAACATTGTTCATTCTCCCCACTTTTTCATCCGTCAAATCAGCAATTAGTCCTGACTCATAATGGTCAGGCTTCAAGAATAAATAGCTATCCGCATATTGGCGTGCCAGCGGAATATCATGGGTGATAAAGATCACCGTCAAATTCTGGTCCTGGTTGATCTGCTTAACAAGTGTCAGCAGCTCGTTTTTAGCGATTGGATCCAAACTCGCAGTCGATTCATCGAGGATCAAAAGGTTCGGTTCATCCAGGAGTGCTTGTGCCAGGTAGGCCTTTTGTTTTTCGCCACCAGAGGCCTCCCCGAGCGGGCGCTTGCACACCCCCGCTAATCCCGTTTCATCAAGAATTTGGCGAACCCGCCGTTTTTCCTCACGAGAGCGCCATGGCAGTTTAAACCCGGCTTGATTCAAACTCACAAAGTCTTCAATGGACAGCGGATACTCCATATCAATATTACGAAACTGCGGGACATACCCCACATTGACAGCCTGGCGACTCGGTAAAAAGTCGACCGATCCGCTTGATGGTTTCAGTTCTTGTAGGACCATTCGCATCAGGGTGGTCTTCCCCACCCCGTTTTCACCGACAATACTCAAGAAGGTGCCGGCTGTCAGGTCATAGTTCAAGTGTGAGAACACTGGCTTATCAGGAAATGAAAACGATAAGTCGTTGAGTTTCAGAATGGTATCAGCCATTTGCCGATAGCCCCCTTTAATCAAAAATAGCACCGAAATGCTATTTAATTGTTTAATCGTAATGATTACTATTTTATTTTAAAGCAATCCTGTCAATTGTCAATTGTTTTTCGCAAGGATTACTGAATGTAACGCTTTCTTTAGGCTTTAACATGTTCCTCTAAGAAATCGCTCACCGTCTGCCAATACCGTTCTGAGTCATTGCTGTAAGCTTGCACGTGATTTGCTGTTGGGTCGACATACCGTTGCTTTGGTCCTTGTAAGGCGCGATATAACACGTCCACATCCTTGACCGGCACGACTTCATCTTGTTCACCGTGAATCAACAGCACTGGGATATCGGACTTCTGCAGCTGCTCACCAATGTTTTCTTCAACCCAGCGGTCCCAGTCTTAAGCTGCGAAATACGATCCGCAATTTGAACCAGCGGGAACGTCGGCAAGTGATACTGTGTGCGAACAATGTGCTTTGCCATTTTATAGACCAACTGAAATCCAGAGTCTGCCACAACGGCCTTGACGTTATCCGGCAATCCTTCGCCGGTAGCCGCCATAACGGTCGCAGCACCCATACTGATACCCATCAAAACGATCTCAACGTCGTCGCCAAGGGTTGTGATGACCTGGTTGACCCAGGCTTGATAATCAAGACGGTCAGCCCAGCCGAAACCAATTGTGTGACCGCCCGACTCACCCTGCGCCCGAGCGTCCGGCATCAAGACGTGGTAATCATGCTCGTGGAACCAGCGCGCGTAAGGAATCATTTGCTCACGAGCGTGGTTGATTCCGTGCGCCAGAATAACCACTTTCCGGTGATCCGACTTTGCGGGAATAAAACTGGCCCGCAACAGAAGCCCATCGGCCGAGTTCAGTCGCCACTCAACCAGTGGTTGTTTCACGTACCATACGTTATCGTCTGGCGTGTTTTCTGAAATGGCTAATTCTTTACACTTTTCCTTTTGCCGGTTCGTCACGTGCGTGGCTTGTTCGTACGCTAACCAACTGGCACCAATCATGCTGACTGCACTACCGGCAACCGCTGCTGCCGTTATTTTTACCCATTTTGCTGTCATCTTGCACTTCCTTATAGTGAGCGGACCAGATATGCTTCGGAACAAAAGCCCCGAATACTATTAAATACGCGGTTTGCTCGTGATTGTTTGTTAAAAATTGAAAACACTGTCGGCCCAGTCCCACTCATGAGCGCACACGGCGCCCCATAGGCCTTCATACGGGATTTAATTTGTCTGATCTCCGGGTAACGCCCAGCCGAAATCGGTTCAAGAGCGTTGCCCACAGTCGCCACCAGTTGGTCATAACTACCTGCGTCAATTGCCTCGAGCACCCCCGAAATATTTGGATGTTCGAGGGACTCGTACTCGATCTGTCGCAGGATACTGGGGGTCGAAACGCTGACGTTTGGCTTTGCCAACACCAACCACATTGGGTCGAGGGTTGGCTCTAACACTCGGATTTCTTCACCAACACCGGTAACGTGTGCCGTTCTACTGTACACACAGTATGGCACATCTGAATCGACTTTTAAGCCAATCGTCGCCAGTTCTTTCAAGGACAAGTCCAGATGCCACAGCTGGTTCAGTGCCCGCAGCACCGCAGCTGCATCGGATGAACCGCCCCCAAGCCCCGCCGCAACGGGGATGTTCTTCTTGATTCTGATTGCCGCGCCACGCTTAACGTGACACGTCCGTTGCAACAACGTCGCTGCCTGATAAGCCAGGTTACGCTGGTCACTTGGTAGAAACCCAGAGTCAGACGTGACTTTCACGTTCTGACTGCCGGTATCGCGAACCTCCACGTAGTCCGCCAGGTCGATCGACGTCATCACCATATTCCATTCTGGCATGCCATCATCGTGACGGTACGTGGTGTCCAGCCAAGGTTGACCTTAGCCGCTGCTTTCTCCACTATTTTCATGAGTGCTCTCACCTAAATTCTCGAAAAGGTCGCCCCTTATTGTCATGTCTCATTCCGGGACACCTTCAAAGTAATTACTGATATTATACTCGAAACAGGTATCAAATGACAAAACTTGCGGTAACTTCAGCGATAATTTAGGAATGGACGGCGTTAATTATGTAAGTAGATGTCTATTTTTGTCTTTTCCAAGTGATAGTCCGTTGCATTCCGCAATTTGGCACTCCGCGTAGTGGCTCGCGATGAAGCTAATTCAGCTGTCGCTGTGCGCCATCTGAATGGATCTCCATCGTCTCGCACATCAGTAACCGACCACAGTACGGTCGCTAACTGATGTCGACACCACGACTCCGTGCCAAATTGCTCCATTCCACTAACATTGAGCTTAATTTTTACCATTGGTTAAACATCACAATGGCGTTAAACCAAGTTCATAGAGAATCCGCTTGACTGCGGGTAAGATCACTGACAGCAATGCTTCTCAAAATGTGCTAGTCACTGCTAACGATTGATTAACAGTTTCATGACACCACAGCCTGCAGGGCAGAACGGCGCAACGAAGCGACCTGCCAGCTCAATCCAAAAATAAGGCAAAATAAAAAGGTGATCCACCATCTGGTAGAATCACCTTTTTATTTGCCTTATTCGTTGGCAGCCTCGTCGAAATCGACTTGGATGTTCTTAGTCAGAATATCCGTGTAGCTGTACGAAACACGTTCGAAGGAGTTTTCGTCCTGATCCAGATCAACGACAAAGACTGCTGGATAGGTTTCCTTCAAAATGCCATGACGTTCCGTTGTCTTCTTACGGCCCGCCTGGGAAATAACCATAAGTTCCTCCCCGATACGATGATCGAGTCGGTCCTTAATGTCTGCTAAACTTGTTGGCATGATCTCACCCCTCGTGAAACATTTTACGCCCGTTTCACAAAAAAGTCAATATTATACCACAATCATTTATTTTCAACAAGTTTTTTTGCTGACTTATAGTAACCCCTCGTCGTGTAAGGTGTTAGTCAATAAAATGAAGGTCTCGATGGTTAATTTTTCCGATCGAATTTGAGGTGACACGTGCACTTTTTCTAACACATCCGTGAGTTGGGCTTTAACGTCGGCGTCCTTCCCGAAAATGGCCAACAAATTGTTCCAAAAACTCTTTCGGCGGTGCATGAAGCACCCCTTCACGAACTTAAAGAACACGGATTCGTCAAACGGCGCCGGATCAAAGGCCGCTCTGTCCGTCATCGTAATGATGGCGGAATCAACGTTAGGTTGTGGAATAAACGCTGTTCGCGGCACCGTAAAGGCGACTTCGGGTGTCGACCGATACTGCACCGCAATCGACAGCGAGCCGTATGCCTTAGTCCCTGGCACGGCAACTAACCGGTCAGCGACCTCCTTTTGCATCATGACGGTGATGTTATCAAAATGCATGCTAGACTGCAGCACAGACAGCAAAATCGGTGTCGTAATGTAATATGGCAGGTTGGCCACTAATTTTAACGGCCGATCGGCATCAAAATTATCCTTGATCAGTTGCGGCAGGTTCGCCTTTAAAATATCTTCATTCACGATCGTCACGTTATCGTAGAGCGCTAACGTATCATCTAAGACTGGAATCAGTTGGTCATCAATTTCAAACGCCATGACTTGGTGGGCACTCTGGCTAAAAATTCTGTTAACGCGCCAATGCCTGGACCAATTTCAATCACGTTGTCTTTCTCAGTGAGGTCAGCAGCCTGAACAATGTGCTCAAGAATGTTGATATCCGTCAAAAAGTTTTGACCCAGACTCTTTTAATGGGCAGTCGGTAACGGTTAATGATGGCCTGTGTCCGTGCCGGACTGGCAATAAGTGGTGTTTTCATACTAGTTTTCCCCCTGATCAAGTTGCGCAACGGCTTGCCAAAATACCGTGTCGGAAATTTGGAACATCTGAAGTCGTTTTAGGAGTTGTTTCCCGTTTACATAGCCAATTCGCAGTGCCTCACCAAGCGCTTCACGCCGGGCCTTAGACTCGGGAACGCCAATCAATCTGGCTTTAACGAGGTCCGCCCGCGTAATGGTTTGCGGTGCGGCGTCCGTTTCAGTATAAACATTCGCCAGCGCCTCCCGAATTGCTTCCGGTGACGCATGTTCAACGCCCAGCGAACCACCCGCCTTCTCTGGAACACCTTCACTTCTGGGCAAAAACGCGTGTTTCGCGTTCGGGACGACCTCCGACACGATCTTACGAATTTTTTCACCTGAAAAATCAGGGTCAGTAAAAATGATGATGCCGCGCTGTTGTGAAATGGTCTCGATCAGGTCCAAAATATCTTCCGGAACTGCTGATCCGCGCGTTTCTATCGTGTCCGCGTTCACCGCGCGGGCAATGGCTTTGGTATCGTCCTTGCCTTCAACGACAATGACTTCCTCTATTTTTTTCACTAGCTCTCCTTAATCCCAAAAAAGCGGTGGGCATTCGTCCATGTTGCGGCCGCAATCGCCTCGGGCGTCGTCTCTCGTTCCTTAGCAATGGCTTCCACCGTGTAGCGTGTAAACCCGGGCTGGTTTTGTTCGCCACGGTGCGGTTCGGGCGTCAAATACGGGGCATCCGTTTCAACCATCATCCGGTCAAGCGGGGTCGCGCGAACAGCGTCATGCACCTCATGGGCGTTTTTAAAACTTGCGACACCACTGTACGAAATGGTCATGCCGAGGTCCAAAAATTTTTTGAGCCATTCTGGGTCACCGTTAAAGCTATGCATTTCACCACCAATATCCTGAATGCCGACGGACTTAATAATCCGGTAGGTATCTTCAAATGCGTCCCGGTTATGCACCACAATTGGCTTGCCATACGCTTTAGCAATTTCAATTTGGCGCTTAAAGACCCGTTGCTGCACATCCTTAGGGCTGCTGTCCCAGTGGTAGTCGAGGCCGATTTCACCTAACGCCACGACCCGATCATCAGTTAATTGTTTTTCCAACACCTTTTCCGCGTCCTGATCATAGAACTTGGAATCTTCAGGATGCCACCCCACAGCCGCATACATCTGTGGATACTGATGGGCAAGTTCGATTGCCTGCTGATTCATCTCAGTGTTGGACCCATCATTCACTAGTTTAACAACGTCCAAATCGGCGGCCTGCTTCAGGAATTTTGGCACGTCGTTAATGAATTCAGGACTATTCAGATGAGTGTGAGAATCAAAGATTTTCATAAACGCCTACTCCAATCTAGTATGAAGAAAAAAGGGCCGTCCGCGGTCATCAAGTGGCCTTGCACGTCCCTCCCTTCAGTAGTTATTTCATTTAATTGCTTATTCGACAGTTGACCCGTTTTGAATACTGTCAGGAACGGTCACTAGTTGAACGTGACCCTGCGCATCCTCAGAAGAAAGCAGCATTCCTTGACTCACTTGACCACGCATTTTGCGGGGTTTCAAGTTGGCCACGATGATGACTTTCTTGCCGAGAAGATCCTTAGGTTCTGGGTAAAATTCAGCAATACCGGACAAGATCTGACGGTCATCACTGTCACCAGCATCCAAACGGAATTGCAAGAGCTTATCAGCACCGGCCACCCGTTGGACATCGATGATCTCAGCCACTTTCAGTTCGATCTTTTCAAACGCGTCAAATCGAACTTCCTTCTTAGCCAAGTTCAACTCAGTTTCTTCGGGATTCCAAACACCACTACCTGTGACGTTGGCCTGCTTCTTAGCCTCTTCCATGGCGGCCCGACCCTTCTTCTTGTCGGACTTGGTCATTTGGTTGGCGATAAATTCAATTTCTTCATCCGCATCCCGCCGTGGGAAGATTGGCGTGCCCTTAGCAACGACCTTATTGCCAGCTGGCAAATCAGCTAACTTCAGATCGTTCAGGTTTGTTTCAGCATCGTATTCGATGCCCAACTGTGCCAATATTTCCTTTGGAGCGTGTGTCATCACCGGACTCAACAGGTAGGCAATCATCCGCAAACTTGCTGCTAAGTGGGCCATGACAGCTGCTAACTTCGCCTTATCGCCGGCTTCCTCACTCTTGGCGAGAACCCATGGTGCCGTTTCGTCAATGTACTTATTGGTCCGTGCAATCAGCTTCCAAACTTCAGCAAGGGCATCTGCAAAGTGGAGTTTGCCCATCAGATCGTGGTAGTTGGCCAGCGTGGTCTCTGAAACAGCTTCCAGATCAGCATCAAAATCGGTCACACCAGCTTCAAACGCTGGTAAGACACCATCTTCATACTTGTTGATCATGGCAACAGTCCGGTTCAATAAATTCCCCAGATCGTTGGCCAGATCGTAGTTCAACCGGTCCACAAAGTCCTCAGGCGTGAACGTCCCATCGTTACCGTATGGCATTGCGCGCATCAGGTAGTAACGGACAGAATCCAAGCCGTAGCGGTCAGCTAACGTTTCAGGGTAAATGACATTCCCCTTTGACTTAGACATTTTGCCGTCCTTCATCAAGAGCCAGCCGTGACCAAAGACCTGTTTTGGCAGTTCAAGACCCAGCGCATGCAGGATAATTGGCCAGTAGATCGTGTGGAACCGCACGATTTCCTTACCCACCATCTGCACGTCAGCAGGCCAGTACTTCTTAAACAGACTATCGTCGTCCGTCCCGTAGCCCAAAGCCGTAATATAGTTGGTCAACGCATCGATCCACACGTAAACCACGTGCTTCGGATCAGATTTGACCGGCACACCCCAGGTAAATGTTGTCCGGGAAACGGCCAAATCTTCCAAACCAGGCTTGATGAAGTTGTTGATCATTTCGTTCATCCGCGCTTCTGGTTGGATAAAGTCAGGATGTGCCTTGTAGTAGGCCAACAACCAGTCAGCGTACTTACTCATCTTGAAGAAGTACGACTGTTCCTTCACGAGCTCAACTTCGTGGCCGCTAGGGGCCTTCCCGCCGATCACCTTACCATTATCGTCACGGTAAACTTCGGCCAGTTGCGTCTCCGTAAAGTACTCTTCGTCGTCAACTGAATACCAGCCTTCGTATTCACCAAGGTAAATGTCGCCCTGGTCTTGAAGTTGTTGGAAGATTTTTTGAACAGCGGCTTCATGATAATCGTCCGTTGTTCGGATAAACTTCGTGTTGGAAATTTCCAGCGTCTTCCAAAGTTCCTTGATGCCAGCGGCCATCTCATCAACGTAGCTCTTAGGATCAGTTCCTAATTGCTCCGCCTTCTCTTCAATTTTTAAACCATGCTCGTCAGTCCCAGTTAGGAAGAAAACATCGTACCCCGTTGAACGCTTGTAACGCGCTAAGGTGTCACACGCAATGGTGGTGTACGAGTTTCCAATGTGCAACTTGCCAGACGGATAGTAAATCGGCGTGGTTATGTAATACGTAGGTTTAGTTTCTGCCATGTTTTAATTTGGCCCCTTTCAGTAAATGGTTCCATTTTTATTTAATGTTTAAGGAACAAAGTCTCCAATAGTATAGCATAATTTCCCGTTTATCACCCGAGACTCTGGGAAAAAGAGCGTGATTGTGGGCGATTTTTTATTATGTGCTGCTCATTGTCCCTACAAGGACTTATTGGTTAATGTCTCTGCTCGCTTACTTGCTCCGATTGACCTGGATTGGGCCACACTAAGTTACACCATTATGGGAAGGAGAGCGTCCACCACAACTCATACTGGGCCTTCTTAATGTTAGGTGACTAAGTTCGTTGCATTCCGTAATTCGGCAGGCCGTCGTAGTGGCTCGCGACTGAGCTAACTCGATTTCTGCTGCGCAGCTCTCGAGTGGATCTCCTGCAAAGACATTTCACTAGCTCCCCAGAGCGACCCCACTTCAGCCTGAAGGGCCGAGCGGCGCAACGGAGCGGCATTAAAACGCTATTTTGAATCACTCAAAACAAGCTCAACTGCTGTAGTCCCAAGCCATCCCAAGAAATGCCCATCATCCGTTGAAGTTCCAATGCATTGGGTGCTGCATCGCGGTTCGAATTATTGTTGAAGATAATGCAGACCTCTTTGACCTTTGGCGTAAGCTGGTTGATGACGGCCGCAAACTGCTTGAGTTCGGCTTCCGAATACCGGTACAGTGTTCGCTTACCGCGCCAGTCTTTCCCCTGATCAAACCAGCCCTTCTCGTTACGGCCATGAAGCCGCAACAGCGCAAGTTCGGGGGTCGTGGCGTCGGCAACTAACGGCACCCCGTCGTTTAACCGGTGGGGTTCATCCACAATAACGTGGGTCATGTGAAGCCGCGTCAGGTAGTCCATGAGATCTGGGATCAACGTTTCCTCGTACCAGCTTGGATTTCGGAACTCCACCGCAATCGGCAGATTCCCCATCATGTCACGAATCTCAAACAGCCACTGTAAATTTTCCGCTGACCGTCTGAAAAATGGCGGGAATTGAAACAGGATGGTCTTGAGCTGGTGCTTACGAACAAGCGGCTTGATCATCTCTTTGTAATCAACGAAAGCTTGTTTGCGCGCATCCTCATCGACCTCATCAGAACCATAATCATGTTTTGTCATGACCTTATTGGCCTTTAAAATAAACTGGAAGTTGGCCGGCACCATCTGCTGCCACTTCGTCACCGTTGTGGCCCGCGGTATGCCATAAAACGGCGTATCCACTTCCACAGTCGGCAACACAGCCGCATATTCAGTTAGGGTGACGTCCCGTTGCTCATCATTAATGAGCGCAGGATGTTCCTTCCATGTCGTTAACCCAATCGTTATCATTACGTTACCTCACTTGTATCGTTTAAACTGGGCGACAATGGCAGCAGCCTCATCAGAAAGCTTGTCACCAAGCGCCTCGATCAATTCAGCACCAGTTCTGCGGTCATTGTAACGCACGCCTGTAAAACACAGGTCGATCAGCCCCAGTAAGATCACAACAGCAATTGCGTGCCCCTGCGTCAAATATGCGCCAAGGAAGGCCACCATCCCTGATTTTGCTAACAGCGTGACAATCAAACCGTACAACATCAGTGTATCCGCAGTTACCTGACCGATCGACATCAGTCGCATGTGCCGCAACAGGCGTTTCAATTCAGTAAGAATGGTCTCTTCAGACATCTTGAACACCTCCATCACGCGATTTGCGTCATAACCCAAAGCTGACCCAGCACAAGCGTACCGGGTCAACGTTCTGTTATGTCTGCTGTGTATTCCCGGTCACTGGATCATTATCCAAAAATCAAACACGCAGTTGCTGATAAAAATCAGCGGCGTCCATCTGCACCATTTCATAGGGAAACGCAAATGACAGTCTCTCGTTGTTCACGACGATAACCGGTGCCTTAGGATTGCGATAATCAAGCAAGCCGGCAAACGGATAGACCCGCATGGACGTCCCCGTAATGACCACCAAATCTGCTTGTTGCGAGGCATCAACGGCGTTTTGAATATTGGCTTCATTCAACTCTTCTTCGTATAAAACGATATCGGGTCGCAGTGTACCGCCGCAGTCAGCATGAATCGGGCTCTTGAGGTAGTCGTGCCAGTCAACAGACTGTCCACATTTTTGGCAGTACACGTTGTACAGATTCCCGTGAAATTCAGCAAGGTGTTCCGTATCGGCTACTCGGTACAAATTATCAATATTTTGTGTCACCACCGTTGCGCGATCCTGTTGCGTCAGTGTAGCTTGCTTAGTATGAATCACGTTAGGCTTGGCGTCCGGTTTGTACAGATTTTCGGTGACATACTTGTAAAAGACATCAGGTTCCTTGGTCAAACAAGTGTGGCTAAGATAGTACTCCGCATTCTTGTGCGCGGTGTAGAGGCCGTTGGTTGACCGGTAATCTGGGATGCCAGAAGGTGTTGACACCCCAGCTCCCGTGAGGAAAACGATATGGTGGGCATGATCAAACTGTGCTTGAACATCAACATCCATTGTGCGACCTCCTAGCGAATAATGTAAGGCATTTCCATCTTTTTAAACAGGTCAGCGACTGTCATGTCGTAGATATCCTTGTAGTAATCTGGCGTGTCATCATCCGGTTTAGGTGCCGAAATCACAAAGGAATTCTGTCTATCTGCTCGGTTAATGCCAACATACGCGCGACGCTTAGTCTTAATATCGACCATGTCAGAGTGGAACAGTTCAAATAACTGCCGTACTTCCAACCGCAACTGGCGCTCAGACAACACACTCGTCAACGTTGTAAATTCCTGATTATTTAGTGCTGGGAAGCCCCATTTTTGAAGCTGATCATCAAAGGCCTTGAAGAGCTTGACCACGTTACGACGAAGTGTAAATGGTGAATCCACTGGTTTTTCCGTAATCACGTCGTACAATTTCTGCGCTGCTGGTAACGTGACGGGATAGTCCTTGGCAAATTGCGCCTTGACCTGTTCATTATCGCCAAAGAAGACCAGGCGTCCAAGACCGTCATTAACCGTAATGTCATTTGATCATCCACGGGATCCGGTTCCGGTTTGATCGTTGCCTGAACCCCTTTTAGATATTCAGCCTCAACGGTGTCGTCGATCAAGTCGTGTTTGCGTTGTTCTGAAACAACAACCTGGTGTGCCACGATATCGTAAAGTTCCGTCGCCAGCATCATCATTTGTTCATCCAGCGTATCGTTGCCCATTGAGACCGCAAAGTAGACCTGTGGGAATCCCCGCAATGTCATCAACAGGTGCAGCAGCTCGTGAGACGCCGTGTAGTTTGGTGCTGTGAGATCACTGACTTGCACCATGATATGGTCTTTGTCCTGAACCGTTTGCGCCTGGTCGTGACGCACGTAACCGGCCTGCAATTGGCCAATAAATTGAAGTTCAACCTTGCCTGGGAAAATGGCGTTGGTCGCATCTAACAGGGATTGCACCTGGTCATTAATTTCAATGTTTTGCATCGTTGTCATCCTTTATTTGAGTTCTAAGTTCTTTTAATTTTGTCTCGGCAGCTGCCGCTGTTGGGTCGCTCAGGGTCTTGAGATAAGCCACCATCGGTTTTAGCTCATTGACCGTTGCACCGGCGCTCAAGGCTAGGGACCGCAGTTGCATTTTCATATGGCCTTTTTGAATGCCATCTGTCACGAGCGCTTTGAGCGCAGCAAATTTGCGCCAACCCGACTGAAACGATAATCATCATTAAGTCTTCCGGGGTCTTAACGGTGGCAATTTGCTGGTTGATTTTCACCACAGGCAACACCTTAGTAGCCCCGCCAACTGTGCCAACGGGTAACGGTAACGTTAATTGCCCCAACAGCTGATCATTCTGCACGGTCCAGGTACTGAGGCCGCGATATTGGCCATCAACCACCGCAAACGCGTGGGCGGCTGCTTCAATAGCACGCCAGTCATTGCCCATGGCAATCACCACCGCATCAACACCGTTCATGATGCCCTTATTGTGTGTCACCGCGCGGTAGGGATCCAACTGGGCAACACGACTCGCCGAAGCGATGCGCACCGCCACATCAGCACCGGACTGCGTTGCATTTTTAAGTGCCGTCACCGGAATACTGCAGGTGCTGTCGCCAAACTCTGATCGGCCGTATTGGATAAGATGCTAAATAACGTGGTGTGATGCAACTTGGTTTGAATGACCTCAGCCATCGCTTCCAGCATTGTGTTTAGCATGTTCGCCCCCATCGCGGCCTTTACATCTGCGTAAAGGTCAATGGACACATAGCCTTCGCCAAGGTCACGCGTCCGGATCGAGCGTGGACCGCCACCCCGGGACACGATGGTTGGGTGGGCTTTTCGCGCCACCTCAAGCAGTTCATCCGTGTGCAGCGCCACCCAGTCATCAATGGAAGCAAACACCTTCACATCACTGAGGACGATCTGCCCCATGAGTAACCGCGACTTCACTTCAGCCTGAATCCCGCCAGCGTCCGCAATGGTTTTAGCGCCATTGCTGGCAGCGGCAATGACAGACGGTTCTTCTGTCACCATTGGCACCACGTAATCGTGATCGTTAATTTGAAAGTTAACCGCCACCCCTTCAGGCAGCTGAAAAGCTGTTAGGTAGTTTTCAATCAATGCCTTCGCGTCACCCTGCGCTGCACGTGAAACTAACTGCGCGCTTTGGGCGTCGCTTAAGCCGGAATGGTCAGCAATGATCTGAAGCCGTTCCTGTGCGTCACGTTTATAGAAATGTGAAAATGAGCTTGCCATGATCTTTAATCCTTCTTGTGAGTTTGAGGCATTTGGAATGATCCTCAAGAGTTGTTGTCGAAAATTAATTTAGTTGTTGTAAATCCGCTTCGTTGCGGTGACTTTCTTGGTTACTGCGCCGAAATGCGTTACACAGGCAAGGGTGGCCATGTAAGGTACTCTGGCAAAGTGCCAAGTTCAGGCACTTCTGTCAATGCTGGCTTTCTCGGCTACCGTGTCGAAACGCGTTCCACAAGGCACGGGGCTAACGTGTAAGGGACGATGGGCAAAAAGTCAGGACCGGACTTTTCGCCCATCGTCCCTTACACACCGCCCCTAAACCGCCTTGTTCCACGCTCTAGCCCTCCAAATACGCATGAATAATCCCCTCACGCACACCGCTCTCCGAAAAGATAACGCGGTCGGAGTCCAGCATTTGTAGCAATAACACTAGTGGCATGATACCGCCCACGATAATATCTGCGCGGTCTGGTTCCAGGCCTGAAATTTGTCTTCGTTGGGCCAGGTTTTTGCGCAACAGGTTGGTATAGAGCTGGAAAACCTCGTTTGTACTGAGCTGATACCCGTGAATCGCTTCCACGTGCAGGATCTGCTGCTGGCGTCGACTCATCCGTGCGAGGGAGCGGTTCGCCCCGCCCAGGAGAATGAACGGTTTGGTTCTCGCTTCCGACAGCCACCAGATATCCTTTAACCGCCGGCGTAAAAACACGTTTGCGTCAAAAAAGTCCGCAGCCTTGATCTGGTTATTTAGGTGAAATTGTTCCGAAAGATTGACTGCACCAAAAGGAATGCTGATCAAATTGCTTTCCTTACCATCACGAATGTTAACCATTTCCATGCTGGCACCGCCAATATCGATCATCAGCGCATCCTCAACACGTAACCGGTTCATCACGCCCAGGTAATCGTAAAAGGCCTCGTCGTCACCGGACAACACATCAAAAGTGAGTCCGACCTCGCGCTTAACGCGGTCCAAGAATTCTTGTTGGTTACTAGCCTGCCGAACCGCCGCCGTTGTGATTGCTTTAACGGTCAGGTTCGGGAGTTTCTCATAGCGCGTCTTAAAAGATTTAAGCGCCTCGATTGTGCGACTAACAGCGGTCTCCTGCAGCCGTTTTTCCGGCCCCATACCCTCTGATAATCGTGAGTCTTCCTTATAGCGCACCAATTCATGAAACGTTTTGTCCGGGTGAACCTCATTAATCGTCATCCGAACCGAATTTGATCCTAAATCGACAATCACTAAGTTATCCATACGCGGACTTCCCTTCCGATACTAGTCGAAGTAGTTAACACCGATGGCATTGCGGACTTCCGTTAACGTCTGGTTGGCCACAACGTTAGCTTGAGCACTGCCGTCTTTCAAAATTTGGTAAACGCCGGCAGGGTCTTGTTCAAACTGTTCGCGACGTTCGCGAATTGGCTTCAACGTTGCCTGCAGCACGTCATTGAGGTATCGCTTAATTTTAACATCCCCAAGACCGCCATGTTGATATTGTGCCTTCAAATCAGCAATTTTATCGGTATCATCGCCAAAAATATCCAGGTAAGTGAACACAGTGTTGCCTTCGATGTGACCAGGATCTTCCACGTGAATGTGGGTCGGGTCAGTGTACATCGACATGACCTTCTTTTGAATTGTATCGGCATCGTCTGACAGATAGATGGCGTTGTCCAATGACTTACTCATCTTAGCGTTGCCATCCAAGCCAGGAATACGACCCTGTCCCTCTTCTGGGAAGTAGCCCTCAGGTTCGACCAAAATATCGCCATAAATGTTATTGAAACTCCGCACGATCTCACGGGTTTGTTCCAACATTGGCTCCTGGTCCTCGCCAACGGGAACCGTGGTGGCCTTGAAGGCAGTGATATCAGCAGCTTGACTGACAGGATACGTAAAGAAGCCAGCGGGCACACTTTGACCAAACTTCTTTTGTTTGATTTCAGTCTTCACGGTTGGGTTCCGTTCCAAACGCGACACAGTCACCAGGTTCAAATAAAATTCAGTCAGTTCCGTTAACGCTGGAATTTGCGACTGCACTAAAATGTTGGATTTGGCTGGATCGATACCGACAGCTAAGTAATCCAATGCCACCTGTAAGAGGCTGTGGCGAATTTTTTCTGGATCACGCGCATTGTCAGTCAACGCTTGCATATCGGCAATCATGATGAACGTTTCAAATTCCCCAGAGTTTTGCAGCTTGACCCGGTTCTTTAACGACCCTACGTAATGCCCAATGTGCAACTTTCCTGTTGGTCGGTCACCCGTTAAAACAATTTTCTTGTCACTCATTTTTATCATCCTTTCAAAAAACGCCCTATTGCTTCTGCAATAGGACGTTAACCGCGGTACCACCTAAATTGTGACAATCAGTCACCACTCATTGCCGATAAGGAGGCACCCCAAATTCCGTTTTAAACTGGCTCCAATTAACCCGTTGTCATTGCTTTCAGACAAGGCAATGTCTCTGTTAGTAACGGCTTTGATGCACCAGTGAATTTTAGGTTTATTAATAGGTCTTATTTTACTGGTTTCCCGAGACGATGTCAAAACCGCTCTGGAAACCATGGCATGTCACACACTAAGTTAATTCGTGCTCGATGGCCATCACATTTTTGGGCATTCTCTCCGTCGCGATCAGTGGCGAAACAGGCCCAATACTGATCAGTACAAGCTGGTGCATTGCCCGTGTGATAATGGTATACAGCGTCCCCGTCATGCGTTCATCCGCAAAGTTGGTTGCTGAAACGTCCCAGGCCACAACGGCATCAAATTCAAGCCCCTTACCAAGGTAGATTGGCAACACCAGGATGCCTTTAGGCAGTGACCGGTCGGCATCCGTCATCAGACTCACATCCACGTGGTTGTGGTGAAGCTTTTGATAAACGTCGTGCGCCTGAGCCAAGTTTTTTGTCAAAATGGCAACCATCCCATTGTCGACCTGAAGACCTTTTAGCTGATGCTCCAGCGCTTCAATACCGCTATCAAAATCATACCGCATGATGACGCGTGGCAGATCACCGGGCCGGTTAAAGGCCTCGATCTCATCACCATCAGGCAGTAATGCCTTCGCGAAGGTCGTAATCGGCAGTGTCGACCGGTACGAGCGATTGAGTTTTAATAATCGTGGCCGGTGAACATTGAACGCTACCCGTAATTTTTTCAGCAGCGTCTCTGGCGATTCAACATCACGAAACAGGCTTGTTCACTATCGCCTAAGAAGGTCATGTTGGCCTTTGGGAACGCGTGGTGCAAATACTGCAACTGGGCAATCGTATAGTCCTGCATTTCATCCACAAACAGATGCTTCATGGCGTGATTCTGACCGCCACCGGTTAAAATATCACGTAAATAAAGCAACGGTGCCGTATCCACTAACGGACATTTGTGGAATTCAATGGCTTGCAAAAAGGTGTCACGGCTGCTCTGAAACGCTGTTGCGTCCACGTTATCCGGTAGGTCAATTTGATCCATAAAGTCCGCGTACTGGCTGTACGTATCAAGAAAATAGTTGTTGTAAATGGCATCGTAGACAACACGTAATCGCTTAGTCACGATTTTCCGGGCAATATAGGCCACTTCAGCATCCAGTTCTTGGAACTCGTGTAGCCGTTTTGACCCGAGTAAATCGTGGTACTGTTCGTCAGACATCTGGTCGATTTCTTCATTGACCCATTTCGACTTAGCTTCCTCACCGATCCGGTACTTCAGCCGCTTGATCAGTGCGTTTTTGGTCCGCAAGAACCGGTCAGCAGGCTGCAGCGATGGTAAGCTGTTATATATGCCCTCGATTTCAGACTTATTAAAGAAGATCTGACCGTCAAAATAAATATGATTAAACTTAAAGTGGTCCTGTGTCAGGTGTTGACAATAGTCGGCAACTTGATGCATGTAGTCTGCGGACTCCTTAAAGTTCCGCGTCTCACGGTCAACATCAGTCACTTTGTCTTCATCCTCATAGCGGTCAAACAAGGTCTCAACATCTAAGCCTTGCAACCGCTGGGTAAGAAACTCAGCAAGCGTGACCTGTCGCATATTGCGTTCACCTAGACTGGGCAACACATCTGAGATGTAGTGGCTAAATAACCGATTAGGTGAGAATAGCACGATCTGGTCAGCTTCAAGTTCCTTTCGACTGTGGTAGAGCAAAAACGCGATCCGTTGCAGAATCGCAGACGTTTTTCCAGAGCCCGCGACGCCTTGAACCACTAACAGATCACTGCGCGTATCGCGAATAATGTCGTTTTGTTCACGCTGGATAGTGGCCACAATGTTCTGCATCGTTTCGTCATTTTGTTCACCAAAAACATGCTGCAACATCTCGTCACCAACCGTTTCGTTGGTATCAAACATGCTTTCGATCTGACCCTTAGCAATCAGAAACTGCCGCTTTTTCTTAAGTGTCGTCAACTGCTGACCACCGGGCGTATCGTAGGCCACATCACCCAGTGTCCCGTTATAGTAAACTGATGAGATTGGTGCGCGCCAATCGTAGACTAAAAAGTCCTGATCTTCATTTGTAAATGATGCTGTGCCAATATATAATCGGTCAGCCCCCGATTCACCAGGATCTTGAATATCGATCCTGCCAAAGTAAGGTGAGCCCCCCAGATCCTTATAGGTGTCCAACTGGCCCTTAATGATCTGTTCGTTTTCAATCAATCGTGATGCTAAGGCACGTTGTTGTTGCAGATCAGCCGAGGTATCAATTCGGTCATCCAATTCAACGTAGTTCACAGAAGTGTTGGCAGAGTAATTTTCCTGGACCAACTTCATTTCTGCGCGAGCCTTCGCATAGTCCGTTGTCACGTCTTTAATTCTGGCAGTAATTTGATGAACCACCGAATCAACGCGTCGCTGTTCTTTTGCCTGTTCCTGCGATGTCAAAAAACCGCCTCTTTCTTTTTTAATGCTTGGACAATTTTAGTGGCATTTTGGTCTGCTGTCAATAAAGACGTGTGAGAATCCGATGAATTTTACGCATACCGGCTGATACCGGGGATTTGTTGGTCCTGTGAACCGCGGCAACCACCCCAAAATGACACACAGCGGCCTATTTCATATCGTCTGAGATATGAAATAGGCCGCTGTTACGCCAGTTATAATCAAAATTATGCCACACGTTGCTGCCGTTTTTTAGGTAACAATCGTAACGCCTGTTTTAACGCAAACGGTGCCACCATCGTGGCCAGAATAATCACAACGACAAACGCCGAGTAACTGGGTCGTGATAGCACCCCCGCTTGGTACCCAATTTGAGCAGTGATCATGCCCATTTCCCCTCGCGAGATCATACCGGCCCCGATCACAAAGCTGCTTTGTCGGTTGAACCCAGTCAGCGCAGCACCGATGCCGCACCCAATGAATTTACTGATACAGGCAAGTACTGTCATCACCACGACTAGGGCAATTGCCTGAGTTAAATAAGTAAATGACATACTTAACCCGATGCTGACAAAGAAAAACGGAATAAAGACGGCATAACCGATTGGTTCAGTATGTGCTTCGACACTTCACGATACGGGGTATGGGCCACCGCAATGCCGGCAAAAAAAGCGCCAACTGCGCCGCTTAAGCCAACAACGTCAGCCAGATAAGCCATGCCAAGACAAATCACCATCGACATAATCGTGACACTGGCATTCATCACCAATTTTTCGCTTAGCGCCATCAGGTATGGTGCGATCCAGCGAACGACCAGGTATGTGCCACCGAAGAACGCAAGCTGTTCAAGAAGGATCCAGCCGATGCCAAGTGACTGCGTATGAGCACCGTTTCCCCGCACGCCTAAAAGACTGATCATCAAGGATAACAGAATGACCCCAATAATGTCGTCAGCAACCGCGGAACCGAGAATGGTCGCGCCCTCCGCAGTATCGAGTGCATGATAGTCTCTAAGCACAGCAACTGAAATTGAAACGGATGTCGCACTAAAAACAACCCCAATATAACAAGCAGTAAAGGTGTCATAATGAAATGCGACTGCCGCAGTCGCACCCATCAAAATGACGGGCATAATGACACCGCAAACGGCCACGATAATGGCAGGTTTCAAAAAGCGACGCAGCAACGTCAGATTACTCTCAAGCCCACCGATAAACATCAATAGGATCACACCAATGTTGGCAAATACTTGCACAATGGTCGTATTATGTATAAGCCCTAGCATCGCAGGCCCGATGACGATACCAACCAAAATCTGACCAATGACCGCTGGAACGCCCACTCGATTACAAAAATGGCCGGCAAGCGTCGTGACTATTAGAATCAGGCATAACGCCCCAATAAATTGCATCTGTTGTCCCTTCTTCCTTTGAAGACGCTGAGTTCGTCTTAAACCATTCTCATTATATTTTAATCTCAGTACCACCAAGTTTACCGCCCACCGCTGTTTTTTGTCAACGCGTGGTACAATGCCCTTATACACTAATCGCAAAGAAGGCATTCTATGTTTAAAACATGGCACCAACAGGGACAAATCATTGATCATAACAAAGCCTACCAGGGACCCGTTTTTAGTGTGCACCAACTCCACATTAAAACACCGGACGCGCTGACGGTTGAACGTGATCTTATTCATACTGACCCAACAGTCACTATTCTCGCGCTGACGCCTGACGAGCAGGTCGTACTCACTAGTGAATATCGTGTCGGCATTAATGCGGATTCTGTCTCCTTGCCGGCTGGAATCGTTAACGAAGGCGAAACCGTTGAGCAAGCTGCCACCCGTGAGTTTCAAGAAGAGACAGGCTACGTTGCTGAATCAGTGTCACAGATGACAACGGTAACCTCCTCTGAAGGCTTTATGGATCAAACGGCAGCCTTAATGTTGATCCGATTTGATCCTGCTACCCAAACTGCGCGCCATTTTGATGCTGATGAATTTGTGACAGCAGAGCTCGTCCCATTTGATCAATTGTTAACGTGGTTACATGAAGGTAAGATCAATACTGCCAAGGCCTAGCAGCCGCAGCTTATTATCAGCTGTATATTAGAAAATGACGACCCGTTTTTGGTCACAATAATGGCGCAATTCAAAACACAAAAACGACGAGACCCTTTCTGGGTTCGTCGTTTTTTTATGATACCGGAGGTGGGTTCGAACCCACACGTCCTCAACGGACACTGGATTTTGAGTCCAGCGCGTCTGCCAGTTCCGCCACTCCGGCAAAATGTTATTCAATCGGGAAGACAGGATTCGAACCTGCGACCCCCTGGTCCCAAACCAGGTGCTCTACCAAGCTGAGCTACTTCCCGAAAACGATGTGCTGTAATAGACAACTTAATTAGTATACTACGGCGCGTAGGGTTTGACTAGCCTTTTTTGCATAATCACCGTAAAAAAATATATCCTCTTATTGTCTATTTCTCTCTAGCAAACAAGTATCCCTGACAAGCCGTTTATCGGATTTGAACCGATGACCTCTTCCTTACCATGGAAGTGCTCTACCTGCTGAGCTAAAACGGCAACTCCCATTATATCAAGGATACTGTTCTAGCGAAAGGTGTTTACCATGTTCGTTCATTTGGCGTAAACAAAAAACCGCCGACCTTAGTCAGCGGTTCTGGTT
>NZ_BBAG01000044.1 GCF_001311135.1 Secundilactobacillus paracollinoides DSM 15502 = JCM 11969
CCTTACACAGGAGCCCTCAGCCTTGCGGAGCGCGTTACGGCACGGTAGCCAAGAAAGACGCTGACTTTTAAACCTAAAGTCGGCAAAACCATTCAAAGCAAATAACACGCAAAGATAAATACTGCAATTAAAAAACAGCCTTAGAAATCAATCCGATTTCTAAGGCTGTTTGTTTTCTATGGGAAGGAGGGCGTTAAACCTCTTTCTAGGCAACCGTGCCGAAACGAGTTTCGGAAAACAGAAAGCTGCGCGTAAGCCAGCTCTGACAGAAAGGCCAAGTTCGGGCCTTTCTGCCAGAGCTAGCTTACACTCCGCTTCCTCCCGTTTTCCTTCACTCTCTATCCATCAGTTGCCCCATCACCCGTGCCCATTTTCTTGTCAGCTCCGGCACTAAAGCGTCAGTAAAATTCGTAAAGCTAAGCCGTAACTGGTTCTTAGTCACCCCAAACAAAAATCCGGGACGAACTAGCAGTTCATTATTTAAAAACAACGTGTAATCCGATGGCACCAGTTCATGTGGCAGATTCAAAGTGACCCACACATTATTGCCGTTTACCGGTGGCTGAATCGTTAACCGACCAGCAGACTCAAACGGGGTCAAAGCTCGTTTGAGATTGTCGTAACGGGTCTGAAGCTGGGCATTTTGCTGGTGTAATTGGGCTGCTAAATTAGGCTGAGTTAAGAATTGGGAAGCGACTAACTGCGGAAATATACTGATACCAGATTCCATTTCCTGCCGAATATTGGCCAACCGATCCACAAGCTGTGGCGGGGCAATCAACCAGCCAATCCGCGCGTTGGCACCAATCAGTGATGACAGCGAGCCGATGTAGAGCACGTTATCAGGATCGAGCGCCTTTAAAGGTTTGATTGCTGCCCCAGTGAGTGCGAGGTTCATGCCCAACGGATCATCTTCACGATGGGAAGTTTGAGTTCTTGACACTTTGCAATCAACGCTTGCCGTGCGTGAAGCGGCATGGTTTGTCCGGTTGGATTCTGCCCGGTTGGATTCACAAAAAGAAACCGTAAGTGGTGGCGGTAGTATAGCCGTTGCAACTCATCTAGATCCAAACTGCCATCAGGACTTAACGGAATACCAAGTACTCGGATCCCAGCGGCTTGAAACAGTGACAGTTGGTAAAAGTACGATGGCTTTTCAATCGCAATCGCATCACCATACTGTAAGAGTCCCTGAGCAATCAAATAAAATGCCTGTTGCGCCCCGGATGTGATCAGAAGCTGGTTTGCTGTCAAAGGTTGGTCCAGGTAGGTCGTTAAATGACGTATCAGCTGGTCCTTTAAGGCTGCTGAACCGCTAATGTTGACGTGCCGTTCCTGTGCCACAAGCTGGTTGCCGGACAACGCAGTCATTTCCACCGGTAATGCGAGGTCGGCACCAATACTTGAGTGGGCGAGGTTGATCACGTGCGGCTGCCCGTCTAGTTGGCGAAGGCGAACCATATAGTTATCTGGATCGCTCAACCGGTTAGCGGTGAGATAGCTTTGCCAGTCCACTTTTTGGGAGAGCACGCCCCACTTACCAGAGTTGACCCAGGTGCCGCTACCGACTCGGCGTTCCAGAATGCCGCGGCTGACCAGTTCATTAAAGGCGTGCTGAACGGTTGACCGGTTGACGTTTAATTGTTTGGCTAATTGCCGTTCTGGCGGCAGTTGCTGACCCGGTAAAAGGGTGCCCTCTTGCAAGCCGGTCGTAATCAGTTGAATGATTTTTTGATAGGGCGGTTGTGTCCCTGAAGGTAAGTCCCACTGCATGTTAAGCCCCACTTTCAAAAATTGGTTGGGATAATTGCCTGCCAATTGGTGGTAGGCTTTTTCATTAGAATACCATAAGATGAGTTCACGTTTCAATTAGAAAAAACACATTTAAACGAGAGGAAGTTTGTGGGTTATGGTAGAAACTGGAACAACACTTGTTAAACGAGGTATGGCTGAAATGCAAAAGGGCGGCGTCATTATGGACGTGGCGAACGTGGAACAGGCTAAGGTCGCTGAAGATGCTGGCGCCGTTGCCGTTATGGCACTGGAACGCGTCCCATCAGATATTCGAGCGGCTGGCGGCGTTGCCCGGATGTCCGACCCTGCGATGGTTGAGTCCATCATGAATGCAGTGACCATTCCGGTTATGGCAAAATGCCGCATCGGCACATCGCCGAAGCCCGGATCTTGGAAGCTATTGGGGTTGATTACATAGATGAAAGTGAAGTACTGACACCAGCGGACAATAACTATCACATCGATAAAAACGACTTCAAGGTGCCATTTGTTTGCGGTTGCCGTGATCTTGGTGAGGCACTGCGCCGGGTCGGTGAAGGCTCATCAATGCTGCGGACGAAGGGTGAACCCGGGACAGGGAACATCATTGAAGCCGTTCGGCACATGCAGAAAGTCAACGAGCAGATTCGCCAGGTCACGTCAGCTAAACCAGAGCACCTCATGGCGATTGCTCGCGATCTCAGAGCGACTTACGAACTTGTGAAACAGGTTCATGATCTTGGAAAATTACCGGTCGTTAATTTTGCGGCTGGTGGTGTTTCAACGCCTGCCGACGCCGCACTGATGATGAATTTAGGTGCCGATGGGATCTTTGTTGGCTCAGGAATCTTTAAGTCTGAAAATCCTGCGAAGTTTGCGAAGGCAATCGTTACGGCAACGGCGCACCCAACTGATTACAGTCTGATTGCTGAAGTGTCAAAGAACTTGGGCAACCCAATGAAGGGAATCGAATTATCAACGCTGACGGAGGACCAAAAGATGGCACCCCGCGGTGTTGAATAGGAGGTGCTGATATGGAGATTGGCGTTTTAGGGTTGCAGGGTGCGGTCAGTGAGCACGAACGTCTATTGACTGCCTGTGGTGCAACGACTCGTCGGGTCACGACGGCAAACGATTTTGAGGGGCTTGACGGCATCGTGATTCCCGGCGGTGAAAGTACCGCTATTCGGAAATTGTTAGTCCGCGAAAACATGTTGGTGCCGCTGCGAGAGTTGATTGCAAAGGGCTTGCCAACGTTTGGTACCTGTGCGGGTATGGTGTTGTTAGCCCAACCTGAGAGTCTAGCCGGGATTCATGCAGATGTTGCGCGCAACGGGTTTGGCCGGCAGCGGGACAGCTTTGAAACTGACCTAACCGTTCCAGGCTGGAATACGCCATTTCCAGGCGTGTTCATCCGGGCACCGTATTTGAAGTCGGTCAGTGGTCCAACCGAGACACTTATTACCTTGAGCGATGGCCGCATTGTCGCAGCACGTGAAAAAATGTCCTTACGACAGCGTTTCATCCGGAACTGACAGGCGATACGCGGTTTCACCAATACTTTCTTGATGAGTTTGTGAGGACGCCTGTGAAGCAGACACACTAAACCACAACGAAAAACGCCCACGACCTTGAAAAAGGTGCGGGCGTTTTTGCTATTCTGGTTGGTTAACTGCCCAGTCAGGGGTCTGACCAGACAGGACTTGATCAATCATTTTAGACGCACCAACGGCCATGCGATTGTGGGCTTCTAACGTCTGTGCAGCTGTGTGTGGTGTCAAAAAGACGTTGTCTAGATCGAACAGGGGACTGTCAGTTGGTAACGGTTCCTGGTCAAACACATCCAGCGCTGCACTTTCAATCGTGTGCGTTTTCAGTGCGGTGATCATTGCGTCTTCGTTGATGATCGGACCACGTGCCAAATTAATAATTGAAGCGGTTGGTTTCATCATTTCAAATTCAGCCTGACTGATCCGACCTTCAGTTTCGGGCGTTGCAGCGAGGTGGATCGTAATGTAGTCCGATTCTTTAAACAGCGTGTCCCAATCAACGAAGGTTCCATAAGTGGTTTCACGTGGGGTACGATTATAGATCAATACGTTGACGTCAAAGCCGGACAAAATTTTAGCAACACTTTGCCCAATGTGGCCGTAGCCAACGATGCCAACTGTTGACCCAGCGACATCTCGGCCCATTAATTTGAGGGCACCACTGAGGTCGCCGGCGCGCATTTTTTGGGAGATCCAGGGACTGCGCTTGGCAAGCAATAGCAGGTCGGACACAGCGGATTCAGCAACACTTACGGCGTTGGCACCTGGTGTATTGGTTACCCAGACACCTTTGGTTGCCGCGTACTGGGCGTCAACACTGTCGTAGCCAACACCATAACGGGCAAGTACTTTTAAATTTGGCAACTTGTCATAGATCGTATTTGGAATAGGGGCGACAAAGAGAATCGCTGCTGAAACATCAGGATGATCAAGCAAAGCTTGCTCAGTTACATTCGGAACGGTGATAATATCGTAGCCCTTTTCTTTTAAATAATGATTTGATAGGGTATCCGCCGTAGCTGGCATAATAATTTTAGGCTTCATAATCGATGGTTCCTTTCTATCACGTGGGTTTAGTATACGATAAGTTTACCACTGAATGATTTTTAAGGGCAAAGAGACAGGCCGGCACACCGTCGATTTAATCTGTTACAACCGTTGATGCTTCAACTTACGAAAGACCCATTTATCACTCGTTGCGATAAAGCTACCCTGAAAGATCAGGCGACCAGCGTCCCAATATTGACGGCCCAAATAGTGTGTTTAACGATCAGTGTAATGATGATGATCGTAATCGGGGTCGCGTAGGCGACAAGTTGGGCAAGAATGGCGTTCCCGTGGAGAAAACGGAAGCGAATGATCTGCATCAGGTCATCGTTTGGATGCAAGATCAAATTGATGCGCTGGTAGATCGAGATGCCAGCTGCAATCAGCATGATACCCACAATGTCTAACAGCACTCGAGGAATGAGCGGCAAGCTATTGATGCTCGACCTGACCATGAGCGCCGCCAGACCACTGACCAAATAACTAAACGGGATCATGAAACAAAAATTCCCCAGCATCCGGTGCCAATCCGCGTGGTGCAGCAACACAGCGTTCACCGCAACCACGGCGACCCCTTCGAGCAGCAACATGTTACCTAGGCTGACGGGAAAGAGGTGCGAGAGATTGACCGCTGAGGCCGTCCACATGGCGCTCCCAAGATTGAGAGACACTGTGAGTGCGTTACCGAGACTATTGATCATAATCGAGACGAGAAGCAGCACAAAATCGCCGAATATAGTGGGTTTTCCATTTGCCTGGTACATTGATTTACTCCTTTTTTAAACGTCCTTAAGGCGCCGAATTGACGCTCACAAGTCAACATGATACCACAATTGCGTCTGTCTGAAAGCGATACCGAAAGATCCATGAAATTAATTTGAGAATTTAGTCATTAAGAATTGCGTAAATGCGTCACAACTTATAAAATAACGGTGTGACCACAGAAAAAGTAAAACGTAGAGGTGGTTACCATTCATACTTGTCTTTCTATTGGTTAATGAGCAATGACACCCTGCCAAGTGTTAACGCTATGAAGGCTAGACTGTGACCACAGTTTATAAATTTTGTTGACGTCATATGTCAATTCAACTAAGAAAGGGAAGCTATATTTTCTTTCTGAGTACAGCTACGCAATTGCGCTGACTTTTCTACGTTTAATATAGTAGGTAATTTTAAAAATGTCAGAACCAGATGAATTTACACCACTTTTCTTCAATCGGGTCTTACTGACCGTGGATGAAGATGATAGCACCTCTACACAGCGGGCATTCCGCTATGCCGTCACTGTTGCGCGCGACTACCAGGCCCATTTGGGTGTGTGTTCCGTGATTGAGAGTCAGGATATTAACATCTATGACTCAATGACGCCTTCTAAGGTTCAGGAAAAGCGTGACGCTGTTCAGGCCGTTGTGGACCGCTATGCTGCGGACGCAAAGAAGGCCGGTATCAAAGATGTGACTGGCTTTGTGGGTGAAGGCGGCGATGTTGACGATACGATCCTTGATGAGATCATTCCTGATTTCCAACCGGATCTGATCGTTTGTGGTGCTGATACGCAGTTTGCAAGTCACCGAGTTGCAGGCACCGTCAGCGTTCAACTGGCAAAAAAGGCGCCGGCTTCTGTCATCGTTGTCAGATAACAAGGCGTCCCTCACCGTTTTAGACGGCGGACGCGTTAAAATAAGGCACGGGAGAGGCTCTCGTGCTTTATTATTTTTCTTTTATGCAACCGTTTGCAATGCTATAATATAACCAATTAAACCGGTAAAGAAGGGGAGTACAATGACATCGTTTTCGCAACTTAAGGGCTGTCTGTTCGACCTCCATGGCGTCATTGCGGATTCGTCGACCTACCACACCCAAGCCTGGCATCAATTGGCAACTGATCTGGGGGTCACGTGGACGCAACACTTAGCAGACCAGTTACTCGGCATGAGTCGTGACGCGGCGGTTGACACCATTTTAGCTGCTGGTAATATGACGCAGGCTTTTACGGATGCCGAGAAACGCACGCTTGGCGACCGCAAAAACCAATACTACTTGGCGCTGATACAAACCATGTCCCCAAAGGATATTTTGCCAGGAATCACCCCATTTTTAAACGAGCTTCAGGCAAACGGCTACGGGATCGTTTTGGCTTCAGCTTCGGTGAATGCCCCTGTTGAGATTCAAAAAATGCAGCTGACCGACTACTTTCCACTGATTGTCGACCCCAAAACACTTCAGCATAATAAGCCGGACCCTGAGATCTACGTTCGCGCAGCTGAATTGTTAGATTTGGCGCCAGACCAATGCATGGGCTTTGAAGACTCTCAACCTGGATTAGCAGCTCTGAATGGGTCAGGGGCGCTATCCGTTGGCGTTGGTGAGCCAGACGAAATTAAGTCCGCTGATGTTCAGTTACCAAGTACGCAGGCACTGACGCTCGCAAATATTGAACGGGCGTTGCTTTAAAAAATAGTCCTCATTCACGATTGTGAGTGAGGACTATTTTTAGGGTTGCAGTTGTTTTTCGATAAATTCTTGGAGCACCACAGCTTGATTATGCGTTTCGTCTTTGGCACCAAACAACATGATCACATTACCATGGTTGAGTTTGTCTTTGATGAGCGCTAAAAACTCTGGAAGATCCGGATTGGCAGTCAATTCAGCTTCATACCGCGTTTTAAATTCTGGATATTTTTCGGGTTCGTGATTAAACCATTGGCGCAACTCCTTTGTCGGCGCAATGTTTTTAAACCAGTCATCTAACGCTGCGTTGACTTTCGAGATCCCACGCGGCCAGACCCGATCCACCAAGATTCGGTAACCATTCATATCAACTGGTTTCGTATAGATCCGTTCAATTTTTAAGGGCATCTCAATCACCTTCCTCTTATGGGTCACTATACCATAACTTGATTTAAACGTAACGGATGTTGACTGCATGACACGTGTCTTGGTTTTAAGACCACCACCGTGAATAAAAAAGGGCGCTATTACGGCGTCCTTTTTGCAGTCTTGAGTGATTTTAAATTGTGCCACTACACTACGATAGTTGTAATTGTCATCATAGATGATAAGGCTTCATAAGTGGCGTCATGAAACCTGTTAATCAATTGTAACATGTGACAACCATATTGTGTGAGAAGCATTGCTATCGATGGTTTGACACGCAGTCGAGGGCGAATTCTCCGCAAACTAGGGTTACGCCATTGTGATGCTTAACCTGTGGTAACAAGTAAGCTCAACGTAAGTGGAATGGAGCCAAATGGCGGAATGCAACGGACAATTATCATCTATCCATAAGTTTCCCAATAATGAAAACTTAATCTTCACGCTGTTTTTGATCCTTATCATACATCTTGTCATGCACATAAGGGTAAGTGAATTTGACCATGATCGGCATGATGGTTGGTAACATAAAGACGAGCAGGATAAGCCCAACGATGACGGCGAGGGCGACTTGAATCAGTGTCGTGACGCCAGATGGCATCAGGCTGCGAAGGTCCCACCAAGGATGATAGCGGCGGAGATAACGGTTGTCCCAATCAGGGCGGACGAATTAATGATCCGTTTTCGAACATCCTGGATGGTACCCGCATCGTCTCTGTATCTCATCATAAGGAAGATACTGTAGTCAGTGCCAAGCGCAATCAGCATGATGAAGCTAAAGAATGGTGTGTTCCAGGTCAATAGTGATTGTGACAGGAAGGTGGCTGAGAGCCACTTAGTGATGGAGAGGGCACTGTAGTAGGCAACGGTCAGCGTCCCAATAATGGTCATCGGTTGAATCAATGACCGGGTCACAAACATCAACGCGATGCCGATACCGACGAGCATAATAACGACCGTTCGTTTGAAATCAGAGTTGGCTAATTTCTGAAGGTCGGCGGTCTGAGAGGTTTCGCCGCCAATTTTTACCTTATCGTTTTTCAGCGTGCCGTGCTTTAGTTTTGCGTGTACGTCACTCGTAATCTGGTTGAGTTGGTTAGCAGCCTTGGTCGAACTTGGGTCGTGGTCTAAGACGACTGTGATCTCCGCAATTTTGCGGTTGCTTGACATGTAGGCATCCATTGATGGTTTGAAGGTGCTAGAGCTGAGTTGGCTCTTTGGCATGTAGAAGTCATTCCCTACGTAAGAGCTTTGCAGTTCCTTCAGGTAAGCATTTACTGTTGCGGTGCCCTTGCCAATTTTGCCTAGCGACTCATTAGCGGTCGTTAAACCAGCCTGTAATTGCTTCGTTTGCGACTGGACCTGCTTAAGTTTGGCGCTCATTTCCTGAACGCCGGTGTTGACTTGTGTGCTGGCACTGGCCACGGATTGAGCACCGGAAACGAGCTTGGTGCCGCTGCTGGTCAATTGTGATGCACCGCTGCTCAGTTGTGAACTGCTGGAAGCAAACGGGGAGACAGCACTATTCAGCTGACCTAAGCCACTAGATAACTGTGAGGACCTGTCGCTAACTGGGCAGTGCTTGCGTGCAAGGTTGGAACGGCGATTGTTTGCTGGTTTAAGGCAATCGCACCGGTCGCTAATTGTTGGCTGGCCTTGTTTAATTGACTCACACTGCTGCTTAGCTGTGACGCACCACTAGTCAGTTGCGCGGTGCCGCTGGTCATCTGGTTGACGCCAGAAGTGTACGTTGACACGCCTGAGCTTAACTGCTGAGCGCCCGACTGCAATTTAGCAGTGCCGGCTGTTAGTTCATTGAGTTGTGAAGTACTGCTGCTGGAACTGGCTGAACTCAATTGTGTGTTTGCTTGGTTCAAGCCCGTTTCGACTTTCTTTAAGCCGGCGTTTGCCTCATTTAACCCAGTCACCAGCTGACTTAACTGGCTCTTGAGGTAAAGGGCTTTGATTTTTGAGCCGCCTGGCTGGGTGACGGAAGTGACTGTCTTCACACCTGGTTCTGCCCGCAGGTAATCAGTGAGGTCGTCGATGGCAGCGAGGTCTTTTTGATTGTTGAGGCCGTTTTTACTTTCAATATAAACGGTTGAGGTGCCTGACATACCGGCTGGGAAATGTTTTTGAATCAGATTATAGCCGGCCTTAGATTCAATCGTATCAGGAAGTTCATCCGCATTATTAAAATTGAGTTTTTGTGAACTAGTGAGAACCAACGGCACAAAGATGACCAGTAAAACGATGATGGCGGTCACTGTGTGCGACATGGCACCGGTTGAGATGGCTTCCCAGAGCCGGTTGCGACCATGCGCGTTCAGGTTCTTGCTTGGCCAAAACATCGCGCGACCCATGGTGGTCATGAAGAACATGTTCAGGGTCAGTAAAACGGCGAGTAGCACGATGACCCCAATGGCAACCCCAACGGCGGATTGGTAAAACGAGAATTTAGCAAGCCCGAGGACTAAGAATCCAATCAGGACGGATGAGCCACTATAGAGAATTGTCCGGCCGGCGTGTTGTCGAGCCGTATTAGCGGCTTCGGTTGCGTCAAGACCGTTTGCGAGTTCCTCTTTAAACCGGTTATAGAGCAGAATATTGTAGTCGGTCCCGATCCCAAACAAGACAACAACCATAAAGATCTGGGTGAAGTTTGAAATGGGGAAACTGACGGCTTTAGCGAGGTTCATGACAATGTTAGATGAAATCAAGTAGGACAGGCCAACGGTCAGTAGTGAGATGAGCGGGACTGGTAGTGCTCGGAAGACCAGAATTAAAACGATAAAGATGAAGATGGCTGCAATAATCTCGGTCTTCTTCAATCCGGCTTGCGTCACCGTGGAGAAGTCGTCATTCAACAGATCACTGCCAGTCACGTAGGTCCGCACACCCTTGGTCTTGACGTGGTTGCGAATGATGTTTGCCTGTTTGCTGATGGCGGTGCCTTTTTCAACGTTGATCATGGCTAACTGGGTTGACTTATCTTTTGAAGTCAGCTCTTTTTTGGCTTGTGCGTTTTGGTTGGCGCTCGTAATGCTCGTGATATTCAGCTGTTTGTCGTTATTGACACGGTGAATCGCCTTGGTGATATGACGATTATCACTAGCCGACAACTTACCGTTCTTTTTATTAAATACAACGATCAGCGACCGCACATTCTTGTTGCCGGACGCTTTCTTTTCAATGGTCTGCGCCACCTGGCTTTGCATATCCGATGGCAACGTCACTGAGCCGTGCTGCCGAACGAGTGACGACACGTTTGGCATCGTTACGATGGCCGCAATGGCAATGATGATCCAAACAATCAGCGAAATGCATGGTGTTTCCATAATTGCTGCATAATTTCTCTTCCCCTTTTTTCCTTATAGATTAATAAACGAGTGATTAAATTTAGACACTTGTATAAGTTTAAGTATGATGATAAACTCGCAGGGAACAGGATTCAACTCACAAAAAAAGGATCCCGTCTAAATTTAGACAGAAACCTGAAAATGCAAAAGGAGTGTTTTCATGAAGTACGACCTACACAGAAAGCCGACCCGGGGCGCGAAACGGACCCTTGATGCGTTCTTTCACACAACACTGGCACTCTTAGCAGTGAAACCATTTGAGGCGATCAACGTCAATGAGATCTGCAACAAGAGCGATTTTCCGAGAGCGACCTTTTACAATTATTTTGATGATAAGTACGATCTGATGAACTTTTGCTGGTACATGCTTGCAAAGGATGTCGGTATTCAAAACGCTGATGAATATAAAAGCAATGAAGTGCTGACCCTCTATTTTGACCGGTTGTACGATATTTTTGAAAACAATAGTCGCTTATTGAACAGTATTTTAAAACACAATGATGCGGATGGAACGCTCCTCGATAGTTTTACAAACTTCCTGCGTCGTACAGTCCAAAAAGTCTTTACCCAACTTTTTGGCGATAAGCAGTACCGGGTGCCCGTTGAACTCATGGTCGACCACTGTGCGTCAACGGTAATGATGTTGCTGGAATGGATCTTTTTAAAGGAACAGCCAACGACAAAGGAACAGGCTCATCAGTATCTGGCTATTTTGATCAGTGACCCGAATATGGTCGTTTGCCCAGGTGAAGTGTCGCCGCACCAAGATCAAATTGCTGATAAGTGACATCGCGTAAGCCAACGTCCTGGAACATGGTTTTCAGCTGCTCGGCTGTGACGAATTCCGCGGTCGTGCGCTGCAAATAGCGTAGTCATCATAGTTATGCACGGCCAGTTTTGTCATCATGGGGACAAGGTTGAAGTAGATCTGCCAGCCCAAATGGATAATCGGTTGGGTCGCTGTGAGGTTTCCAAACAGGCCACCTGACCGCCGGGGTGGATCACCCGAGCCATTTCGCTGAGCACTTGACTGGCATCGGGCACATTGCGCAACCCAAACCCAATTGTCGCTGCGTCAAAGGTGTCGTCAGGTAGGGGAGATGCATAGCGTCGCCCTGGACAAGGGTAATGCGGTCTTCAAAATGGACCGCCTCGACCTTTTTCTTTGCTATCGCTAGCATCTCTTCGCTAAAGTCTAACCCAACCACGTGACCAGCTGGCCCCACGGCTTTTGCAAGTGCAATCGTCCAGTCACCAGTGCCACAACAAAGATCAATGGCAAAGTCACCCGGCTTAAGTGCCATTTTCTTCATGGTCACGTTGCGCCAGTGACGGTGCGTATGCAGAGTGATCAAGTTATTCATATCATCATAGTTACCAGCAATTCGGTTAAAGAGCCCCTGAACATTTTCTTCGGGGGTGTTATTGGTTATAGGCATGATGCACCTTCTAGTTTTAGAATAGCAAATTATTCTTATATTGTACCAGAGCTACTCTGTTCTGGAACAATAATTGATTGTAATTTAAAAGCCGCCTTTCCCGTTTTGGGGAAGGGCGGCTTTTGTTGATTATAGATACTTAGCATCCATTTCAGGATCTTGTGACGTTAAAATCTTGGGGCCATCCTTGGTAATGACCAGGGTGTGCTCGTACTGAGCGGATGGCGTGCCATCTGCTGAGGCATAGTATTCCCAAGTGTCACCAGGAACTTGTTTAGAAATGATTTCCCAAGTGCCAGTGTTGACCATGGGTTCAATGGTAATCGTCATGCCTTCACGTAATCGCAAGCCCTTACCCTTTTCACCGTAGTGGGGGACGTTGGGCTGTTCGTGCATCGTTGGCTGAATCCCGTGGCCGATGAGTTCGCGAACGTCGCCCATGTGGTTTTCGTCTTCAACGTAGTGTTGAATCGCGTAACCGATGTCACCGATCCGGTTACCGACAACGGCCTGGTCGATCCCCAAGTAGAGCGCCTTTAAGGTGACGTCCATGAGATGTTGTTTTTCTTCTGAAATCTCGCCGACAGCATAGGTCCAGCAAGAGTCACTCATGAAGCCGTCCAGGTTAACGACCATGTCAACTGCAACGATGTCGCCTTCTTTTAACAGCAATTCCTTACGGGGAATGGCGTGAGCAACTTCATCATTGACGCTGACACAGGTCGCATACTTGTAGCCCTCAAAGCCTTTTTCTTCGGCTTTGGCGCCGTGTTCTTCAATATATTTGTTAGCAAACCGTTCGATATCCCAAGATGAAATACCGGGTTTGATGATGTCACGCAACCCAAGGTGCACACCAGCCAAAATGGCACCAGACTTACGCATCATTTCAATTTCACGAGGTGATTTTAAAGTAATCAAATTCGTTTCTCCTTTGAATTTAGTCTCATGTATTAATGTACACCTTTTGTAGAGTGTGGAGCAAGGCGGTTGAGGGGTGGTGTGTAACGGACTCTGGCAGAAATGCCCGAACTTGGCATTTTTGCCAGAGTCCGTTACACGTTAACCCCTCGCCTTGCGAAACACGTTTCGGCATGGTTGCCAAGAAAGCCGTAGCCATAACTAGTCGGCTGACAGAAAACACAATCCAGGGCCCGTTACACGTTAGACGTGCATAACACGATTCAGCGACCTGACGACAAAAAACAATCAAACCCACAATTCCCGCCAGCAAGAATACAACATCCGCACAAAAAAGCCACCACCACAACTCGCAGCAGTAACCTGTGTATTTGACTGACTAAATAGCTTCATAAAACGCGTCCAGCTTATCTACCTAAACGTGCAACTCCCGGTCATATAAGGCACCCCAGACTAAACTCCAAATTCAGGATTTTAGTCTGGGGTGCCTTATATTCTGGGAGCAAAACCGCCGTTTGTCCCACTCTTCTAAGTTAAACTCGTTACATCGCCATTCTTAATGGCTTTCTTGATCTTGTTTGCTTCATCTAACCGGGATTCAACAATGTACCGCATCGTGACGTCGTTCTTGTCCTTCGCGTCGTTGAACTGTTCGGTTAGAAATTCGATTTGGTCGTTCAAATAAGAAATTAAGTCCATATTTACACCTACTTTACGTGGTCTTCACAGTTTATTATAGCGCTTTTCTACATATTCTGATATGAAAACGCTAATTGTCCCGGTCGCCACCAAAAAGGAGGACTAACCGTAAAAGTTGCAGGAAGGTCGACAGAGCCGCTGCTACGTAAGTGAGGGCGGCTGCTGTCAGCACTTTGCGAACCACTGGCACTTCTTCTTGGGTCAAAACGCCGCCTTCACCAAGAATCTTGAGGGCGCGGTGTGATGCATTGAATTCAACGGGAAGGGTGACCAGTTGAAATAGCAATGCCAGCGAGAACAATAGGATGCCGAGGTGTATTAACGTTTGATTGAAACTCAAAAGCACACCGATCAAAATCAGGGGAAACGATAGTGAGGAGCCGATGTTGGCTAGTGGGACGATGGCTGTTCGGATGCGCATTGGTGCGTAGTTGGTCGCATCTTGAACGGCGTGACCGCATTCATGGGCCGCCACACCGATGGCGGCGACCGAAGTTGAGTTGGCTGTTGATTGTGACAGACTCAGTACCTTTGTTTGTCCGTTGTAGTTATCAGTTAGATTACCAGAAATCTGCGTGACAGCAACGTCGTTAATCCCGGAATGCTGCAGAATATAGTTCGCGGCGTCAGTGCCGGTTACACCGCTGCGGGAGCGGTATTGGTCGTATTTGCGAAACGTACTATTCACGTAGCCGGATGCAACCATGGAGAGCACCAGGCCGATGATCACTAAGAAATACGTGGGGTCAAATAGGGCAAAGATGGGTGATGTCATTCAAGTTCCTCCTTCAGATAGTCTGACTAATGTTGACTAACATTCTATCAAGAAGGACTATAATAGTCACGGAAATTCCTTTAATTTTTTTGAAAGCGCAACAACCAAACTGCCATCAAGCAGGTGTCATCTATCAGGGCATCAGCGAACGCCTGTTTACATTTTTCAATCAAAGGGCTAAGATGAATATAGTTAAGAATTATTCTAAATTGCTTGAGAGGAAGATCATTGTATGTCTGATACAGTTCAATTACACGGCTCACGGCGGTTGTGGTTTATTACCACGCTGCTGATGGGTACTTTTACGATGTCCATTAGTCAGTCAGCCTTGTCGACAGCGTACCCGACGCTGATGCGGTACTTCGGGATCTCCGCGTCAACGGTACAGTGGCTGACCACTGGCTTTATGCTGATTATGTGTGTCATGATGCCAGTCAGTCCCTGGTTGCTGAACAACATTGGTTTAAGCCATTATTCTTATTCGTGTTGCTCACCTTTGATGTTGGGACGTTGCTGATTATTTTGGCACCAAACTTTCCGTTAGTATTACTTGGACGAGCCATGGAAGCCGTCGGGGTCGGCATCTTATTTCCTTCTTATCAAACGGTCTTGCTCACCATTACGCCTAAGGAGAACCGCGGGAGTGCCATGGGGGTTGCCGGTTTGGTCATGGGCTCTGCTTTAGCAGTTGGTCCAATTATTTCCGGTATCGTTTTGAAGTTTACGACTTGGCAGGGGCTCTTCTGGGTCTTCTTAGTCATCATCACGCTGGTCGTGCTACTTGCAACACGGACGATCGTGAACGTGATGCCAAGTGATAAATCAAGTCTGGATTGGCTTTCAGTCATTTGCCTGGTTGGGTTTATCGGTATCCTGTACGTGATCAACTTGATTGGTGAGACCGGTGTCAACTGGCCACTGGCCTGGGGAATCCTAATTGTCAGCGTTCTGGCCATTATTCTGTTTGCAACGCGGCAGTTCAAGTTGGAAACCCCACTGCTTGACCTGCGGGTGTTCGGCGTGGGTCAGTTCAACATTGCCGTTTGGCTGACGGGGCTGTCCTACATTGCGTTGATCGTGGTCACGATTGTCTTTCCGTTATACTATCAAATCATTCTTGGCGTTAGTCCGTTTATTTCTGGGATGGCGCTGGTTCCTGGTGCCGTATTCCTCAGTATTCTGAACCCAATTACGGGGAAACTTGCTGACCGGATCGGATTTAAGGCAGTGCTCCTTTGTGGGATGATCATGATTCTGGTCGGATGGGGATTGCTGGCACTGATCCAGGGCGAAGTTGGTCTCTGGGGCATGATGCCGATTGCGATGTTAATCGAAGGCGGGAACGCATTTGTGATGATGCCGGCGGTCACGCTGGGTGCGGATGCGCTGCCAACCCATCTCGTCTCACACGGGACGGCGGTGATCACAACGATGCGGCAATTGTTAGGGTCCACGGGGGTTGCCGTGGCAACGTTATTATTAACGATTGGTCACGTGAAGACAGCGACACTGGGCAATTTCCATATTGTCTTCTGGGTCTTCTTTATCCTGGAAATTATTGGGTTGTGCCTGGCCTTAGCGTTGAAGAATAAGAAAAAAGAAGTATAGAGAGTGGAAGAAGGCGGTTAAGGAGTGGAGCCTAAGGCTGTTTTGACATAAATCCCTGGGCTTGGGATTTGTGTCGAAGCGGCCTTAGGTGCAACTCCTTGCCTTCTGTAACTCGTTTCGGCATGGTTGCCTAGAGAGTGGCGCACAAGCGGACCCTGACAGAAATTACGGGCTTTGGAATTTGTGTCAGGGTCCGCTTGTGCGCAATCTTTTACTTTATGGAGGGCCCCATTGTTGGGTGATTCAAAGTAGTGTTTTAACGTCGCTTTGTTCCACTGTTCGGCCCTGCAGGCTGAGGTGGGGTCGCTTCGGAGCTATTGAATGTCTTGCCAGAAATTCTAGAATCTCCTACGTCTCCCGTGGTCGTAACCGACTAAAGGACAGCCGCTAACGACCACCGACACCACAGCCTGCAATACCGAACGACTCCACTACGCTATGACTCTGGTCGTGGTCGTCACAGCTAGTAAGTCTTCATAAGTGGTATCACGAAATCTCTATATTAAGTGTTACTGGTGACGGACACATCATGAGAAGCATTGCTGTCAGTAGCCTTACCAGCAGTCGCGAGCCACTACACGAAGTGCCAAATTGCGGAATGCAACGAACTATCACCCAACATTGGAAAGACCCTATCTGTAACTTGTTTCGGCATGGTTGCCTAGAAAGAGAGTGGCGGACGCGTTTCCTCCACTCTCTTTTTGCGTTATGATAACCCTAGCCAGAAATAACCTCACTTAGATAGGAAGATGACACAATGGAATTTGATGACGTAATCAATGCACGGCACTCTGTCAGAGCGTATAGCGACAAGCAAGTTGATAAGTCGCTGTTAACTGAACTTGTGAGTGAAGCAATCAAGAGCCCTTCTTGGGTGAATTCACAACCTTGGAAGGTCTACATTGCAACGGGCGACACCATGCGCCGGCTAGCAGATCAGCAGGCAGATTTAGAATCACGTGATGTTCAGTCGCACCCCGATATTCCTGTTCAACACCGTGAATTGTGGGAAGCACCGCAACAAGCTAATATGCAGGAAAACTCAACGCGGCGTGCCGAATGGGGGACTGAACACGGCGTCAGTTATCCAGAATCGCAGAGGCACCTGTACAATGCGCCAGCAGTCGCCTATTTGACCATCGCCAAATCAAGTCCGCAGTGGTCACTTTACGACCTGGGCAATTTTGCCGAGACGTTGATTCTTGCTGCAACGAACAAGGGTCTCGGGACGATTCCTTCCTATTCACTGGTTAAGTACCCAGAATTAGCACGACAGGCACTTGGCATTCCTGAAAACGAGTTGCTAGTCATCGGCATCGCCATTGGGTATCCTGCGATGTCGCCAATGAACGATTACCGCTCAAAACGGATGGCACTAGACCAAATTTTAACGATCAGCGATTAATTTAACGTTTCAACAATTCACTAGGATTAATAATGTATAAATATTAAAAATATCGTCATTTTTTCTAATTATTTAAAAAAGAAAGACGGTATTTTCACAGAAGTAATTATGATGATAAGATATGAAAACACTGGTACGGCTTCCTTTCCGTACTGTAAAATTAGATGTAAGCGGTTTATATGAAAAAATGCTAATTTTTTATTTATATTTAATTTTTGTATTTTCGTTCGTGTTTAAATAGGCTACAATAGCCTTAAGTCGAGAAACTGACCTGGAAGGAGAATGCGATTTTATGACAGAACCACAAAATGTTGAAACGGCTGCGTTATACATGAACCCAGCCCGCGACGTCGCTGTTATTGATTATAGCAGCAAGTACATGTCAGACATCTTTACCTTGATTAACAGTAAAGAATTGTTTGAAGTCGTTCGTTTATATCTTGAACAACTTAGCCACCACGAGGCAGACTCCGATAATGAGTTTGAGGATACTGACCCGAAAACATACTTGGACACAGTCAAGGCTGTCCTGCTTGACCGTGAGGATGCCTACGATAAGTTCAACCGATATGAAATCCTGGATAGTATTGAAAACTTGTATTCATACTATCGGTCATTCCTCAGAATCGGCGTTTTGAACCTGCATGGTAACGAAGCATCTGCCAACACGTTCATGCAATTAGATGATCAATTTAACAGTCTGGTGATCCGTTCATACCGGACGATTGAAGAAAAACTACAGGGCTTTAAAAACAAGACCTACCGTCAAGTGAGCGCCGGAACCTCCGCCGTTGTCCTGACCCAGTCACACGACTGGCCAATTCCAAAGGGGTACGAATCCCTGAAGCCAATTCGCTTCCTGGACACGTTGAGCTTACGGCCACCAATGATGATGACCACGCCAAGTAACAAGCGTGAAGGGACCTTCACCGCTGTGCCTGACAACCCAATTGATAAGTTCCATGGCGATCGCAAAGAATGGTACTGTTTCCCAGCTAAGATCGGTGAGAGTTTATGCTATATCTACTTCCATCGCGACTACTTCGTAAGCGGTATTTCCCTTGCCAACTTGTTTGAAGTTGCTGACGCTAAGGAAGTTGCCGGCCATAAGCCAGACGAGATCCTGTTATTCGGGATCGATAAGACTGAGGGCGATGTTTGTCACTATCACCATGATGAAGAAAATGACATCTGGGTCGGCGAAGTGCCATACAACGATAAGACCACTTACTTTGGTTACATGAAGAAGATGTGTCTGACGTTGCATAACCTGCACATGATCTACGAGAACCGGTTGCCAATTCACGGCTCAATGGTCCGCATCAAGTTCGCTAACGGTAAGAACAAGAACGTTGTATTCTTTGGTGATTCAGGTGCCGGGAAGTCCGAATCCTTGGAAGCCTTGCAAGAAATCGCTGACGACAAGATCATTAGTTTGGAAACGATTTTCGATGATATGGGCAGCTTCGCCTTTGACGCGGATGGCAACATGTATGCGCAAGGGACTGAAATTGGCGCCTTCGTTCGATTGGATGATCTGAGTTCGGCCGTTGCTTTCAACAACATGGACCGTGGGGTTTACTTGAACCCTGACCGGAAGAACGCCCGGGTTATCATCCCGGCCGACTCATACCGTCGTGTTGTGAAGCATCATCAAGTCGATATGTGGGTCTACGCTAACAACTACGATACCGAAATTGGGATTCACCAATTCGATAACGAAGAAGATGCAAAGGACACCTTCATCACTGGGAAGCGATTTGCGCTTGGAACCACTGATGAAGTCGGCATGAGCACCACCTTCTTTGCCAACCCATTCGGGCCTGTTCAAGAAGAAGAAAAGACTCGGCCAGTTATTGACAAAGTCTTTAATCACTTGTTCAAACAGGGCACTTATGTGGGTGAAATTTACACCCACCTTGGGACTGATAAGTCTAAGGATAGCTTGAACGAATCAGCACAGGAATTGTTGGATGTGCTTTGGAATTCATAAACTGAAATGACACTAAAAGTTCTGTAACTTCCACTTAGGAGGTTACAGAACTTTTTTTGCGTTTAAAAACAACGCAATATTAGGTTACGTAGTTAGAGGTGTTAGGAAAATTAAAATACTTTGACTAATACTTCTAAAACTTAATTTGCTATCATTAAAATGAAAATATCTGAAAACGTGAAGGAGGTTTCCAAATGAGCTTTATTGATGATTACATTGAAAAGAGAAGTAAGACGGATCTAGTCTTTGCTAAGGCTGTTCACCAAGAGGGTTTTAACCTAGCAGCGGCCAAGGCGGTTAAACAATTACGAGGTAGTTTGGGATTGACGCAAAGCGCTTTTGCAACGTTAGTCGGGCAAACACAGTCCACGATTTCGAGGATTGAGACTGGTGACTTTGATTTGTCAGTAGATCTTCTTGGACAGATTGCCAGTGCTGCCGGGAAAAGGTTGCAAATCGAATTTGTTTAAGAAACTAGTTGCCTTTAAGGAAGGAGCAACCACTAAATGTCCGAGATTGAAGAGATGATTCAACAAAGAATCAAGCAGGATCCAAATTTTGTGCACTATTTGAGACAGTTTGAATTCGATACAGCTACTGCCTTTGCTGTTGATGATTTGCGTCATCAACTTAACTTAAATCGTCCAGACTTTGCAAAAAAGATAAAAGTTCCCAAGCGAGTGCTATTGAAATTAGAGTCAGGTGATATGGAAATTACACCTCGTTTACTGAATCAGATAGCAACCAGAACTGGTAGGAAAATCAGGCTTAATTTCATCGATGCAGAAAAAGGTAAGGAGAACGCAAATGAATCTGCACACTCGAAAAATCAACCAGAATCACATGGTTGAAATTCCAGCTGAATTTAATATTGAGCCCGGGATTGCTGTGCGACCTTACCGGTTCAAAAACGGATTTGGTTATGAATTTGTTTCTGACGACCATCTTCATGTGACGGATGATGATATTTTGGCAGAAGTTTTGCGAGAAAATATTCCACGTGAAGCAGTTTTAAGTGAATTTCAGCGACGACGGGCTGCAATTGATCAGGCGTTTAAATTATTGCTGGATGAAATCGTCCGTGGAGAAAAAAGGTAGCTCGCGGCGATGGTATATAAAAGGCAATTTTCCGTCTAAAAAACACGGAACCTCAGATAGAAAATGTTCTCTGAGATGCCGTGTTAAAAAGTTTTTTAACCTATTTAGTTGGTCTTACTAATCTGCTCAGCATCCTTAGCTAAACGATAGAGCTTAAATGCTTGGTAGTCGCCCTTAACTTGTTCGATATAAGCCTGCGACCAGTCAGCAATGGCGGCGTCAAACTTTTCAGAGTGGCCCACGTAGCCAAGAATCATGCCGGCAGTTGGACTCTGTGCGTGCGCGGTCCCAAGAATCCAGGCGCAGGTCTTGGCGTAAGCTTCAAACTGTTCCCAATCGAGCTCGCTGAGGTCGATTGAAGCCTTCATATCCCGGAATTGGCGGACGTAGTAACTCCGAGATGAGCTGGCGAAATAGCCTAAGAATGGGTCGGAAGCCGATTGGAGGATCTTTTGAGAGTAGACGATCCGTTTGCCTTCGTTCTTTTCAAAGGCGGCGCTGGCTTCGTCAGGAATTCGATCCGCTAACTTACGTGTTGGCAGGGCTTCTTTGATCTGCAGCACAAGGTGACTGCCATCCGAACTGGTCAGCAACACAAGGTAGCACCGTGAGCCGAAACTCCCAACGCCAACACTGTGGCGCACGACATCCGTCACCGTAAATTGTGACAGCAGCATGTTCACATCCGGCTGCAAGGTATCGCGGTATGCCGCAAGATAGTCTTCAATGTTTTTCGTTACGTTATCCTTCACATGCTTCGTGCGCGGGGCGTTTTCGTTAAAGAGGCAGGTGCCGTCTTCCTTGGTTGTAGTAAACTTGCGCACGACTTGCTCAGAATCACGTTTACCGGCTTTTTCCATGAGCTTTTTACTGTGTTGAAGTTCGTCCGGAATCGCGTTTAACAAATTTTCGACTTCATTGATTGGGTAGAACCGGTTTAAGGTCGTCCGTTCAAACATCGCGTTCATGCTTTCTCGATAGGAGCGGCCGATGTCTTTGAGTAGCTCAGGCAGCAGTGTCTGATCGAAGTCATCGTGTTCACCGGCAGCAGCATGACACTGACGGCCAGACGCTTGACGTCCCATTCAAATGGTTGATTCCAGCTTCGTCAAAATCGTTCAGATCAAACAATAGATGCCGTTCTGGCGACGCAAACAGGCCAAAGTTACCGACGTGGGCGTCACCACACGTGATGGCATGGATCGGTGAGTTCGTCTGGTGGGCCAAATCAAATTCCATGAGTTCGGCCGTTCCACGGAAGAACGTGAAGAGCGACTCGCTCATCCGCTGGGTACGCTCTGGTAAGAGTTCCGGAATCAGAATCTGACGGACTTGGTCCATGAGCTTGTTGGCACTGCGTTTAATGGGTTTAAAGGTGCCCAGGGTTTCAAAGGGCGCTGTTTTTCGAATGGTTTTGCCGAGCTTTTCCTGTTGGTCAAGCGGTTGACTCACTTGAACCTGGCTAAAACTGTAGGGGCGTACTGACAAAATAAGGACCTTCTTTCAGATGATGCATTTCTTCAACAAGTGTACCATGAGTTGGGTAGAAGCGTTAGTGTGGTGGTTGGAGGTGTGGTGTTGGTGCTTTGCGGGGAGGGATGGTGGGCTTATTTACTGGTACAAAATTCAGAGTTTGATTTTTCTTGTGACACTTTAGAAGTGGCGACGTGCTATTGTTTTATGTAGCAAAAAGTGTTCCGCAAGGGGGCTTTCCATTGTTGGGTGATTCAAAGTAGCACTTTAATGTCGCTTCGTTCCCCCGTTCGGCCCTGCAGACTGAGGTGGGGTCGCTCCGGGGAGCTAGTGAATGTCTTGGCAGAAATTCAAGGATCTCCTACGTCTCCCGTGGTCGTAACCGGCTAAAGGACAGCCGCTAACGACCACCGACACCACAGCCTGCAATGCCGAACGGTTCCACTACGCTATGATCCTGATCGTGGTCGTCGCAGTTATTAGGTCTTCAAAAGTGGCATCACGAAACCTCTATATCAATCGTTACTGGTGACAGACACATCATGAGAAGCATTGCTATCAGTAGCCTTGCCAGCAGTTGAGGGCGGATTCTCTGCGAACTAGTTTTAAAGCTATTGTGATGCTTAACTAGTGTTGAACGGTAGCTCAACGTCAGTGGAATGCAGCAATTTGGCACGGAGCTGTGGTGTCGACATCAGTTAGCGACCGTACTTTGGTCGGTTACTGATGTGCGAGACGACTGAGATCCACTCGAGAGCTGCGCAGCAGAAATCGAGTTAGCTCAGTCGCGAGCCACTACACGGAGTGCCAAATTGCGGAATGCAACGGACTGTCACCTAATATTGGAAAGAACCTCCGCCCTCTAATCGCCTTGCTCCACACTCTTTTACTAAAACTTTTACCATTTCCCTCTACCTGCGTTACAATGAAAGAGGTATAATAAGTAATCGTAAATTAGAGATGAATAAAGAGGAGCGATTTTCGATGAGCTGGAAAGATAACTATCAAACTTGGAAAAACTATCAAGACCTCGATCCACAATTAGCGACTGAATTAGCCGACATGGCGAATGATGAGACGGCACTTGAAGAAGCCTTCACCGCACCCATGTCATTTGGGACAGCTGGGATGCGCGGCTTGATCGGCCCCGGTATTGGACGGATGAACTTGTACACCGTTGGTTCAGCCAGTGAAGGGTTGGCCCGGTTCATGGACACATTAGATGATGCCACAAAACAACGTGGTGTTGCCATTAGCTTTGACTCGCGTTACCAATCGCGTGAGTTTGCCCACCACGCCGCAATGGTTCTGGGTGCTCACAACATTCCTTCCTATGTCTTTGACGATATTCGGCCAACCCCAGAATTGTCGTTTGCCGTTCGTCATTTGCACACCTACGCTGGGATCATGATTACGGCCAGCCATAACCCTAAGCAGTACAATGGGTTTAAAATTTACGGCCAAGATGGTGGTCAAATGCCACCCGTTGAAGCTGATAAGATCACTGAATACGTGCGCAGCATCGACAACCTGTTTACAGTCGCTACCGTTGCTGAACAAAAATTACGGCAAACGAACACCATGCACATCATTGGTGAAGACGTTGATGAAGACTACTTCAAGGGGATTGCTGAAGTGTCTATCAACAATAAGCTGATCGATGAAGTCGGCAAGGACATGACGTTGATCTATACGCCGCTGCATGGGACGGGCCGAGTTATTGGCTACCGTGCTTTGAAAAACGCCGGTTACGACCACTTTACGATGGTCAAGGAACAAGCCATTGCCGACCCTGAATTTCCAACGGTTGAACATCCCAACCCAGAATTCCCAGAAGCCTTCAACATGGCGATTGCTTTAGGCAAGAAACAGGGCGCTGATTTGTTGGTTGCCACCGATCCCGATGCTGACCGTCTCGGCGCCGCTGTACGGATGCCAAATGGCGACTACCAGTTGATGACTGGGAACCAAATTGCCTCCGTTTTGTTGAACTATATTTTGAAAGCTAAGCAAGATTCCAATACCTTGCCAGCTGATGGTTTAGTGGTGAAGTCGATCGTCTCCACTGAATTGGCAACTAAAATTGCTGACCACTATGGCGTGACGATGAAGAACGTCCTGACTGGGTTTAAGTACATCGCAGAACAGATCAAATTGGCCGAAGAAAATCACGACCACACCTTCCTGTTTGGGTTCGAAGAAAGTTTTGGCTACCTGATCAACCCGTTTGTTCGGGATAAGGATGCCATTCAGTCAACGATTCTGTTAGCTGAAGTTGCGGCCTATTACAAACAACAAGGTCTGACACTTTACGATGGGATTCAGCAGCTTTACAAGGAATATGGCTACTACGCTGAAAAGACCACCTTTAAAGAATTTGATGGTGTTGATGGTGCTGACAAGATGGCCGCTATCATGGCTGCTTTGCGGGCCGACAAGCCAACAGAATTTGCGGGTGTCAAAGTGGCAACCACGGATGACTATCAAACGCAAACGGCCACCCATGCTGATGGCACGACTGAAAAACTGGACTTGCCGGTATCCAACGTTTTGAAATACTGGTTAACGGATGGCACCTGGATCGCTGTTCGGCCTTCAGGGACTGAACCAAAGATTAAATTCTACACTGGTACCAGCGGCAAAACTGATGCCGAAGCCAACCAAAATCTCACCAACTTCGTCAACGCACTTGATGAGTGGGTGGCTAAGTTCGATT
>NZ_BBAG01000045.1 GCF_001311135.1 Secundilactobacillus paracollinoides DSM 15502 = JCM 11969
CAAAAGTCAGGACCGGACTTTGTCAACTAGAGATTTTGGCGACGTGGGGGCATTTTACATTGCTGAAACGCGTTCCAGAAGGCACGGGGCTAACGTGTAACGGACTCTGGCCAAAAAGTCAGGACCGGACTTTTGGCCAGAGTCCGTTACACACCGCCCCTAACCCGCCTTCTTCCACGCTCTGCTCCACGAAAAAAAGCCAAGCCCCCATATAGACTTAGCTTAATTCCGGTATAGTTTAGCGTTTCAATGAGACAGTTGTTTACTTGTTGATTGCCGTAACTTCTTCGATGAACCACTTGTTAAATGCGGCGGCATCGATATCGACACAGACAGATGCGTTGGTCTTGCCATCGTGGTAAGCGCCGCGGATATCGCCCACAGTTTCGCCCATTGCTGGGCCTTCCGTTTGGATGTCGACCCACATGTCCTCAGTCGTGATGGCTTCTGGGTGCAACAGATAGAAGATCGTGTTCACATCGTGCATCGCAATGCCGGCGTCTGAATTGTCGCCGTCGTGGATGATGATGTCATGCAGCATTTTCCCGGTTTCGTTCAACGTTGGCAGCTTTTCGATACTTTCGTGCGTCAACAAGGCCTTCATGGTGATGTCCAGACCCACCATGACGATCGGCACACCTGCGTTGTAAACAATGCGAGCAGCGTGAGGATCCGTAAAGACGTTAAATTCTGCGGCAGAGGTCATGTTCCCCTTGCCTAATGAACCGCCCATGGCGATAATTTTCTCGATATTATCCTTTACTTCTGGATATTCAGAGAACAGCAGCGCGATGTTCGTGTACGAGCCAGTTGGCACGAGAATAACCTTCTCATCACTGCCTAAAATGGCATCGCGTAACGCTTCAACAGCGCTCTTGTCGATTGGCTTTGGCAGGTCAGCTGGGAAATCGTAACCAGGCATGCCTGATTCACCGTGAATCCGAGCAGCGTCTTCAAACGGCTTGATCAGCGGTTGCTTAGCACCAGCTGCGACTGGAACATCAACGTTGAAGAACCGAACAAGCTTTAACGCATTAATCGTGGTCTTGTCCACCGTGACGTTCCCGGCAACCGTGGTGATCAGCTGCAGGTCGATCTGCGGGTCGTTGACCGCCATGGTGATGGCAGCAGCGTCGTCGATACCTGGGTCAGTGTCCATGATAATTTTGTATGTCATTGAAAATACCTCCAGTTTAGTTAAATCACTTTTGGATACTTGATTAAAGATTGATTGCATTTTACCCAATGCTACAAGATGGCTGTCAGCACAAGGTCAATTAAGAACAGCGCGCCTAACAGGTACATCGGCCCACGCACGCTGCGGCCGTCACCGGACACAACGCGCAGAATTGGGTAGAACACGAAACCGAATGCCAGACCAGTTGAAATACTGTTGGTCATTGGAATCAGCACCACGATCAGAAAGGCTGGGAACCAGGCGGCAAAATCGCTCATGTCGATGTTGCCGATGCTCTCCATCATGATGGCGCCGGTAATGATAATAACGGGCGCGATGGCCGCTTGCGGCACGTAGCTCAGCAGCGGCGTGAAGAACAGGGAAATGGCAAACAATATCCCGGCCGTGATCGACATGATGCCCGTCCGACCGCCAGATTCAATACCCGACGCACTTTCAGCCGCAGCAACAGTGGGACTTGTCCCCAGCATGCCGGAAAGAAAGGCCGTGACCGAGCTTGCCTGGAACGACTTCTTGAACTTGCGCTTGTCTGGCAACACCCCTTGCAGCAGCCCCATGGACTCAAACACGAGGATCATGGTCATGGAGAACGCCGCCAGAATGAACGGAATCGACAACGCGTGACTAAAGTCGCCCTTCAACACAATGTTGTGGTACTGGCTAAGTTCGGATAGTTTGACTGAAATACTGTCACTATCGCGGATGCCAAACAGGATCCCGATAATCGTCGTCACAACGATTCCAATCAGAAAACCGCCAGTCACGTTCCGTTGGTAAAGAATCACGCTCAGCAACAGGCCGAACAGCGCCAATAAACAAGCCGGTGAGGTCAGGTTGCCCAGTTCGATCAAGGATGATTTTCCCCGAACGATCAGGCCCGCTTTTTCTAGGCCAATTTCAACCAGAAACAGCCCAATACCAGCAGTGATCCCACTCTTTAGCGAACCAGGGATAGCTTCCGCGAGCACGTCCGCCAGTTTCGTGAACGCCACAATCATGTAGACCACACTGGCAACCATAGAGATCGCAACGGCAACCTGCCAGGACATGCCCATCGTGACAACGATGGTGTAGGTAAAGAACGCGTTGACCCCCATCCCCGGTGTGAGGATGATCGGCGAATTGGCGAAAAACCCCATGATGAGGCACCCAACCACCGAACTGATAATGGTGGCAAACACACTGAGATCAGTGGGAATACCCGCGTCCTTTAGAATCACTGGGTTAACGATAATAATGTAGGAAATGGCGAAGAACCCAGTGAGGCCCGCAATAATTTCCTGTTTGAGCAGATCTTTTTGCGACCAAACCTGCCGTAACGATAATTGATTCTTAGCATTAACTTGTTGCGAAAATTTCATAAAAACTCCCTATCCTTTATTGTCGCGAAGACAGATAATGATTGGGCATTGCAACTCTGCGGAGCTCTTGGGATTGGGTTGAGCTGGCTTCGTAGATGAAGTTAAGGTCAAGGTCAAAAGCAAGAGTTGGCAGGGCTGGGTTTCAGCAGCAGAGTGCGGAGGGAGGCGTTCAGGGGGCGGAGCATAAGGTATTGTGTTCTCAAAAGGCCGGGCCTGCCTTTTGGGAACGCAATGCCTTATGCAGTAGCCCCCTGCCTCCCGGAGCACGTTTCGGCACGGTGGCCAAGAAAGCGCTAACGGGAAATAAATTAATAAACCCCGTTTCCGCAACGACTTCTCCACTGTTTCGGCACCCGATATCACATTAATGAGACCCCGATGATCAAGAACCCTCACTAACGATAATAGCCCAGTTCGATAGATGATTCCACCGAGCTGGGCTATTCGCGGTTTTAAATGTTCATTTACTTTTTGGTTCGAGGCTTTTGTTTTTTTGGTTCTTGGTTTGTGGGTTTTACCTGTAAAGATGTTTTGGCGACGTGGGTTGACCCCTATATAGCCGAAACGTGTTCCAGCAGGCAGAGGCTCCTGCATAAGCCAACTCTGACAAAAATGCCAAGTTCAGGCATTTCTGCCAGAGTTAGCTTATGCTCCGCCCTCTAACCGTCTGCTTCCACACTCTACCAAATAAACAACCCAACAATCCCAGCCGACAGCAGCGATACCAAAATCCCTGACAACAGCATGTAACCAACATTCCGGCCGATCAAATCGTTTGATTCCTTATCTGCCAAGCCCTTGAAGGCACCGATGATCATCCTGTCGTACTGAAGTTGGCGAAGGATGTCAAGAAGACCGTCAATTGTGCTTGGTAATGGGCACCGTACAGGTGTACGTTGTGAATTGTTGGAGCAATCTTACCCATAACAACGAATTCGTTGGTGACCAGCTTTGTCCCCATGTATTGGGCAAATTGGAAGGCGTCGTGGACGTCCAGACCCATTAACCATGCGAATGGGAACATAACGATCCCGAGAATGTGTTCCAGTGACAGCCATGGGTTGATCAAACCGAGCAACTTATCGATCAACGCTGCCAAGGCAACGAAGGCGATAACGTTTGCGGCGATGATCAAGATCAATTGGCCGGCACTCAAGATTGAATCACCCAAGAATGAGAAGAATGGTTCCTTCTTGCCGTCTTCCATTTCCTCTTCTTCAGCAGCTGATGAGCCACCGATCTTCGAAATGGTATCTTCCTCAGGTGAAACCTTAACGGGGTTCAAGATGTTCGTCACAATGATGGCGTTTAAAATGTTCAACGGGATGGCCGTCAAAACATAGTTACCAGGCACCATTTGTGTATATGCACCGACAATCGAGGCGGTGATACATGACATGGACATCATGGCCAAAGTCACGTTACGTTCTGCACGCATCGTCTTGATTTGAAGACGAGATACGGCTAACGCTTCAGTGTTCCCCAAGAACATCATTTCAACGGAGAAGAATGATTCGAACTTTGGTTGACCAGTGATCTTTGACAACCCGCGACCGATCCATTTGATGACCCATGGCAAGAAGCCAATGTAGGTCAAAATATCAAACATTGGAACGATCAGCAAGATTGGCAAGAGTGAGCTGGTAACGAAGTTCATGCTCTTAGCAGTCCCACCGTATTGGGTAGTCACCCAGTTAGGCAAGGCGAAGTTGATCCCAGTGTAAGCCACTTGAACCAACCAGTTGAACCCGTCAGCGGCACCCTTAACGATGTCACGACCCCATGAGAAGCTTGTTAAGATCCAAGCAATCACAAGGTTAAGCACGAGCACAATACTTGTAGACTTCCAGTTAATTTCTTTCTTCTTCTTTGAGAAGAGGAATGCGATTCCAAGGTAAACCAGCACCCCAATTATGTTGACGATCAAGTACATCGACAATATACCCTCTTTCTGATTTTTGCGGTTACCGTCTTAACGCGACGTTAGTTCCACTAAAAACGAATGTCCCTTGGAAGCGACCTGTCGATGGAAATTCATTTCAACCGTTGCGGATACGTCGGCCAGCGTACGCCGAATACCAAGTGCTCTGCCGGTGTTTTGATCATTAATAAAACAGAATAATGGCACATACTCACGTGTCAAACGACCAAATGAAGGATCAATTGCCTGCGTTGACGTTACAATCAATAACGTGTCGGACAGTAATTGGTGACTGAGCTGAAAAAGCTTAGTATCAATGTCTTGCAGCCACTGACGATACTCGGTCACACGCGAATGAAGCGCGTGCTGGGTACCCTCATTGAGCAAAACGTACGTGATGCCTTGACTTGCTTGTTGTCCAGACGATACAGCTGTCGTCCGTGCAAGTGCAACGTCAAGTGCGGCCTGGTCATTTGAGGCGTTAATGACCGGATGCGCAAACTGGTGGATCGAATTGGTACAGATGACCTGAACGGCCAGACCAGAAGAAGTCTGCTGCTTAAACCACGCATCGGCGCTCCCCTGAAAGAGTTCGTCAATACCCGTTTGGGCGGTCCAGTCGGGCACAGCAACGTGCACCCGGCCAAAGTACCCAGCAGGCTTGTCAGCGGCAGCAATGTCGGCAACCGGGTTCACATCCCGTAAATTGCCAAGCCCCCACTGTTCAAACGTGGTGAGTGACAGCAGTTCCTGGTCAGTCGCGAGATGACCAAGCGTGTCGGCGCCAACCGCGTCATAGCGGTTAGCTTCCGGTGCTTCGCCAATTCCAAGCGACGCCAGATCGACAATCACAACCTGTTGAAATGGTGTTTCCATACGATTCAATCACTCCCACTCATTCATTTTCGGGACGCGAATTAAAGCGTTAACCTACTAAATAGTACAGTTTTTTCCAAAAGCCCACAATAACTTTCAGAAAATAAGTCAGTTAACCGATTTAATATGAACATAACTGACATTATGTTCATAAATCGACACTCGAAAGCCTATGATAACCGTGTTTATAATAAGGAAAAAGGATCTACTAGTTGACAAATGCAACCAGTAAATCCTTTTACAAACAAGAAAAATGCCCAAATCTTTCTTGTCGCCCCTGCCAAGGACCTTCATTATAGCGCGCTGACATCTGGTTGACGAGTATTAAACTGAGTTTTGGCGAAAAAATAAGACTCAAGATGAGGTATGATGACTTTCACCATGAGCCTATGAAGCTTTGGAAGAGACTTGGTTAAACCAGAAGACCCGTTTCGTAAACATTAAATTAATGGTCTATCGCCTCAAATACTTTAATTTCCAACGGCTGACGCGATCTTCTATCAAAATTTTGATCATCGTTTTAAATCACCGTTCGTTGGATGGCAAATCTAACATCTTTAAATCCCATGCACTCGACTCAATACGCTCTAAAGGTCTTACTTGGGACCATCGCGTAAACTCAGCCTACAACACATTCGAATCCTTTGTAACCCCTAAGCTGATATCACTAAATCTAAGATATTCGCACGTTTTAGCAGAAACGCTAAGCTAATACAGATATTCAATTAGGGTGTTGCTTTAAAGACTTAGGTGGCTAGCATTCGTTAGGAATTCACGATTTAAACTTGGTGAACATTTAAAACCTTGAAAAACACTATTGGGTTCAAACTCGGAACTAATTTCTATCGTTTGTACCAATCATTCACTCGACTTACAAAACGGATCAATCAACTTCATAATCGGTGTTACTGAATGGAAACGTTCTGGTTTGTATCCCTTATCTCTTCCACAGTTATATACTACCATGTTTTGTAATCGGTTACAACCACTTTGAACCAACTTTCAGCGCCGTCATACCGGCCTTGTTCATTAAAGAGCAATTCACGAATAATGAGGCTGAACTTAATTTCGAATATGCCAGAACAAACGTAAATTCGTGAAATACGATTGGCTTTCGTGCGGAATACGGCTAAAATTTTTTTGCAAACTTTCGCGATACCAAACGCTTTGTCATAAAATGACTTGCCCATTAGTAGGAACTAGCCTATGATTGGCAAAAAAGATGGAAGACAGGCATAGAAAATGACTGCTAAACAGGAACAAAAATCTGCGCTCGTTGTTTTAGACTTAGTCACACTGGCACAATTTTTAGGCAAACGCGTTTTTCGAACCGTTGACGACGCAACCTTTGACGCTGTTGTGTCGCGTAATGATTTATTGATCTCAGCCTTTGCAGTAAAAGAGCTGCCAGCCTTTATCGTGAACTTGGAACTCACTGGGTTGTTGCGGGGGCTGAATCCCCGGCTGTCGCGGCCGTTACTTTCCGATGAAGCTTTGGCTGCGGGTACGATGATTGCTAAGCATGGGCCTAGTGGGTTTGAGAAATCTGATCTGCAGGCGCGCTTGCAGGCACGCGGGGTTGAGAAGCTCTATGTGACTGGGTTTAGTACCGATAACGCTGTTAAGAAGACGATTGCTGACGCGGAAGCTTTGGGGTATCAGGCTATTGCCGTTTCGGATGCTGCTTTGGCGCGGAATTCGGCTACTCAGGAGAGGCAGATTCGAGAATTTCATGAGGTTATTTCGGCTAAAGGGTTGTTGCGGGCTTTGGAATAGGAGTTTGGGAGAGCGGGCTTTGGGTGTGCTTTTTTTGATTGGAATGTTTTTTTGGGCACTGCTTCGTTTCGAGCTTTGGAAACCCAAAACTATTATGTAAGGCAATCTGCTTACCTATGATTAATACTGATACTTTGCGTTGGTCTTTCTCGCAGCCACGCCGTAACGAGTTTCGGAAAACAGAAAGCTGCATGTAAGCCAACTCTGGCAAAAATGCCAGGTTCAGGCATTTCTGCCAGAGTTGGCTTACACTCCGCTTTCTACCGTTTTCCTTCACTCTCATCTCTATGAACACTCAAAACACTCTTAATTGTGTTTTCTCGGCAACCACGCCGTAACGAGTTCCAGAAAGCAGAAGGTTGCACACAAGGGGACTCTGAAATAAATACCAAAACCAGGCATTTCTGTCAGAGTCCCCTTGTGCTCCACCTTCTAAACGCTTTCTTCCACTCTCAAAAAAATACACCCCATCGGAAACTTCTGGGGTGCATCTTGCGGGCACTTTAGTAGGTCCGCTTGCGGCTTGGTGTGTGAGCGTGATTGCAATTAGGTTGTCTGTTTGGAGGAAGGCCTCATTGCAAAAAAGGCGTTTCTATTTATTTTGTTGTAGAACGTGATTCACACCGCCTATGTTGTAACACATTTCTTATGGGATGACCAAGAATTTCGTTCGATTTATTTTTAAACGGTGACTCACACCTACTGAAATGACTATAAAGTTAATTGATACAGCCTTGAATTGCGATCTGGGTAAACGTAATCCGCGGCCAATTGATCTTTGGTGATCTGGACAAAACCCTGTTTTTCATAGAAGTAGTGCGATCGTGTCTCGCCTTCTGGGGTGTCCAGAACGATGCGCTCATAATCGTGCTGTTTTGCAAACGTGATGAATGTCTCGTAAAGTTGGCCGCCTAGATGAACTGGTTGTCCGCGGTACTTTGGGTAGGTAAAGAACTTTTTGAGCACCGCCGTTTGTGCGTCGATTGGCAGCAACGCAATGGTGCCCACAACATCGTTGTTGTCGAGCGCTATCCAAAAGTTGCCACCCTTATCTTGATAATATGCTTTGATTTGAAACAGGTCGTCCTGTTCAGCCATTTTGATTTCGAGATGGGCTTCTTTGTTTTGGCAGAAATCGATGAGGCCCACGATTTGTGCGAGGTAATGCGGATTTTCTTCAAAGGATATGATTTTCATAATTGGCCTCCCCCTCTTTTCTTTAGTGTACAAGATTTATGAGTGAATGCCTAACTGAATTTTACGTTATCAGTTGATAAATAATAGTCAAAAAACAAACCGCATGAACACTGCTATCTCATGTTCACGCGGTTTTGGGTTTCGTTTATTTAGTAAGAACCTTTGCGCCGTCTTGCGTCCCAACCACAACGGTCTGGGTCATGTGCAGGAACAAGCCGTGCTCCACAACGCCCGTCATGTTGCTTAAGGCATCCGCCAAGGCGTCAGGATCATTGATGTGATCCATGTGTAAGTCGATGATAATGTTCCCCTCATCGGTGTGGAAGGTTTCGCCATTCTTCACCCGAACGACTGGGTTGTAGCCCAAGGCGTCCAAGCGTTCAACCAACTGATGATGCCCATATGCCAGAACTTCGACGGGTAGTGGGAACTTCCCGAGCTGGTCAACCATCTTAGATTCATCAACGATCCAGGCAACCTGTTTGGAGTTCACAGCAACCAATTTTTCCCAGGTTTGAGCGCCACCGCCACCTTTAATCCCGTTCATTTCTGGATCAATTTCATCGGCGCCATCAATGGTGATGTCCATTTGGTCAACTTCATCTAAGGACTTGATCTGCATGCCCAAGTTCGCACCATAATCCGCTGTCCGCTTGGATGTTGGCACACCAGTAAAGTGCATCCCGTCATTTTTAATCCGTTCGCCAAGCGCATCCAGCAGGTAGCGCACAGTTGAGCCGGTGCCTAAGCCGACGATCATGCCGTCTTCAACGAGTTCATCGGCCTTGTAACCAGCGATTTTCTTGAGTTCATCTTGCGTCTTCATGAAGTCCTCCTAATTAGGTAAAACGTTTTTAGTGTTGTTACCATTTCCTGTTTTATAGTATCGATTTATGTGAGCTTGGTCAAGTTGTAAGCGCAACCAATTTTGTTAATGATTTAGGTAAACGTGTTTACTAGTGTTTCAATGATTATTTTGGGGTAGAGAAAATAAAAAGCCACCCCTCACGCTTTGACCGGCCTGGGATGACTTAGTTGTCTTGTTGCTGTCGCCGCTCTTAAAGCGGTTTGTTGGCGCACAACTGGAATATAGGTCACCTAGTAGCACCTTTTTCAGTCTATCATGGTAGCACTGCATTTATCGAACAAAACGACTCCCAAAAAATCATGCGTTTACGTCTAAAGCTGGATTTTACGCAATTGTGTTAGCTTGATTACATCAAGTATAATAATACCTGCAAGAAGTTTTAAGGGTGGTGGCTGTTTTTCTCAAAAGGGGTGACGTCCATGGAGAATATGGAAAGAATCTTTCGAAAGGAATTATTGCCAGTTGCCTACTTTTCAAGTGTCTTCGCTACTGATTGCCTTTGGCATGCTAGTAGCGGTGTTGTCGAAACACGACGACAAATGAAAAGCCACCCCGCATGCTTTGACCGGCACGGGATGACTTAGTTGTCTTGTTGCTGTCGCCGCTCTTAAAGCGGTTTGCAGGAGTTGCCCCTTGCGAGTATGCTCTGGGTAACTCCTTTTTACGTTGTTATTGTACCATGGGTGATATTCGTTTGACCACTGATTTGATATTTTGGATGCCTACATAATTTACATTTATCCTCTCCTTTAAAAGCTACACGAAAAACAGGCGTGATCACGCACGCCTGTTTTCCGTTTATCCTACCTGCCGCTCACAGTTTTGGATAATCAATCCTGTTTCCGGGTCTTTTTGATGGCCGCTGCTGCAAGCAGTGCCCCAAGGAGCAGACCCAGCATGGTTGCCCAGTTATTAGCGATGAACTCACCAGTCTTCGGTAAGACGCCGCTAGTGCCTGAACCGCCACTCGTTCCTGAACCACTTGACATGGCTGGGTAACTGCCACCCGAAGTGCCACCAGTTGTGGTTGGATTCGTTGTGCCACTGGAAGTACCGTCGCTGTCATCCGTCGGTGCGGCTGGTAAAGCCGGAATTTCCTCGTCGTCAGACATACTTGGGTAATCTTCCTCGTCAGTCACGGTGTCTAAGCGGTTGTAATACATCACCACGGCTGCGTTTGGCTGATCTGTTTGCGCGATACCAACGGCATCCGGTCCATCCGTTTCTGCAGCACCGCCGATAGTCGTGGTCGTCACGTAGCCATCAGCGCTGTAATCTGCTTCAGAAATTTGGTAGTGGGTGCCATTTGGTACGTTCAAGTTGATCGTTTGTCCGTGTGACAAGCTGACTGTTGCCATCCCAGAGCTATCAAAGTTAAGCGTGTCCACAGGGTGTGCACCCCAGGCATCTTTCTTGAAGTAGCTCAAAGGGCCGGTTACAGGCAAGCCCGTTGCGTTGTCGGTCAACTGAATCGTGAAGTCAAAGGCCATTTCAGTGTCGGCGCCTTCGCCCAGCACGTTCTTGGTCAGTGACAGCGATGCCGTTTCCGGTTCCGCGGCCCGGTCATTGGTGAACAGCACGTGACGCGTGGTGTTGTTTTCAATGTCGATCATGCCGGTGTCAGTTCCAGCTGTGATTTCGCCTGTATCCACCTTGTTGGTCGTGGTGAAGTCAGCAATCGGCGTTTCGGAAACCGTCATCTGAGTGCCAGTAGGAATGTTGTTAATGGTTAAACGCTGTCCAGCATGGAGTTTAACGGTAGCGACACCGTTATTGAACTCTACTGACATCGTACTGGTTTTGCCATCAACTTCTAGAGTTGCGTCCCACTTGCCGTTGATTGAAGTGTCGACTTCAGTCGTGGCACGGCCGGCAGCTCCGGTCTCTGATTCGGTTTCAGTATTGGTTTCAGAATCCGCGTCCCCATCACCGTTATCGCCAGTTTCCGGTTTGTTTGTTTCGCTTTCTGTTTCATTGCCATCTGTGTCAGTGGTGTTGTCTGGATCAGTTGATGTGTCGCCCGTAGCTTCCTTATACGCAGTGATCGTGAATTCGTAGTCACGGTTTTGGTCAGCTTCGGTGTAGGCGCCGGAGAGTTTCTTTTCTACGGAAATTTGTCCGGTTTCAGGTGCTGGCATTGTGTTGATGAATTTAACGGATTGTAAGTCACCGTTGTCTTCAATCTTACCAGTATCAACAGTCATGCTATCCTGAGAATTGCCACCATTCAACTGTACTGTAGTTGTCATCCCTTCCTCCTTTGGATCTAATTCAGTTACGTTATAGGTACCAACTGGTAACCCAGAAATAGTGACGTATTGATTGTCCTTAAGTGAAATTGGCGCTACCCAATCACCATTTTCATTTTCTTCAAAGCTGATTTTCTTTGAACCGCCTTGCTGTACATCATTCTCGTACTTTTGAACGGTATAAACGCCATCTAACTTAAGTCCATCAATCCCTTTTACCTCAAAGTCAAAGCTTTCAGTTGTCATATCACCTGAAACTTGCTTTTCAACTTTTAAGTTACCAACTGGATTCTTTGAGTTAATAAACGTTACAGTGATTTGATGTTTATCCTTTGGTATCTTCACTGATCGTTTATTACCATCTTGGCCATCTTTACCATTAACTAAACTGCTAGTCGTAAAGTTATCGTATTCGGCTTCTAACACTGTAATCCGTGTTCCAACAGGTAACCCAACGATTGTCAGTTGTTCACCAGCCTTAACAGTCACTTTCGCACGACCGCCCCGACTAAAGTTAATTTCTTCGCCATCGGCGCCCATAACAGTTTTACCGGCAAGACTACGGCTTTCAAGTATAAAATCAAACGGTTCTTTATTATCTGGATCATCAGCAACTATTTTACCTAAAGTGAATTCTGTTTGGTTATTGGTAAATGTTGTTTTGGTTGTCCGATTATTTTTTACACTTTCAGTCGTTGTGTTGCCAATAGCAATGCCACTATTGGTACTATAACTCGTCACGATACCTTCTTCGTCTTCTTCTGTGATTTCATAATCACCAATTGGCAATCCATTGATTTTAAGCGTTTGTCCCGGTTTCAGATCTTCGGTCATAGCGCCGTCTACAAATTCAACTTCATGTTGTTCACCATTTAGCGTTGAGTCTTTATATTTACCAGTCAATTCAGCGTTATCACCAAGCGCCTTAACCGTAAATTTAAAGCTACGATCGTTAATTTGCTTAGTATCTGTGGCCTTTGTAATTTCAAGACTGCCAGATTCATTTCGCTTATTTTGGTATTCAACAAGTTGTTGTTTAGCATCTTTTATCACAACATTTGGTCCTTCAGCATCTTGATCACTGTAATCACCTGAACCACCTGTCCGATAAAGAGCCCGGAAATCATCTTGCTTGGTTTCAGTTACGTTAATTTTAACGCCATCTGGGAGACCCTTAAACCATGCAATGTCTCCATGAGACAGTTCGAAATTGTATTCATAACTGTCACCATTTTTTTCGAAACTAAATTCTGTATTCTTCAGGCCCTCAACATTGAAAGTTTTCCCTTCAATTAAATTAGAGCCTTCAACAACTGTTAGCTTAAATTTAAATGATATATTAGCATCGCCATCCTTCATATTCAGAACTTCTTTGCTAACGATGAGATCATTCTCAAGTGGTCTGTTTGTGAACTCAACAGAAGATAATTTATTTTTAGCAACTTCCACAGGATTTGCATCAGTTGAAACTCCGCTGTCGGCTGTCCCACCGGCAGAAACTGAATTCCAATTGGTCGTAATACCATCTTCAGCTTGTTCACTCACCTGATACTCGCCCAGCGGCAATCCTTCGATAGTCATTGTCTGACCTGGTTTAAGATCAAATTCAGCTATTCCGCTACCATTAAACGAGACTTCCTTTTCGTGAGTGTTTGTCCCATCAGAAAGGATTGCGTCTCTACTCTCATTCTTAATTGCACCATCGGAGTCAATGAAGAATTTAAAGGTGCTGTCTGTGTCAAGGTTACCGGCTGCCTTCTTAGCAACAGAGAGTTTTCCGTAGTCATCACGTTCATTATTCGCAAGAACGTGAATGGTCTCATTCCGACCAATTGTCGCTGTGGCCGGATTACCTGCATTCTTTCCGTCTACAGTGTAAGATGTTGAGAATTTATCCTCAGATTCTTCTTCCACGGTTACAGCAGTATCTTTTGGTAAACCTTGAATTTCAATGTTTTCATTGTGAGCTAAACTGAACTTGTATTCGTAGTTTCCAGTCACATTATTCAAATCAAACTGCATCATCTTTGACTTGCCATCAGCACCAATCATGTCAAAATTACGATCCTTAATCAATTCTTCGTTGATATCACTTAACGTCATCGTAAAGTTAAATTTCTTGTCTGCTTCAGGTTCATACATATTTGTGACTTTCTTACCAACATTGATATTACCGATGTCTGTTTCATTAAGATAATCGGCTATCTTTTGGTCACCGTTATTTTTAAGTTCTACAACCGCAGAATTAGTTGGTTGGCGACCTTTATTATTAACCTCAACAGATGTTTCCATACCAGGTTCTGTTGTCGTTTCAGTAACCTTATACTCACCAATCGGTAACCCGATAATCGATACCGATTCGTTATCCTTCAAGGTCACATTGTCCAGTCGCCAAGTACCATCAGTATCTTGGGCGAATTTCACAGTTTCTGAGTGGATCAAACCATTCTCTTTTTTAATTGACATCGAATATTCGCCATCTGGTCGAACGTCATTAGAAGCAGTAATTTCAAAGTTAAAGTTTTCAGAATTAACCGGTCCATTAACTTCCTTCATAATGAGTAAGTTACCTGCTGGTCATCGAGAATTAACAAAGACAACGTTCTGATTTTCGTCATCTTTAATTTCGACCTCAGTTTCGGTATCACCTTCACTATCGCTGTCGTCCGGGTCACCAACAGTGACTGTGGTTTCAAAGTTGCCATTATCACTAGTTTTACGACTTTGTTCAATGATTTTAACCTTTGCACGATCTGGCAAATCAGTAATGTGTGCAGTTTGCCCATGCTTTAAATTCAGAGATGCTTTACCATTCTTATCGAATTTAAGCTCATGGCTGCCATTACTGCCAGAAATGGTGTAATTTGCGGTAACGTTCTTTAAGTCTTCACTTTCAAGATTAAACTCAAAAGTTAGGTCCTTGTCATCTGCGTTATCGCTTTGAACACTCTTAGAGAGGTCAATACCACCAGTCGTAGGTTGATTAGTAAACATTACTGTTGATGTTGTGTCTTCATCTACATCAAAGTCGCCGGTTGTGATATCCGCATTAGTAATCCCATGAGATTCACCAACGGTTTTGTCACCAACCTGAACTGTCCAACCAGTCTTAATATCATCAACACTCTTTTCAGTAACACGATAGTTCCCCAGCGGTAAGTCTTTGATGAGAATGGATTCACCAGCCTTGAGGTCAATCGAGTATTTCCCATCATCGAATGATACTGTTGTTTTAGAAGTATCTGATGAATTTCCGGTTACCCTAGTCACATCTGCGTTGTATTGGCCTTTAACTTTGGCATCTGTCTCGATGGTGAAATTAAAGTCTTGGGTTGTTGATAGATTCTTCTTACCAACCTTCTTCACTAATAATTCACCGGTTGGTGCACCAATGTTTTTGAAGAATACTGTTATCTGAGGGGTTGACTCTTCAGCGTCATCCTCATCTGGGTCAAACAAGGTGATCATCGATGTTTCTTTGCCATTGGTGTAATCCTGAACTTCATTACTTACCTTGTATTGAGTTGAATAGTCTTCTGACTCGGATTTCTCCCTAACAACGTAGTGCCACTTAGTTTTTTGTGTATCCTTACTTGGTACGTAGATTGGAAGATCCTTAATTGTCAAATCTTTATCTCCAGCAAGACTGAAAGTACCAACACCGTTCTTAAAGACAACTTTTTGGCTACTGCTGCCACTACCTTCAGTTTCAAATGTGCCAGTAAAATTAGTATCAACACTATCAGCATCCGAACTGTTATAAGCCCGAATTTCAAATTCAAACTGATTGTCCTTGCCTAGATTCTCAACTTCCTTTTGAATCGTTAAATTGGCAGTAGGGCCAATCTTCAGATTTTCAACGTTTTGGGTTTTCTTATTCCAATTATCAGCATCATTATATTCAAGAATAATTGGTTCCATAGCACTTGAGTACTCTTCTGCCGCCTTTGTTTCAACCACTCTGTAAGTGGTGCTAGTGTTTAGATACAGGAATTCAAAATACCCACTGGCATCTGATGTCACTTCTTCGATTTCGGCGCCAAAAATATTTTTGGCAGCTTGCCAGTTGTTTGGATTATTCTTATCAAGATTAACTTCCTTAAGTTCTTCTAGTTTAAATGTTGCTCCAGCAATAATCTTTTTATTGATCCCATCAACTTTTCTAAAGATAGCTGATCTGGCCTGTCGACGTCCACCAGCAGAAACGCCAACTTCGTGCGAAGACTCAACATCGTAATCACTTGAAGAAACACTAATTTTGTTACTATACGTGCTCGAATTTCCAGTTATAGTTGTCTCGTACTCAAGGTAAAGCGGTGTCTCCACCTTTCCGTGAATTGTGATGACAAACCCATTTTGCGTTTTACCAGAGCTATCCAGTTCTTCAATTGGAGAAATATCATAATCTTCCCCACGGACAAGCTCACCATCAAGATAGTTTTTATTGACGGTCGGAATCAATTTTCCATCTTTTTCACTATATGAAATACCCGCCTTGTCAACCTTATATAGTTTAAAGCTATCTGTATCAGTAATAATCGAATGTTCACCAGTTAGCACATCCGTAATGGTCATATTCCTCAGTGTTTTCGCATCTGGATTAATGACTGCATTCCAGCCAATCTTATACCCTTGTGGATTGTCCAATGCTGATTCTTTATTCAGGTATATACCATCACTAGTCTGATCTAACTTGGCTTCAACTTCTAAATCCTTCACATTACCGTAGTTAATGGTTGCTTTATTGTTGAAATCAAATTTACCTGGAACTGACTTAACCTCTGAATCACTCATCCATTTAGCAAAATTAATTGGTGTTTCAAATTCCACCATAAACGCGTTGATTTCGTCATTATCATTAAGGAAATTAATAGTGATTTGTCCGTTACCATCAAGGACAATTTCGTAATTGGCTTGGGCAATTTTCTCCCCCTTTGTCACACTATTATTCTTTTTATCGATATGATATAACGTATAGTCATCCTTGTTAGTTGGAAGCGATAGATAGTCGTGTTCCGCACCACTGTTTAATACTTCATCGATAGTAACTGTCGGAATTCGATTCTTTGATTCTTCATCAGTTGAATCGACTTTTCCAATACCAAAATAGTTATCTAAATGGGTACCAATGCCAATCTGCCAGAGCACGGTACTGTTTTCCTTGTCTTCTAACTGCTTAGTCCCTTGCTTAAAAGCATTTTTACGAATATTCTCCTCAACAGTGACCTTTCCAGATGTATCTTCATAAAGTCCAGAACCTGTAAAGGCACTGGCATAATTCATAAAGCTATCACCTTCCAAGGCACTCCAACTATTCCTAGTCGTGAACTTAACCGTGATGGTCTTGCCAGAATAGCTGGAATCAAAGTCTAGTTTTAAAGCATTTTTATTGTATTTTTCTGATGAAATGCCGAAATTATATTGATGATTATCACCGATTACACCGTCTGAGTATCCCAATGTTTTTCCAACATCAGAGTCAGTTTGGGGTGTAATAGTAATTCCGTCAACTCCACCAACTATTTCACCAGGTAATACATCAATAATTGTTAACCCTGAAAATTCATATTGTGCTTTATTCAGAGTTAACGTCCATTCAGTATCAACCTGGCTTCCAGGTTGATACTCACCGTATTTAAGCTCCCCAGTCTTCTCAACTAAACCCTTTTTCTTGAGAAGTACCGGAACCATTATTGATAATTTGACCATTTAAGGAAACTTCTACCTTGTTGGAAACTGATGAAATAGCGCCGCCATCTCCATTGTCCTTTGTACTATAGGTAATGGTTAACTTCCCAGTTTGCAGAGCTGTTATTAATTCGCTGTAATCCTCTACGTCTTTGATTTCATCAATTGGCTTCACGGTAATTACAACACCATCTCCATTTGAACTAACTATTGGAGAAAAGTATTCCGAATAATCATCATCGCCTACCGTAAATCTAAATTCAGTTTTTTGTTCAAACTTATGAGGACCTTTAAGCGTATCATTGATAACCAATTTTTGAATGGAGCCTTCATCAATTTTAAATTTCTGTAAATCAATATCAACAGTCCAAGGGTAGGTACCGTTCACAGCAGCTCCTGATTTCTTACTAACAACATCTGTGGATACATCAGCTTTTACTTCTTCCAGATCTAATTGGCCAACAGTTGCTTTTATTTTATTTGTGAACACTGCTTTTTCAGATTCGAAATTGCCTTCATTATCTTTAGCAACCTCATACTCAGTTAAAAATGTAAATACAATTGTTGAATTATCTTTAACTGCAGCATGATCTTCAGTATTTTTACCAACAATAGTCATTTGACCGTTCTTAGCATCAACTTCAAAATTGTCCGTCAAATCTGTATCATCATCTTTATACTTTGCCGAAAAATTAATTTTATCTTCATCAAATTTATGTGTGCCACCATCTACGCTTAAAGCATCGGCTAGCTCAATGTCACCAAACTTCATGCCGCCATCTACTAGACTTCCAAATGAACTTGTATTCATTTCAACAGTCCATTGAATTTGACTATCGCTAATAAATTGCCCTTCTTTATCCAAGCATCAGTGATATGGCTAGGCAGCATTGAAACAACTGCACCATCATTCCATTCAAAATAAATGGGTTCCCCAGGATTATATTTTTGATCAACACTTAGCCAAAATTCAGAGGTTTCATCTATACCAGTCTCAGTAAAAGAAATCGTAACACGTTGCACGTTATCTGAGACTTTCTCAATAGAGAAGAAACCAATAGTAACTTCACCATCATGCCCATCAATGGTTCCTTGAATGGGCTGTGAAACAATATCTTGAGATAAAGCATTTAGACCTCTAATTTCAAAACTATAGGTGTCATCTTTATTAACAGGCCCATCGTCACCCAACTTTTGATTAAGATCAGCAATTGTCCATCCGTAATTCAACGTAAAATTCTTGCCTTCCAGAATTGCTGGATCAAAAGTTGATTCATGTGTCACGGGATATTCTGTATCGCCGACTTTGTAGTTAATATCCTGAAAGAAACTTGTCAAATCGCCATTATCATTCAACAATGACTCTAACTGACGACCTTCAGCACGAGTAGATGCTCGACTACTCTTGGCAGCCGGCTTATCAGCATTGTTCTCAATAGTTTCTTTAGCTTCTTCCTCGGCCTTTTCTAAGTCAGAAGCTTGCTGTTCCTTTTCTTTCTTAGCATCAGCCTTTTCCTTTGCTTCCTGTGCAGCTTCAAGCTTCTTACTTTCAGCTAATTTAGCAGCGGCCTTCTTAGCTTCAGCAGCTTTCTTCTCAGCATCCGCCTTCTTCTGCGCCGCCTTCTCTTCTTCCTCAGCCTTCTGAGCTTCCGCCTCAGTATCCGCTTCATCCTGCGCCTTTTGCGCCTGATCATCAGCTTCCTGCTGCGCTTGCTGTGCCTTCTGAGCTTCAACCTGCTTCAAATAGTTATCCAATTGCTGCGTCAAATCAGTCGGCAGCTCATTTTCAGTAATGGCTTCCGAAACGGCATCATCCTTTGCGTCCTCCGCCAGCACGATCATCTGCTGGGTGTAGGACGTCGCATCATCCACGGCAACTGGGAGGTCGGTCAGCGTCATCGGGTTGCCGATTTCGACTGGGACTTCCAGCGTGAATCTTGCAGTGTGTTCGACACCACTCCATTTCAGCCGTAGTTTGCGATTCTTTTCCATATAAAGACTTGCCTTGGCATCCGGGATGCTGGAAGTCGCGTTAACTTTGGCCTTCATGACCTTCAGTTGCGTCTCCGGAATGAACACATCCGTTGTGCCGCTCGCCTTGTCGCCGTCCTTGTTATTGATGGTCATATCAAAAACGAGTTTCTGGGTTGAGCCGGCCTTCACCCGCTCAACCGCCCTCCCGTCTTTGTCCATCACTTTGGACGAGTGGATCTCGAATTGCCCGACGTTGTCCGCCAGGGCGAGGACGCTTTGGTAACACGTGCCAAAAACCAACGTGAACACCGAAACGACCTGAATCAGTACCTTTTTCACCATCGCAAATTTCCCCTTTTTCGGTTGTCGACGACGGTGATTAGTGGTGCTCTATGACTAAAAAATCACCGTCGTGGTGGCATTGGGTTAGTCGCAGTTGACCCAAACAACTGCGGTTAACGAACACGAATACAATTGATCTGCGCCGCGCATCTTCCTTTCTGTGAATGAATAAGGTATTGCCTATGTCTTACATTCACAATAACAAATAGTTGCGACGAAATTGTAACCAAAATTTGTCCTTTTTGTGAACACGGTTTCATGGATTTGTTGGTTTAATGAAGGGAAACGATATGGTGGGAGTGATGATATTTGGAAATTTCCAATGGAGATGGTGTTTTTCCGGGATTTTGTGGGTTGCTTGCTTGGCTGCTGCACTTTTACGCTTTAAAGTTGAACTTCTCTCATACCATCGCGCCGTCTTTCTCTCTTACATAGCCTAAACGTGCTCCGGAAAGCAGAAAGCTGCATGTAAGCCGACTCTGGCCTAAATGCCAGGTTCGGGCATTTAGGCCAGAGTCGGCTTACACTCCGCTTCCTACCCGCTTTCCTCCGCACTCTCTGAAACTTCACACTTTCTTCAAGCTTTACACAAACTATGGCTACATTTAAATGCGATACTAACAATACGAACAATTGCGACAGTGCAGAAGGAGGTGGGCGATTGATTTCAGCTCGGAGGTTAAGCAAGCGGCGGATTCTTGGCACCGCACTGATTGGTGTGATGACCATTGTGTTTGGCGCTTCGCTGTTAACTCGCGAAGCAACCCTGCAGTCACCACAAGTATTACCACGGGGAAGGGCACTCATGGCCAACCACGTCCGCGTCCGGTTTGTCACCGGCACCGGCCACCTCGTCAGTACCTACTACTGGTCGACAGCCCACGCTGACGGCAAAGGGACCGACGTAACCGACATTTTCAACAGCGATATTATCGAAGCCGACAGCGGGATGAACACCCACATCCCTAAAAATTATAGTTTTGATCAGACCAACGTGAAAAACATCACGGCGCTCCGTAACGTTAAGTTAGGCAACACGGTTAATCTCGTGGTCATTAAAAACACCACTGGCGCGTCACAATCGCTGTGGCAAAGGATCACTAATTGGTTTAACTAAAAAGGCCCCGCAATGTCATTTTGCGAGACCTTTTTTGTCGCTAATTATTCAAACATCATGCTTTAAATCTTCGTTTCAACCAGGCGCCGACACCCGTCAATAAACTCAGCATCAAAATCCCCAATGTCACGAAGATATTAGACTGGCTATCACTGGTTTGCGGTAACTGCGCCTGGTTTAACTTGGCAGCGGGCGGTGTTACAGCAGTCGGCGTACGCTTAGGCGTCGTGGTGGCGGGTTGTGCCCTAACTGGTTCACCACCCGTCCCTTGCCCAGTCGAGACCGTAAACCCAGTATCATCAGGCGGTACCGGAACTTCCGGTTGTGGGGCTGGATTGATCGGCCCATCCGTTGTTGGCGGCACCGGTACTAACGGCTCAGCGGGATTCTCTGGCTCCGCTGGTGTCGTGGGCTCATTGGGCGTTACAGGTGCAACGGGAACATCTGGTGTACCTGGATTTTCAGGTGCTGTTGGGTTTTCCGGAGTGTCTGGGTCAACCGGACCAATCGGGTTCTCCGGCCCACCTGGTTCTACTGGACCACCCGGGTTCTCCGGCCCACCTGGTTCTACTGGACCGCCCGGGTTCTCTGGCCCACCTGGATCTACTGGACCACCCGGGTTCTCCGGCCCACCTGGTTCTACTGGACCACCCGGGTTCTCCGGCCCGCCTGGATCTACAGGCACCCCCGGCTCTTCAGGAATCGCCGGCGTCTGCAGATCCCACCGATGCGTTTGCGCGCCGATAACGACCCGCTCGGCAACCAAGTTCCCCTCAACCGTGCCCCGCGGATTCAGTACCACGGCCTCATCCACGGCCAACAAACTGCCGTAAAGTTTCCCCGAGGTTGTAATCGTGTAGTCGATGGCGCTGTCATTGTCGCCAGTGTGCCGGAAATTCCACAACAGATGATTGTCCGTAAAGTCTGGACTATACTGGAAATCCAGCTGTGTGCTGCTGGTGTCGCCGCGCCACAAAAAGACTTGGGTGTTCAAACTATAGGTCGTTTGTGAGCCCGTATCCACATTGAACACGATCGTCACATCAGCAAGATCCGGGTCAGTCTGGAAATAGTCGTAGTTCTTCAAAATTAATTGAGTAGGCTGCGTCAACACATCGGGACCCAGATTCAAAACAAGCTCGTGGTTGGCATTCACTTGATTGGCGTACGCCTTCAAATCGATGACCCGCTGATTATTGTCTGAAAAACTACGGTTAAAAAAGGTCGCGACGCCCAACTGTGCGAGTTGCGCCGAAGTCGTCCGGAGTTGATCGAACGCCGCATCCATATCGATATACAGCTGGCCGTCAGTATCCTGAGCAATGTCAGCCGTTTTCAAGTGGTCAACAGTCACGCTGCTGCCCGTACTATTTGTCAATCTAACTTGATTCCCCGGCGTCACCGTAATGCCCTGGCCAAGAACCAACTTATTGGTACGCCCCGCAACCGTTGAAAACGCACTCGTCAACGCGGTTGTGTTGGGCAGGAAGTCCTGAATATAACTGTAGTCGTAGCTGATTTTTGCGTCCGGCACCGTTGTAAAATCACTGGACCCACCCAATTGTTTCGTCGCGACGTTCCCACCCGTATGCGTATTCAGCGTCGCTTGTAAACTAAACACGTGGAACAGCGACGCAACACCAAGCGGGTTCGCCTGAATATAATCAGCCACCGACCCGGTCCAACCGTAGTATTGTTGCAGCCAGGCCAGCAGTTCAGGATCAGTTTCGATTTGGCCAATGATTTGGATAGTTGCGGGTTCCGCTGGCTGATTAGTCGCGGTTTGGTCAGCAGTTGAAGGTACTAGCGTTTGGTTGTCACTTGTGTTGGCCGTTGTTAAATCAGCGTTCGTCTGTTGACTGTCAGTTACCGGACTTTGCGTCATAGTGGGTGTGACTGTCGTCTGGTCAGCAGTAACAGTCGGGGCTGGGACTACAGTCTTATCACTCGAAGGGGCTGCTTGATTATCCCCATCACTGTTGCCAATCAAAGCTGCTGAATTCACATCAGCACCCACACTTGACTCGTCCAAACTTGCCTGTCCCGACTGCGACGCAACTGTTTGGGAAGTTGCCTGATCACTAGCCGATGCTGTCCCATCATCCGCATGAGCAAGACTCGTTTGCAATAGCAATACCGTTGACGTCAACCCAACAATAACCCAAATTTTACCTGGTTTGTACATTTTATAGTGACGCTTCTCAATGGTTGGTAATACAGATCTTGTCATCTGTAGTCCCCCTTCTCATCTAATCCGAGTGACACTGTCAAACAATGAGGGAGTGACTGATAGAAATACTGTCCGAAGCAGTAAGATTTCACAAATGTTATACATATGCTTACTAACTATTACCATAAGATATAAATGATATTCATTTACGAGGTTATTAAACTGCGAACTCAGAATAATTACCAGCAATACGACTTGGTTTTGTTTGAAATCTATGTAAATGCTGATTTAACAGTGATTAGTAGCTAGTCTAATTTCAAACC
>NZ_BBAG01000046.1 GCF_001311135.1 Secundilactobacillus paracollinoides DSM 15502 = JCM 11969
GACATTGAAAGCAATCAAAGACTATGAAGGTGCTCCTCAACGAAACAAAAACGCTTCGTGCAAAAATCTCACCACTCCAAAACGACTACATCAAAACGCAACTTACCTATTCGTCTTCCAGCTCCTCAAACCAAGCACTGATCAACTCCCCAGAAAACCCCTTCCGATAAAGCGCCTGCCGCACCTTCATCTTCCGTTGACTTTCCGGTTGTGCCCGATACCGGCGCCACAGCTTTTCAGCCTGAGGTGCCATCAACTCTGCCTGGTCATCCGCACTCATCTCAAAGCTAACATCGTTCAACGCTTCGTCGACCACATCAAACGAATACCCGCGGTCGACCAACCGTTTTTGCACCTTTTGTCGTTGCAGTCGCGGCGTTTCTTTTCGGTACTGCCGTTGTAACTTAGGTACCAGTTCAGCCAATTTAGTGAGCTGCGCGTCCAAATCATATTCATCCGCCAAGGCTTCATCAACGTAGGTCGGCGCCACGTGTTTTTGCTGCAACGTCCGTCGAATCACTGTCTGTCCCTTATCGCTGGTCCGTCGCATTGTGCGCACATAGCTGTACGCATAGTGTTTGTCGTTTAAAACTAGCTCTTCTTTTAAGCGACCAATGACCGCATCAATTGTTTCAGGGTCGTATTCCTTTTTCACAAGGTAATCGATGGTTTCTTTTTCAGTCCGCTGCTGGTATGAAATGTACCCCAGTGCCACGCCCCACGCTTGAGATTGCTGATCCGCGTTCTCAAGTTGTTCTCGCAACTGGACATCGACCTCACTGCCTTTAAACAGCCGAAAGCGGACCAAAACATCCTCGCTTACCGGAAAGGCGTATCGGCCATCTAAATAAACATTGTAACGACCCGCCCGTTTTTGCGTTTCGATTTTTGTGATGACTGGAATCTTTTCGTTTTCTGAAGTCAAGGTTGGTTCACACTCCTGTTTTAGTTTGCTATACTAACGTTAATTCATATTAAACATGATCGAGGTAGAAAAATTATGGCAAGTGCTCACGTAGTATACGCAACAATTACTGGAAACAATGAAGACGTCGCGGACATCGTCACCGACAAACTCGAAGAACTTGGCGTCGACGTTGAAGAAACTGAAATTTCTCAAACGGACGCCGAAGAACTGAACGACGTGGATATCTGCATCGTTTGCCCGTACACGTACGACGAAGGTGAACTCCCAGAAGAAGGCATGGACTTCTATGAAGACTTACAGGACCTTGACCTCACGGGTAAGGTTTATGGGGTTGCCGGGTCTGGTGATGTCTTTTACGAAGACGACTTCAACGTCGCCGTTGATGCCTTTAGTGCCGCCTTTAAGACCGCTAAAGCAACCCAGGGTGCCGAGGATGTCAAAATCAACTTGGAACCCGATGAAGACGACATCGAAACCCTCGATGCGTTTGTCGAAAAAATTGTCGCTAAGGCCAACGCCTAAGCCGCTAACTATCAGAGCGTTGTCAGGATACCAAATGGTCACTGGCAACGCTCTTTTAGTGTCTTGTCATTGGTTTATTTTTTTGGCCATTCACCGGTGGCCGCTTAGTCTGCAATTGTGACCGATTTTTGGCCGGGCAGCTGGCTTCGCCTTCGTAGCCGTCTTGTTCGTTGGCTTTTTCTTAGGCGGTGTGGGTTTCGCCTTAGTCTGACCAGAATGCTTCTTTTTGGCTAAATGCTTTTGATGGCTATGACGGGCAGTATCCATGATCTGATCCACAAAGTGCATCTCCTGGATCTCACCTTGAAACCATTCTTGAAGTGTCGCATTGACAATCCCGCCGATCAGTAAGACCATCCCGGCTAAGTTCATCCACAGCATTAAAATGATGAAGGTACTAATCGTCTTGTAACTGGTCACATTCGTTTCAAAGTACCGAATATAGAGTGAAAAGATTTGGCCTAATCCCAACCAGCCAGCCGTCGTAACCAGGGCACCCGCCCATACATAGCGGTACTTAACGCGCACGGATGGCACGATGGCGTAAAGGATGTAGCTCAGGACAAAGATACCAATGAAGGAGATCGGCCATTTAATATTGCCAATGAACGCTGTAAATTGATTTGAAAATTGAAACCACGGCTTAGCAACGCGCAAAATCGCTTCACTCAGCCCGAACAGCAGTCCTAACAGGGTAATCCCAATGACCAGCACGACGATGAAGATAAACGAAAAGAACCTGCTGATAACCGCGTTGGTGTTGTGAATGCCATATGCTTGATTGATACTGCGTTGAAACGCAGCCACCATTTTACTGGCGGACCAAATCGTCACAATGATCCCGATCGACAATGTGCCGGTACTTCCCTGTTCCAGAAAGGAGCGAATCACCGGTGCCAGTGTTTGATAAAAAGGTAGCGGCAAAACTGGTTTCAGATAGTGCAAAACCATGGCCGACTTAATGTGCAAAAACGCAATCAAGTTACCCACAATCAAAAAGATTGGGAAGACCGACATCATCATGTAGTAGGACAGCACAGAGGCTGAATCACTGACATTTGCCGATTGATAGTGCGCCCAGAGCGCTTTTATGAATAACCCAAGACTTCGCTTTTGCATCTTGTTCCCCCGTTAGGCTTGTTGGAAATGGGTCTGGATCGCATCTAAAATGCGTTCGGAAGCATGTCCATCACCGTATGGATTCTTAGCGTCTGCCATTTGCTGGTAGGCTTGTTGATCATTCAATAGCGTTGTGAGGGCCCTGGTGACTTTTTCCGGATCCGTTCCAACGAGTTTCAGCGTTCCGGCAGTCACCCCTTCTGGCCGTTCCGTTTCATCGCGTAGCACCAAAACTGGCTTCCCGAGTGATGGTGCTTCTTCCTGAACACCGCCAGAATCGGTCATGATCAGATAACTACGAGCCGCAAGATTATGAAAATCAACCACATCTAGCGGGTCGATCAAATGAATCCGGTCATCGCCACCAAGTATTTCGTGCGCAACAGTTTGCACTTTCGGACTCAGATGGACGGGATAAACGACCTCAACGTCCGGCTGGTGATCAACTACCTCACGAATAGCCTTAAAGACGCGTCGCATGGGCTCCCCCTGGTTCTCACGACGATGCATGGTCAGCAAAATGATCCGGTGCTGGTCATCGACAGCGTCAAGTACAGCGTGGTGATAGTCAGCATTGACGGTTTGCTGCAGAGCATCGATAGCCGTGTTGCCAGTCACAAAAATGTGGCTGTCATCATGGGCTTCTTTCAACAGATTTTGGCGGCTCAATTCTGTTGGCGCAAAGTAAAGGTCCGCTAACACATCCGTTAATTGCCGGTTCATCTCTTCCGGATATGGCGAATACTTATCCCACGTCCGCAACCCGGCTTCAACGTGTCCCAGTGGAATCTGGTGATAAAAGGCACTCACGCTAGCCGCAAAAGTGGTCGTTGTGTCGCCATGAACCAAAATGACGTCCGGCTTTGCTTCAGCAATCACGTCGTCCAAATTTGTCAGTACTCGACTCGTAATTTGAGCCAGTGTTTGATTCGGTTTCATAATGTTGAGATCGTAGTCTGGCTTGATCTTAAAAATATCGAGGACCTGGTCCAACATCTCCCTGTGTTGAGCAGTCACAACAGTGATGGGATCAAACACATCACTGAGTTGTTGCATGCGTAAAACGATGGGGGCCATTTTAATGGCTTCTGGACGTGTGCCAAAGATGGTCATTACTTTAATTTTTGTCATTTTAAAATTCACTCCAATTATTTTCGACTATTATTATAGCAAATGCGCGAAATCGATAACACTTTCTTGCTGAAGTTTAATGCTAAGGGAACGGAATTTTTTGATTTTTGAGCTGGTTACTATATAGCTACGTTAAATTGCTGAGATGTTTTAAAATAAAATTGTTTTTTTGAATTTGATTGGGTAAATTGGTTGGATGTCCAGATAGATGTAGAATACATAATCGCTTAACATCAAGGCTTCAAGTGCTATCTTTATTTTTGATACTGATAAGCTCATTTATTCTGTTGAGCAGTTGAAAGATGTGATAGTGTTTGTTAGTATTTTGCTGTTATTTGCCGTAATGCGTTGATGTCGATGTTGTTTTCTGTCCTCTAGTCGAAACGCGTTCAGCAAGGCAAGGGGCTACTGCAGAAGGGACTCTGGTCAAAAAAGCAGGCCCGGCTTTTTCTGACCAGAGTCCCTTCTGCTCCGCCCCTTAACCGCCTTGCTTCACGCTCTTAATGCAACTTTAACAAACAACCCCTTTGTTCTTCATAGGATTTAGCTTAGAATAGTGTATGAAAGTTCGTAGGGAGAGAAGGTTTTTTTATGCGTACCATCAGCTGATTGTGCCTTGTTACAATGAGGAAGAATCCATCATGCTATTTTATGACGCTGTAACCAAGGTCTTCACTGGTATCAACGACGCTGGTGAACGGTATCAGCCACAGTATCAATTTGTCAATGATGGCTCCAGTGATAAAACACTTGAAATTTTAAAGCAGCTGCAAGAGCAGCATCCAGAAACTGTGCACTATATTTCATTTTCACGTAATTTCGGGAAAGAATCTGCCCTAGCTGCCGGATTGGATGCCGCTACCGGCGATCTGGTCGCTGTAATGGACGTGGACCTTCAGGATCCACCTGAGCTGTTACCTGAAATGATCCGTCTCATTGAAGAGGAAGACTACGACTGTGTTGGCACGATTCAAAAGGCCCGTCGAGGTCAAAGCCGAATTCGTGCGTTCCTTTCATCACGATTTTATAAAGTTATCGACACCATGTCACAGGTAAAAATCGAGCCAAACACCCGTGATTACCGTTTAATGACACGCCAAATGGTCGATTCCATTACTGCCCTGCCGGAATATAATCGTTTCTCTAAGGGGATCTTTGCCTGGGTCGGCTATAAAACAAAATATTTAACATATGAGAGTCAGCCTCGAGCTGCCGGCACCACGCATTGGTCGCTGAGCATACTCTTTAACTACGCAATCGACGGCATCATCGATTTCTCCGATGCCCCTTACGATTAGCCACATGGGTCGGTGGATTTTCTTTCTTCCTATCGATCTGTGGTTTAATTTTTGTCGTGCTGCGGGCTTTGATCATCGGTGGCTCAGTTGCTGGTTGGCCAAGCCTAGTTTCAATCATCTTAATGCTAGGCGGTCTGCAGCTCTTCTGTCTCGGAATCCTAGGTGAATATATCGGTAAGATCTACTTAGAGACCAAACAGCGACCGAAATATATCGTCAAAGAAAAGAAGTAACGTTACCTAAGCAAGTCGCTGATCCGGCTTGCTTTTGTATAATGCAGACATGCATTAAGAAAGGCTTTCTATGCAAACCCTTATCACCCTGTTTCATAAGTATGAGTCCGTCATTTCCTACCTTTTTTTTGGCGGGTTAACAACGCTGATCAACATTGGTGTGTTTGTTTGGTTAAGTCCCCATATCTACTACCAAGTCGCCAACGTTATCGCTTGGTTCTTGTCTGTTTTATTTGCGTTTATCACCAATAAACTGTGGGTCTTTCATTCAAAGACAATGGTTTTAAGAACCTTCATTTGGGAAATGGCCTCGTTTTTCTTCTTCAGAATTGCATCATTGGGCGTCGATGCACTGATTCTCTGGGTCGGGATTTCTCTGCTTAATGGCAACACCATCGTGGTGAAGTTAATCGACCAAATTGTCGTGGTGATTTTGAACTACTTTTTCTCAAAGTGGTTCATTTTCAGAAAGACAAACTAGTGCGTAGAACAAAGCGTTTCAGCACAACAGCCAAGTACGACGAATAAATGAATGCCAATTAACTAAAAAAGCAGCGTACCAATCAATCTCATAACTGATTGGTACGCTGCTTTTATATTATTCCTATCCTGATCTATCAACTTATTGCATATACCAACAGAGATATGTCACTCAAATAATGATGCGCTATAAGCGTCACACAATCTCAAGCCAGGTCACAATCAAATTTTTATATAAATTGTATCATACATAAACCGATTAAATCAGTAAAAAGCACGTTTCAACATTCCTGTCAAAACGTGCCCTAAAGTTAGTTTAACAACCCATGTGTCTTCAAATAATGTCGTGCCACAGTGGCGGCTTTTTCATGTTTATAAGTGACTGCATAGTTCATCTTCTGCATGTCCGTCGTTGAGATCTTGCCGGACAGTTTAGATAACGCGCGTTTGACCTCAGGATGGCGGTCCGCAAACGTGTTGGTCATCAACGGGGCTCCTTGATACGGTGGGAAGAAATGCTTGTTATCCTTGAGCACAACCAAGTGGTCCTTTTGAATTTCAGGATCCGTTGTATACCCATCCACAACGTTAACGCGGTGATCTGCAATCGCATCATAGCGAATGCTGGATTCCATCGTTTTGATGTTGCCAAGATGTAAGCCATACGCTTTCTTTAAACCCGGATACCCATCGGCTTGATGGTAGAAATCAGGGTCAAAAGCGGCGGTTGCTTGACTGCCAACTTTTGCGAGATCACTAATCGTTTTCAGGTGATATTTTTTGGCAAAACTACGACTCACTGCCAGATCATACCCATTTTGATAGGCCATCGGCTTGAGGTAAGTCATTTGGTCTTGCTTAGCTAACGCTGTTTTGGCCTTCTTATACGTGACCTGAGGATTATGCGGTGTCTTGCCGGTATCCTTAACGATTGCCTGAAGAACGGTACCCGTAAACTCTGGGTAAACATCAATTTGCTTACTTTCAAGGGCCTTAAACAAGAAACTGGTACCGCCAAAGTTTGGCTTGACGACAACCTTTGTTTTCGGTGATTCATGTTGAATCAAATCTTTGTACATATTAATTAAGATCTCAGGTTCACTGCCCATCTTTCCGGCAATTGTAATCGTCTGCTGGCTTGGTGCGAAATACTTAAACGCACCCGCCCCACAAGCAATCAGGAAAACGCAAAGCGTGGCAATCACACCGCGTTTCGTAATGCGCACCCGCTCCAAAAGTCGAATCAAGGCACTGAAGACGATGGCTAAGATTGCTGACAGCACGGCCCCAATCAAGAGCAGCGCGTTGTTATTATTTTCGATTCCGAGGATAATGTACGTCCCAAGACCACCAGCCCCGATCAAAGCGGCTAACGTTGCTGTCCCAATGATCATCACGGTAGCAATTCGGACCCCGGACAAGATCATCGGCATCGCCAACGGTAATTCTAGCCGAAAGAGTTTACGGCTGCGAGAAAGGCCGAAAGCCGTAGCTGCTTCTTCCAGGCTCGGATCAATGTCCGTGAGTCCCGCATACGTGTTTTGAAAGAGCGGCATGATGGCATACACGACCAGCGCAATGATGGCTGGCACCGTCCCAATGCCGACAAACGGGATCAGGATTCCGAGGATGGCTAAACTGGGAATGGTCTGAAAAACACCCGCAACCTGGAGAAAGAATTCAGCCACCCGGTGATGATTCATCAGTGCGATGGCTAGCGGAATTGCAATGACACAGGCAATCAACAGCGAGATGAGCGAAATCGCAATGTGCTCACCAATGGCCTGCCAAATTTGACCGCTTTGAGTGCGTAACACCTCTTCAATCTGTTTAAACAAGGGCTTCACCTCCCGCGGCTAAAAAGTCGAGCAGGTCGTTCATCGTGATTTTGATCAAGCTGCCGCTGCTCAAAGCGACAACCCCATCTGGATGTTCTCGCAACGTCGTGACCAGATCAGCCGTGGAAATTAACGCATTCACTTGTGGTAACGTCTTCGCGGTCGCTTCATTAACTACGGTGCAAGTCTTTGCCTGTTTCAAGAGTTCAACGACCGGCTTTTCTGTCTTAGAAATGCCAGAGAAGAAGGAACGCACAATGTCGTTTGCGGGCTCATCAAGCAGTGCCTGCGGCGTGGCAATTTGCTGCATGTCACCCTCAGCCATCACGCCGATTCGGTCACCCAGACGTAACGCTTCGTTCATATCATGGGTCACAAACAGGATCGTTGAGTTGTACTTTTGGTGAATCTGTAAAACAAGATCCTGTAAATTATGCCGCGAAACGGGATCGAGGGCACTAAACGGCTCGTCCATCAGCACCACTTTCGGCTGGGCAGCAATTGCCCGGATGATCCCAACGCGTTGCTGTTCACCACCAGAAAGTTCAGCAGGCATCCGTTGCGCGTATTTTTCTGCCGGCAGTCCCACCGTATTCAGCAGGTCAGCCGCAATTTGTTTGCGGTCTGCAGCTGGTCGTTTGAGTTCTTCCAGTTGAATGCCGATATTTTCTTCAATCGTTAAATTCGGAAAAAGGCTAATGTTTTGCAACACATAGCCCATCTGCAACCGTAATTTTTGAATGTCGTATTCCTTAATCCGCTTCCCATCAAAATAAATGTTGCCATCCGTTGGCACGACCAACCCGTTTAACATCTTTAACGCAGTCGTTTTCCCCGTACCGCTTGGTCCGACCAACACAAACAGTTCCCCGTCGTTGATCGTAAAATTGATATGGTGCAGCACCTGTGTGTCATCGTTATAGTGCATGCCCACATCACGGTATTCTATCATCTCGCAATTTCCTCCCTGCGTGTGGTTAATCCCAGTAAACCGCCTTTTAGACAGGGATATCGGTCATTCGATCGGCTTATACAGCACTGTATAACAGTCACGAATTATGGATATCGCCTGAGGGCTTGCGGTCACCAGTCTGGTATGCTCACTCGATTTAACGTTGTTACCGACAACGTCGACGATTCACGGGCAACCTCCCGTCACCCGAACATCTGTTTAAAAGCTTACCACTTTTGAAACGAGTGTCACCCAGAAACGCTTGAAATCAGCGGATAATTTTTGTGTGTCATTGCTGGTTACAATGACGCTGTGACCCAACCAGCTTCCTCTAAAAAATGTCTGAAAACATCGAATACTATTATTTGGCCTAAACGTTGCCCTATCACACCACTATTTGAGCGAAAAAAAGCAGACCAGCATCCTAGTCTGCTCCTTGACAAGAGGCCCTTAGTGGCCCTCCTGCATGTCTTTTAAGAAATCAGCAACGATCGATAGTTCTTCAGGACTGTACTTCTCAACGAGCCGGGCATGCTGCTGGTCAAGCAGGTCGCCGAGTTCATTTTGAATCATGACGACCTTACTCCCTGTTTTCGTGAGTTGAAAGGTCGCCTGTTTGATATCTTCATGTGAGCGCGTCACAAACCCTAACCGCGACAGTTTGTTCACATTCTTGGTTATGACCCCCATTTTAAGATCCAATTCAGCAATCAAACCCTCGGCCGTCACCGGTTGGGAGAGTTCAATTTGTTGAAGCAGTCGTAAATTCAGCGTCGTTAACTGGGAAATTGCATACTGCAAATCACGATTAGGCACGTGCAACTGAATCCACTGCCGTTCAAAATTATTATCCTGAGCGCGGGTATTAATAATATTGATGAGTGGATTTTCAATATGATGTTTATAAAAATCTAACTTTTCCAATCAGTATCCCTCGTTTTCATTGACACTGAAACTATATCATAAATCGCGACTTAAGGCCAACGCTGACCTCGCCAGCGCATTTTAAAAACCTCATGAGAATCTGGGCAGATTGATTGAAACCACTTACAGTTTGCTTCAAAATAAAGGTGACCAATTATATATAGAAAAGAGTTGAGCTTCATGTATAACGATATTATGGTACCACTCGATGGCAGTCATAACGCGCAATTAGCGTTAGGCGAGGCCATCAAACTAGCCCGCACCTTTAACGCCACGTTGCACCTTGTCAATGTGGCAGACGACAAACGTCTCATTTACGAGGTAACCGGCACTGGAATCGCCAATTCCGGCGGCTACTATGGCGAGCTTGCCGACCATGCAAATAGTGTGCTGGCGGAAGGCAAAGCCCAAGCCGAAAAAGACGACTTCCCGGTGTCCACAGAGATCCTGCACGGTAACCCTAAGCAGGTCATTGCCACGGACTATCCCAGTGACCACGATGTTGACCTCATCGTTATGGGAAAATCCGGAACTGACGCCATTGACCGGTTGTTGGTCGGCTCAACCACCGCTTACGTTGTGCGCAACGCGAAGGTGAATGTCTTGGTCGTTGCTGAACCGAGTGAAACTGCATAATCTTGGTACTAAAAAGACGCAAACTGTTGTCGAAACAGTTTGCGTCTTTTTTGGATGCGCAATGACCCCACCCGGGCTCGAACCGGGATCATCCGCTTAGGAGGCGGGTGCCCTATCCAGTTGTGCTATGGGGCCAACACACGAACACTCAATATTTTCTCATGGTTAGACGCGATTGTAAAGGTGTTCAGTGAGTTTGCCTAATCCTGTCTTTTGTGCCGCATTCCCTTACGCTTGGAATGCTTGTTTTTCTTATGCCGTTTGCTGCTGGCTGGTGCGACGATATCACGCTTAACTGGTGTTTTCTCACCACGTTCCTGTGAGACTGACGTCGCCTTACCAGCCGCGTTATCATTTGCCGCGTGAACCACCGGCATATCAGTATCCTGAGCCTGAGTGTCTGCTTCGTTCCGGTCCCCATAGGGCGTGGTGGTTAGCTGATGGTCGTTGTAATAGATCGGCACTAACGCATAGTCCGTATCCTTCAGCATCCGCTTCAGATCCCGAAAATCATGATCGTCACCAAAATTAATCACCTGTCCCGGTTCACCCATCCGGCCTGTCCGGCCTGTTCGATGGGTGTAGGCATTGGCTGAGCGCGGAATTTCATAGTTCACCACGGCAGGTAACTTAGCAATATCTAACCCGCGAGCCGCAACATCCGTTGACAACAGCAACTTTACACGGCCCAGTCGAAAATCTGTGAGTGCTTTTTGTCGTTCGGTTTGCCGCTGGTTTGCCGTCAACGTTGCCACTGGCGCATGATGGTGCACCAACCAGGACTTTGCTTGTTGCAGGGAGCCCATGTGGCTGAAAAAGACAAGCGCTTTAAACTGCTTGATGGTCGCGAGCTTCGATAGCATCCCCGCTTTTTTAAAATTCGAAACCGTCAGCAGCCCATGTCGGACCTCACCCTGGGTCGTGTCAATGTCACGCACATCATACCGCGTGACCGGTTGGCCAAACCATTTTTCAAGTTCCTGTAAAATGGGCGTTTCGGTGGCGGAGAAGAACCCAAGTTGAACCTCAGACGGGGCTGACTGAAGAATGTACCGCACCGTATCAAGTGTTTCTCCAGCCAATAGATCATCCGCTTCATCGATGATGACCGTTTGCAAGTCGCTCATTTTCAGTTTATGCTCATCAGCCAAATTTTGAATCCGTCCCGGTGTGCCGACCACGATTTCAGGATGTTTTTTGAGTTGCTGAAACTGGTTTTTGATGTTGGCACCACCGGTTAAAGCAGTGACCTTCAAGTCAACCAACTGTGCAAAACTCCGGGTAACGTTGGTCAACTGCATCGCCAATTCTTGGGATGGCGCAATGATCATGGCCTGGATCCCCATTCCTGGTGCAATTCGCTCCAGCATCGGCACGACGAACCCCAGCGTCTTCCCCGACCCAGTCGGTGCAAGACCAAGGACACTGTCGCCTTTTTTCATCGGTTCATACACCGCTGATTGAATTGGGGAGAGCTCGTCAAAGCCCAGTTTCTCAAAACGTTTTTCAAATTCAGTTATCATTAAATAGATTCTCTCATTTCTTTTAGTTAGCAGGTTCGTCCGCGAAGACGATGTCGCCGTTCTGCCTTAAATTATATAATACCTTGTTGACTTGAACACTAAGGTCCAGCCAACGGTGATAGTCTGCTTGGTTCTGCGGATTTGCCGGGTCGTTAAGGACGCGCGCAAAATCGCGAGCTTCAGGCAGCATCTGGTTGTCAGTCACCGGCGTGCTGATCACGGTTTCGTGACCCTCAGCATCAAAATAGCTGGCCTGGGTCAACTCCCCCGCATCGTCAATAACAATCGTGTCCTTTAACCCGTAGACTTCGGATGGCATGTGCGAATTAGTCGTTTTACCAAAGTTGAGGGTCACATCAAAGTCGTCATACCGTAGAATCGCGACGCCTTTGCCATCAACGCCCGTTTGAATACGTTGTGGGAAATAGGCTACTTCCTGGGGCACACCGAACAGGGTCACTGCATCGTAGACTGGATAAACACCGAGGTCTTCGAGCGCCCCACCCGCAAATTTCAAGGAGAACACATTCGGTTCTTCGCCGGCTAATACTTTATCATACCGGGACGAATATTTCATGTAGGTAAAATTACCGCCCTGAATCGTTGGCATTTTAGCCATCTGTTTTGCAATTGCTGCAAAATTCGGTGTATGAATGTTGCGTGCTGCTTCAAAATAGTGCAATTCAGGGTTAGCTGCGAGTAATGATTGAATCTTGGTCATTTGAGCCTGGGTCGCAAACGCCGGTTTTTCAATAATCACGTTCTTACCGGCTGTAATTGCTTGGACGGCTTGTTCGTAATGCAAACTATTTGGTGAGGCAATATACACCGTGTCAAAGTCCCCGGTCGTGAAAATGTCGTGAGGTCATCAAAGGATTGACTGGCGCCATTTTTACTGCCAAACGCCTCTGCAGTCGCCATTTTTCTTGAGTAGACCGTCGTCAATTCATACTCGCCTGAAGCCTGCGCTGCGTCTACAAATTGCTGGGCGATCCAGTTGGTCCCAATAATGCCAAATTTAATCATGGTTGAACCCTCCTTAAAATACTCTTACAATAATGATACCAGCTATTAACATCAGATGATACGCATTAGGTTGGATTTCCGTTAAATTGGGATAAAACGCTAGAGACAGTTTTTCATTCATGTTATATTTATATCAAACGTGTAAGGAGGTCGTTTAAATGAATGCAAAAGATATGCTAAAGAACGGGCAATCATTTTTCCGCGGCTTCCTGCCCAAACAACGACATGCGAAACAAAACAAAAAAGGTTTCTCCCATTATCTTCGTCGGGTCATGGCAGCTGCAGCTCACCGATAACACGCGAATTCACTCGTTGGTCATCGGGCCTGATCTAACCGTCAACATTGATCACCGAACGATTCCAGCGCAAGTTGAATCGCTCACTAATGACTCCCTCGTGCTGCTAGACCACTATGTACCACATCACAATTCAGGCCGACCATGACATTCCCGTGCAATTATTCGATGAGGCTGATGATGTCTACTATGTGATTTCACCGGTACAGGACTCATAAAATGCAACGCAATAAAAAGATCACCTAACCTATGCGTTAGATGGTCTTTTTTATTGTGCGATTACTTTTAAATAATCCGCCCACTGTTTCTTAGTCCCATTAAAGACGGACCGCGGTACCGTTTGCGTTTGACCATTCATCGTCACGCTGCCCTGGTCATCATACTCGATAAAGGAAATATCCGTGCCAGCATGCGTCAAACTGCCACTGTTCACCCACCGTTGTGTCTGCCCGATATCACTATCCTTAAGCAATCGCCACACGGTCGGCGTACACCAGATGATCACTGATTGGTGATAACGTTTGCGAAGTATTCTAATGAAATCAACTAGCCGGTTAGCTGTCGAGGGTTGTTTCAACGTGCGTTGGTTATACTCACCGTAGAATGCGACCTGTACGGCAATCGGTAGCGTCCCCGTTTTAGACCCAACCTCGCGTTCAAAATTGGTTGCTTGCGCCTTAGGTGACGTTGAAAAACTGTATACGTGATACACGCCTAACTTAACGTCAGACCCTAATGCTCGCGAATAATTAGAGCTAAAATCATCATCCATATAAGTAGCACCTGAACTCGCACGCAAATACGCAAACGAAATGCCATGTTTTGCCAGTTGTTGAAAATCAATAAACCCGTTATCCTGCGTCAATGAAACACCCTGGATTGGGTACCGTTTTAATTGTGCTTGTTTATAGCGTTGCCAGCCCATCCAGCGCCGATGGCCACCAAGATCACAGCGATGATCAAGAGCGTCCGTGTCCAAACATAACGGCGCCGTACTTGGCGATAAGTTGTGTTGTAGATTGGTTCAATGCGTCGTTTTCTCACTTGACCTCATCCTCGTTAGAAAGTGTTCATGGTTTATTTTACCACACACTGTTAGGATGCTTTGGATGGCTGTGAGAGTGCGGATGTGGATGGGGTTATGATTAAGCCTGTTGTTTTTGCCCAGGATGTGAAATGTAACGGAGAGATTAGCTGGTTTTGGTTGGTTTAATTTCGGCTTGGGGCTAGTTGACATTGATGAAGCGTGTTCCGTTTTTGGAACGAGGGCACCATGTCACGGGCTCTGATTACCGAGGTGGGACATTGCGACGTGGGAATATTTTACATTGTCGAAACGTGTTCCAGGAGGCAGAGGGCTACTGCCTAAGCCAACTCTGACACAAATTCCAAGTTCGGGAATTTCTGTCAGAGTTGGCTTAGGCTCCGCCCTCTAACCGCCTCCTTCCACACTCTATATTTCTGTCCTAGTCTCATCAATCGCCCTTCTAACCCGTGACATCACAGCTTCAGTCTTATTGGACAATTTAATAGCGACCATTGTAAATAAACTATCGATCAGCGCCAACTGGGCAATTAGTGTATACATGCCATCAGAGCGTTTGTTGACCTGATCCGCTAACGACAACAGCACAACATCCGCGCGTTGCGCCAACGATGACCGGCCATAGGACGTAATTGCGATAACCGGTACATGGTTATTTTTCAATTGGTTGAGCACCGTTAGTGTCTGCTGGTTTTCCCCCGAATGCGAAATCATGATCGCGCAATCATCACGCGTCAGTTTCGCCGCCTGCATCAACTGAACGTCAAAGTCTGGATAGTACTCACTATTAATAGAAGTTCTTAAGAAGGTGTGGTAGCCGTCAAGGGCTGCCACGGACGATCCACCAAGCCCGAAGAACGCCAACTGGCCGGCGTGCAGGATGTGATTGACCGCCTGCGTTAACTCGTCTTCATGGAGGATAGACTGCGTTGAGATCAGCGCATCGATCATCGCTTGGAAGGTTTTTTTCGCCATTTCATCCAGTGAATCGTTGGGGTCGATCTTTTTAAACATCGTCCCCTGATTGTTATCAGTAGCAACGTTGTCTAGATCCATGCTAAACTCACGGTAGTTAGCGTACCCCACCGTTTTGGCAAACCGAGAAATCGAGGCGGTCGAAACGCCCACCTTTTTTGCCAGTTCGCTAATTGTAAGCTCGCTGACCATTTGGGGTTGGGCAAAAATGTAATCTGCAATTTTTTGATGTAGTCGACTTAGGTTTGGATAATAAGATCGAATACTGCTTAATACCGAGCGTGCCAATGTTTTGACCTCCTATGTGTGAAAAAAATTTGAGATTTAATTTCGTTATTGTAAATATTTTACAACAAAAGGGTTGAATTGAGAAAAATTTTCATATAATAAGCCTTGTTCGAATTACAACTATCCATTTTTTTAATACTGTCATATAGACACAAACAAGTTTTACGAAGGGAAGTATCTCACCTATGGATTATATGATTGGTCTCGATATTGGGACAACCAGTGTTAAAACGGTACTTTTTGATGACAAAGGAAAAGTCAGTGGCTATTCCAACAATTTGTATCCGCTTTATCAAGACAAACCTGATATGGCCGAAGAAGATCCAGAAGAAATTTTCTCCGCTTTAGTTGACGGTCTGACAACCGTTTTACGGAAAGCGAACTTAAAGCCTGGCGAGCTGAAGGGTGTTTCCTTCTCAGCCGCTATGCACAGTCTCATCCTATTAGATGACGACCATAAGCCATTAACACGGGCCATTACATGGGCTGACAACCGGGCCGTAAATTACGCCGACGAACTCCGCGAAAACGGTGTTGGTAAGCAAATTTACGAGAAGACCGGGACCCCTATTCACCCCATGACCCCATTGACCAAGTTAATTTGGCTGCGAAACGAACACAAAGACTTGTTTGACAAGGCCCGTTGGTTCGTCGGGATCAAAGAATACATCATCTACAAATTATTCGGTGTCTTAAAAGAAGACTACTCAATCGCTAATGCTACCGGGATGTTCAACATCTTCAACATGGACTGGGACGACCAAGCCCTTGAACTTGCCGGCGTGACACGCGACCAATTGCCAGAACTTGTGGATACGACAGACACAGTTTCCGGCATGAACGCCGACTACGCACGGGTTATCGGCATCGACCCAGAAACCCCATTTGTTATGGGTGCTTCTGATGGTCCTTTGGCCAACCTTGGTGTTGACGCTATCGACAGGTGTTGTTGCGGTGACCATCGGGACTTCTGGTGCCGTTCGTGTCATTACTGACAAACCAAAGATCGACCCTAAAGCGCGGGTGTTCTGTTACTACCTCGCTAAGGACAAGTGGGTCGTTGGTGGGCCTGTCAACAACGGTGGGATCGTCTTCCGTTGGGTCCGCGACCAACTGTTTGCACCAGAAAAGATCACCGCCGAACAAATGAAGATCGACAGTTACGACTTGTTGACTGAAATTGCGTCGAAGGTGCCTGCTGGTTCAGACGGCTTGATCTTCCACCATTCCTTGGTGGCGAACGTGCCCCAATCTGGGACGCTAATGCCCGTGGTTCATTCTTCGGTTTGACCCGGACACACACCCGTGCCCACATGGTCCGTGCCGCCCTTGAAGGGATCGTTTATAACCTGTACACAGTTATGATTGCTCTTGAAGAAGTTGTTGGTAAGCCAAAGAGTATTCAAGCAACTGGTGGTTTCGCCCGTTCTGCCCTCTGGCGTCAAATGTTAGCCGACATCTTCGAACAGGACGTTACCATTCCTGAAAGTGTTGAAGGAACCGCATTAGGTGCTGCCACACTTGGGATGTACAGTCTTGGTTTGATCGATGACCTGAGCGAAGTGAAGAAGTTTATCGGGGTTGCAAACGTGCATCATCCAAACCCTGAAACTTACGAAGCTTACCGGGCATTGGTTCCTATCTACATTCGTCTGAGCCGTCAGTTACAAACTGAGTACAAGGCCATTGCTGACTTCCAGCGTTCACAGGAAGCAAAGAAGCAATCAGACGACGTTAAATAATCGGGTTCAACCTGAGGCGAGATTGCATGCGTGCATGTGATCGCACTTCACATTATAATTTATGTTATTGAAGGGCCATCTGTTTGCGGCAGATGGCTTCTCAAAATAATTAAATGAAAGGGTTTACTTATTATGCAATTGCTTGCTCTTCTTATTGGGGTCATCCTGTTGCTGATCCTGATCATCAGATTCAAGATCAACACCTTCGTTTCCCTGATCATCACATCCGTTGTGACTGCCATTTTACTTGGTATGCCATTAACGAAAATCCCAACCAGTATTGAAACTGGTATCGGGTCAGGACTTGGTGAATTATCACTAGTCTTTGGTTTTGGTGCTATGCTTGGTCGGCTGGTTGCCGATGCTGGTGGTGCCCACACCATTGCTTCAACTTTGATTGAAAAGTTCGGTCGTAAGAGACTGCAAATCGCTATCATGTTAGCATCATTCATTATTGGTCTTGCGCTTTTCTTCGAAGTTGGGATGATTCTGTTAGTGCCTATCGTCTTCGCGATTGCCGTTGAAGCTGAAGTTCCAGTGCTTTACCTTGGGATTTCAATGGCTGCCGCCCTGTCCGTTACCCACGGGTTCTTGCCACCTCACCCAGCACCAGTTGCAATTTCTGCAGCCTTGAATGCTAACGATGGTAAAGTCCTGTTATTTGGGATCGTTGTTGCGATTCCTGCAGCTTACATTGCTGGTCCTCTGTTCACTAAATTAGCGCAAAAGTTTGCCCCATATGCTTTCAAGCAAAAGGGTTCATTAAGCTCATTTGGTGAAATGAAGAAGCCAGAACCAGGTCAAGAACCAGGCTTTGGTATCTCTGTTTTGACTTCCCTCTTCCCAGTTATCTTGATGGCCATTACGACCATCTACAAGATGACCGTTGACGGTGGGAACACCCCAAAGAACCCTAGCATGCTTGACTCAATCATTTCATTGATTGGTGACCCTGCTATTGCCATGTTGATCTCATTGCTGTTTGCAATGTGGTCAATGGGCTGGCACCGTAACCGCGCAACGAAGGACATTATGGCCACTCTTGAAGACGCCGTTAAGTCAATCGCTATGTTGCTGTTGGTTATTGGTGGTGGTTCTGGATTCAAACAAGTCTTGATCGACGGTGGTATCGGTAATGAAGTTGCCAAGATCTTCGTTCACTCAAGCTTGTCACCACTGCTGTTAGGTTGGATCGTTGCCGTTATCCTACGTGTCGCTTTGGGTTCCGCTACTGTTGCATCATTGACTGCCGCAGGTATCGTTGCCCCATTGATGACCCAAGCCGGCGTTGACCCTGCCTGATGGTACTTGCCATTGGTGCCGGTTCACTTGCCGCATCACACGTTAACGATGCTGGGTTCTGGATGTTCCGCGAATACTTCGATTTGACGATCAAGCAAACACTTTCGATTTGGACGGTGCTTGAAACGGTCATCTCAGTCGTCGGGATCATTATCGTGCTCCTCTTGAATCTCGCGTTCCACTAAACTAAAAGTTGTTTTGAGAAGCTAAGCCTTGTGCTTGGCTTCTTTTTTTGATTTTTTTCATATAGTTTTCGACTTTCGCTTCGTTGCGTCGCTAGATTGCCGTCGAGGAAAATTCCTTACGAACTACCATTTACCGTTTTGATGTATGGCAAGCGTCAACGAAATGCATGTTGGGATGACATGAAACGATTTGCAGCTTCGTTTATAAAAACCATCAGCGCAAATGGTTCACCGTTTTACCATTTTTTCATCGTTTTCTCCAACTTTTCCTAACATTATTAATGTTTCATGAGACCAGCAGAAACACGGCCTAGCAGCTGATTGCGAGTGTTCATTAACTCTGCTATAATGCAGTTCTATTGCGTAAAAACGAAAGGAAACGGTCATGAACGAATCACACTTAAAACGTGAAATTGGGTTATTTACTGCGCTTGCAACGGTCATGGGCACCACCATTGGCGGCGGGGTCTTCTTTAAAGTTGCCAGCGTAGTCGGTGTGACCCATTCCGCCAGCATGACGATTGCTGCCTGGATTCTTGGTGGTCTCATCACGATCTGCGGCGGATTAACGACAGCTGAGCTCGCAGCCGCTATCCCGCGAACTGGCGGGGCTATCAAATATATTGAATACACCTACGGCAAACTGCCAGGCTTCTTAATGGGCTGGGCGCTGATGCTCGTCTACTACCCAGCGAACATGGCTGCCCTCTCCATTATTTTTGCCACCCAGTTCATCAACCTATTCCAACTGACAACCATTTGGCAGATTCCAATCGCAATCATGTGTGCCGGTTCCCTCCTTCTCATCAACTTTTTAGGTGCCCGAGTCGGGGGTGCCTTTCAATCGATCACGCTGATTTTTAAATTGATTCCGATCGTGCTGATCGTTGGTGTTGGTCTCTTTTCTAACGCTCACGTCAACGTCTCACTGTTTCCCATCACTGCGGGGCCACACCTGAACTACTGGACGGCCTTTAGCGGTGGCTTGCTCGCCACGATGTTTGCCTATGATGGCTGGATAAACATTGGGAACATTGCTGGTGAAATGAAACGACCCGAAAAAGATCTGCCCCGGGCCATCATTCTTGGCTGGTCTTGATCACATTGATCTATACGCTGATCAACTACGTCTTCGTTAAGACGTTGCCAGTCAGTCAAATTGCCAATAACCAAAACACGGCCTACGAAGCTGCCCGCCTTATCTTTGGCCAAATGGGTGGTAAGCTTGTCACCATTGGGATCCTAGTCTCCGTTTACGGCGCGATTAACGGGTACACTTTGACTGGGATGCGCGTGCCGTTTGCGATGGCGGAGGAAAACGCCCTGCCTTTCAGCAAGTACTTAAAACGGCTTTCCCGTCACACCTACGTTCCATATTTCGCTGGGGCTGCGGAGTTTGTCATTGCCCTGTTGATGATCTTTATGGGATCCTTTGACACCCTGACGGACATGCTGGTATTTGTGATGCGGATCTTCAACGTGATGCTCTTCATCGCGCTGTTTATCCTGCGAAAACGTGAACCCGAACTACAACGGCCCTACCGCGTACCGGGTTATCCGATCATTCCGGTAATTGCCATTATTGGCGGTTTCTTCATTCTCATTGTCACCATCCTCACTCAAACCGGTTTAGCGGTCACTGGACTTGTTTTAACCGCTATCGGTATTCCGGTTTACTACTACCATCAAACACGTGTTAAACAGCAAAAATAACCCCAATGCTGTGTATTGAAGTCTTGAGGGACTCTGGACAAGCACAGCAGTGTACAAAAAACGTCTTCGTCGCTGGCAATCAGCGCTGAAGACGTTTTTTAGTCGAACAGGTAACGTGAACTTTAAGCTCTTGCCTGTGCACAGTTAAAAATCAAACCTTCGAATCGTTATCTAAGGGCAGTTACTCGTTTTTAAGTGAATCGGTAACCGGCATCGGCAAATCAGGAAATAGGCCTTGCAGATAGGCCGTAGCGGCCTCATCCGGAATCTTGTCCGCCTGAACCACCTGCGTCAACCCATCATACGTCAGCATTAACAAGGCTTAACCGTGTTCATCATGCACGACGTAGTAACGGATACCCAATTGGATGGCGCGGAAAACAAGTTCCTGCGCACGAACCGGCAGCCGGTACATCGCTGGGATCAAATCCTGCTCACCGATCCGGTCCGCCTTCCACTTGGCAGCTTGCTGCTTGCCAAAGGTCATCAGGCTGCCATCGACCAATTGATCAACCATCTTGGCGGCTGGTGTCAGTTCAGGATGGGTCATAAACTCCGCAAAGTCGTCAACCGCTGTAATTTGCTCGCTGTGAGCGTTTAACGCCTTAGCAAGTTCATCTAACCGGTGAAAGATTGCCTGGCCCTCTGCCTGCTTAAACGTTGGTTGTTTCGGGTCTTCTAACGCCACTTGGTCATTATCACGCCCGGCCTGTGTCAATTGGGCCCCGATGTCAGTCAAACCGACTGGCGTTACAAGCAGATAGATCCAAAAGAGCTTCATAAAGTACATCGCATGACGACTGACCCCATTTGGCGTAAACGGTGTCAGATCAAAGTTTCGAAATTCGAGGTACCGAATTCCCTTCTGCAGATAGTCGCTTAATTCGACCTGTCCGCGTAACCGAACTGGGCCATAGAACTCCGATGCCGCGTACAGATGACCATCCGCGACAGCAGCATCAATCGTTTTCACAAAATGACTGAGCGACTGGTAGACACCCATGTCCATGTGGTCAGCTGGCAGGTTCGCGTAGCCATACTTGCTGCTGCGAATGCTCCGAACGGGATGCGTTAGGTCCACATCAACCGGATAGTTGTCGAAGAATCCGGCTTCCGCAACGGGTGACGCCCCAAATAAATAGGTCAACAACCACCGGTGCAATACGAGATTCTGGGTGATCCGAAAATACAGCGCATTCTTAAAATCCTTAACGCTCGCAAACTCGTTCTCGTAATACGGAAATAATCGGTTAACGACGGGGTCAGGCAAACTGAAATTAAGATGAATGCCCGTGATAATTTTGGGGGCAACATCATACTTTTCCGTGAGATAGTCCCGGTACACCGCATAGTTTGGCCGTTCAAAATGGTCGCGAATGTACTGGCGGTCTTCCTCATCGATAGCTGGCGGCATGCTCATTGGCCAGATGCGATCATCACCCTTTAGTGAGCGATAGAAGACCGTCTGCAACGCGTCAAGTTGATCTAAGACACCACCAATATTGGGATTTGGATCCGTGATCAATTCAGCCTGAGCCTCACCGAAATCGGTTTGAAGGTACGGGTGAAACTGACGGGAGCCAAGTTCTTGTGGGTGTTCCTGCCGACTTAGACGGCCATTTTTATCGATTCGATTTTCTTCAATTTCGATCCCGACAAGGATGTGGTACAGTTGCTCAGCCAAGTACTCTTTTTGAATGGTGGCTAACAAGTTTTCTAACATGTAAGTGCCGCTCCTGCAGTCTGATTTATAATACCGATACCGATGCTGTGCTTTCGTCAGAATCCGATGGGTAACCCCAATGATGAAAATATCATGAGGTCATTAATTAATGGTTCGATTATAGTTTAAATTCAGCTGACGTACAAGCGTCTCAAACCGGATTTAAATGAAACGAAAAAATCAGCGCTCATCCCGTGCTAGCGGTGATGAACGCTGATCTTTTTATGGTCATAAAACGGTTTACGTTAAATTAGAACTTCAATTAATTATTGTTATTATAGGCGTTCTTCAACCCTTTGATATCGGTTGAGGTAATTGCTGAACTCCGATTAGCGTAATACATCACGCTCTTTTTCGTTTCAGCATGCTCCAGACCAAGCGCATGGCCGATCTCATGTTCAGCTACGTGTTCGCGGTCAAGCTGCGAATAGTGCATCTTGTTGGCAATGTTTTTGTACACATATGATTTGGCACTCGCCATAACGTTGAGATCACCCATCGTTTGGGTGGTGTGGTAAGACGTGTACGTCAACCCAACAATGTCGCCAGAGGTCTTCTTAGTATCGCTATTAGCAGAAGCTAACGTAATATCAGCTGTCTTGCCGGATTGGACGGGCACCATCTTGATGACCTTCGTGGCGTTCCAGTGTTTAACAGCACTGTTCCAAACCTGTTTGTAGTAGGTCGACTTATCATTGACCTTGTAGGTGATGGTCTTGCTGGCCCACCGGTAAGTTGCCGGAGTCGACGAGCTGGCACCCGTTTTAAACCCATATGACATATGAGCAACCGTGGCTGTTGCAGCACTCGTTGAGTGGCTGATTGCCCTTGTTGCATCTGCCTCAGTCGTCACAGTATCCGCTGGCGTTTGATGAGCAGTCATATTTGAATTTTCAGTAGCAACAAGTGAAACAAACAATGCAGCAGTAGCAACAGCGATGGTCGTAAAACGTTGAGTGTTT
>NZ_BBAG01000047.1 GCF_001311135.1 Secundilactobacillus paracollinoides DSM 15502 = JCM 11969
CGTCACTAATTGCGAGAGGGTTTGCGTTTCATCGAGGGTTAATCGACTGGTCAACTTGGTTTCAGAACGAGCGGTTTGCGCTTTTATTTGTGCTGAATTTTTTTCTAGAAAGGTGGCACCCGCAGTGGTTAACTGCAAAATAATTTGTCGTCGGTCAGTCGCGTCGGGAATTGTTGTGATCGACCCGGTGGCTACCAGTCGCTTAACAATACCGCGGGTGGTCGGATGGCTCAACCGCAACGTGGTTTCCACTTCTTTTTGCGTGAGCTGTTGCGGATCTCGGCTTGCTACCTGCATCAAGACCGCTGTTTGCGTGCCTGTTAGTGAAATACCAAGCTGTTTTAACCCGTTATTCATTTCTTTTTCAAAAAGAATGTTTAGAATCTTCAGTTGTTGTCCAAGGCTGTTGGGAAAAGATGAGTCTGACATCGGATCGCCTCCTTTTTATAATATGTAGCATACTACATATTTTTAAAAAGTCAAGGTGGCTGGTTAGTGCGTTGGTTGCTTGGTTTGTTAAGTGTCTTTCTAATGTTTGTTGGATCGCATAGTGCTGACAGGTCGCTTCGTTGCACGTTTCGGTCATGTAAGCGTGTTGCTCTAGCGATATTAAACGGGGCGACTACGCTAGGATCCCAGTAATCTATAGATAGTCACTTTCGCAGGTGGTGTTATGAACCCTGTAAAGTTGATGGTTACCGTAATTAGCAGATTATGAGAAGTAATAGGGATAAGAGCCTTACTAGCAGTCGAGCGCGGATTCTCTTCAAACTCGGTTTAACGCCGATGTGATGCTTAACTAGCTGAAAAAGTCAGCTCAATATCAGTGAAATTGTGTAATGCAACGGATTATCACCTAACAGTAGAAAGACCCTTTGGTAAACACGTTTGACGGTAATTCATTTGTACAGCATATTGACAACCGCCCCCGTCACGCTTATCATTGGAACAGAATTGAATAGTGATCGGCAATGACAAAAGAAGGTCGGTCAACCTAAGTGACAGCGATTTCGGAACAGTGTGAGCCGGGAAGACAGGTTGATCGATTGGCGCTTTTCGAGCTGAACCAATTAAGCTGCTGGGTGCATCCCAGAAGTAGGGTGGAACCGCGAAATTAAACTTCGTCCCTATGTAGGTCTATAAGTCTACGTAGGGGCGTTTTTCTGTCTGCCGATCACAATTAATAGGAGGAATCATTTTTATGACCAAGAAATTGACCATGCAGCAAATTATCTTGACGCTGCAACAGTATTGGTCCGCTCAGGGCTGCATGCTCATGCAGGCCTACGATACTGAAAAGGGTGCCGGAACCATGAGTCCTTACACCTTCTTGCGTGCCATCGGCCCCGAACCATGGAACGCTGCCTACGTGGAACCTTCACGGCGGCCAGCTGACGGCCGGTACGCTGAAAACCCTAACCGGTTGTACCAACACCACCAGTTCCAAGTGGTGATGAAGCCTTCACCTGAAAACATTCAGGAACTTTACCTGAACAGTTTAAAGGAACTGGGCATTGACCCATTGGAACACGATATTCGTTTCGTTGAAGACAACTGGGCGAACCCATCAATGGGCTGTGCCGGTGTTGGTTGGGAAGTTTGGCTTGATGGGATGGAAGTCTCACAATTTACCTACTTCCAGATCGTCGGTGGGCTTGAAGTCGACCCAGTGACGTCTGAAATTACCTATGGGTTGGAACGACTTGCTTCCTATATTCAAGACGTCGATAACGTGTTTGACCTCGAATGGGGCGACGACGTGTTATACGGCGACATTTTCCGGGAACCCGAAATCGAACATTCCACCTATAGTTTTGAAAAGAGCAACCAAGACATGTTGCTGCATATGTTCGACGACTACGAAGCCGAATCTAAGAAACAGATTGCAAATGGTCTGGTGCATCCGGCTTACGACTACGTGCTGAAGTGTTCACACACCTTCAACCTGCTGGACGCCCGCGGTGCCGTTTCCGTTACTGAACGGGCCGGCTACCTTTCCCGGATCCGTAATATGGCCCGCAGCATTGCCAAGGCCTTCGTTGCTGAACGAAAGAAGTTTGGTTTCCCACTGATCAAGGACGAAAAACAACGTCAAGCATTACTCGCAGATGGGGAGGACAAAAAATAATGGCACGTACCTTTTTACTTGAAATTGGCTTGGAAGAAATGCCCGCCCACGTGGTGACCCCAAGCATTAAACAACTCGTTCAAAAAACCCGTAAATATTTGAAGGAACAGCGCATCGCGTTTGACGACATCAAGCCGTTTTCAACGCCGCGGCGGTTAGCGCTTCAAATTACCGGTTTAGCTGATAAGCAACCCGATATCAATGAAGAAGTTAAGGGTCCTGCTAAGAAAATCGCCCAGGACGCTGACGGCAACTGGTCAAAGGCTGCCATGGGATTCACTCGCGGTCAGGGACTTACCGTTGACGACATCACGTTTAAAGAATTAAAGGGTGTCGAATACGTTTACGTTGAAAAACACATCGCTGGACAGCCCGTCGAAGAAGTTTTGGCTGGCCTGAAGGATGTGTTGACGTCCATGACCTTCCCAACGATGATGAAGTGGGGCACCTACCACTTTGAATACATCCGGCCGATCAAGTGGCTGGTGGCCCTGTTAGACGATAAGGTGATCCCATTCCAGATCCTGGACGTCGACACTGATCGGATCACCCGCGGTCACCGCTTCCTGGGGAAGGACATCACGTTAAACAACGCAACCGATTACGAGGCTGCCTTAACCGCAGAATTTGTGATTGCGGACGCTGACAAGCGTAAGAAAGAGATCAAGACGCAGATCGAACGCTTAGCTGCCGACAACAACTGGACCATCAACATTGATGCCGACCTGTTGGAAGAAGTTAACAATTTGGTTGAATGGCCAACGGCGTTCGGTGGCAGTTTCGACGACAAGTATCTGACCATTCCAGACGAAGTCCTGATCACATCGATGCGTGATCACCAACGGTTCTTCTACGTGCTCGACCAAGATGGCAAGCTGTTGCCGAAGTTCGTGTCAGTGCGGAACGGGAATGCTGAACACATCGAAAACGTGGTCAGCGGGAACGAAAAAGTTTTGGCTGCACGTCTGAGTGACGCCATGTTCTTCTATGAAGAAGACCAAAAACAGACCGTTGCCGACTACGTTGAACGCTTGAAGAACGTCAGCTTCCATGACAAGATCTCGACCATGTACGAAAAGATGCAGCGGGTTGCTGTGATTGCGAAGCAAGTTGGGACTGCGCTTGGGTTAAACGACACCCAGTTAGCTGACGTGGACCGCGCTGCCCACATCTACAAGTTCGACCTTGTCACTGGGATGGTCGGTGAATTTGCGGAACTGCAAGGGGTCATGGGTGAAAAGTACGCTCTGTTAAACGGTGAAAATGCCAACGTGGCCACGGCCGTTCGCGAACACTACATGCCAATTTCAGCCGATGGCGCATTGCCTGCTACAACGGATGGGGCTGTGTTAGCCATTGCTGATAAGATCGACAGTATTGTGACCTTTTTCAGTGCTGACATGGTGCCAAGTGGTTCCAATGACCCATACGCGCTGCGTCGGCAGGCAACCGGGATCGTCCGGATCATCCGCGCACAGAACTGGCATCTAGACCAGAGCTTGATCGAGGCTGCTATTAAGGCTGAAACTGACGCTAACGTTGCGCCAGACTTAGACCAAGCTGCTCAGATCGATGCTGTGATGGCCTTCTTGAAGGATCGAATCAAGGTGACCCTGTTGGACGAAAAGACCCGTCACGATATCGTGGACGCAGTGATTGCTGGACCAAACACGGATCTGCTGGACAACTTTGAGGCCGCAAAGACCTTGAGCGACCACCAGAACGATGCTGACTTTAAGGGCACCATTGAAGCCTTGAACCGGGTCTTGCGGTTGGCTGAAAAGGCGGATGCATCAACCGTTAAACCAGTGGATGCCAGCCTATTTGATAACGACAGTGAACCCAAAATTTTAGAGGCCGTGAACGCAGTGGCTGCCAAGGCAAACGACTTGGATATCCCAGCCTACTACGAAGCATTAGCCGGTCTTCAAGGGGTTATCAACGAATACTTCGAAGCAACTATGGTCATGGATAAAAACGAGGATGTGAAAAATAACCGTTTGAGTCAACTCAAACAACTGGCAGACCTCATCCTACGTTTAGGTGACCTGAACCAATTGATCGTCAAATAAGCACACTAGTTGGCGTCCAATCTAAAAAGTGCTATCATTAAGATGCTGTTAATGAAAGCCACTAATGTATTGAAACGCCAAAGCCAGTTGAGGAAGGATATTCCTGAGCTGGCTTTTTTGAGAGTGCAGAACCAGGGGCGGTTAGAGAGCGGAGCATAAGTTAACTTTGACAGAAATTTTCTGGTCTTGGAAATTTGTGTCGAAGTTGGCTTATGTGCAGCTCTCTGCCCCGTGTCGCACGTTTAGGCTAGATAGGATTAGTGCGGGATTTAAAAAGGCCTTTAGTAAAATCAAAAAGAGAAAACAGAGTGCAGAAGAAGGACGTCCTCAAGTGCTGTAAAAGAACGCAGGCTAAATTCCTTGTTTTAGCATAGAAAATCACCCAAACCCCACAATTTCATTCACCAACTACCCGCAATCATGTTCAAAATGGTACAATCGCATTAACACTAAACGGAATATGTTACTGCGCGGATGACCAAATCCGCGGTGCATCGATTCAGGGAGCAGGTGGTCAATTGAAAACAGAAAACACCGAAAAAACGGAAACAACGACAGCCCGCCTCATTCGTGCGGCCTGTGTGCTAGTCGGAATCGTCATAATCGTTGGCCTGCTTTATGCGCTTTCGAAAGATTTTCAGCAGGTGATTCAAAACGTGATCCACTATAATGAAAGTGTCCAAAAACAGTTTTGGGCGGGCATTCGACAACACCAAACCTCACCCATCACATTGCTGATTGTGTTCGCACTGGTGGCCGTGTTGGCGGCGGTACCTGGCTTCCCAATTTCAGTGGCCTGTATTTTAATTGGGGTCATCTATGGCCGTTATTGGGGCTTTTGCATTAATTTAGTCGGCATCGTTTGCGGAAATTTGATCACATACTCAATTCTGCGAAAAGTTGGCTTGTCTAAGTCAGCGCAGCACCATGATGGTCGAGTGGTGCGCAACATTATGAAAATGAAAAAGCCAGTCGTTGGTCTCACTATCGGTTACGCAGTCCCAATCGTGCCAACGATTTTCGTGAATTACGCGGCATCAAAGCTGCACCAACCGCTAAAGGATGTTCTGATCGCGATGGGCATCGGCTCGATTCCAACGGCGTTGCTATACGCGATGGGCGGCGATTTCTTGAACCGCGGTGATTACAAAATCGCCCTGATCAGTGTGTTGGCGGTTGGCATCTTATTCCTATTGGTTAAAGAATTACGCAAGCACGAGGAAACACATGCAGAAAAAGAAGCTTAATCAAGGATTCCCGGTATTGGGAATGCGCTTGGTTAAGCTTCTTTTTCTGGTTGGAGATGCGGCTGATTCAAAACAATACTGTCAGGACAGCGATTCGCATGCACCTCACCCCAGTGGCAAAGCTGCATTAAAATAGTTTTTAACGACTCGCCGTATTCGGTGAAATGGTATTCAACGTGTGGCGGCGTTTCAGCGAAAACCTGGCGTTCCAAAATAGCATCGTTGATGAGCTGCTTTAACTGTTCAGTCAAGACTTTCTGTGAAAGACTTGGTAGTGCCTGTAACAGTTGCCCGTTGCGATTCGTCCCCGCACCGATCAGACACAGGATCGCTGGTTTCCATTTGCCAGCAATCACATTTAGTGACACATCAACGCCAACGTTAAATTTTTTGGGTTGCGCAACCATTGGAAACTCCCTTCATGACGCAAGCCTTACTTTGAAGTAAGCCACCTTACCTAAAAGTGCGGACTAGTGGTTTATCGGCTGGCTTGCTATCCTCTTACTTGTTGTTAGTCACTATTATAGAAAACAAGAGGAGAATATCAACTATGACAAACCAATACCCAATTAATTTTTCACACATCGGACTTTCGGTACCTGATATCGAACGTGCTGTTGATTTTTACAGCAATGTGATGGGGTGGTATACCATCATGACGCCAGCAACTGTCACCGAGGACGATTCTGCGATCGGCGTGATGTCCACTGAAGTCTTCGGCCAAGGATGGGGCAGTTATAGGATCGCCCACATGACTACTGGTGATGGTGTCGGCATCGAGTTATTTGAATTTAAGGACAATCAAAAGCCCGATGACAATTTCAAGTTTTGGGAAACCGGGATTTTCCACTATGGTGTGCAGGATCCTGATATTGAGGGGCTAGTGAAGAAGATTGTTGCTAATGGCGGGAAACAACGGATGCCGATCAAGCTTATTATCCCGGTGAAAAGCCGTTTAAGATGGTTTATATGGAAGACCCATTTGGCAACTTGGTTGAGATTTATACGCATGCTTATGATTTAACGTATTCAGCGGGTGCTTATTAAAAAAAAATGCGACCAGCAAAAATTCTTTTGCTGGTCGCATTTTTAATCTTCTTCAGACCCGAAATTCAATTCACCCATTGAATCCTCAAGGCCTTCCAACATATCATTATTATCCATGTAACTGATCCACTGGTCTTCGGTGGCGCTGCCGGGAAGCTGAGACGTCATGCGACCGTAAATATTTCCGATAAACTCGTCAAATAATTTATCGGCTTCACGTTGCAGCATGGTGTCATTTAACCGGCGAGCCGGCGCTTTTTCCTCATTTTGTGACTGCAGGTAGGGCAGGCATTTATCCATGAATAGGTCGGCCACCCGGCTGTTTTGGGTTAAGTAGGTCTTTAATTCGTCTTCATTCATTACATATCACTTCCTGATTATAGTTTAGCAAACAAACGTTCGAAATGTAAACAGGAAGATGAAATCAGTGGCAATTAAATCAGCGTTTGTTTGCTCGTAAGCCCTGAATTGCGCGAGTGTTATTGATTGTAAAATAAGGTGAGCGTGGTACAATTTTAATTCTGGAAATGGACGAATAAAGCCCTAATCAGTCAGTCTTAGTCACCATTGTCAGCGCAAAATAAAGTTGTTCGTGCAGTACCTTATTTTTCGAGCAAAAAGATAGCTTTTTTCATGTTATGTGCTATCATATATTATGACTGTTTACGCCGTAATGAGAATTACGGCGTTTCCCAACAGTCCGATTTTCCGATTAAGCACTATTGCGAAAGGGGTGTTAAGCCAGTGGCAAAGATACCCGAAGCCGTGATTGAACAAGTCCGCGATGCCACCGATATCGTGGATTTTATTAGTCAGTATGTTCAGTTACAAAAATCAGGTAAAAATTTATTTGGCTTGTGTCCGTTTCATGAAGAGCGGACGCCTTCTTTTTCGGTATCGGAAGACAAGCAGATCTTTCACTGCTTTAGCTGCGGTCGCGGCGGCAATGTGTTCAAGTTCATTATGGAACTGGAAAACATTGGCTTCCAGGAAGCTGTTGTTAAAGTGGCTGAATTTTCCCACGTGGATTTGCCAGACTCAGTGGCGAACTCGGCCGCTTCAGGTCAAGCGCGCCAGGATTCACCTGCTAACCATCTGATTCAACTGCACGAAGGGGCGCAAAAACTCTACCACCATATCTTAATGAATACCGAGATCGGTCAGCCGGCGTTAGATTACCTGCATCAGCGGGGACTCACCGACAAAACAATTGAAGATTTTGGGTTGGGGTTTGCGCCTGATCAGCAGTTACTAAAACAATATTTTGATCAGCAAAAGGTGGATTACCAAGAGTTACGGCACACGGGGCTGTTTATTGAAAACCAGTCCGGTGAGTTGCGTGACCGATTCTTCAACCGGGTGATGTACCCGATCAAGAATGAATCGGGGCAGTCAATCGCGTTTTCTGGTCGGCTGTTAGTCAAGGTCGATGATCAGCCGAAGTACTTGAACAGTCCGGAAACGGACATCTTCAACAAGCGGCGGGTGCTGTTCAACTTTGACCAGGCGCGCAACGTGATCCGAAAAGAAGGGTCTGTGATCCTATTTGAAGGGTTCATGGATGTCATGTCGGCGCACCAGTCGGGTGTCGGTAACGGCGTGGCTTCCATGGGAACCAGTCTGACTGAGGAGCAGATCTACGCGATGCAGCGGGTCACCAAACAGGTGTATGTCTGTTACGATGGTGATACGCCTGGGCAACGGGCAACCAATCGGGCGCTAACGATCCTGCGAGATAATTCGAGTTTGAACCTGGGTGTCATTCAGATGCCTGAGGGAATGGACCCGGATGAATATCGCAAGAAGTATGGCGAGGAAAAATTGGCCAGTGCGTTGCAGTCAGCCAGGGAAACGCCAATTGCGTTTGCCATGCATTACCTGAAGTCGGAACACGATGTGAATACGGATGCCGGGCGGCTAGACTACATCGACCAGGTGTTGAAGTTACTCGCTACGGTGACCTCACCAGTGGAACAAGACGTGTACCTGACCCAGTTGGCGAATGATTACCAGCTGGATAAGGGCAGTCTAAAACAACAGTTGCTGATGATCAAACCAAAGCCCGCGAAGCCAACCCGTCCGGCACCGGCTGCAGCACCGTATAGCGGGGATTACCCGCAAGCTGGTTATCAAAACCAAGAACCGCCTGCCGAAGTCACGCAGTATCAGCAGGCGCCACCGCTGAACCGGACTGAAAAGGCTGAGCGTGGATTACTCCTGCGGATGCTTCACGACCATTCCGTTTGGTTGCGCGTCACTGGGATCGAAAATTTTAGTTTTGACAGTGACGATTATGAATTGATCTACATGCTGGCGCAGAAGTATTTTCAAACGCACCAGACGTATGCGCCAGCGCAGTTCATTGATCTCATTACGGATGATCATCTGCAAAACATGGTCATTGAACTGGAATCGCTCAATATCAACGAAGAGGCAGCCGACGAGGAAGTTGATGATTACTTACGCGTGATCATGAACGAAGCGCCACTTGAAAAACGGTTAAAACAAAGCCAGCAAGCATTGAATGAGGCGAAACGGTTGGGTGATGCCGACCGTCAGCGTCAGCTGGTGATTGAAATTATTAAGTTACAGCAGCAAAAGCAGTCTAATAAACGAGCTTAGGGGGCTTTATACATGGCAAAGGAAACAAAGAGCACCAACACGTTTGACCAAAAGGGATTTGACAAGGCTGTTAAGGACTTGATCAAGACCTATAAAAAAGACGGTTCTATCACTTACGATGTACTGTCCGACAAAGTAGCTTCCCCATTTAGCTTAAACGCTAAGAAGATGGACGAGCTGTTAGAAAAGGTTGAGGACGCTGGGATCAGTGTCGTTGACGCTAACGGTGACCCAGATGCACGTGCCGTTAAGGCTGCAAAAAAAGTCACAAAAACTGAATTAAAGGATACCTCCGCCCCATCCGGCGTCAAGATCAATGACCCGGTTCGGATGTACCTGAAGGAAATCGGTCGGGTTAAGCTGTTAACGGCTGACGAAGAAGTTGCCTTAGCCTTGCGGATCGAACAGGGTGATGAAGAAGCCAAGCAAGAATTGGCTGAAGCCAACTTACGGTTGGTGGTTTCCATCGCTAAGCGGTACGTTGGTCGTGGGATGCAGTTCTTGGATCTGATCCAAGAAGGAAACATGGGACTGATGAAAGCCGTTGAGAAGTTTGATTACCGCAAAGGGTTCAAGTTCTCAACCTACGCCACATGGTGGATTCGTCAGGCCATCACACGTGCCATCGCTGACCAAGCTCGGACCATTCGGATCCCAGTCCACATGGTTGAAACCATCAATAAACTGATCCGAATCCAACGTCAGCTCCTGCAAGACTTAGGTCGTGAACCGACGCCTGAAGAAATTGGGGCTGAAATGGACATGCCAACGGAAAAGGTTCGGGAGATCTTAAAGATCGCGCAAGAACCTGTTTCATTGGAAACCCCTATTGGTGAAGAGGACGATTCTCATCTAGGTGACTTCATCGAAGACGATGATGCCACTAGTCCTGCTGATCACGCGGCTTACGAATTACTGAAGGAACAGTTGGAAAGTGTTCTCGACACCCTGACTGATCGTGAAGAAAACGTGCTGCGGTTGCGGTTTGGGCTGGACGACGGCCGGACCCGCACTTTGGAAGAAGTCGGCAAGGTCTTCGACGTTACCCGTGAACGGATTCGCCAAATCGAAGCCAAAGCATTACGCAAGCTCCGTCACCCATCACGTTCAAAGCAACTGAAGGATTTCTTGGAGTAGCCAACTGAATTTAACTGATACGAGAAACCACGACCTGTTATGGGTTGTGGTTTTTTTTTGCTCTGGGAGTCCGTTGCATTGCGCGATTTGGCACTCCACCATGGTGGCTCGCGATGAAGCTAATTCGATTTCTGCTACGCAGCTCTCGAATGGATCTCCATCGTCTCGCATATCACTAGGTGGCCGAAAATCACGCCCACCAAGTGATATCGACACCACGGTTCCGTGCCAAATCGCTCCATTCCACTCACAAGGTGCATATAAGTAACAGTTGCTAAACGTTGAAATGCAGTTAAAGATAGTTTGCAATGAATCCGCCCTCGACTGCTTAAACGGCCATTGTCAGCAATGCTTGCGATGATACTTGTTCAAATTATGGCAATTAATTTGATGAGTTAGATTTCTTTGATTGACTATGTTGATGGATAACTCATTGTAGCAAATCCTAACAATGTAGCGCAGTGGAGCCGGTCGGCATTGCAGGCTGTGGTGTCGGTGTTTGTTGGCGAGGGTTCTTTCCTCGCCTACAAACACGGGAGACGGAGGAGATCCTTGAATTTCTGAAAGACATTCACTAGCTCCCCAGAGCGACCCACTACAGCCTGCAGGGCCGACCGGCGTAACGGAGCGACAATTAACCACTCATCTTAACAGGTGAAATTTCTAGTTTAACAGTAGCCGAACACAGCGTTCATGTCCTATAATTAAAGGGTAAACTAAAACAGAGGAGTCGTTTAAATATATGAATGCATCGCATCTATCACTGCGCCTGCAGACCGTCGCGGATTTTGTGCAACCTGGCGCGCGGCTGGCCGATATTGGGTCGGATCACGCGTATCTGCCGGTTCATTTAGCCAAACAGGGGCTGCTCACTAAGGCGGTGGCCGGTGAAGTTGTCCGCGGACCATATGAAAACGCGGTGAGTGAAATTGAAAAAGAAGGCCTGGAAAACGTTATTATGCGCGCTTAGCTGATGGCTTGGCTGCCATTAAACCGGAAGACCAGATCGATACGATCACCATTGCTGGCATGGGCGGGACATTGATTACCCAGATTTTGGACGCAGGGGTGGACCGTTTGCGTCATGAAGAACGGTTGATCCTGCAGCCTAACGTTGGCGAAGATAACGTCCGTCAGTGGTTACAGAACCACGACTACGGCATCATTGCGGAACGCATCTTAGCGGAGGATGGCCACATTTACGAAATTATCGTCGCTGATCCAGTTGACACACCGACAACGTTTAATCCGACACAGTTAAAATTTGGGCCGTTTCTGTTACAGGAAAAATCCCCGGTTTTACAGGATAAATGGCGTAAAGAACAGGCCCGACTGGATGATGTTATTGCAACGATGCAGCACGCCCAACAGGCACCACAGGCGAAAATCGATGCCTTTATCGCCCAACGAAATCAAATTCAGGAGGTCATTTTAAATGAAGGTTAAAGAACTCATTGACCGGTTTGAACAATTCGCGCCGAAAGCGATTGCGGAGCCAAAAGATCCAGTGGGTCTTCAGCTGGGGTCATTGGACGCAGAATTTCACCACGTTTTAGTGACACTGGATGTGCGGCCTGAAGTGGTCCAAGAAGCCATTGAAATCGGGGCAGACCTGATTTTTTCACACCATCCGGTCATGTTTCGACCAGCGAAGAATTTAGATCTCAGTGACCCGCAAAATCAGATGTATGCAGATATTTTGTCACACCACATCACGGTGTATTCAGCGCATACCAATTTGGATAGTGCTGATGGCGGGATGAATGACTGGTTGGCAGATGCGTTGAAACTCAGCGATACCACCGGTTTGTGGGACGGTGTCGTGGATCCTCAGTACATGCTGACGGTACGTGTTCAACCCATGTATGCTGACGCGGTGCGGCTAGCCATGGTTGGTGCCGGTGCCGGTGATTTAGACCGGTATGCGGGTGCCAGTTTTGAATGGAACGGGACGACCTGGTACACGCCGCTAGAAGGCGCGGATCCAGAACTTGGCCCCGTTGGTGAGCGTAACCACGTGGATGAACTCAGTATTCAAGCACGGGTTCAGGGTAACCAACTGGCTAAAATCACCCAAGCGGTAAGTGAAGTCTATCCGGGTGGTCACCCTGCCTTAGAAGTGCTGCCGTTAAAAAACGGTGGGCACCAATATTCAATGGGACGGATCGGGACGTTAGCCCAATCAATGACTGTTCGGGAATTCGCAGACTACTGTAAAACGGTCTTTCAGGTACCAGGATTACGGTTGGTTGCGCGCGACTTGGACAAACCCGTTCAACGCGTGGCCGTCCTTGGCGGCGATGGTGGCAAGTTCTTCAAGCTTGCCCAGTCAAAGGGCGCAGACATTTACGTGACGGGTGACGTGTATTATCACACGGGACATGATATGCTGGCAGCAAACTTCCCAGTAGTTGATCCGGGCCACCATATCGAAAGTATTTGTAAACCGAAATTAGCCGAATTATTTGGTAAGTTGCGGATAGAAAACCGGTGGGACTTTGAGATCAGTGTCTCACAGCTGAACACGGATCCGTTTACGTTTATTTAGCCATCGTGTTGTTGAAATTGAGATGAATTGCCCAAAAAATCGTTGAACGATTAACGACTTGTGAAAAAGGAGTGGTATGAAATGACCTACGAAACATTAATTCCACGTTTTTTGAAGTATGTGCAAATTGAGACCCGGTCTGATGAGACCAGCGACACGATCCCGTCAACCCAGTCCCAGGTTGCGTTTTTAAACCAGCTGGCTGAAGAACTGACGGGTATCGGCTTGGACAATGTGCACATCAATCAGCAGAGCGGCTACTTGTTTGCGACGCTGCCAAGTAATCTGGATAAGCCAGTCAAGACACTGGGCTTTATTTCACACGTTGACACGGCGGACTTCAACGCGAAAAATGTGACACCCAAAATCGTTGAAAACTACGATGGCCACTCAGTGATTCCACTTGATGACGCGGGTGAATACAAGCTGGATCCAGCCGTCTTTCCAAGTCTTAAAGGGTATCAGGGCTATACACTGATCACAACCGATGGCAGCACGCTGCTGGGGTCGGACGATAAGTCTGGCGTTGCTGAAATTATTACGGCGATGAGCTATCTTTTACAGCACCCAGAAATCAAGCATGGGACGATTCAGGCCGGCTTCGGCCCTGATGAAGAAATCGGTACCGGCGCTGACAAGTTTGACGTGGCTGACTTTGGCGCTGACTGGGCCTACACCGTTGACGGTGGGCCGCTCGGACAGTTGGAATACGAGACCTTTAACGCGGCTGACGGCCGGTTGCACATCACGGGGACGAACGTGCACCCCGGGAGTGCCAAGGGCGTTATGGTGAACGCCCTGCAACTGGCCATGGACTTCCACGCCGCTCTGCCAGTCCACGACCGGCCGGAAACGACTGAGGGTCGTGAAGGGTTTTATCATATTTATAAGCTGACTGGAGACGTGGATAGTGCCGATATGGGCTACATCATCCGCGATCACGACCGTGCCCGGTTTGAAAATCGTAAACAGCTGTTCCAAAGCATTGCGGATCAGTTGAACGCTAAGTACGGCGACGGGACGGTTACGGTGACCCTTAAAGACCAGTATTACAACATGCGCGAAGTCATTGAAAAGGACATGAGTGTGGTGGAACTGGCCAAAAACGCCATGGAAGACCTCGATATTGAACCAGACATTGCGCCAGTTCGGGGCGGAACTGATGGCTCCAAGATCTCCTTTATGGGGTTACCGACACCAAACTTGTTTGCGGGTGGCGAAAATATGCATGGCCGGTTTGAGTACGTGTCCGAGCAGGTGATGGCTCAGGCGGTGGATGTCATTTTAAAGATGATCGAACTCAACGCTGAATAACAGTTTGAAAAGGGGGCTTTTGACCGACAACTCGTTGATCGAAGGCGCTCTTTTTTTTAAGATTTTGAAAGAATTTATTATTAAAGGTCAAAAAAGGTCAAACTATTATCGCTTCACTTAGAATTTATGATATGATACCAATTGTTCACAAAACACAATAAATTCTAATAATGACACTTTAAAAACTAATAAAGGATGATGACAATATGAACCCAGACATCTTGACCCAATCGGTGACGGATGCAATTTCTGAAGCCCAAAAAATTGCCGTGACCCGGCAGCAGCAAAACATTGGCGTCTCACACCTCTTTAAATTTCTGACCCAGCCAGGTGAACTAGACCGTCAAATTTTTAGTGATTTGGGACTGGACTTAACCGAACTGGATAAGGAACTTGATCACGAGATCGACTCGATCAGCAGCGTGTCCGGCAGCGGCGTTCAGTACGGCCAAAATCTGTCACCAGACATGTACCGCCTGTTACAAAAAGCCGACGACGTGCGCAAGGAACTTGGTGACGACTACGTTGCGACAGATACCCTGGTCATCGCGGTCATTCAACTGGATGGCAGCCGGTTGGCCGACTATTTACAACAGAAGGGCATCACGTTACAACAGGTGAAGAACAAGGTTGCTGACATTCGGGGAGGCGAGCGGGTGACGTCAAAGAATCAGGAAGAAAACTACAAAGCTCTTGAAAAATACGGCGTTGAATTAGTTGCCGCAATGCGCAAGGGTGAACGCGACCCTGTTATCGGACGGGACGATGAGATCCTGTCAGTCACGCAGATCTTGTCGCGAAAGACGAAGAATAACCCGGTCCTGATCGGTGAACCTGGTGTCGGGAAAACGGCCATCGTGGAGGGCCTTGCGCAACGGATCGCCCGCGGTGACGTGCCCGAAAACCTCAAGGATAAGTCGATCTTCTCACTGGATATGGGGTCATTGATCGCTGGTGCCAAGTATCGCGGCGAGTTTGAGGAACGCTTGAAAGCCGTTTTAAACGAAGTGAAAAAGAGTGAGGGTCAGATCATCATGTTCATCGATGAGATCCATAACATCGTGGGCGCTGGCAAGACCGAAGGCAGCATGGATGCTGGAAATTTGTTGAAACCCATGCTGGCCCGTGGTGAACTGCATTTGATCGGTGCTACGACGCTTGATGAATACCGGCAATACATGGAAAAAGACCGGGCCCTTGAACGCCGGTTCCAAAAGGTCCAGGTCAATGAACCTAGCGTCGAAGACACCATTACCATTTTACGGGGTCTGCGCGAACGGTTCGAAATCCACCACGGCGTCAAAATTCACGACAACGCGCTGGTTGCAGCAGCCAAACTCTCTGACCGGTACATTACGGACCGGTTCTTGCCGGATAAGGCACTGGATCTTGTCGACGAAGCATCCGCATCAATTCGGGTGGCGATGAACTCGGCGCCAACGGAACTGGACCAATCCCGCCGGCAAATGATGCGCCTGCAGGTTGAGGAAGCCGCGTTAAAGCAGGAAACCGATGACAACTCGCAGAAACAATTGACCGACGTGCAAAAAGAACTCGCCAACGTGAAGGAAAAGGTCGATAACCTGAACGCCCGCTGGCAGGATGAAAAACAGGCGCTTGGTGCCTTGAGCGCCAAGAAGAATGAGCTGGATAAGGCCAACCGTGATCTGGCGGATGCTGAAGCGCAGTATGACTTAGACAAGGCGGCTGTGTTGCAGCACGGGACGATTCCCGAATTAAAGAAGGAATTAAACACCATGGAGCAAAAGGACCACTCTGGCGAATGGCTGGTCAGCGAATCCGTTACGGAACAAGAAATTGCTGAAGTTGTTGCTAAAATGACGGGGATCCCAGTGAATAAACTTGTGGCTACCGAACGAGAAAAATTGCTGCATTTGGCGGATAACTTACACGAACGGGTTATTGGCCAAGACGAAGCTGTTCAAGCCGTTTCGGATGCGGTCCTGCGGTCACGTGCCGGGTTACAGGACCCCAGCAAGCCGCTTGGTTCATTTCTGTTCCTTGGCCCAACCGGGGTCGGGAAAACGGAGCTTGCTAAGGCGTTAGCCGAAAACCTGTTTGACTCCGAAGAACAAATGGTTCGGATCGACATGAGCGAGTACATGGAAAAGGAATCCGTTTCCCGACTGGTTGGGGCAGCCCCCGGCTACATTGGGTATGAGGAGGGTGGCCAGCTGACCGAAGCGGTTCGGCGCCACCCGTATACCATTGTGCTCTTTGATGAAATTGAAAAGGCCCATCCAGACGTGTTTAACATTTTACTGCAGGTCCTGGATGACGGTCGGTTGACGGATAGTCAGGGGCGGACGATCAACTTTAAGAACACCCTGTTGATCATGACCTCGAACCTGGGTTCTGACATTTTGTTGGAAGGTACCGACAGCAACGGTGTGATCTCAGACGACGCGAAGAAACAGGTGGCGACGTTACTGCAACGGTCATTTAAACCGGAATTTTTAAACCGGATTGATGACACCATCATGTTTAAGCCATTGTCGTTAGCTGACATTGATTTAATCGTTGATAAACTGATTACCCAACTGTCTGACCGGTTGCAGGAACAGGATATCACGCTGACGATTACGGATGAGGCCACCCGCTGGCTTGGTCAACGCGGTACTTGCCTGCGTTCGGTGCGCGGCCACTGCAACGCACCGTGACGAATTTGGTGGAAACGCCACTTGCTAAGCAGATCATTGGCGGCGAGATTAAAGCCCAGTCCACGGTTGAAATTGGACTGAATGAGGCAAATGATGGTTGGCATTTACTGTCACCAGTCACGCGCCAGCAGCCACGGAGACAACTGACTAACATGGTATTAGGAAAAAGGCTGCGTTCAGGAGAACGCAGCCTTTTTGTGATATGATGATGGAAACGATGTTTAAAAAGGAGACACCATGGGAAAACGGACTTTGGTCGTCATCGATATGCAACGTGGTGTTCGGCCACGCTATCAAGAACAGCAAACACGCGCAACCATTAACCGGCGTTTAGACTGGTACCATGAATAGCACCAAACCGTTATTTTGGTGCAACATGAGGCACCAGAGATGCCGTATCAATCGACGCTTGGCAGTTAGTGGCGAAATTGCATGTGTCGTCAACTGATCACCGGGTGCGAAAAACGCATGCGGATTCTTTTTACAAGACTGATCTTGCCGCAATACTTGACGAGCTGACGATTTCAGATATTGAAATTTGCGGGGCTGAAGTGCCATTTTGTGTTGATGCCACGATTAAGGCCGGCTTTGATCACGGCTACCGGATCTGGATGGTCCCTGGGGCAGTTTCGATGGTGGCAAAGGCTCAGCCACTGATTCCGGAAGGGACGTTGCTGACGCACTATGCCCGTATTTGGCGAGATCGGTTTTTAACTTATGTTGATGAGTAGGGAATCGTGGAGGTGCTTCGGAGGTGTTGTTGAGCAGCCAAGGGTAAAAGGTTGTTCATTAACTTACTCTGATATAAAAGTTCAGATTTTTCATCTTTCTCTGTTATGTAGCTGAAACGCGTTACAGATGGGAAAAAGGTTGCACACAAGCGTACTCTGCCAAAAAAGTCAAACCCGGACTTTTCTCTTTCTTTGTTATGTAGCTGAAACGCGTTCCAGAAAACTGAGGCTACTGCGTAAGCGACTCTGGCAAAAATGCCCAAACCCAGGCATTTCTGCCAGAGTCACTTACGCGCCGCCCTCAAACCGCTTTCTTCCACGCTCTACTCCACAAAAAGACCGCCAGTCTCAGACTGGCGGTCGATGTGCACCTTTAACTTACAGGTTAAGGGTTATTTAGCTTCTGCTTTGGTATCGGAAAGACCCAGTAACTTCACACCGTTGACGATAATGATACCGGCAATGGCAGCGACGATACCGATCTGCATCGTGTTGTAGGTCATAATTTCCAATGCACCGCCGATGTAGCCTAAGACTTCACCGAAGATGACTGACCAAAAGATGACAACTAAGTTTGCTTCTAAAGTTTTCATGAAAGACACCTCTCAATCAATAAAAGTTTAGCACAATCGCTTAAAAAAGCAATTGGAAAATGACGAGCAAACGAATGTTTGGTATACTGATTGGAGAAGAAAGGGTGGTTAAAAATGGGCTTTGTGCCGTTACACGTTATCAGCAGCTACAGTCTGCTTCAAAGTACAATTGAGCTCAAAACATTAGTCACTACGGCGGTTGAACGCGGCTACAAGGCACTAGCGCTCACCGAAAACAACGTGATGTATGGCACCGTTGAATTTTATCAGGCGTGTCAGCAGGCGGGGATTCAGCCAATTATCGGGCTGACATTGACTCTGGAAGGCATTCTGGCCAGTGACCAGCAGTTTCCGCTGATTTTTTTGGCTAAGGATCTAACGGGTTACCAGCATCTGATGATGTTGTCGTCGCTGCACCAGCGACTGACGGGTGATCAGACGTTGACCCTGGCGGATATAAAACCCTACATGACACACTTAATGGTAGTGACCACCAATGGGGAAACGGCCTACTGGCTCAATCAGGGCAATCAGCAGGCGGTCAGTGACTACCTGACGACCCTTAAGTCAGCCACGGATGACAATAGTGTGTTGCTTGGGGTGAGTGCCCAACAGTCGGCTACGTACCGCCAATTGCTCAGCAAAACGGCTGCCGATCTGCGGACACCGCAAGTGGCGTTGCCCACAGTGCAGTATCTGAATGCGGACGACCGGTTTGTGGTGAGTGTGTTGGAAGCCATTAAGGATGGCACGACCATCAGTAATTTAGCCGAGGCCCAACAAAAAACGGGTCAGTACTGGTTAAAACCAGCAGCGACGTTTGACCAGGAGTACCAAGAAGTGGGTCTACAATCGGCGGCAGAAATGACTGCGCAGGTTGCCGCTGCTTGTCAGGTGCAATTGAAATTTCAACATCCGCAACTCCCACAGTTTAAAACGCCAGATCAAACACCATCTAAAACCTATTTGCGCACCCAGTGTGAAACGGGGTTAAAACAGCGGCTGGCAACGAATCAGATCACGGATGCTGATCCGTACTGGGACCGACTGAATCACGAACTTGACGTGATCGACCGGATGGGCTTTGATGACTATTTTCTAATTGTTTGGGATGTCATGCAGTTTACAAAAAAGGCGGGCATCACAACTGGTCCCGGCCGGGGGTCTGCTGCGGGCTCTCTGGTGGCGTATAGTTTGGGTATCACGGATGTGGACCCGATTTTGTATAATTTGTTGTTTGAACGATTTTTGAATGAGGAACGGGCTCAGATGCCGGATATCGATCTGGATATTCCGGATAACCGGCGTGAGGAAGTGTTGCAGTATGTCCATGACCAGTACGGCCACGAACGGGTTGGGCAGATCATCACGTTTGGGACGCTAGCGACCAAGCAGGCGATTCGTGACGTGGGTCGGGTCTTTGAGTTGCGCCCCTATGAGCTCAGTGAATGGAGCGCGACGATTCCAAATCTCCTGCACATTTCGTTAAAGGAAGCGTATAAACAATCGCAGCCGCTGCAGAATCTTGTGGCGGATGCCAGTCTCAATAAGTTGTTGTTTGAAACAGCCGAAAAGCTGGAAGGGCTGCCGCGACATTACTCCACCCACGCTGCTGGGGTCGTCCTCAGTGACCAGCCGCTGACCAACATTGTGCCAGTTCAAAACGGCTCGGAGACCATGTTGATGACGCAGTACACCAAAGACTACGTTGAACAGGTCGGGCTACTCAAAATGGATTTTCTGGGGCTCCGGAACCTGTCGATCATGGCTGCTGCCCTGGGTATGATTCAAAAACAGTACGGCAAGCCGCTCCAGATCAGTCAGGTCAACCTCAATGACCAAGCGACCTTACAGTTATTTCAAAATGGCGACACGAACGGTGTTTTCCAATTTGAATCTGCCGGGATCAAAAATGTGTTACGACGGTTAAAACCAGACTCCTTTGAGCTGATTGCCGCGGTGAACGCGCTGTATCGGCCAGGGCCAATGGAAAATATCGACCACTTTATTAAGCGGCGTTTCAACCAGGAACCGGTCACGTATCCGGATGACTCTTTGAAACCGATCCTAGCACCAACCTATGGCATTCTTGTGTACCAAGAACAGGTCATGCAGGTGGCGTCTGTTATGGGTGGGTTTACGCTGGGGCAAGCCGATTTACTGCGACGCGCGATGAGTAAGAAGAAAAAGGCCACCATGGACGCGATGCAAAAGAAGTTCCTTGAGGGTGCCGCCACGAAGGGGTACCCCCAGGCAGCTGCTGAACAGACGTATAACTATATCGACCGATTTGCCAACTACGGGTTTAACCGTTCCCACGCGGTCGCTTATAGTAAGATGGCGTTTGAACTGGCTTACCTTAAGGTCCATTTCCCCGGCGCATTCTTTGCGTCGCTCTTAAACTCGGTCTTAAATAATACGGCGAAGACTAAACTTTATTTAATGGAAGCAAAGCGCCATCAGGTGACCATTCTGCCACCCGATATTAATGCCAGTGCGGCTTACTTTAGACTGACGAAGGATGGCATTCGGTTTGGACTGTCTTCAATCAAGGGCATGCGGCGCGATTTTCTGCAAGCAATCCTTGACGAACGTCAGCAGCAGGGACCGTTTAAATCCCTGCATCAGTTCCTAGTGCGCCTGGATAAAAAATGGCTGAAGGCGGACCTGATCGAAGCTTGATCTACGCCGGTGCCTTTGACCAGTTCGGTAATAACCGGGCAGAAATGATTGCGAGTCTGCCGGAATTTTTAAGCAGCGTCGAATTAAGCGGGGATAACTTGGAGCTGTTCGAAGCACTGGCACCGAAGATCCAACGCCAGCCAGATCTGTCCCTTAGCGAAAAACTCGAAAAAGAAAACGAGTATCTGGGGGCTTATTTATCTGGCCATCCAGTTGAGCAGTACCACGACCTGGCAATATCGCGCCACACAGTTTCAATTGGCGACTTGGCTGCCGATCAACAGGTAAATCTGTTGGTCTACGTCACCAAGGTGCGCACGATTCGAACCAAGCGCGGTGACCAGATGGCCTTTGTGACCGGTTCTGACCTGACTGGCGAGATCAGTTTAACTGTTTTTCCCAACCTGTACCGCCGCGTTAGTACCTGGTTGGAAAAAGAGCAGGTCGTTTTTGTCAGCGGTAAAACTGAGACCAACCGCGGCGGGCTGCAGGTGGTTGCCAACAACATGACGGCGGCTGACCAGCTGCAGCCGTCAGCACAGCAGAACAGTGGTGAATTACCGCCGGCGCCGCGGTGGTTCTTGCGCCTTGATCAGGAGCACGACACGCCAGCGGCCACGACCAAGTTGTTTGCGCTGTTAAGTGACCATACTGGGGACGTGCCGGTTATTTTGTACCGGTTGAAGGACGACAGCAAACGCGTTTTGGCTAAACAATACTGGCCAGTTGCGGATGAACAGTTGCAGCATGAGCTCGTCTTGTTATTGGGTGAACAAAACGTGGTGTTTCAAAGAAAAAACTAATTTATTAAATAAGAAACGTAAGTTAATCGCAATGAAAACGTTTTAACTTTCAAATTCGTCTCAAATCCGAAATTAGACGCAGACAATAATTTTGAAAAGTGTTAGAATAACTTTCGGAATCCAAATTGTACTGGGCTTGCATGGATAGTGAATTTTTCACGTAAGCACCAGTCCTAAAATCCAAAGGAGAGATTTTTCTTATGAAGAAAGTCAAGATCGTAAGTACACTTGGTCCTGCTAGTACCGATGTCGATACTATTGTTAAGTTGATTGAAGCCGGCGCTAACATTTTTCGGTTCAACTTTTCTCATGGTGACCATGAAGAACACTTGGGTCGCTTAACCAACGTTCACGAAGCTGAAAAGATTACTGGTAAAACTGTTGGTATCATGTTGGATACTAAGGGTGCTGAAATCCGTACCACTGTTCAAAAAGATGGTAAGATTTCATTCAAGACAGGTGATACTTTCCGGATCTCTATGGATGACTCTATCGAAGGTGACAAGGACAAGATCGCCGTTACTTACCCTGGTTTCGTTTGACGAATGTTAACGAAGGCGGCCAC
>NZ_BBAG01000048.1 GCF_001311135.1 Secundilactobacillus paracollinoides DSM 15502 = JCM 11969
ATAAGGTTTAATCTTTAATGGTATCATTCACGATCAGTCTCGGAAACATTGCGTTACCAGTACTAGCATCTATTGCTGAAACGTGTTCCGAAAGGCAAGGGGCGGCCATGTAAGGGACTCTGGCACAAATGCCAAGTTCAGGCATTTCTGCCAGAGTCCCTTACATGGCCGCCCCTTAAACGCCTTTCTCCACACTCTAAATGTTATAATAGTCACCACTAAATAAGAGGAAGACAATTATGGATCAAGAAATTATTAATCGTGTTAAAAAAAGTCTCACTAGTTACCAGGACCGTCAAATTGATGCCACCCTTGAGCTGTTAGGAGACAATAATACTGTTCCGTTTATCGCCCGTTACCGTAAGGAACGGACTGGCAACTTGGATGAAGTGCAGATTCGTGAGATTCAGGATGAAGCGACCCGGATCGAAAAACTGGTGCACCGGCAAGATGAAGTTAAAAATCAAATTGAGAGTCAGGGTAAGCTGACACCACAATTGCGAAAAACCATTGATGCGACCACACAGTTGCAACAGGTGGAGGATATTTACCTGCCCTATAAACAAAAACGCAAGACGAAAGCGACTGTAGCGAAGGACGCCGGCCTCATGCCGTTTGCTCAGTGGCTGCTGACCTTTCCGAGTCAGGGCTTGGATGAAAAGATTGCCACGTTTATTAATGACAAAGTTACGGATGCAGATGCCGTTTTAGCTGGTGTTCACGAAATTTTGGCTGAGGCCATTGGCGAGCGTGCTGGTTTTCGGGAATGGCTGCGGAACTATGCGCGTCGCAACGGTCAACTCACGAGTCAAGTGAAGCGCAACGGAAAGGATGCCGATGAACAGGGTGTCTATCAAACCTACTATGACTTTTCCAGTCCGTTTAAGAACGTGAGTGCCTATCAGACACTTGCACTGAACCGGGGCGAAAAAGCCGGTGTACTGACAGTGAAGCTCAACATTGACGAGCAAGCCGTTGATCAGTATCTCAACTTTCAACTCATTGGGAACCGAAAAGGACCTGCCGTGCCAATCGTCGTTGCCGCTTATCAGGATGCGTACAAACGCTTCATGGGACCCGCCATCGAGCGTGAATTGCGGCGTGAATTGACGGAAACTGCAGACGCACATGCGATCCGTGTTTTTGGTGAGAATTTGTATCATTTACTCATGCAGGCACCGCTGAAAAATCGGATTGTGATGGGGTTTGATCCGGCCTATCGGACCGGTTGCAAACTGGCTGTCATGGACGGTAACGGCAAGTATCTGGACAAGTTAGTGATTTATCCGCATAAGCCGGCAAATGCTGCGAAGCGTGCAGCAGCGATGCCAGAATTCCTCAAGTTCATTGAAAAGAACCACGTTGAAATGATTGCCATCGGGAACGGGACTGCCAGCCGTGAATCCGAACAGTTTGTGGCCGACGCCATCAAGCAGCTTGACCGACCTGTGCAGTACACAATCGTCAATGAGGCGGGGGCTTCCGTATATTCCGCGAGTGAAGTGGCCCGAACAGAATTTCCAGACTTCAACGTTGAAGAACGATCGGCTGTCAGCATTGGCCGTCGATTACAGGATCCGTTAGCGGAACTCGTCAAAATTGATCCCCAGGCTGTTGGTGTGGGCCAATATCAACACGACGTGGCCGGCAGCGCACTGGATGAACAGCTTAGCCGGGTCGTTGAAACCGCGGTCAATCAAGTGGGTGTTGACCTGAACCGAGCAAGTGTCGAATTGCTAGCGCATATTTCTGGTTGAATCAAACCATCGCGCAAAACGTCGTCGCTTACCGGGAAGAAAATGGCGTGTTTGCTAGTAGCCCGCAGCTTAAAAAGGTGCCGCGTCTTGGCCCCAAAGCCTACGAGCAGGCCGTGGGATTCCTGCGCATCATTGGTGGCAAAACGATCTTTGATAACACTGACATTCATCCTGAAAGTTATGCGGTGGCCAAAACAGTTCTCGAGCGGCTCGGCCTTGACCAGAAGGATGTCGGCACCGAAAAAGTGACCGAGGCTGTGGCTGGGACGTCTGTCGCACAACTCGCGACAGGACTTTCAGTTGGTGAGGCAACGCTACAGGACATTTTAGACGGCCTGACAAAGCCTGGTCGTGATTTACGGGACAATATGCCAGCACCGCTTTTACGGACTGACGTGCTGAAAATGAGCGATTTAAGACCGGGGATGAAATTGGAAGGCACTGTCCGCAACGTTGTCGACTTCGGTGCGTTTGTGGACATTGGTGTTAAACAGGATGGCCTGGTTCATATTTCGCACATGGCTGATAAGTTCGTGCGAAATCCATCAACCGTCGTGTCTGTTGGCGATATCGTGACGGTTGGGGTCCTCGAAATTGATGAAAGCCGGCAACGAATCCAGCTTTCCATGGTGGCCCCTGATGACTGATCAAGAGTTACAGACACTCGTTGAAAAAATTTCTGAACAGTCCTTTGGCAAGCCGTTTCAGCACCAGGCCATGTTTAATGCGCGGTTAAAAACGACGGGCGGCCGGTACCACTTGAAAGACCACCACATCGACATCAACCCGAAAATGCTGACGGCGTTTGGGGAACCAACCCTAGAAGGCATCATTAAACATGAGCTGTGCCACTACCATCTGCATCTAGCAGGTTATTCGGGACAGCATCGCACAAAAGAATTTCAGCAGCTCTTAAAACAGGTAGGCGGCCTGCGCTATGCACCCCGAATACCGACGCAGACGAAACGGAAACCCAAGCGTTATTTGATTTATCGGTGTGAGCAGTGTGGCCAGCGGTTCGTTCGCCAGCGGCGGGGGGACACGACAAAATTTGTTTGCAGCCGCTGTCGGGGACGATTGGTCTTGCAACAAGTGCAGGAAACACAGTAAAATAACAGTAAAAATGAGCTTAACGAATAGATGAGGTGAAGGCGGTCTTGAAGAACGTTAGAATTGGGATAGTTGGCCTGGGAACGGTTGGCAGCGGCGTCGTCCGCATTTTAAAGGAGCAACAAGCATTGATTGCCCAGCAAACGGGCCTGTCATTTGAGATCGTAAAGGCAATCATTGCCAATCCAGATCGTGAACGGGCATCGTATTTGAAGGACGTGGCGCTTGGCACGGATATCACGCAGTTGTTACAGGATGAGTCGATTGACATTATCGTTGAGGTGATGGGGTCGGTTGCTGCGGCAAAGGACCTGATCGAACAAGCCTTGGCGGCGCATAAAAATGTGGTCACGGCGAATAAAGACCTGATTGCGCAGTACGGTCAGGAACTGGCGGAATTAGCAATGGCAAACAACGTTGCACTCCGGTACGAGGCGAGTGTTGCCGGTGGTATTCCGATCCTGCAGATTTTAAGAACTGCCTATAAAGCCGATCAGGTGCACACGATTGCGGGCATTCTCAATGGGACAACAAACTTTATTCTGACGCAAATGGACGAACAAGGCCTCACCTATGATCAGGCACTGAAGGCCGCCAAGGAAAAGGGGTTCGCTGAAAGTGATCCCACGAACGACGTCGACGGATTTGATGCCGCCTACAAGTTAGCCATTTTAACCAAAATGGCATTTGGCCTATCCGTTCCTCAATCGGCTATTGATATTACAGGCATTCGGGAACTGGCTATCGATGACGTCAAGGCGGCTCGGGCAGCCGGGTATGAACTCAAGCTGATCGGATTGTCTGACCTGACGGATGAGGGGTTACGGTTGGCAGTGGCACCAATGGTCGTGCATGAAAATCAGCCGATCGCACAGATTCGAAACGAACACAACGCGGTGTTAGTCAAAAGTCAAAACATTGGCACTGCGTTGTACGTCGGACCTGGTGCAGGACAGTTGCCAACCGGGAACAGTGTGGTCGCTGATCTGATCCACGTAGGTCAAACCATCACTTCCAATGGTGACGTCTATCCGTTTGCCTTAAAGGTCGCAACAACCCAACCGAAACCGGTCAGCGGTAATCGCAGTTATTGGGTATTGGTTGCAACAGACGATCCGGATAGTTTGGTCGACAACATTAAACTGTCCGTCGCTGGGGCGGTGGTGTCAAATCAACTGACCATCCGCGGGTTTGACCCGCACCAGGCCTGGACCAGTCTTGAAGTCACCGCACCGACGCTTGTTGCACAACCACACTTTACAACGACCATGCAGCGATTAGCTGATGTTAAAGCAATCTATCCAGTATTGGAGGCGTAGAAATGGGAAAAATTATTATTCGGGTACCAGCCACCTCAGCAACATGGGTCCGGGGTTTGATTCAATTGGGATCGCGTTTCACTTGTATATGACAGTCATTGTCGAAGAGGAGACGGAAAAATGGCGGGTCAACCATGCGTTAGGGTCTGATGTCCCAACGGATGAGCGGAATTTGATCGTTCAGGCTGCGCTCAAAGTGGCACCTGATCTAAAGCCGCACCAACTCAGTGTCATGTCAGATATTCCGGTAGCACGCGGTCTGGGAAGTTCCTCAACCGGCATTGTTGCGGGGGTTAAAATTGCGGATGCTTTGGATGATCTGCATTTGACCTTGGCTGAACAAGTGACCCTTGCAACGCAGATGGAGGGGCATCCCGATAATGTGGCGCCAGCACTGTTAGGTGACGTGGTGGTCGCAAACTTTGATGGCGAGACGGCTACGACCGTGAAGTTGACCATGCCGGAACTTAAAGTGTTAGCCTACATCAAACATGATCCACTGCTGACCAGCGACAGTCGCGATGCCTTACCGAAGTCACTGCCGTTGGCACAAGCAGTTAAGGGCAGCAGCGTAGCCAATGTTGTTGTAGCGGCACTAGCCACCGGTGATTGGACACTAGCAAGTCACATGATGGAACATGATGAATTTCACGAAACTGTCAGGACAAAATTGGTGCCTGAATTACCAATTATTCGCGAAACGGCTCATAAGCTTGGCATCTACGGCACCTATCTGAGTGGCGCTGGGCCAACGATTGCGACTTTTGGGACTGAACCGCAACTCATTATTTTGCGTCAGAAGCTGACGGATATGGATATGGTGGGCAGTATGCGGATCCTAACCATCGATCGACAGGGCGCAACCGTCAACGCCGAATAGTTTTTTATACAAATTTTGCAAAAACTATTGAAAACGAGGTGTATATTTGATAATATATTTCTTGTTGATGCGGCCATGGCGGAACTGGCAGACGCGCAAGATTAAGGATCTTGTCGGGGTTTTCCCGGTGGAGGTTCGAGTCCTCTTGGCCGCATACTTAAAGAACGACTTATGACCTCCTATGAGGCTCGTAGGTCGTTTTTTGTTTCAATCGCTGCTCGTTATCGATATACTGATACTGAATGAGAAAGGACGCTATATGAAAACTTTTATTTTTGATATTGATGGCACGTTACTTGATACGGAAAAGATGTACATGAAGGCGCTAGATCAGGTCATGACGGCCCATAACCTGCCGCATACATACCAGGAACTGACAAAAACGTTTGGGATCACCAGCCTGGATGCTTTAAAACGATTGCAGGTCCCAGCTGATCTTATCCCGACGATCTTAAACGAGTGGGCGGCTGAGATTCCCAACCACCAGGACGATGTTCGCGTGTACACTGGGATTGTGTCCATGCTCAAAAACTTGGCGGCTAAACCTGGTGTGACGTTGGCTATTATGACGTCAAAACAAAAATTTGAATTTCAACGCGACGTGACGCCGCTGGGATTAGACCAGTACTTTAGCGAATTTGTTTTCTTTGAAGATACGGCGCATGGTAAGCCGGCACCGGATCCCATCTTACTGGCGATGAAACGCACCAACGCGGACCCTGCTGAAACGGTGTACATTGGTGACACCCAGTACGATCTGCAGGCGGCTCACGCAGCAGGCATTAAGTTCGGCCTAGTTGCGTGGGGGGCTAAGAACCAGCGCGGTGTCAGTGACGCGGACTATGTACTGGCGTTCCCAGAAGAGATATTAAGTCTGACAGAAGCGCAAGCATAGGCTGGTTATCACTAGTCTGACAAAGGATTGCTAAGTGCGACCGGCCGTGGCTGGAAGCGCTGCAATGTGATATGATTAACGAAATAACTGTTGTGTCAAACGACACAATAAATTCATTGAAATCCAGGGGAGGATACAAGCATGATTGCGATGATCGTTGCGAGTCATGGAGACTTTGCAAGCGGCATTTTACAGTCAGCTACCATGATTTTTGGCGCCCAAACAAAGGTGACAGCAGTTACGTTTCAGGCATCTGAAGGGCCAGCTGACCTCAAGCAAAAATATGAACAAGCGTTAGCGGAATTTGACGCAGATGATCAAGTCTTATTTTTAGTTGATCTTTGGGGTGGGACACCGTTTAACGTGGCGAGTCAACTGGTTGCCCAGTCGCCGGAACGGATGGCACTTTTGACCGGTTTGAATCTGCCAATGATGATCGACGCGTACACGTTGCGGGAACAGCCGTTGACTGACGTGGTGCCGCATCTTGAAAATAGTGGGCGTAAGGGTATTCGGCACCTTGACCTGACCCCATCTGACGAGGAGGATGATCTACTATGAGCATGGATATTCGGTTAGCCCGGGTGGACAGCCGGCTGTTACACGGGCAAGTTGCCACCGTTTGGACGAGCAGTGTCAAACCCAATCGGATCCTTGTCGTCTCTGACAGCGTCGCACAAGATAAGCTGCGGAAAACGTTGATCACCCAGGCGGCACCTGCTGGTGTTAAAGCTAATGTCATCACCATTGCCAAGATGATCGCGATCTTTAAGGATCCGCGGTTTGACGTATTTAAGACCTTGTTGCTCACAGAAACTGTCCAGGACATGGTTGCCTTAGTTAAAGGCGGCGTCGATTTTAGTCAGGTTGGTATCAATATCGGATCCTTGTCTTACCAGGATGGAATGACCATGTTGACGGATGCCATTGCGGTTGACCATTCTGCAGTCGACGCGATTCGTTATCTCCACGATGACGCTCACCTTGACGTTTACGCCCAAAAAGTACCTGCTGACAGAAAACAGGATCTGATGGCGCTCCTAACAAAGAAGGGGCTCTAAGTGAAAAATAGCGTGACGGGAGGGTCGTTGTTATGAGCACGCTCGTCGTAATCAGTCTTTTAGTCATTAGTTTTTTAGCTGGCGTGGAAGGCATCCTTGATGAATGGGGGTTCCATCAGCCGCTGGTTGCCTGTACGCTGATCGGTATTGCGACCGGTCACATTGCTGCGGGTGTGCTGCTGGGCGGCAGTCTGCAATTGATTGCACTCGGCTGGATGAACATTGGGGCTGCTGTGTCGCCGGATGCTGCATTGGCTTCGGTTGTGTCAGCTTTCCTAGTCTGCGGCCCAGCTCACGTCAGTAACGCAATGGGCATCGCCATCGCAGTGCCAGTCGCAGTTTGTGGTCAAGCGTTTACCAGAATCGTGAGGATCTTGGTCGTGAGACTTGTTCACATTGCAGATCATCAGGTCGCCCGCGGCAACATTGCCAGTGTCTCCTGGCTGCACTTAACAAGTCTCGTGCTTCAGGGACTTCGGGTTGCGGTACCAATAGGCGTCGTCATGTTGATTCCCACCCATTTGATTCAGGCGGGGCTAACTGCCATTCCGAAGGTCATTACAAATGGGTTAACGGTTGCTGCAGGGTTCATTGTAGTCGTGGGGTATGCCATGCTCATCAACATGATGGCTAGCAAAGCGCTTTGGCCGTTTTTCTTTCTGGGGTTTGCGCTGGCAGCAGTTAAGTCGCTCAACATGGTGGCACTGGGATTAATTGGGGTCTGTTTAGCACTGATTTATATTCAGTTGACCACACAGCATCATGATTCCGGCCACGATGGCGGGACGACAGCACCCGACCCGTTGGATGACGAACTTGATGACCTGGATCAGGAACTCGAGGACCTATAGTGAGGCAAGTAAATGACAGATAAACAACAAACGCCGCGGCAATTAACCCGCGGCGATTTAGTTCAATTTTTTGGCGGTCTGGGTTTGAGCAGGCATCGTGGAACTATGAGCGAATGCAAAACCTTGGCTTTGCGTATATTATGGTACCGGCAATCAAGCGCCTCTATCCAGATAAAACCGATCAGATCGACGCCATGCAACGACATTTGGCCTTCTTTAACACAATGCCGTACATGCAGTCGGCCGTGACTGGCGTTGTTCTATCCATGGAGGAGCAACGTGCAAATGGGGCACCGATTACTGGCGATGACATTAGCAGCACGAAAATTGGGATGATGGGCCTCTGGCTGGCATTGGCGATCCCGTCTGGTGGGGCACGTTACGCCCCGTATTAGCGGCTTTTGCAGTTGGCTTGATCAAGGGCGGTACTGGTCTGTTAGGGCCAGCAATCTTCTTTTTTGGCTGGAACATCATGCGTCTCGGCTTTCGTTGGTGGACCCAGCGCCTTGGCTACCGTGAGGGCACGGACATTGTCCAAGTCCTCAGCAGTTCATTGATTCCTAAGCTGACTCAGGGGGCGTCAATTGTCGGCATGTTTATCATGGGTGTTTTGGTGCCAAGGTGGACGACGATTTACTTTCCAAAGACAATTGCTCATGTCAGCATCAGCGGCCATTTAACACGGCTTACCGGCCAGGGATTGCTAGATCAGTTACTTCCTGGGATTATTCCGTTAGGGCTCACGATGAGCTGTTTTTGGCTCCTCAGGCACCGGGTCAAACCAATTTGGCTGATTATCGGCCTTTTTATCCTTGGCATTCTGGGTTATTGGTCAGGCATCTTGGGATTAACAGCATAGCGGGGTGAACCAGTTGGAAACGAGCAATGCGTTGATTCAGACAAAGGCCAATTTTTTTAAAACGGGGTTTCACGCCTACCATGGCGAGCTGATGTTGACCGATCAAGGATTGATCTTCGATGCGCAAGCCATGGGCAAGGTGACGATCCCATACAGCCAAATGCGGGTGGTGTGGGTGCAGGTCGTCCTGCGGCGTATTTATCGCGGTATCGTGATAGAGGCCCCAGATGGCCGCCGGTTTCATTTTGTGACGAGTCATACCAAAAAACTCCTGCATGTGCTAAATAAGCAGGTGCCAGTGGGAACGGTGAGGGACTGGCGTAAGAGCGTGAAGCAAGGCGGTTAGGGGCGGAGTGTAACGGACGCTGTTCTAAAAGTCCGGGCCTGACTTTTAGAACAGCGTCCGTTACACAGTAACCCCGTGCCTTGCTGAACGCGTTTCCACTAGAGAAGGGCAAAGCACGTCGCCACAAGCACTCAAAGGCAGAAAAGTCCGATCCTGACTTTTTTGCCAGAGTCCGTTACACGTTAGCCCCGTGCCTTGCTGAGGCTCTTTCCGTTGTTGGGTGGTTCAAAGTAGCACTTTAACGTCGCTTCGTTCCACCGTTCGGCCCTGCAGGCTGAGGTGGGGTCGCTCTGGAACTATTGAATGTCTTGGCAGAAATTCAAGGATCTCCTACGTCTCCCGTGGTCGTAACCGCCGCTAGCAATCACCGATACCACCGCCTGCAATGCCGAACGGTTCCACTACGCTATAATTCTGGCAGTAGACGTCATAATTAATAAGTCTTCAAAAGTGGCATCACGAAACCTCTATATTAATTGTTACTATTGACTAATACGTCATGAGAAGATTGCTGTTAATAGCTTACTAGAGCAGTCGAGGGCGGATTCTCTGCGAACTAGTTTTAACGCTATTGTGATGCTTAAATCGTGAAAAAACCGCGCTCAACGTCAGTGGAATGCAGCAATTTGGCACGGAGCTGTGGTGTCGACATCAGTTAGCGACCGTACTTTGGTCGGTTACTGATGTGCGAGACGAATGAGATCCACTCGAGAGCTGCGCAGCAGAAATCGAGTTAGCTCAGTCGCGAGCCACTACACGGAGTGCCAAATTGCTGAATGCAACGGACTATCACCTGATATTGGAAAGCCCCTTGTTGAACGCGTTTCCACCAAAGAAGAGCAAAGCGCGTCGCCACAGCACTCAAAGGCAGAAAAGTTCGTTACACAGTATCACTCGTGCCTCGTGGAGCACATTTCAGCAATGTAGCAGAGTAGGGTGACATAGTCTAGCTCTAGCATTTGTACCAGAATCAGAGCCAAATTAAATCACAGTATCAAAAAAGGATCCAACCTGGTTTTCCAGATTGAATCCTTTTTGATGTTGCTATTTGTCGCGATCCTGATTAATACCCGGTATACCCGTTCGAACCGCCTTGGCTGGTGGTATCAGTTGATGAGCCAGTATAGTTGCTGTCATCACCAGTACCCGTTGAACTCGATGTCAGTTTAGTCGACTTCTTCAAGTCAAGCGTTGTTCGAATGTGGTCTGAGACTTTTTGAAGTTCGTTTAACGTTGGGACTTGGTATGAAATGCCATCGATCATGGCGTTTTGACCCTGTAAGGTTTCGGACTTAATATGGTGAGTTGCATCGCCGTATCGTGAGCGAATGGTGATCATGTCATTAAACGTCATGTCCGTCTTAAGGTTCCCGTTAAGCGAGGTTAAAATTGTTTTGTAGCGGGTCAGGGATGAAATTCCCATGGCTTGATGACTAATTTTTGAATGATTTGTCGTTGTCGTTTCTGACGGCCGTAGTCACCAAGCGGATCTTCTTCACGCATCCGTGAGTAGTCCAGCGCCTGCTTCCCATTCAAGGTCACTTTTTTACCCTTAGTCACATCAGCTGCGCCGTACTTAAAGGTTAACGTTGGGTTCACGGTCACACCGCCAACGGCATTGACCATCTTTTCCAAACCACCCATGTTGACGATGGCGTAAAAATCAATTGGCACATCTAGCAACGTTTGAACTGCGCTAACGGCCGTGGACGCACCGCCAATGGTGTAGGCGGCATTGATCTTTTCGTATGGCTGTGAGTCACCGCTGACCTGAACCCGCGTGTCACGCGGGATACTGGTTAAGTAGGCGGTCTTCTTCTGTGGGTTCACAGTTGCGATGATCATGGTATCGGTGCGCCCAGTGTCATGACGGCCCAGCGCTCCGGTATCGGTTCCCATCAGTAAAATTGAGAGCGGTTTGCCGTTCTTTAAAACAGTTGATACGTTTCGTAGCTTCTTAACATTCCCCGCATCATAAGTCTTGTTAAAGGTGGTCTTCGCGGTGTTATACATGTGATACCCGTAAGCTATTCCACCAGTAACAATGATCAGGACGACAATGAGCAAGCTCCATAACAGACCATGGTGTTTCTTAGGCCGTTGTTTGAAATGTTGCGTGTCACTGCGTCGTGAATATTCCCCTGGATTCTGATTCGAATTATTAGATGACATACACTTTCCTCGCCTTTTAAATCTTTCTGCATTATATGTCAAAATCATGACAGTCTCTAAACATTTGGTAAAGTTTTAAAAGATTTTAACAAATTGATGCACCTGCTTGCCTAACTTTACCATTACATCATAAAACCGCCCGTTAGTAAACGAAACTTTAGCAAATCGGCGTGAAGTCGGGCAAAATTAAGTGGTTTTTTGACCGTAATTGGCGGGAAATTGAGGCTAGTTTTGATGATCAACTGTGGTGGTGGCATGGGAACGGTCGGCATCTATGAGAAACCCTCACAGGATGACAAGTTGTAACAAAACATCGTAAACGGTTACATTGCAAAGAATTTTTAGGTTCATAAAATCTGGTGATAGACTTGTGCTATAATAAAAATTAATTTTTGATGTGAAAATTGATGGGAGGTGAGTCAAAAATGTTGTTGCTGTTCGCTCATAGTGTAGCGGGCGTCGTCGAAATATTGCTGATGATTGCGTTAGGTACTTACTAACAAATCTGGGTTGGTTTGACGAAAAGGCCAGTAAGCTGATTGCGCGACTGGTGACCCAGGTTGCCTTGCCAGCATACATGGCCTACACGATCGTTGATAAATTTACGTTCAAACGGCTGGTCACCACGTTGCCTGATCTGCGGTTTCCAGTGCTGTCCATGATGATCTTGTTTGTGGTGTCGATCGTGCTTGCTCGGGTGCTACATATCAAAAAGACGCACGTTGGTCTTTTTGAATCCATGTTCTTTAATTCTAATACAGTGTTTGTCGGCTTGCCGGTTAACGTAGCGCTGTTTGGTGAAGCCAAGAGTTTGCCTTACATTTTGGTGTACTATATGGCGAATACCACGATCTTTTGGACGTTGGGCGTTTATTTGATTCAACGCGATGGCCAAGGGGACTATAAGTTTAGTCTGTCTCAAACGCTTAAAAAGATTTTTTCGCCGCCTTTGCTTGGGTTTATGGTCGGGGTCGTTTTGGTTTTATTGAAGATCCAATTGCCGCAATTTATTATGGCGGACCTGAACTACGTTGGTGGTCTGACTGTGCCATTATCCATGATCTTTATCGGGATCGCCGTCGCCAACGTTAGTCTGCATGATCTGACGTTGACCCGTGCTAATTTAGGGATCTTGTTTGGCCGGTTCATTGCTGCTCCAGCCTTGATGGCACTCCTGGTGCTGCCAACTGGGATGCCGATCATGATGAAACAGGTGTTCATCATTCAGTCAGCAATGCCCGTGATGACCAACGCACCGGTTGTTTCAAAATTGTACGGTGCAGATTCAAGCTTCGCAGCGGTTATGGTGACGGAAACGACGCTGATGAGTTTGCTAGTCATTCCGATTTTAATGGTCCTACTGAATAAGTAGCTGCCTGAAATGACACCCGATATTGCTGAAAATAGCTCGTTATCACGCGCAACTAGCGTTTGTGATAGCGAGCCTTTTTGTTGAAACCCGAATTTTTGACCATATCAAGAGGCTGGAACTTGTTAAACAGGCGTTACCCTAGTAAAATGTGTGCATGAATGAGCATTTAGAAACGAGGGAAAAGAATGTCGCAATTAGTAATTCTGCGTCACGGTGAAAGTGAAGCCAATCGGGATAACATTTTTACGGGTTGGAGTGACGTTTCCCTAACTGAGAAGGGGATTCGTCAGGCCCATCAGGCAGGTCAATTGATTGCCAGTCACGCCGTTCAATTTGATCATCTGCACACGTCGATGTTAAAACGCGCTATTATGACAGCCCACATTGTTTTGGCAGAAGCCAACCAGCTCTATCTGCCAGAAACAAAGTCATGGCGGTTAAACGAACGCCACTATGGAGCGTTGCGCGGACAATCCAAAGACACGGTCAGACAACGGGTTGGCGAGCAGCAGTTCAAACTGTGGCGCCGCAGCTACAAGGTGGTCCCACCACTATTGGATCACCCTGATCAAGACCCACGATACCGGTCGCTTGGTGTCACGGAGCCACGGGGGGAAAGCCTTGAAATGGCCTATGACCGCCTTATGCCATATTGGCAGGATCAGATCGCGCCGCGACTATTGGATGGTCATAATCAATTGGTAGTGGCGCATGGGAGTACCCTGCGTGCGTTGATCAAATACATCGAACAAATTGATGACCAAGCCATTGATCAGTTGGAAGTGCCAAATGGGCTGCCGATCTGTTATACGTTTGATGAGCAACTTAATGTGACCGACAAACAAGTCTGGCAGTAAGCACAACTGGTATACCGCCCAGTAAAATAAACCAAAAAAGAGCTCGAGAAACTTAATCCCTCGAGCTCTTTTATCGTTATTAGACGTTAGTTAGCTGCCAAAGCACCCATTGGATCCCATGGTAATAGGACAGTTGGTTCTTCAGCTTGGGCCTTTAACAGGTCATCGCTGAGGTATTTCTTGTTCACAACGACTTGGTAGCAGAATTCATCCATCCACCGGTCGCTCATCACGAAGAAGCCCTTAGTTCCGACCTTGTCACCCCAGGAATTTTCAACCTTCCACTTGGTTGGCTTGCCGTCAACTAAGTCAACGCCGGTGAGCACCATGGCATGGGTCATGAGACTTTCAGCATAATCGAGTCGTTCCGCTTTGGTCATCGTTAGATCAGTGCCTAGCAGCTCATTTTTGTTGTAAGCATTCAGATCCATAATCCCTTTTTGCCGGTCGGAAGACTGACCAACATCACAGCCGAACCAGACACTTTGCCCGTCTTGCAACTGCTTGATAGCGAGTGCCTTGAAGTCAGCCATGGTGAGGTTTAAATGCTTCACTTCTCGACCGCCCAACACGTTGCCCAGCATTTCGACGGTGTAGGTCTTATTGTAAGGCTTGTCAGCGGTTGGCGCGTTGATAACTGAAACGTAGTCGTCCAGGTTCCAACCAACGTACTTGTCATAGAAGGACTTTGGTGTCAGGTCCTTATCAAGGTGGTAATTGTGGTCATCATCGCGGTATTCAAAGTCAAAGGTCTGCGTTGGTTCGCCAAGGGTGTAGCATAAAATGTTATACACTTCGCCTAACATGGTGTCGCGCGCAGCAGCGATATCAGCATCGCTCGCATTTTCTGCGCTTAATTTTCGTAACGTCACAGCATCTTTACGTAGTTTTTTATTAAGGACCTTATTGAGGTCGGCTGACTTTGAACTGCTGTACGTTTCTGGCATCACTGACTTTGGGACGATCCCGTACTTTTCAATGATGGCACACAGCATGTCCCACTGACCGCCATCCTGTTGCGGCGTGGTCATTAAGAAGGCGACCTTGCGGCTATCCAGCGGCTGGTCTGCCGTGTTTAACACGTTTTGATAGAAGTAGTTCGCTTTTTCGAACTTGTCCCAGAAGAACGTGTAGTTTTGGGAGAGTTCAAAGTCGCTGAGTTTAAAGAGATCAGCGAGGTGGTGCCGCATGGTGTTGAGCGCGGCAAACATCCAGCAACGGCCGGATTGTTTTTGATTCGCAACTTTACCGGTGTCCAGGTCGATTGAAAAAACCGGTGACATATCCGTATCAGAGGCATAGTCGGCACTGGTTGCCAAAATGCCTTGGTGGGTCAATGCGCGTTCGATGACTTGCGCATCTTTGCGTTGGTTGAACTGGTCTTGATAACGTGAAATTTGATCACTGCTGATGGCAGCGTTAGATGAATTTTGAGGCAAAAGACTCACACTCCCTTATTAGTATTCTCTCATTGTACCCCAATTTAAAGCGCGAAGGAACTCACATGATTGCTTGTTTTGGGACATAATTCGGGGTGTTTTCAGCGGTTGGATAGTGTAAGATATAAAGAAACGTTTTTTAATCAGAAACACGACTGAAGGGAGTAGACATCACTATGACACGTGGTTTTGAAATTGTTTCATCGTATACGGATAAGGACTTACGGGTGCCGTATCGGTCAACACAGCAAGCAGCGGGGTATGATTTTGAGAGTGCGGTTGACTTTACCGTACCGTCAATTTGGAAATTGAATTTTTTAAAGGTGCTATGGGCAATCCGGCATCAAGAAACGGTGTCGGCGGCGGAAACTGATAAGGCGAAGGCGATTCTAAAACCGTTTCTGATTCCCACGGGGATCAAGGCTTACATGGGTGCCGACGAAGTGCTGATCCTAGCCAACCGATCCAGCAATCCACTCAAGCGCGGGCTGGTGATTCCAAACGGGATCGGTGTGATCGATGCTGACTACTACAACAATGATAGTAACGAAGGCGAGATCTTTATGCAGGTCTTGAACTTTGGCCTGACGGATGTCCTGATCAAAAAGGGCGACCGAATCGGCCAGGGCATCTTTTTGAACTATTTAACGGCGGATAACGAAGCCCAACCAAGACAACAACGCAAGGGCGGGTTTGGCTCTTCGGGCCGATAAATTTAAGAAAGCATTAAGGCGAAACGTTAACGGTTCAAGAACGCCGAGATTATGCTAAAATAGAGTTTGGTTAGTAATAGTCAAAGTGTTGATGATCGTGATTTAGGAGGAACGAGATTGGCAAAAGCAAAAACGCAATTTATTTGTCAGAATTGTGGGTACCAAGCACCCCGATTCTTGGGGCGTTGTCCCAACTGTGGCAAGTGGAATACGCTTGTTGAAGAAGTTGTTGAATCAGCTGCCGCACCAGTTTCTCATGCGACGGTGTCAGGCACGTTGGCAAAGCCAGAAAAATTAGCAGCAGTTTCCACCGAGAAGGAGCCGCGAATCAAGACCCAAATGGCGGAATTAAACCGGGCTTTGGTGGTGGTGTCGTGCCTGGGTCACTTGTATTAATTGGTGGTGATCCCGGGATTGGTAAGTCGACATTACTATTACAGGTTTCCGGTCAGCTAAGCCAGACCGGTGGCACAGTGCTGTATGCTTCTGGTGAGGAAAGTGCTAACCAGATCAAGATGCGAGCAAATCGATTAAGTGTCGCAAGTGACAACCTTTATCTCTATCCGGAAACGGATATGGGACGAATCAAGGAAAACATCGCCTCGATGAAGCCAGACTACGTGGTGATCGATTCGGTACAGACTATGTCTGAACCAGATATTCAATCAGCCGTCGGATCAGTGTCGCAAATTCGGGAAGTGACGGCTGAATTGATGCGAATCGCTAAAACTCAGGGTGTGACCATCTTTGTCGTTGGTCACGTGACCAAGGGCGGCGCCATCGCTGGTCCAAAGATCTTAGAACATATGGTGGATACGGTGCTCTACTTTGAGGGGGACTTGCACCATACGTACCGGATCTTACGGGCCGTTAAGAACCGGTTTGGCTCTACAAACGAGTTGGGCATCTTTGAGATGCAGGAAGATGGGTTGCAGGAAGTGAAGAACCCGTCCGAGATTTTCTTAGAGGAGCGCTTGGAAGATGCGACCGGGTCATCGATCGTAGTTTCGATGGAAGGGACCCGGCCGATTCTGGTCGAGATCCAAGCATTGATCACCCCCTCTGTTTTTGGGAACGCGCAACGGACAGCTTCAGGTGTCGATCGGAACCGGGTCTCGTTGATCATGGCCGTCCTTGAAAAGCGGGCAAGCATCATGTTGCAAAACCAGGATGCGTACATCAAGGCTGCCGGGGGCGTCAAACTTGACGAACCAGCGATTGACTTAGCGTTAGCCATTAGTATTGCCAGTTCTTATCGTGATCAGGGCACGAATCCAGAGGAATGTTACGTTGGTGAAATTGGGCTGACGGGTGAGATCCGACGGGTGAACCGAATCGAAAGTCGGATCAACGAAGCCCAGAAACTTGGGTTTAAGAAGATCTACGTCCCTAAGAACAATCTTAAGGACTGGACGGCACCAACTGGTATCGAGGTGGTCGGCGTCACAACGATCAAGCAAGCATTGAAATTGATTTTACCGAAATAATTAGACGGAGGTGCATTCATTGAAGGACAAACAGTCGAGAAGAGAACGACTTATTATTCAACTTATTTTTGCAATTGTAGGACTCGGTGTTGGCGCCGTGTACTTGCCCGTTGTTTGGGCAATCGCGGGGCTGGCCGAGCGCAGCTGGTACAACAACGTCTTAACAAATTCATTGATCGGGGCCTTAGTTTTTTGGCTATTATCCCTATTATTATCAGGTTTCATCGAGCGCCTGATCAATGATTTTGAAAAGGCACTCTCGTCAAAGAGCCCTGCTTACCTGTTCTTTGGCAGTGTGTCAACGATTATCGGACTCGTTTTTGCCATTCTGATTTCAACTCCGTTAACCCGGTTGAACTCACCACTGTTCAGTGGCATTATTCCGATCGTCTTGATGATGTTGTTTGGCTATCTTGGGTTTAGGATCGGAACAACGAAACGCGACGAATGGCGGCGGCTGTTCCAGTTCCGTTCAAGAAAGGCCGAGGGGGTGGCAGATAGTGGTGAGACCATTATCGACAAACCCATTGACAAGAACTATCACCATTACAAGATCCTTGACACCAACATCTTGATCGATGGTCGAATCTATGATCTTGTGAAAACGGGCTTCATCGAAGGAACTTTACTGGTGCCAAACTTCGTGTTGTATGAACTGCAGTACATTGCAGATTCAAGTGACAGCATCAAGCGCGTCCGTGGCCGCCGCGGACTTGATATCTTAAATAAGCTGCAAAATGAAAATATCATTCCAATCGAAATGTACGAAGGCGACTACGACGACATTTCAGAAGTTGATAGTAAATTGATCAGACTTGCAAAGGATATCAACGGCGTCATCGTCACCAACGACTATAACCTCAACAAGGTCATTGAATTCCAAAACGTGCAGGTATTGAACATCAATGCGTTAGCAAATGCGCTCAAGCCGCGGGTCATTCCGGGAGAGCACCTTAACGTGATGGTGGTTAAAAATGGGACTGAGCGCCAGCAGGGGGTTGCTTACTTGGATGACGGCACCATGGTCGTGGTTGAAGACGGGCGTTTCTACCTGAACCAGCACTTGGATGTTGTTGTCACGTCAGCTATTCAGACGGATGCTGGCCGGATGATCTTTGCCAAGCCGGCACATTCGCAAAACGAAATTACTGAGAAGGCGGAGACGGACAAAAAAGCGCCGCACCAGCAAAATAATCACAAACAAAATGGCAAGAAGCAGGGGAAGTAACTTTTCTTTTTGAATATTCCATTGTACACTGTTATTTGATGTGACAAATTAGCGGTGAATAACCGAGAGATTAATTAATTGAGAGGCGGAAACTACATTGGCAAAAGATTCAATTCGCGTTCGCTATGCACCAAGCCCTACTGGCCACTTGCATATTGGTAACGCCCGGACAGCGCTGTTTAACTACTTATTTGCACGGCACTACAAGGGTAAGTTCATTATTCGGATCGAGGATACCGATACAAAACGTAACGTGGCAGATGGTGAAAAAAGCCAACTGGATAACCTACGTTGGTTAGGGTTGGATTGGGATGAAGGTCCTGACAAGCCCGGCGATGTTGGTCCTTACCGTCAATCTGAACGGATGGACATCTACAAGCCTTACATTCAACAATTGCTTGATGAAGACAAAGCCTACAAATCATACAAGACCGAAGATGAATTAGAGGCTGATCGTGAAGCGCAACGTGCCCGTCACGAAATGCCGCACTATGAATACGAATACGCTGGTATGAGCGATGACGAAATTCAGGCCAAGATGGCTGAAGCTGAAGCAAATGGTCTCAAGCCCGTTATTCGTTTCCGCGTGCCAGAACACAAGACCTATGCCTGGGATGACATGGTTAAGGGCAAGGTTTCCTTTGAATCTGACACCATTGGTGGTGACTTTGTCATTGTGAAGGCCGATGGCATCCCAACGTACAACTTTGCGGTTGTTTTGGATGACCATTTAATGAAGATCAGTCACGTGTTCCGTGGCGATGATCACGTGGCCAACACGCCAAAGCAATTAATGGTTTATGAGGCCTTTGGGTGGGAAGCACCTAAGTTTGGCCACATGAGCTTGATCATCAGCAAGGATACAGGTAAGAAGTTATCTAAGCGAGATGAAACTGTGCTCCAATTTATCGAACAATATCGTAAGTTGGGCTACCTGCCGGATGCCTTACTCAACTTCATCATTTTGCTGGGCTGGTCACCAAAGGGCGAAGAGGAAATCTTCTCGCTCAAGGAATTCGTCAAGATGTACGACGAAAAACGGTTGAGCAAGTCACCAGCCACCTTTGATAAGAAGAAGCTGGAATGGATCAACAATCAATATGTGAAGTCATCTGATGAAGACGTTGTTATGGATCTGGCCTTGCAGCAATTGATCGAAGCTGGCAACATCGAAGAAAATCCAGATGCCAAGACTGTTGAATGGGCGCGTAAACTGATCAATGTTTACAAACAACAGATGAGCTACATGGCTCAGATCAACGAGATGGCGGATGTCTTCTTCCACGAACCAGCCGAAGTTTCAGGTGAAGCGTTGGAAGAGATTTCAAATGAGACTGCACCCGTTGTATTGAAGGAATTCGCTGCCCGGATCAAGGAATTACCAATCTTTGATAAGGTGAAGATTCTCGCAACCATTAAGGCCATTCAAAAGGACACTGGCATTAAGGGCCGTCAGCTCTGGATGCCGATTCGGATCGCTGTGACCCATGAAATGCACGGGCCTGAGTTACCTGAATCTATTGAATTGGTTGGCCGTGAGAAGACTTTAGAACACGTTGACCAGACTTTGAAACAGTTGGAAAATCTTTAATTTTTAGTGTGTATAGATTTTTGTGGGGACGTTGCCGGTTGGTGCGGGTCCTTGTTTTGTCGGTGGGGAGGGTTATGCGGTTTATCGGTTATCTAGCGGAAACGTGCTCAGCAAGGCTGAGGGCTCCTGCAGAGACCAACTCTGGCAAAAAATCCAAGCCCGGGATTTTCCGCCAGAGTTGGCCTCTGCTCCGCCCTCAAAGCGCCTTGCTTCGCACTCTGCTCGCTTAATAACCAAATGCCAAGGATGTTTAAGTGTGTTTACTGTTTATCTAGCCGAAACGTGCTCCATGGGGCAAAGGGTTGCACCTAGGGGACTTCGGCCACAAATTTCAAAACCGAAAATTTATGTCCAAAGTCCTCTAGGCTCCACCCTTTAACCGCCCCACTTCCGCACTCTGCTCGCTTAATAGCCAACTATCAAGGATGTTTAAGTGTGTTTACCGTTTATCTAGTCGAAACGTGCTCCATGGG
>NZ_BBAG01000049.1 GCF_001311135.1 Secundilactobacillus paracollinoides DSM 15502 = JCM 11969
CGTCATTTAGGGTTAAATGACGTAGAATAGCGAAAATGGGGCATTAAATTGACGGTGAAAACCTCTCAGATTTACCCAATACCGTCACATTCCTAGCCACCTGTTCGACACTTACTAAAACCAAGTGTCCATTCCAGACTTTTTCGGCTGAGCCTGCTACACTGTGCGTAATTAAAGGAGTAGGAGGCATCATCATGACTGAAAAATCACTGTATCATACGTATGTTCAGAACCATAACGGCTTAACTGGCACGAGTTTTGTTGAAGGTGACGAAGCGTTAGCACTTGGTGTATCGAGTTCACTGATCGACGCACCGGGGACTAATCCGGAACAGTTCATCGCCTTTGCGTTATCAACTTGTTTTAACGCCACTATTCGCATCGTTGAAAATCGGGAACACACCGCAGCAGATTCACAATTGCGGACCCGGGTCGATATTGAAAAAGATGATATCGGCTACAAGTTCATTGTTGAGGCCCAGATTCGCATGCCTGAACACACCGACACCGAGGCCCAGGCCATCATTGACCAAGCCTTAAACGAATGTCCAGTAGCTAAGTTATTAAAGGAAAACGAGAACGTTTCCTTCAAGCTCGTGGACGACTTTAATGACGAGCCAACTTATGGCGAATAGCCTCATGAAAAAACGCATCTGATTCAAACCTCGTTAGTGAAACGAAGCTTGAATCAGGTGCGTTTTTTAAAGCAACAGGTCGTTTAAAACCGGCGTACAGTCAGCCTGTAAACGACCTGTCTGTTGTTTTTATTCTTGATACAGTTCCCCAGCCTTAGGACCGGGATCCAGTGTCCAAATAGTGTCAATATCGATCACACCAGCAGCTTTCGGTGCCGGATGATGCCCCTCTTCCGCCCATTTTTGGGCATTCTCAAAGTACTCGCCCTCGCGATACAGAATAGCTTTGCCGCCAAAACGGTAGCCGCGCATCTCTTTTAGATTGGCGAAAGCCACCAGTACTTTTCCGTTGGCATCAATGTCCTTCATGATCGTTTTACCTGTCATTTCGTTGTAGATCAGTCGGTGATCGTCCAAAACGCGCAAACTCATTTTTGGTCCCAGATCCGGTTCGCCGTTTTCATCAACTGTCGCGATAAAGCCTAAATTGTGGGCAATGTATGCCTTCATATCATCCGTTAATGTTGCCATCATATCGTCTCCTCCAAAGTAGATATTGTGCTTCTGCCCGTATTATAAGACTGTTTCTCAAATTCAGTGCCCACAACGCTCCCGATTCGCACATCCCGAACACACGTGGCCAACCTGCTGTAAATCGCGGTGCCGACGAAAGAAATTTCAGCACGATTGTGTTTAACTGATATAATGGAAAAGGCTTTTTACCAGACATTAAGAGCGACATACAGATTAGGAGCATACCATGACTAAACCAATGAACAAGGTATTAAAGGCACAATTTTTCGTCGATGATCTATCCGACGACCAAAAAACTGTCATCACCGACATTAACGATTACATCGGCCAAGGTCTTCACGGCAAGGACCACTCGATCGCCATCATCGAAGGCGCCGCTGGGACCGGGAAATCCGTCGTTTTGATGGAACTCGTCCGCCAGTACATGACCAATAAGCGCTACAAAACAGCGCTGGTCGTAAATCACCCGGAACTTTATAAAGCCTATCGTGAAATGGGCACCGCGATTCCTGGCATGGACGTCAGCACCATTCGCCGGCCAACCTCGCTGATCAACGATGCGCAAAAGAACCACAAAAAGTACGACATTATCTTCGTCGATGAAGCACACTTGTTGTACTCAAAATCAGAACCCTACGCACACTATCGCGGGCAAAACCAGCTGACTGATTTAATGGATCTGGCCCAGGTCGTCGTGGCCGTTTACGATTTTGAACAGGTATTTCAATCTAAGATGTATTGGGACAAGGACCTCCTGTTTAAAACCATCGGTCGCCACCCTTATAAGCAGTTCGACATGAACTTTCAGTATCGGATGGTCGCCAGCAACGAACAAGTTGCGTGGATGGACGATCTGACGGCCGAAAAACCAATGAAACCCTTCCCCGACAACAGCACCTTCGAATACAAGGTCTTCGATACTGCGGGCGCTGTTTGAAAAAATCAAGGCCCGTAACAAGGAAGTCGGCATGAGCCGAGTCGTGGCCACATCTGGCTTTCCGCGGATCGACGGGCGTCACAACGTTGAAATGGACTCGTTCAGCCTGCCGTGGGACGAATGAGATCCGCAACGCACGCCGTGGGCAAAGCGGGAAGGCTCAATCACCCAAGTCGGAACCATTTACACGCTGCAGGGATTCGACCTCAACTACGTCGGCATGATCATTGGCCCATCTTTTGGCTACGATGCCAAAACGGACACGATGACCGTGATTCCTGAAAAGTACTCCCACAAGGAAGTCTTCAAGAAGCGCAAGGATATGACCTTTAGCCGCGATGAATACAAGGCGTTTATTGCGAATGTGCTGAACGTTTTGATCAAGCGCGGAAAGTACGGGTTATATTTGACCGCCTACGATGATGCATTACGAGCACGATTACTGGAATTAGCTGAAACCGGAAAATAGTCTGTCATTTAAAAGCACGTTAGCTACCCTGAATGAGGTTAGCTAACGTGCTTTTTTATGTTTAAATACTATCCAGATTGCTACTCAGGGCTTTAAGACAATTTTCCTAGCACTCTGACCACTTTCCATCAGTTCATGTGCTTGCCTGCCGTCTGCTAAAGCAAAAACCGTTGGCTTTCGCACGAGCAAATTACCGACAACGTGGTACGCAAATAATTTTTCAAAGCGAGCTTGACGGCTCATCTGATCAGTCAGATAATCCCACAGGTCACCCGTCATCAAGCTTTTTGAAGCGCTCATCATTGTGACCGGATCGACCACGCTTGGTTGGCCCTGCATCATCTGACCAGCAAGGCAGCCTTGATGAACGATTTAGTTGATCCAGCAAAGGCAAAACTAATCCCTAGTGGGTTGGTCGCAACCTTGCGCAACGTTCTGTTTAATAGTATTCACGCGATTTTTATCGCAGCCCTGGTATTGCTGGTCTTGTCAGTTGTGACGTTGCCGCTGATTAGGAACTCGCAAGGTAGCGAATCAAACAACTAGGCAACCTAGCTGACTTCATAACAGTAAAAAACACCCCACAGTCGCATCAGCGACCATCGGGTGTTTTATTGGTTTGTGTGATTAAGCCTTTGGCAGCGGTGCTTTCAACTGCGGGCCCTGACCACGATGGGCCAAGATCCAATCATCACCGTACCACATTTCCGTCTTTTGCCGACCAGCAGGGTAATCCCAAATGTTCAACCGCTCGAATTCGACGATCTCACTAGTTGGTCCTAGACCGATCCATTCATAACTGCCATAATCAATTGTGTTTGCGTACTTTGCCCAGAGTAATGGGAACGATACCGTTTCGCCAGCTGCGTTCACATATGACCGCGTTTGCCCGTCCAAGATGCGCAACTGTTCGAGCCGTTTGCGGTAGTCAGGATCAACGTCCTGCCACACGTGTTCAGCGATTCCGTACGCTTCTTTCTCGTCAGGCATTGGCCCGGAAAGCGGATGCGTCAACGCATTGTACGAGTACAGAAACCCATCGTCGTCATACATGACGGTCACATGTTCACGATTGAGTGCTTCCTCCGGCAAGTCAGCTGGCTGATACCGACGAAGATGCACCTGTTTGCCATTCCGAGAGACCAGTTGATCATAAACGACCTGGTACCCTTCTGGAATCTGAAAGTCACGGTAACTTCGGTTGTTAATTTTAAGTGCTGTCATTGCGTTCTTCCTCTCAACGCTATGGGTATCCGCAGTCCTCATCGATTAAGAGTGATGAGGCTTTTAATAGCCATAATGGCAGTATTATATGCTTAGTTAGTTGCGAGCGCAAGTATAAAGTTTCATGTGGAACATTTTGCTGATGTTTAATCACTTAAACTGGTGAGCCGCTACTGTGGCTGCCGTCAGATTAGACCATCCGCGTCATCGATATCAATGAACAAGCACTGATAACAACGGCTGAGAGTATGGTAACCTGTAAAAAAATGGAGGTGTCGTAAATGAATAACAAAATCATCAAAGACATAGCCGTTTCAACTCGAGTCAGTCCAGTTATCCATTAACAGGCAAAAGCGAACTTAGCCCAACAGGGGTAATTATTCCTGAATATCTTCGCTTGTCTTTACTGAAGGCGGCAAATAACGAAGGCCGTATCGTTTATTTTTTAGAATCACCAATAGCTAATGAAGCAAAAAAGATGTAGAAATGAATCAATTTGAAACAATTGGCTCCCTATCCGACTTTGAATTTTGGATTGACAGCTTAGAAAAAAATTAAATCAACTATCAAACCAATCTGCCGCGAATTAAGCATAGCAACATAAACAGCCCTTAGCCAAAGTGCTGAGGGCTGTTTATGTATCAATACCTTACCTACAGACGACTAACCTTGTTGCTCTTCATTATGTGCCCGATATTTAGCCAACTTTTCATCAGTGGTCAAAATATGTTCTTCGGGTGCGTAGGACAACTTAATGTAGTTGCTGATCTTTGCTGCGCCGCTTTCGGTAACAGAGACTTGAATTTTATTGATCAACTTAATGAGCGCCTCTAAATCGCCTTCAACTGTGGTTTCAAAAGCACCGACCTCGTAAGAAAGGCCGCTAGCATCGATCTCTGCGATTGCGACATCCACCAGCCTTAACATCTCTTTTGTTGACGCTGCTTCTGGTAATACTTGAATTGCCATAACTGCATTTGCCATATGACTCGCTCCTCTGGAATTGACTTGTATTTTGATGATTAGCTTTATTGTACGTTCATTTATCTAACTGAACAATCAATTATTCTAATGTGGCCGCCAGTTTGCCATTTTTCGTTTAATTCTACTTTAGAAACTAAAACCCGCATCACTTATGATACGGACTCCCCTCATTAATCATAAACGCCCGGTAGATCTGCTCAGTCAGCACTAACCGCATCAACTGGTGCGGTAACGTGAATTTCCCAAACGAGATCTGCGTGTCTGCCCGTTTCAAAACAGACGGATCCAGACCCAGCGACCCGCCGATCACAAAGGTAATATCTGAATGGCCGTAGGTGGTGAGGTCCTTGATCTCCTTAGCAAACGCCTCGGAGGTGCGCTCCTTACCAAGAATCGCCAGCGCGAAGACATACTCGCGGTCCTTGATCTTATCCAGGATCCGCTCGCCCTCCTTTGCCATGACCTGGGCCATTTCAGCATCGCTTAATGACTCCGGCGCTTTTTCGTCTGGCACCTCGATAATTTGAAACCTACAGAAGCGTGACAGGCGTTTCGCGTATTCCTGAATCCCCTGTTTAAAGTACTTCTCCTTTAATTTACCAACAACGACTAACTTAATGTTCATAACTTTTCCCTTCTCATCTTACTTATCCACAAAGTTATCCACAGGCTAATTCACATGATAGCCCTTTCGTTTCTCAGTTCGTTTTAATACCAATTCAGGTATACCAATTTAGGTTTCAAGCTGTTTTCAGTCTCCATTTTACCGAACAAACGCCGTAATAGCAACGTCTTCATCAAATTCGATAAATTTGACGTTTAGTTATCCACAGGCTGTTAATAAATTAAAACTAAAACTTGGCTCAGCCTGTTAATAACAGGTTTCTGCTCACTATTTGAGTTATCCCCAAAGTTATCCACAGGTTCTGGTGGACAAGTCCGGATTTCGAAATTTATCTGTGGAATCCGCTTACTACATTCGCGTTTATGACGAAAAACAGTCGACTTTTCCCAATCTTTCCCGTTGTAAATAACCCGAATATTCGACTTTCTCAAAACACGTCAAAAACGCCGCAACCGGTTGGTCCGATTGCGGCGTTTTCAAGTTATTTTTCTTTAATGATTAGTTGTTTAACTGACTCGTCGTTTCAGTCAACTTCACGCTGACCGTCTTTTCCTTACCATTACGGTAGTACGTCAACTTGATCGTATCGTTGACCTTGTGCTCGTACAATAGGTCGCGGACGCTGGTCGTTGAAGTGACCTTCTTACCGTCAATGGCGGTAATGACGTCATACTTCTTCAAACCAGCTTTACCGGCAGGTGTCGATGACCCTGGCGTCGTCATCACAACGGCCCCGTTTGAAACGCTTGATGGCAGCTTCAAGACAGACTTTTGTTGTGCCGATGAGATCTCGGACAGATCAACATACTTGATGCCCAATGCTGGTCGAACGATCTTCCCATTCTTGATCAACTGGTTGATAATGTTGACCACTTCGTTACTTGGAATGGCAAAGCCCATCCCTTCAACGCTGGTCCCTTCACTGTCAGTTGCCAGTTTCATCGAGTTGATCCCGATCACTTGGCCTTCAAGGTTCAGCAGCGGCCCACCGGAGTTCCCAGGTTGATGGCCGTATCCGTTTGAATAACCGTGGCTGTCCCGTTCGATGTCGTCACGGACCGTTTCTTAGCTGAAATGATTCCTTCAGTCAGCGATGAGGAGTAATCGGTGCCCAGTGGCGAGCCGATTGCCAGTGAAGTTTCACCGACTTCAATGTTGTCGGAGTTCCCAAACGAGGCAACACTCTTCACATCCGTGCCGTTGATCTTCAACACAGCCAGGTCGGTTACGGAATCCTTACCCACTAACTTAGCAGTCAATTTCTTACCATTGCTCAAAACGACTTCCAGCGCGTTTGACCCGCTAACCACGTGATTGTTCGTCACAATGTAGGCGGCGTTGCCGGACTTCTTGTAGATGACGCCAGAGCCTCAGAACTCGTTTGTAACGTACTGTCAGAGCTTGAACTGGAGGAACTGCTGCTGTTGCCGAACAAGCCGCTCAGGCCATCAGACGATGAACTTTCCTTTTGCAGATTGATCACGGAAACAACGGCTGGTTTTACCGCTTTATACACCTTTGACGCCTGAGAATTGACCTTCACGTTAAGGGTGCTGGTTTTCGCCGTTCCACCACTATTTGAACCGGTTGGTACAGCCGATGAGTTGTGATTACTAATGTAGTTGGCCCCGCCGTACACGGCACCACCGCCGACTGCCCCAGCAACGAGTGCCGTAACAGCAACTTTTGTTAACAACCCACGATTGTTTGAACGTTTTGGTTCTTCTGGTTCGTTTGAATTCGGTTGATTATCCATAAGATCGCGCAAAAATGCGCTTCCCTCCCTTAACTTCTCAATTTATACCTAACTGCGGTATGTGATAACTCTATTTTAAATTCAAAATATGAAAAATGTTTGAATAATGACGCTACAAATACGTAAGTTTTTTATAAGTAACCCTAAAGCGTCACTAATCCGCTAGCCTTTTCCGGATCTGTATCAAGGATCTTGAAGTCGTGATCAACGCCAAAATCGTGGTCTTCCATGATGGAGGCAACGGTCAAATGGGCCAGCGATTTCATGTTGTTTTCCTGACTTAAATGGCCGAGGAAAATACGCTTCGTCCGGTTGCCTAAAACGTCCATCATGACATCCGCGCCATCCTCGTTTGACAAGTGACCCGTGTCACTGAGGATCCGTTGCTTCAGGGGCCAAGAATAGCCGCCCATCCGCAGCATTTCCACGTCATGGTTACATTCCATCAGGTACCCATCCGCGTTGCTGATAACGCCTTCTACGTGGTCTGAGACGTACCCAGTATCCGTTAAAATGACAAAGCTCTTATCGCCACTATGGAACGCATAAAACTGCGGTTCCGCGGCATCATGCGACACCGTAAAACTTTCAACGTCCAGGTCGCCCATACTGAGTGTCGTGTCCGGCGCAAACAGGTTCTTCTGGTCGGTGGCCACGTTCCCAATTTTGGGTGCCATGGCATCCCAGGTGCCTTCGTTCGCATAGACGTTCAGCCCAGGATAACGACGTGCAAGGATGCCCACACTCTTGCGATGATCACTATGTTCGTGCGTGACAAACAGCGAGTCAACGTCGTTCATATCCTTCCCAATGGAGGCCATGAGGTTGGCAATCTTTTTGCCGCTCAACCCAGCATCAACTAGGACTTTGTGCTCGTTTGTTTCGATATAGGTGCAGTTGCCAGTACTCCCACTGGCCAGCACGCAGACTTTAAGCCCATCATTTTCCATCACATTCTCTACTTCCTTTTACCTTAATTACTTGAATCTGGTGACGCAACAAGGTGAATTTTCACCATGTGCGAAAACTTTTTTGATCAGCTGTCTGCTAATTTATTAGTCACTCACTATTAGACCGCATTTTGGGGAAAAAGGCAATTATAGAGTGCGGAAGAAGGGCGGTTAAGGGGCGGAGCATAAGGGCGACTGGGCATAAAAAACCGGGCCTGGTTTTTGTGCCAGTTGCCCTTATGCAGTAGCCCCTTGCCCTTCAGGAGCACGTTTCGACGCCAAATAAGCAAAGCACCAACGCTGACCGATTCTCTAGCAATAAAACCATATCGGGCATGAAAGCACAGAAAACTGAAAACAACATAGAAAGACAGCACACTGTAAAAAATCAGACTACAACAACTACTCCAAAAGCCCAATCAGTTGACCCAGCCCCACCAAACACCTACACTTACTCAAAACAGCAAAGGACGTGACACAATGGCAACAATTGGCGTAATCGGAAGTGGTCACATTGGCGCAACTCTGGCCAAGCAACTCATAGCAGCTGGCAACACCGTCATCATGAGCAACAACCATGGCCCAGAATCACTCAGCGGTTTAATTAAGGAACTCGGTCCTAATGCCAAAGCTGGTACACCAGCCGAAGCGGGTAAACAACCAATCGTCGTGCTGGCTGTTCTTCGTCCAGGCGTTGCCGACGTGGTAGCACAAACGCCAGACTGGACGGATAAGATCATTATTGACGCGACCAACGAACTGGGTCCAGACACGTATACAGATCCGGCTTATCCCGGCAGCGAATTGGTTGCCCACTTAGCACCCAACGCCCACGTCATCAAGGCCTTCAACACCCTGTTTGCCCGTTATATGACGGGGCAAACAGCAGCCGGCAAACGTGTTCTGTTCTACGGTGGTGATGATGCTGACAGCAAGCAAACTGCAGCCACCCTCTTCGAAAAGATGGGCTACGCACCAGTTGATCTGGGGACGCTAAAGGAAGCGGGGCCGATGATGGAATTCGGTGCACCACTTTCTGGTACCCACTTTATTCAACCGGACGAATAAGTGTTACATCTATACGGAAACGACTTGGTGAGCCTAGGTCCTTTTTATTTTTCACTGTGCCCCATGTAACCTCCCGTCACTGCAAATTCCTGAAATAACCACCGTTGGCGAGACTGGTGGCATGATAATCCATTGTTAGGATAATTGATTAAGCATAAAAATAGCTTAAGAGCGTGGAAGAAAACGGGTTGAGACCAGAACGTAAGGACAGGTAGTGGGAAATCCTGGGCTTGGATTTATCACTGCCTGTCCTTACGTAGCCGGTCTCAGTTTTCTGGAACGCGTTTCGGCTATGTTGCAATTAAGAAGATAAAATAAAAACCCCTCAGTCTTCGGTTCTAATCGAACCGGGCTAAGGGGTTTTTGTTTTTGAATTTCAGTTATATGCTACTTTAAAAACCAGTTTTTATTCAGCCGAGTGCGCCTTGCGACGTGGTTTCTGGCAGCAGAGCCGAAACGTGTTCCGCAAGGCAAGGGGCGGCCATGTAACGGACTCTGGCAAAAAATCCAGGCCCGGGATTGCGTGTTTTGTCTTCTGATAAGTTCTGGCTACTGGCGTTCTTGGCCTCGTAGCCGAAACGTGTTCCGCAAGGCTGAGGGCTACTGCGTAAGCCGACTCTGGCAAAAAATCCAGGCCCGGGATTTTCTGCCAGAGTCAGCTTACGCTCCGCCCTCAAAGCGCCTTGCTCCACACTCTCTAATTTATTGTAAAAATCTCCGAATTAGAATTACTACTCTGATTATTACTCCCGGTCTTAATAATCTCACCGGTATAGGCATTCACCCGCTTCAGGATCGTAGTTGATGAGCCGCTCATTCTGATTGCAAAGACCACGTTGGGATGAACACGTACTGCCTCGGGCCGTCAGCAGTCTTGTATAGGCGAGGTTGTCCCAGTCGACCCTCGCGCCGTTTGAGAGTTCGTTATATTGGTACAGCCACGTCAGCGCCTTTTCCTCCGAGATCGTCTTCGTCTTTTCCTTCAATAACTTAACGTCACTCAGGTAATTTTGACTGTAGCCGACAACTCGGCGTTCGCTATTCAGTGTGAACCGAATCTGGCCGTACTTGGAATAAACTGGGCCGGAAGCCACGCGTTGCACGTACACGACCTCTGTGTTGGTGGACAGCTGCTTACTATAGCTGTACGAATCACCAAACGCGACCAATACAGGATTGTCCACGATCTTATCTAACGTTTTCTTCGTCTTGCCCTTCGGTACGGTAACTGTGCGTTTAAATTCACTCACAAGTTCCGTGCCGTCAAACCGGTAGGACTGTTGTTGCAGTCCAGTGGCTTGCTGCCGCAACGCGGTGGTGTTATCCGCCGAGAAGTAGAACCCCTCATGCGCGCTGTTGGCAGGTTTATTAAAACTAATTTGGTCTTTTCGCATTTCTTCGAGAATGTTGCTGCCGCTGGATGAATCGGAGTTCGTCACGCTGCTGCGATTGTAAAAGACGAACAGGAAAACATCGATGGCGATGAAGATGATCAAGAAAATGCCCTGAATGCGTTTAAAGTTCATGAGTTGGTCCTCCTTCCCCCAAGCCTAGTTGTCATTGATGGCATCCGTGTACGGTTCCCACTTATGGTCGATCAAGACGTACCAGGTTGGCGACAGATTGACGGCCTTCTTGATATCGGTCGCCCGTGACCACTCATATCCTAATTTAATATCGGAGATCTTGCTCTGCTTGATACCCGCGTTTTTCAGATCCGCCATCAATGTTTTCATCGAAATCAACGTCGTCGTTGACCGTTCAGGTGGGATGGGAACCTGCAAACTATCCAGCGAGAAGTACATCCGGTATGACGTTTGATCCAGTGTCGTAAACCGAACTGCGCCGAACCCGGACTGGTCAAACACCGGCACCCCGCCAACGTAAGTCCGGAAAATCGTGGTGTCGTTACCGCTGTCATAGTAGAACAGCCGAATACTGTCCATTGGAATACCGACCATGACCATCTGCTTATAGGCATGGTTCATGGTGGAAAGGAAACTGCCGGACCCCGTCTTCGAGTTGTAGTTGGTAAACGTCACCGTGTCATTTGAATGATCAACGGTCATTTGCCGGAACCCGCGGTCGTTGTACTCGGTCTTGTTCTTTCGCCGTTTGACCTGAACGCTACTGCTATTATTAGTGGTCATAATTCGGTTGGCATAGTAAGTCTCTGTCTGTTGCGTGAGCTGAAAACTGTACGTTTTGAGCTTCACCGCGTTTGGATAGTAGACCAGCGGCTTGCCATTCAGTAATTTAATGTCGACCTGGTGCCGAACCATTTGATCGGACAGCACCTTCTTGAGTTTGTTGGAGTTGTTGCCCTTCAGCGTCACCCGATCGACCCGATAATTCTTATCATTTAACAAATACAGGTGGTTCGGATCATTCAACAGGATCTGAACCCGGTTGAACCGCATATTGGGAATCTTAAGATAATTTTGGAACACCTTGCGAAAGAAATTAACGGTCATCGATGTCTCGTAGTTCAGTAACAGCGTGTTTTTGCGGTGTAACTGTTTCAAATACTTGCTGCTGGACCCTTGGCTGACCGATTGAATGCTGGTCGATTTGAACCGGCTCATTTTATCGCGCAGCTGTGACACAATGTTGATCTGGCTATTGATCAGGATCTGTTGCTTGCCGGTCTTATTTGTTGAAATGATATAGGACGGCAAGTAAATATCCTGGAACGTTGTGTTATTCGTGTTATCGCTCGTTTTGGTGACCTTGGTACACTGTTGCCATTTGAATGGGCCGGATTGGTCCACATCATGCCGGAAAGTACCAAACTGAGTACCAGAGCAACGCCAAGACCAGTTGGTAGTAGTAATTGTCTAAACTTCATCCCAGAGATCGTCCCCCTCATCATAAGGTTCATACGGCAGTGAAATGTAGAACGTTGAGCCGTGTCCCTCACGAGATTCGACCCAGATCTTACCGCCTAGTGACTGGACAACTTCCTTTGAAATGGCCAGGCCAAGCCCAGTGCCGCCCTGTGCGCGCGACCGCGCTTTATCGACCCGGTAGAACCGGTCGAAAACGTGCGGAATATCGGCGCGCGGAATCCCGAGACCCTGGTCAGCGATACTCATAATGACGTTGTTGTGCGTTTCGATCAGGCGACAGGTCACGACCCCACCATCAGGCGAATACTTGATGGCGTTGTTCATGATATTATCGAGCACCTGCGTGAACCGGTCAGTATCGATCTCGACCCACAGATCACGCTTTGTAAACTCACGCTTGATCGTGTAGTGCTTGTCGGAGCGTTCATTTTGTTCGTTTGAGTCGATGATCATATCGAACCGGTTCAGCACGTAGTTGAACAGTTCATTCAAGTTTACCAGTTCCAGGTTCAGTTTCTGCGTGCCGGAATCCATCCGCGACAAGGTCAACAGGTCGTTGATCATGCGAATCATCCGATCCGTTTCCTCCTGCGTGACCTTTAAGAACTTCGGTGCAATTTCAAGGTCCTTCCAAGCGCCGTCAGACAATGCTTCAATGTAAGACCGCACACTGGTCAGCGGCGTCCGCAGTTCATGAGAAACGTTGGACACAAATTGCTTCCGGTCCTGATCGATCTTCTGCTGTTCCGTCACATCGTGCAATACACAAGCCAGCCCGCTGATAAAGCCGGATTCCCGTTGAATTAGTGAGAAGTAGGCCTGCAGGATCAGGTCGTGGTCGTCAGTCGAAAAGTCCAGCATGATTTCATCTGGGTCTTCCAACAGGTCACGTAACGTATACTGCTTGCGGATATTCAAAATATCCAGAATTGATTGGCCGATTGCTTGATCGGAATCGACATCCAAAAATTCCACGGCCGTTTCATTAATGATCGTGACATTTCCGCGTCGGTCAGTCGCAATGACACCATCAGTCATGTGCGCCATCACAGAGTTCAACCGCCGCCGTTCAGATTCCGTGGATTCCTGGGCTTCCTCCACTCGAACAGACAGGTTATTAACGGCAATCGCCAACTGCCCCAGTTCGTCATTTCCGTAAATTTTCACCTGACCAGAGTAGTCCCCACGAGCGATTCGCAGGGTCTGCTCCTTCATTTCAGTAATCGGCACAGTAATTGCCTGGGAAATAACGAGCGATAATATCAGTCCTAAGCCAACCGCAATAATCGCAGCCAGCAAATAAATGGTCGTTACCTGACTGATACTGTTATAGACGCTCTTTAAACTCGCCCTGATATACACCACCCCAACGGGCGTACTGCTCCCGCTGGATTGCTTGATCAAAGGCGTTATTTTCGTGTAGTAGTACTGGTTCGTTTCGGCGTCGTAAGTGGTTAATTCACTACCGCCGCTGTTATTATAAATGACTTTTTTAACGGCGTTATCCGTCGTTTTTTGGCCAACGATCGTTTGATTATTGGCTTCGTTCGTCCCCCGAATGGTGCCTTTGTTATCGATCACCCGAATTTCGGTGTTGGCCGTACTTGGGATGTTGGCATCGGACAGAAGAATGCGGATCTGCTTGTTGGCAGACGTCGTACTTGTCCGAGACAATTCATTGGTCAAATTCGTGCTCACGTAGCGTTGAAGGGAGATCTGGTTCTTAAACGTTCGCAGGTTTTGTGATTCCAGCTGCTGAACGAACACTGCCCCAACAATTTCCAACGTAATGATCAGCATCATTGCAAACACAAACGCAATCTTAAATTGAATCGACTGGTACCATCTTAGTTTTCGTTTCACTTAATGCTTACCCCTTTTAGAGCGTGGAGGAAAACGGGAGGAAGCGGAGTGTAAGGTGACTCTGGCGTAAATGCCGAACTTGGCATCTACGCCAGAGTCGCCTTACATGCAGCTTTCTGTTTTCCGAAACGCGTTTCGGCACGGTGGTCAAGAAAGAATGCTCTCTTGTAAGCCAACTCATCCGAAAGAAAATAGTAGTCACCAAATTTGCACACACCAAAAAAGCCAGTCTTCAGGCTAAAAACGACAACCGACACTCAAACCCTTTAGGCTTGGGCGGCATCGCCATCGGTGTTACGCAAATAGTACCCTACCCCGCGTCGTGTCACGAGCCAGGTTGGGTGACTTGGATTGTCTTCGATCTTTTCACGGAGACGACGAACCGTGACATCAACGGTTCGAACGTCACCAAAATAGTCATAGCCCCAAACCGTTTGTAATAAATGTTCCCGGGTCATGACTTGGCCGATATGTTGGGCCAAATAGTGTAATAATTCAAATTCACGGTGGGTCAGCTCAATGTTTTGACCCCGTTTCGATACTGAATAAGCATCCGGGTGAATCACCAGGTCGCCAATTTCAATATCCTTATTTTCCTCTTCTTCCGGTGCAGCGGTACTAACAGTGTTTTGACGCCGTAAGTTTGCCTTGACCCGCGCAACCAGTTCCCGGTTAGAGAATGGCTTAGTAACATAGTCATCAGCGCCCAATTCAAGCCCTAAGACCTTGTCCAATTCGGAGTCTTTAGCGGTAACCATGATAATCGGCATATCGTGCTTCATGCGCACCTGACGTGCCACTTCAAGACCGTCAACCTTAGGTAACATAAGATCCAAAATAATCAGATCGGGGTCGACCTCTTCTACTTGTTGCAACGCTTCTTCACCATCTTGGGCAACAGAGACGTCGTAACCTTCCTTTGTTAAGTTAAACTTGATAATATCAGTAATTGGTTTTTCATCATCGACAACTAGAATTTTTTTCATCTGAATGTATCCTCCTTCAGATAACGATTCGTTTCAAGTAGGTTAAAGTTATTGTTTTAAGTGCTTTTCGGTTAATATTGATTCAAGTAGCACGGCCTGAACCAACGATTTCAGGAATTTGTGTTGACGATTGGTCTACACAACGCTTATTATATCACAGTATTCCTGATTACGCAGAGCACCGGTAACACCGTTCTATCACGCTTTTTGCAAAAAAAACAACAAAATGCAAAAAAAATCAAAAAAGTTGTTGCCAACTCTAAATCTACATGATATTATATTTAACGTTGATTGATTGAGCAACACATCAACCGCAACACATTTTAAAGATATGGGCAGTTAGCTCAGCTGGCAGAGCAACGGACTCTTAATCCGTGGGTCCAGGGTTCGATCCCCTGACTGCCCATCATATACTATTAACCAGTTTTCATGCAGTGTCATAAGCACCGTGATTACTGGTTTTTTTGTACTTTTAACGCCGGTACCGTTGTCATTAGATGTCATTGTTTTTCAAAAAAAGTAAGCCAATTGGTAAGCCAAAAATATAACAAAAAAGCCACTGTTTCCAGTGACTTAATACTTGCGCGGGGCAGTGACTGCTAGCCAAATTGGTTAGCAGTTTTTTTATTTATCAATATAAAAATAATCTTTCGGTGCTTCAGATGGCCGGCCACGTTTCCAATGACTATTTACTGAGCCATATTTACTAGGTACAGGATCAGGACTCATAGCTACAAATCTTCGCCCAACTGAATCCATGAATATGTTGATTCGACTGTACTCTCTAGTTGGTGTAACAAGCGTACAATTTTCGTGATTAATGCCATAAACATCTATAAAATCCATATTATCACATTGCTTTCCTGTATGCCTTTAATAAAAAAAGAACTGCTCCATCAAAAGCAGTTCTTCATAATATTAGACAAATTATTGTGGAACAACATTAGTCGCTTGAGGTCCTCGATCGCCTTGTTCAACATCGTAACTAACTTTTTGCCCATCGTCAAGACTCTTAAAACCGTCAGTTTGAATTGCTGAAAAGTGTACGAATACATCTTTATCATCTGAACCAGTGATAAACCCAAAGCCCTTATCAGCATTAAACCATTTTACAGTACCATTTTGCATATATATATCCTCCTAGGAATCAAACCAAAGTAACCAAATTGAATTAACACCTAAGAAAATAATAGATAGCAAAGATGAATGATACTTATAACTTCCGAACATGTCAATTTAACTAACTCTAACACTTTAATTCGCTGTATGCAACCCTAAATAATTCAAGCGCACAGTTTTTCATATAATTAAATTTGCTGGTGTTAACGGATAATCGTTCGCAAGCCTCGTTTCGGGTGAAACGTTTCTCAATAACATAATCGTGTAGGATAAATTGATACTGCGGATCATGGATCGCATTTAGCGCGTCATCGACCTCTTTCAGCTGATAAGATAGGTCAACATGGTTCACGAGGCTATTTTCAACGCCGTTGCCGCCACTGTGACTAGGAGCCACGCTTAAAGCCGGACTAGATACCTGACTAAACGTCCGAATTTCCTGTTTTAGTTTGGCATACTCTTTTAATAGATTACGAATCTTCTTAATATCTTGACGCATTGGAATCACACTTTCTGATTCCAAATATATGTATAAGGAGAGGGAGCCGCAATCTGCGACTCCCTTACTAACAATGAATTAAATGAATTACCCAAGGACACCTATATTATAACATTAAATTTAATAATTTTCACTTCTTTTATATTAAAGTGAAATAAATTCATCAATGCTTTTTATTCACTTATCAGCCCACGGAGTTGCTGGATCATGCTAACTACTTGGTAAGGAGTCTGCTTCATATCTACCACCGGGTTTTGATACCAGAATTGCGTTAGCAACGACACTGCAAAATCATATTGCTTATATTGGGTTAAATCAGCCGTAGTGCTAACAGCGGTCTGAATATATTCCTTAGCAGAATCTAAGTAGCCCAGAATTAAGGTATCATCTTCGGTCAAGTCCAATCGTAAGCTGGTTTTAATATCATCAACCGTCACAGCCATATCATCACTTCCTTTGTGGGGGTAACGATTCGTTCCCCCTTAGTTTTAATTTATGTATATAGGGGGTGTCCAAAGTGGCTCCCCCTTGTATGGGAGTGGCGAATTAACACCCCTTTATTTTCTTCTATTTACCGCTGGTTGCTGTTCCTAGTGCCACATTAATCGCAGCAGACTTATCAATCACTTCATAATCGTTCCGCACGATCACTGATAATCCTTGGCTGAACTGGTCGAACTTGTCCCATTGGGCGGTTACTTGGTTACGCCGGAAAACAGCCACGGCTTGTGACAAGTCCCCTACAATCATTGGGAACGTCCCGTCAGCGTTGTTGGCCAGTAACTTGTCACTAATCATGACGACTGGCGCCCCTAACAAGGTGAAGCCACTGGGTGCCGTTGGGTTCGGTTGTAATAGGTAACGCCCTTCGGAATCTTTCAAGGTATCAAGGTAGTTGAAACCGGACTGGTTCACTAACCACATTTTGCTCAAAGCGGGATCTAGCGCCACATTGAAAATCTTTTTGAGATCATCAATATTGGTAGCCGTTGCTTTGGCGAAACTGGTTCCCGTTAACAGGCCCATAATTTGGGTATTGTCAGTGTTATCAACCAATTGTTGTAATTGTGTTTTAACTTCGCTAACAATATCAACTTCGGCGTCTTCCACCACTTCATTAGATAAGGCAATTTTACCCGCACGGGTCTTCACATCAAACGGCACTTCCGTAAACATATTCGCATTAACGTCCGCAATATCGGCGAGTTCTTCCTTGGTGGCCAGTACGGCTGATTGTCGACTAGTCGAGATAGGATAAGTTCCAGAACCACTAGAGACTTGCTTAACCGTCGCATATTGGGCGAGATTGTAGGTGGATTGCTTTAATTGGAAAACAGGGGTGATCAGTTCCTTAGGAATAACCGCACTGGCACCACTCGTATTCAATCCGTCTCGGGTTTCACCGTGGCTTCGTACATAAGCTTCAAAGGCAGGAACACCGGTCTTGTTGTCATCTTCATTCGTGTTTGGATCAATAATTGTTTGCTTTGCCATATTATCAGGCTCCTTTTCTTGATTGATAAATTTTTCGTAACTACGCGTATCAACTTGTACATTCGTATCATCGTAAGCAGGAACAGCCACTACTGACACATCGAACAGACTTTTGACTTGATTAATGGTGCGCGTGATATTGCCATCGTCATCTTTGGTCCATTCGTCGGTGTCGTCGTCACTATCAAAGCCAAATGAGCAGGAATCAACGTTCCCGCTTTGAACTTCTTCGTAAACATCATTAGCAAACGACGTATTCGGTAGTTGCGCAATGAAATGTAGCCCCTTGTCGTCCGTTTCTAGCGTTAATGTTCCCGCCTTAACACTGGCTAACACTTGAGTGTAGTCGTGGTTATTGAGCATAAGAACGTTTGATAAATCGACACCATCAAGCGCCTTGGGGGTTACGATCTCGGTAAAACCACCTAAATCTTTACTTGGTGAGTTCCATACAATTGCGTAACCACTAATTGTTTTGCCCTTGTTTGTTTGGGAACCTTTAGGTTGCGGGTCTGCTGAATTTTCAGCTGGCCCATCTTCGGGTGTTTCTGGTTGTGGTGTTTGTGCTCGCAATTCGGCGTCAATCGTTAACCGTCGGTCTTGTTTCATGAATTAGTCACTCCATTCTTTTGTAAGTTTAGGAAAATATCGCCATCGTCAGTTGGTGGCAGGCCAATCTTGGCCCGGGCTTCATTGCGGCTCATAATGCCACCCGTAAATCCAGCCACCGCTTGGGCTTGCTGGGTCTGCGGATCAAGGCTCAATAATTTGTCCGTATTGAACGTGAAGTCATGGCCAAGCTTGAATGATAGTTCGCTGGTGAAGCTATCGAAGTAATGCTGTAACGTCCCTTGTAGATACTGCACGCCACTTTGCTCTTGGTTAGAATGATCGTTTTCAACCCCTAAGCGCTCCGGTGGTAAGCCAAAGGCTTTAGCAATTTGTCGGGTCGTCCAGTCATTAGAATTGACCAGCTTTAATACATCGGTATTTAAGGGTAGATTGCTAATATCCATACCATCATCAGTGACAATCGTATTAACCGCGTTTTCTCCGGTTGTAGTTTCATCAAACTGTTTTCGGACGTTTTCTTTGGCTTCTTTGCCTAAGTCCGTTTGGTGCAATTTAACAATGGTGGTGCCGTGCACGCCGGCAGTAAAAAAGCCGGTTAGCAATTTATTGCCGGCCGACTGAATCTGGCGCTCATCTTTGAGGGCATATAGTGGACTGATCCCCGATACCCCGTCTTTGGTGAAATATTTGAAATGCAAAATGTTGTTAGGCGCGATCTGACGACACGTTCCACTGGTTGGCGTATAAGTATAGGTCAACTTGCCGCTCACATCGTCTTGCTCAACCACCAATTGATTGTTTGGAATCAGTTTAAGGGTGTGATTAGGCAAAATCTCCGCGAAGCTATTGCCATTAAGAAGCAGGTTGGCCGCCAAGGCATATTTAAAATGGTAACCGTCCATATTGCTATTCGGGTTCTGATTAATCATGGTATTAAAAATGGCCGTATCACAAACGATCGGGTTGCTGGCAATATCACTGGCGATAATATTAATGGCCGCATAAATATCGCTATTCCGTAGCACCGCCGCACTCACAAACGTATAGGGGTCATTACTAGACAGACTAACCAAGGCGTCAGCCACTGGATCATGAGTGCCACTGGTGGTGCTTGCTTTAACAAAAATGCTCATGGGTTCACCTCCTTTTCTTCATAATTAATCAGTAGTGCCAAAACGATCAGGCTAACTCCGGCCAGCATGATGGCTGCATACCACCCTAGCCAACCACCGACACCAACGACTAGCAGAATCAGCCCCATAATCAGCAGGATTGCAGATAGGTAATTAGAACAGATCTGTCGCAGTCGCATAATATTCGTTCGCATGTTGGTTCGCCTCGCTTTCTTGGTAATAGTCCATACCGGCCACATAAGCATTAATTAACGCCGCTATCGGGTCAATTCGGTTGCTATTGCGTGCCTTATCCAATTGCCAACCATTATTTAACACTTTCAAGATGGCGTTATTGACCGCATAAGCGAGAATCTGATTGCCATTGTGTTTAATGTGACCCGCATACAGCTGATCACGGAAATTTCGGGTGGGAATATTCAAGGTCAACGTCCCTTGACGCACTTCAAATAAAGGATAATTCAATTTTTCGAACTTAGTGATTAAGGTTTGGGCGTTGTATGGATCATAGGCCACGGCTTTCACTTTCCAGTTATATTGCCCGACTAATTGCTGTACATAGTCAAATAGCGCATCGTAATCAATAATGCCGCTGTCTAGTCGGGTGATACTACACTCGCCCGCCCGTTCCATCGATCGGTAATCAATACCATCACGTTTAATCTTAGAATCTAGGCCGTATTTAGTCCCCACAAACGCATGACTATC
>NZ_BBAG01000050.1 GCF_001311135.1 Secundilactobacillus paracollinoides DSM 15502 = JCM 11969
ATATGGTTTTAAATTATCGAAGACAATCTCGTACCCCGCTGGCAGCATATGGGCGCCGTCAAACGTCAAGTCCGCTTTCAAGTTGCCCGCTTCATCCGTCAACCCAGCGTTGGCGTTGATGAAATGAACCGCCTGTTGTTTTGCTAAAGTAGCGACCTTATCACTGGCATCAGCCATCGCATCGTTCCCTCGTTTTGCCAACAGGGCATCACCCTCATCCCCATCGCTAAACTTGCCCGTGTGGTTTGTTGGGTAATAGGCCATCACGTAAATTTCCGTGGTTGGCAACTTAGCTTGATCTGGCTCAAAATCTCACTGTAATTGGCGAGAAATGTCGCTTCAGGCACGCCAAAACCAATGTCATTTGACCCAATATTGATGAAGATCTTGCTGGGTGCTAAATCAAAAATCTGGTCATCCATGTGCGCCAACAAATCAGCCGTCGTCGTGGCGCGGACACCACGGTTATAGATGTGTTTGCTTAATCCAAGATTCTGCTCGGCTTGCATCTTCTCGATCGGAAAGATCTCCATCAACGACGACCCGACAAAGACGATCTGTCCAGGTTTTGCTGTCCGATTTTCATCACTATACTGTGCCCACAGTTTCTCTTGGAACTGCTTGATCTCTGGATGCAAATTCGTTAATGCTTTGGTGTTCTTTAACGTCATGGTGGTCTACTTCCTTTTATATATAATCTAAACTGTCTTTGCGTTCCACCGACTTGTACAAACGCTACTTTAAATTAGCTCTGCAACAATAGTAATCTCACTGTTTGCAAGCTTTATGCCAATGTCGCTTGATCCGGAACTTCGCAAAGACAGAAGCATTATTCTTAATGAGTTGCTTGCAGTCGAGGGCGGATTCTCTACAAACTAGGTTTAACTGAAATTCGATACTTAATCGTTGTTAGCAGTTTGCTTAAAGTTAGTGGAACGGAGTAATTTGGGACGGAATCGTGGTGTCGATGTTACTTAATGGGCGCGTTCTTCGGCCATTTAGTAACATGCGAGACGATGAAGATCCATTCGAGAGCTGCGCAGCAGAAATCGAATTAGCTTCATCGCGAGCCACCACGATGAAGTCCCAAATTACGGAGTGCAACGGACTATTAAGCTAACAAAAAACAGGGCCATCCAAGACCCTGTTTTCTTGTCAAACCTGATTAAGCAGTTTGCGGTGCCTGTTGCAACATCATTTGGTTTTCAACGTATTCGCGGTACAAAGGTAACTTGTTGATGAGTTCCTTGTGGGTGCCGTGACCGCTGACTTGACCCTTTTCAATGAAGTAGATCTAGTCAGCGTCAACGATTGTGCTGAGTCGGTGCGCAATAACTAACGTGGTCCGGTTATGCATCAACTTTTCAAGGGCTTTTTGAACCATCATTTCAGATTCGGAGTCCAGACTAGCCGTGGCTTCGTCTAACATTAAGATCTTAGGATCTCGCAGGAAGGCCCGCGCAATCGCTAACCGTTGCCGTTGACCGCCGGAAACTTTGACCCCGCGTTCACCGACTTGAGTGTCAAGTCCGTCAGGCATGTCGGAAACGAAATCCTTCGCGTAGGCCATTTCCAAAACATTCCAGAGTTGGTCATCCGTGTACTCGCCGTCTAGGCCGTAAGTCAAATTGTAACGAATGGTGCCGGCCATAATAGCAGCATCTTGGCTCACCAATCCAATTTGACTCCGCCAGTTCGTGAGGTTGACCCCCGTAACAGTGGTGTCGCCAATCTTAATTTCACCCTTGTCTGGGTTGTAGTAGCGTTCCAACAAACCAAAGATGGTTGATTTCCCACCACCGGAAGGACCGGCGAAGGCAACCACTGTATTTGGCTTTGCTTCAAAGGAAACGTCCTGTAAGATCGGTTGCCCCTTCTCGTATTCAAAGTCAACGTGGTCAACAGCGAGCGTCTTGCCGTCAAGGGCAACAGATTCGCCAGAGGTTTGGTCCTCTTCAGGCATCTGCAGCATCTCTTGAATCCGAGCGGTTGACCCGCTTGTCTTGGCCATATCAGTGAAGAACTGACTCATTTGCGTGAACGGTCCGATCATTTGGGTCAGGTACATCAGAAATGAGATCAACGTCCCAAACGTCATGGTGCCAGAAGCGACCCGCTTGCGCCGTAAATCAGCAGGCCGACCATCATACCCATCATCACCATCTGCATCAGCGGGCTGGCAATGGAGTCGTAAATGGCTTCCTTGATGCCGATCTTGTACAGTTTTTCAATCTTACCGTTGCCGTCTTCGTGTTCCAGATCTTCCGCCGTGGAAGACTTAACCAACCGAATGTCGCTGAGAATTTCGCTGGACTGACCGTTAAAGTCAGCGAGGGCATCTTGGCGGGCAATTGAGATCTTGTGGGATTGTCTGATGACTGGCATCATCACGACTAACACCAGTGGCACGGCAATGAACATGATCAACGTCATTTTCCAGTCCATTAGGAGCATCAAAACTAGTGCCCCAACAAGTTGGAGAATGGAAGTGACCATAGTCGGCATTGAGTTGGCCAACAGGTCCTTAACTTGTGACGTATCGTTGATCAGCCGAGATGAGATTTCCCCAGAACGAGTCTCGTCAAAGTAGCTGACTGGCAATCTGAGAATCTTAGCCCACAAAAACTTGCGAAGTTTGCGAACGACATCCTCACCGAAGAAGCCAAGGACGCTGCCCGAAACGGCACTAATCAGTGCGCTCAAAACGAAGAAGGCAATCACAAGCCCCATGAGGCCCGTGTTCATGTGGTGGCCTAACTGGTTGATCAACTGCTTAGCAAACTGGGGCACCATTAATTGCATCCCGGTGGCGGCTAACCCTAAAATCAAGCCAATCGCTAATTCCCAAAAATGGGGTTTGATGCTGCCCACTAATTTTGCGAAAGCCTTAAAATTAAATTTTTGTTTCTTAAATGCGTAGGGTTGTTGTTGACCGCCCCGTGGTGCTTCAGGTGCTCGACGTTGCATGATTTGAGATCTCCTCTATCTTGAACTTAATCTATTTTTCTGATTCAGTATCGTCATCTGGGTCGAAGCCGTGGCCGTTACCCCAGTTCCCATCTGATGGTCGAAACCGTTACCGTTGCGGGGATCAAACCCGTTGCGTGGGTCAAAGCCACGACCGTCGTGTTGGTCAAAACCATTGCGACCACCCCAACCAAATCCGTTGCGGTTACCGTGGCCTTGGTGGTGGCCGTTAAAGCCGTGGAATCCGCCACGCCCGTTGAAGAATTGTTCTGGTGCTTTATCGAAGAAGTCTGGGCGTTCTTCGCCGTCGTCCCACTTGCTGAACTTTTCATCCAGACTATCGGTGAGCTTAGCGAACAACCGACCAAATTCTTCCTTTTCATCATCGTTTAAGCCGTCAAATAAGAAGTCAGAGAATTCTGTCTTGAAGTCGTGAGAACTCTTGATCAAGTCGCGACCTTTGTCTGACAATGAAATCAAACTGATCCGCTTGTCATCCGGTGAGTCGTGCCGTTCAACCAGCCCGTCCTCTTCCAATTTCTTGATCATGACGCTGACGGAACTTGGGCGAATGTCCAATTCGTCAACGATTTGGGAGTTAGTCAACTCATCCTTTTGCGATAACAGATAGATCAATCGCATCTGCCGCGCTTAGGCTGGTTTGCCCAAAACTCTCGTGACTTTTTTGAAACGGCTGAAAATCCCCGTTTCTGGAACGTGTGCATTAACCGACCAAACTCGTTTAATAAATCTCTTGAAGTGTATGCCATAATTTTGTGGTCTCCTTTTATTTAGTTAGATGTCATTATTTTAAACTAACAAGTTGTCCTGCTGTAAGGTTGAGCTGGCGTCCTCGGTGATCCGATCCCAACTCACAAGATACAGTATAACTACTTAGTTAGTTAATGTCAATAAAAGCTAACTATTTAGTTTAATTCATTTCAAACCCTGACAATGCCACGTGGACCGTGACCTTTTCAGGCATCTTCGCCAGCAGGTCAAACAGGTGCTTGTTCATGTGGCGCTTAAAATGCCGCTGCATGCTGGCCTCATCTTCGTAAAATTCCAACGCCCAAACGATATCGGCGTCCTCCGTCGACCGGCAGAGCATCCAAGCCACGGGCTGGTCGCCGGCATCATCGTCGCGGTACATCTCAGTCAACGTGGTCAGTAAGTCTTCACGGTGCTCATATTCCGCGTTTAATTTCAAAAACATGGCTGGTTGATCCATCGCCAAGCCCCAAGCGGACTGTTCTTGACCGTCAAAACTGGATTCGATCATGGTCGTTGTTGAGCTGATCGGCATTTCAATCAGTTGATCGTTATCATCAACGGTCAACCACACCCAATCCAGGTGTGGCATTGGTTTCGTTAATTGGCGGATCGACTCAGTTGCAACTAAAAGCTGGTCATCAGATTCTGATTGCATCGGCGTCATACGGGTCGTATTCATGGTAGGTTGTGTCATCGTACTCATCCTCTTCTTTCAGGTTTAGTTTAGTCTCGTAATGACTAAACTAACAGTCAAATCTAACTGTCATTTCCAAGTTAATCCATCGCAAAGCCGGACGTCAGCACGTAGAACGGCACCTTCATTTCGGCAGTGCCAGTAAATCAAACGCTGGGTCTGTGGCAAGGTCCTTGAAGTACCGGCGCATGCCGTCTTCGTCCTGGTGGAACGTCATCAGCCAAATGGTATCCGAATCGGCAACATCGCGACTGATCACCCAGTCAACGGGCGCATCCGGGTGCACCATTTTCAACATCTGGCGGGCCATCTCATACAAATTGCTGCCTTGGCCAGTCGTGGTATGTAACTTTAAGATACCGCCTGGCTGCCCCGCTTCAAGTGCCCAAACATGGTCACGGTTACCGCTGAAACTGGCCGTCATGACGTCTGGATCAAACTGCATTGGAATCTCTAACAGCAACTCGTCTTCATCGTCTTCAGTGCTCAACATGACCCAGTCAATTGGCCGAGTCAGGCTGGCAAAGTGACTCATTTGAGCCGTAAGCCCTTTGACCTGTTCGTGAACGGACAGTCTTTCGTGGCGCGGCACGTTGGTTGTGATCGTTAAATCTGCGGTTGTTTTACGCATCATGGTAATCATCCTTTTTTAAAATTCCAGATAGCTGTCATTTAGTTAGCCTTTATTATTACTAACTAACGAATACCATTCTAACTAGTTAGTTAGCTCATGTCAACCATAACTAACAAATAAATTTGGTGAAGCGACGTAATCGCCCACCATAATAACGATTCAACAGTGACCTTTATTTTTCTAACCGAGTAACGATCTCCGGATCAATAATGCCCGCCTTAACCATCAGCTCAATACTGCAGCGCATATAGGCAATCAATTTTTCCTGGTCAGCCGCATCCAGTCTGGTCAAATAGCCGGCAAGCCGATTTTCCGTTAAGTCTAAATGCCCTTTCACGAGGGCAGCCCCCTTTTCAGTGCGATAAACGTTGACAACGCGCCGATTCTCCGGATTTCTTTTTCGAGCGACTAACCCACGTTCCTCCAGTGTTGCAACTAGCCGGGTCAACTGCGAACTGCTGATGCCAATGACTTGTGCCAACTGCGTCATCGTCATCCCAGAATTCTCAAACACATTGCGTAATGCCATGGCCTGCAGCCGTGTCATTCCTAAATCATCAATCGACCGATTCTGCAAAAAGGCCTGCGTATAGATCGTAAATAGCTGACCAAACGTCTTGGTATTCAGGGTTTCCTTTGTCATGAGCTGCACTTCTTTCTGTCCGTTTTTTGTCTTATTCATAATAGTTGACAATTATGAAATATGCAATTATATTATATTTGATAATTATGAACTATCGGGTTTGACTGACGAAAGGATCCTAAAACTATGATTTTTGAAGAACAGCGGCCAACAACGAAAAATGAAAAGCAACTATTAGATAAGTATCAAATCACAGAACTGGTGCACTATGAGCGATACGCCCGCGATTACGGTCTTTGGGACGGGATGGCCACCTGCTATACCGACGATGCCACCATTGAAATTTCCTGGTATAAAGGTGACATCAAAGGGTTCCTTGAAGCCTCAAAGCCAGCCCCTGACGCCCAAACTGACGCACTACCAGCACATAAGATGCACGAAACGTTAGTCTGGCTTAACGGGGACAATGCAGTTGCGGTCGTCGTCACGACCATGACTGGCCGGACACCTGTTCAGGGGCAAACAATGGACAATCTCATTTACGTGCGGCTGGTCTACTCCCTCAAACGGGTCAACGGCGAATGGAAGATCTATGCCATGACACCCGTCTACGAACGCGATACCCTTGTTACCCGTGACACCCAAGGATATCAAACCCGTTAAAGGCGCCCGTGACAGTTATAAGAATTTAAGCATCGCCTTGAAGGACATCGGTGAAACTGCAAGCGATGATCTTCCCGGTTTAGATAAACCCGAAACCGTTCAGAAATTCATGACTGGGATTCAAGACTGGTTCACATCCAAAGACTAACGAAACATACACAGTCATTAAAGGCTGCCCAGATTCTCAAAATGGCTCGCCTACCAAAAACACCGTCAATCAATACTGTTTAGGATTTTGATTAACGGTGTTTTTGGTTAGTTTGAATATCATTGTCGCTGCGTTTCGCCACTTTGAGTAAACTGGCCTGCAATCTAACGCCGCTACTTTACAACCATTAGGCTCGATTGTTGGCAGTCTATGAAATTGAGACTCAGAATGCAGTTTGAAGAATCGCTATCAGTTGTAGAACAAGCAGTCGAGCGCGGATTCTCTGCAAACTGTCATTGACTGCCTTTTAATGCTTAACGCTTGTCTGAAGTATCCTCACAGTAAGTGGAATGGCGCAATTTGGCACGGAGTCGTGGTGTCGACATCAGTTAGCGACCGTATTTTGGTCGGTTACTGATGTGCGAGACGATGAAGATCCACTCGAGAGCCACGCAGTGGAAATCGAGTTAGCTTCATCGCGAGCCACTACGCGGAGTGCCAAATTGCGGAATGCAACGGACTTTAGCACAAAATCATTTCGAAAAAGAACCAAAAAGAACGCCTCAACCGACAAGCGGTTGAGGCGTCTAGGCAGTTGATCAAGCTAATTCAGCGCGTGAATTACTTGAGTGGTTGCCACTTCCAGTTGTTAACTTCTGGCAAGTCAGTACCGTTTTCACGGATGTAAGCATTGTGCTTAGCAACCATGTCATCCATACGTTGTGCAAAGTATGAACCCTTTACAGCGTATTCTGGAATGTTTAATACGGCATCCTTAGCCAAGTGGTAACGGTCAAGTTCGTTCAAGACACGCATGTCAAATGGTGTGGTGATGTCACCGTTCTCACGGTAACCATGAACTGACAGGTTGTGGTTGTGACGGTCGAAGAAGATGTCCTTTACTAAGTCTTCGAAGCCATGGAATGCAAAGATTACAGGCTTGTCAACAGTGAAGTAACGGTCGAATTCTTCGTCGCTTAAGCCACGAGGGTCGATCTTAGGTGAACGAAGCTTCAAGATATCAACAACGTTGATAACACGAATCTTCATTTCTGGGAATTCGTCGTGTAACAATGATACAGCGGCGAAGACTTCCCAAGTTGGTTCACTACCAGCAGCAGCGAACACAATGTCAGGTTCCTGACCTTGGTCAGTAGAAGCCCAGTCGATGTAGCCTAAACCATTGTGAACAAGGTTAGTGGCTTCGTCAATTGAGAACCATTGTGGACGTGGGTGCTTTGAAGTAACCAGCAAGTTGATCTTTTCGTATGAACGGAAAGCAACATCAGCAACAGCTAACAAGGTGTTAGCATCGCCTGGCAGGTATTCACGGATGAATTCAGGCTTCTTTTCAGCCAAGTGAGTTAACATACCTGGGTCTTGGTGGGTATAACCGTTGTGATCTTGTTGGAATACAGTTGAAGTATCAACAAAGTTCAGTGATGGGTATTGGTTACGCCATGATTGTTCTGCAGCTTTACGCAACCACTTCATGTGTTGAGTCAACATTGAGTCGACAACACGACCAAATGATTCGTAAGTAGCGAAGAAACCGTGACGACCAGTTAATACGTAACCTTCTAACCAACCTTCAGCTTGGTGTTCTGAAAGTTGTGAGTCGATAACGCGGCCTTGTGGTGCCATGTCTTCGTCGTAAGGTTCGTGAATGTCTTCTTCCCATTGACGCTTACCATGATCAAGCATGCTGTACAGACGGTTTGACTTAGATTCGTCAGGGCCGAAGGCACGGAAGTTGTCTGGATTAAGCTTCATGGTGTCAGCAACCCAGTCAGACCAAACGATCATGTCTTGGGCTTCAGTAGCACCTGGAGTAGTACCTTAACGGCGTAGTCCTTGTAGTCAGGGAGCTTCAATGGCTTAGGATCGATACCACCGTTAGTGATAGGGTTAACTGACATCCGCTTGTCGCCCTTAGGAGCGAAGTCGCGAACTTCTTGCTTGAGCGTGCCATCAGCGTTGAAGATTTCTTCAGGCTTGTATGACTTCAACCAGCTAACCAACTTGTCAGCATGTTCCATGCTGTCAGCTGCGATAGGAAGCGGAACTTGGTGAGCACGGAATGAACCTTCAACAGGGTTACCATCGAAGTCTTCCTTAGGACCAGTCCAGCCCTTTGGTGAACGGAAGATAATCATTGGCCAGTTAGGCAATGAGTTATCGTTGTTCTCGCGAGCGTTCTTTTGGATTGCTTTGATTTCAGAAATGGCTTCGTCCATAGTCTTAGCCATTGCTTCATGAACAGGCATGTGATTGTCTGGGTCTTTGACTTCGACGAACTTAGGGTTCCAGCCCATACCCTTGAAGTAGTTAGTTAACTCTTCGTCGGTCATCCGTGAAAGGATAGTAGGGTTAGAAATCTTGAAACCGTTCATGTTGATGATTGGTAATACAGCACCATCTTTGATTGGGTTGATGAACTTGTCTGAGAACCATGAAGCAGCCAATGGGCCGGTTTCAGCTTCGCCATCACCGATTTCAACAGCGGCAATTACATCTGGGTTATCTAAGATTGCACCAGTACCGTGTGAAAGTGAGTAACCAAGTTCGCCACCTTCGTGGATTGAACCTGGTGTTTCAGGAGCGGCATGTGAGGCAACCCCACCTGGGAATGAGAATTGCTTGAATAACTTCTTAAGACCTTCTTTGTCTTGAGAAATGTTTGGGTAAATGTCTGAGTAGCTACCGTCAAGGTATGAGTTAGAAACCATAACTTGGCCACCATGACCTGAACCTTCAATATAGAACATGTTCAAATCATACTTGTTAATCACACGGTTTAAGTGAGCGTAAATAAAAGTTTGAGAAACGATAGTTCCCCAGTGACCAATAGGCTTAACCTTAACGTCGTCAGAAGTCAAATCCCGGTCCAACAATGGGTTGTCCCGTAAGAATAATTGACCTACTGAAAGATAGTTAGCGGCACGCCAGTACTTGTCAACGCCTTCCAAATATTGTTTGGAATCGTAATCTACTGCCATTAGAGTAACACTCCTTTGATTGATTTAAGATAACTACATAATCTTAGCTGATAGAAATTATGGTGCGAAATTACCAATACAATTTTTATACTGATAATTTACAAACACTATATTAAACTGTTTTGAACAAAAGTCAACCTTTTTATAAATTGATACGGTCCAATTATAAAATAAGTTAGTCCCGTACCGATCAACTCCTGTGCATTATGTCAAATTTCGCACGTCATGTCCACTGATTTGACGCGGGTTTAAGGAAAACTATGAGTTTGGTTGGGCCTGTTTCTTTTTGGAGGCCTTTACAGGATAAAGACGCAAAAACGACCAGGAGTTTTTTTCTTGGTCGTTTTTCTTGTGATTTTTTGTTCTGTTTTTAGGGATGCTGGCTTTCTATTAGCCTCAAGCCGAAACGTGCTCCGCCCTCTAAACGCCTTGCTCCGCACTCTGCCACACTCTACTCCTCATCCAACGTCACAAACGTATTATAATTAAAATAATCATAACGCATCCGCATATTGGAGACTTCAAACGGTGTGCCGTCATCCAGGAAGAAGATACCTTCCATAATGGAGGTTGGTTCCGTTGGCTTCAAGCCCAATAATTCTTGATCATCCGCCGTTGATGGTTCTGCTCGGATCGTCATGAACGACTTTGTGACCACCTTGCTCTGCTGGTCTTCCAGATAGTTGAAGATTGAGCCAGAGACGACTTTTTCGGACAACTCTGGCACAATCTTGATTGGAATGTACCCCTGTTCGATCATAAAGGGTTTGTCATCAAACAGCCGCAACCGTTTGATCTCATAAACAAAGTCCCCTTGCGATAAGAAGAGGTCCTGCTGCAGGCTTTCACTGGCAGGCACCACCTTAAATGACAATAATTTAATTCCCTGGGTCTGACCATCGCTCTTAAAACTGTCAGTAATTCCCAAGTTTGTTCCTTCGTAGTGGAAAATGGTCTGGTTACGCATATATAGCGGATTAATGAAGGTGCCAGACCCGCGTTTCTTAAAAATAATGCCTTGATTCGCTAAAACGCTAAGCGCCCGCTTGATTGTACTACGGCTTACGTTGTATGCTTCACTTAGGCTTCGCTCATCTGGTAGTCGTTTGTTAGGAAACTGATTGTCGTGGATGCGCGCTTTTAAATCATGCAGCACTTTTCGATAAACTAAATCTTTCATGACTTTCTCCTTGCAACCAACTAACTTGATTCTGTAGTTAAATCGAGTATAACAGATTTTGACCGTTTCGCCTACATTGAAACGCACTATTAATAAAATTGGTTCTATTCAATAATACATTTGGACTGCACCAAATCTAAACGATAAGGAATGAAAGGATGTCTAAGAAAAATAAAAAGAGTCGGTTACATAAAACGCTTGTCGAGCAAATTCTCGATAAGAATAAGATTGCTTATGAACAACTTTCCTTTGCCACTCACGAAGAAGGCGACGTCGCCCAGATGGACATCGACGAAAGTACGCTGGATCAACATACCATCTATAAAACATTAGTGGCATCTGGCAAGGAAACGGGTCCCGTCGTTGGCGTCCTACCGATCGATACCCACTTGGACTTAAAAAAGCTCGCCAAGGTGTCTGGCAATAAAAAAGTCAGTATGGTGCCCCTAAAAGAACTCGTTAAAACAACGGGCTACGAACACGGTGCCAACACCCCAATCGGTATCTGGGAAAAGTTGAAGTACCCCATCTACTTCGATAATACCGCAAAGGAACAAGGCGAACTGATCGTATCATCAGGACAGATTGGTCGTTCAGTAAAGGTCAACGCAGAAGATCTTTGCAAACTGGTGCACGGCGAGTTTGTTGACCTTTTGGAAGTGTAATGAATAAGGGTAAAGAAAAGAGCCGGTAATCATGAAATTATCGGCTCTTTTTTATACTTTAGTTTTTAAGATAAAACGTAATAAGCATTGCTGTCGATGACTGAACGACAGTCGAGTGCGGATTCTCTACAAACTGTCTTTGACTGCATTTCGATGCTTAGCCTGCATAGAAAGTAGGCTCATAGTGAGTGGAATGCAGTCATTCAGCACGGAGTCGTGGTGTCGATGTCACTTGATGGCCGTTCTTTGGCCATTTAGTGACATGCGAGACGATGGAGATCCATTCGAGTGGCGCAAGGCGACAATCGAATTAGCTTCATCGCGAGCCATTACGGTGGAGTGCCAAATCGCGCAATGCAACGGATAGCAACCCACTATCTCATCCCGTTCCATTCCCCTTTAAACGCATCCAAAAAGTCCAACATCGTCTGCTGCCGCTTCTTGGCGATCCGTTGGGCAACTGGCGTGTTCATTTGCTCGGCAAGCTTCAATAGTTTTTCATAAAAGTGGTTGATGATGGTTTCATTATCCAGATTGCGATACTCTGCCTTCGTCATGTGCTTGCGAGGCGCAATTTGCGGGTCGTAGATCTTTTCACTATGGTGACCGCCATAGTAGATGGCACGCGTGATACCGATGGCGCCAATGGCATCCAAGCGGTCGGAATCTTGGACGATCTGGCCTTCCAACGGTAATTTCTGCTGGTCCTCCGTCAGCGTTTTGCTAAACGACATATTTTTGATGATCAGCATGACCGTCTCGATTTTTTCTTGTGACATGTCGACTGATTTCAACAAGTCAACCACGTGTTGCTCAGCGGCTGGCACGTCGTCGACTAATTTATCGTCGATCACGTCGTGCAGATAGGCGGCAGCCAGCGTCAACACATAGTCGGCCGAGGGTTCTTCTGCCAGCAGCATTTTTGCGTTCGTGACGACCCGGTTAATGTGGTCCAACCCGTGGCCGGATTTATCGGCAGCCAGCTGCTGGGTTGCGTAAGTTTCAATAGTTGCTAATTGTTCGGTTGCTTCCAATGTCATGTCTCCCAATCCCAAAATAGAATGAATCACCAGTGTACTGGTCTGTGATTAAAATTAAATTAATCTTTATTATACCACCGCACCCAAACACAAATTTCACAACATGTCGTTTTTCTGAAAACGAGTTTGCTTGTACTTTAGGGGGTAAAATGCTATCGTCGTTAATGATAATTAGATTAGATGAGGAGGAGTTCTGTACTTATGACCCCCGTAACTTTTAAACAATTAACGCTGGGCAGCGGTCTGCCAAAGATCTGCGTCCCAATTACTGGCACCGATATCGCTAAGGTGATCGGCCAAGCTGGTGAAGTTGTGTCCTCTTCCACTGACTTAGTGGAGTGGCGGTTAGACTACCTCAACAACCTTGAAGATTTGGACCAACTAGTTCAAACGGCCAACCGGTTAACGGAAATTCTTGGCGAACTGCCGCTCATTGCAACGCTCCGTGACCGCACAGAAGGCGGCAAACGCCAGATTGCGGACAGCGACTACCGTGACATTTACACAGAACTGTTGACGAAAACTAAGATCACGGCCATTGATCTCGAGTGGCAGCGTGATCCAGAAACGATTAAAAATCTCATCGCGTTGGCTGAATCAAACCACGTGCGCACCATCATCAGCCACCACTAATTTGACCACACCCCGTCTGAAGCCGATATGGTCAGCCAGTTGACTGCCATGGCGCGCACGAACGGCAGCGTCGTAAAATTAGCCGTAATGCCGCAGTCAAGCGATGATGTTCTGGCATTGATGAACGCGACCCACCAAGTCAGTGCCATCATCGACCAACCGCTGATCACCATGGCAATGGGTGCACTGGGTGCCGTCAGCCGCATCGCCGGTCAGACGTTCAATAGTTGTTTGACCTTCGCATCCGTTCACGCCCAGTCAGCCCCTGGCCAACTCAGTGTGGAACAAACGCGACAAATCCTGACGACCCTCGCACCAACGATTGAAGGATTAGAAACAAGTACGTTAAATTAAATCAGCAAAGCGCTAGCCATCAGTTACCACTATTACATCGTGATAACCGAACTCGGCTAGCGTTTTTACTGACCAATCAGTATAATTGACCTTGAATAGTCGTTTTATGGTTGAAATGGCTTACATTATCTGGTATATTATTGAGTGCAAAATACGTAAAACGTTTTACTTAACTTAACCAATGATTGAACAAACACACGAATGAGAGGCTAACTACTATGACCAACCGCGTAACTGTTATCGGAAGCTTAAATGTTGATACGATTCTTGAAATCCCACGTTTACCTAAACCAGGCGAAACACTTGCCATGCACAACCAGTCCTTTGCTGGCGGCGGCAAGGGCTCTAACCAGGGAATCGCTGCTGGCCGGGCCGGCGCTGACACCCACTTCATTGGTAAGATCGGCGACGACACCAACGGTCAATTCATGATCAACTCCATGAAGGATTCCGGCATTAACGTGGATCAAGTCACGGTTACCAAAGACGCTAAGACCGGCCAAGCCTTCATCTTACTGGACGATGAGGGGCAAAACTCCATTCTCGTTTACGGCGGTGCCAACCAAAAATTAAACGTTGACGATGTCAAGAACGCCGAAGCCACCATTGCTAATAGCGACTTCATCATTACGCAGTTCGAAACGCCGATGGACGTTGCCGAAGCCGCATTCAAGACCGCCAAGGCAAACGACGTTGTGACGATTTTGAACCCTGCTCCTGCTCGTCAGGCCATCCCTGCCAGCCTGCTCGCCGTCAGCGACCTAGTCGTGCCAAACGAAACCGAAAGCCAGACCCTGACCGGCATCGAAATTACCGACGAAGCCTCGATGGTCAAGGCTGCCAACAAGATGCACGACATGGGTGCCAAATGTGTCATCATCACCGTTGGGAGCAAGGGTGCCTTCTACCACACCGTTAGCGGCGACACCGGCTTTGTGGACGCCTTCAAGGTCAAGGCTGTCGACACCACTGCAGCCGGCGACACCTTCATTGGTGCACTGAGTTCTCAACTCAACAAGGACATGAGCAACCTAACCGACGCCATTCGGTTTGCAAACCGGGCATCATCGATCACTGTGCAACGCATGGGCGCACATCCTTCGATTCCTACTTTAGCTGAAATTGAAGCTGCTGAGGCTGCTGCTAAGTAGCGACGAGCGTTAAACATCGCTGCGTTGCTATGAGCTGAATCTCTAAATTAAAATAATAAATGGTACCCTAACTCAAAGTCAGCTGGGGTACCATTTTTTCTACTCATCATTTTTGTAAATCGAATCAGATTTAAACCATTTAAGTGGTGCTTCTATCCCACATAGCGAAAACGAGTTCCGGAAAACAGAAAGCTGCGTGTAAGCCAACTCTGACAAAAATACCAAGCCCAGACATTTTCGTCAGAGTCAGCTTACACTCCGCTTCCTCCCGTTTTCCTCCACTCTCTAATCGATTGCTTCAATCTGCCCCGTAGCAATTGGCAAGGTCACATGTTGGTCAAAGTGGCCAACCATGCCCTGAACCGTGTCAGGAATGGTTAATTCTGGGTCAGTCCCATGAATGTAAATGACCCGCTTGTCTAATTGCAGCTCTTCATCGTTAAAGGATGACTTGAAGTTCTTGCTTAACTCACTTAGCGGTACCTTTTGCTCGTAAGAAAAATCACCATTTGCATCCGCAACTGGGTAACGGTCGTGAGGAATATCCATCTTTTCAGGGGCATCGTCGAACGGCACCATGGTCGTCCCTGAGACGGGTTCGGTTTCAGGCAGATCAACAAAACCGTCACCATTTGCATCCTGAGCAGCCGTTGCAATCAATGCCTGCTTGCCATCTGGGAAGCCATGGAAATGCTCCCAATGTTCAGTGTTTGCTGGTGTGCCGTGCATGTCGATCTTAATCGTCAAAGTGTCGCCGTCAATGTCAAAACTAGCATGACCATAAGCTGCTGAGCCAATCTTTTCCGCGTTTAGTGGTACCAACTGTGCTTCATAATGTGTTGTCATAGTAAGCCCTCCTTGAACTCTAAAACCTGACACTAGTTTATAACTAAGTTGTGCAAAATTCATTTAATTTGATTGTAAGTTAACGTTGTGTAGCAAAAAGACGCCTGAGTGTTGCTTCAGGCGTCTTTTTGGGGTGCTTGTATTTGATTATAGAACTATTATTTCAAGGCTGTGGGCTACTGTGTAAGCCAACTCTGACAAAAATCCAGACCTTATTTTCACGTTTTATTGTCTGAGTGGTGCTTGCTACTGGCTTGCTATTAGCCTCGAGCCGAAACGTGTTCCGGGAGGGCAAAGGGTTGCACCTAAGCGACTTCGCCCGCAAAAGCCAAGCCCGGGCTTTTACGGGCAAAGTCACTTAGGCTCCACCCTCTGGACGCCCTCCCTCCACACTCTATGGTGCTTGCTACTGGCTTTCTATTAGCCTTGAGTCGAAACGTGTTCCGCAGGCTGAGGGCTACTGTGTAAGCAACTCTGGCAAAAATGCCAAGTTCGGGCATTTCTGCCAGAGTTGCTTACACTCCGCCCTCAAAACGCCCTGCTCCACACTCTACTTCCCTAAACTCCCATTCCTAAAAGTATCCAACCCAACATTAGCGGTCGCCAGCTGGGTCTTCGTTGTTGCCGTTGCTCTGAAGCTGACCTTATCGCCCGCCTGGATGAACTGGAAGATTGGCTGGAAGCTCTTTGACGTTGTATCCATTCGGTACACGTGGCTGTCGCCCTTCAAAATAAACAGGATCTGCTTATCATCCGGCTTGACCACCCGTTCAACAGTACCCGAAATCGTTTTACCGGTCACTTTTGGCGTTGCGGCTGTGGACTTAATACCCGTCCGTTGTTCAAACAAGGCCAGCGTGCTATTGGCATCGTCACCGACCGCGTATGTCCCGCTTTGGTTGTTGCCATCCGCCTTCAAGTACACAAACTTCATGAATGAGTTATTATCCCGGTCCAGCATAGAAACGACCCACGTTGGTTTACCGGCGATCCGGTACAACAGTGGCAGTGTTCCCTTGTAGTCCTGCGGGTTAATATCTTGTTGGGAGTAGGAAATGGCCCGCTCCGGCGTCATCACGTTACCGTGTTCCTTGTAGTAGTGCATCACGTTTGTCCGCGCGTCCACGAAGGTGTAGCCCAGCACTGAACTTTGGTGATTGTTGATACTGGTCATCCCTGAGAAGTAGTAGATCCGACCCTTGTAGGCGTACGGCGTGAGTTTGCTGCCGCCTTCAGTGCCGGCCTCGGTCGGTTTCATAACATCGCTATGGCCACCAAAGCTGGTGGCGTTCCAGAACCCATGACGGTACTTGCCGAACATGGTAATTTCTTTGGCAACCAAGTCAGGACTGACCGCAACATCGACAAACTTTGGTACGTTGTTTGGTGAATAGACCTTCACCTTCCCGGTCACCGTGTTTAAAACGGCAACTTTGTAGTGACGATAATCGTAATTGCGGTTGAAGTACGACAGCGGTTTGGCCAGCGTCCGCACGTAGTATGGCGTCCCGTTGTTATCAACTTCCAGTTGTGAGGTATTTCCCACCATCGTGTAGCCGAGACTATGCGCGCTGATTCGACGGTCGGCATCGCGGTTGAAGTACGCGCTAGGCGTGTACCGCATCGGCTTGCTGACAAACTGCGGATCAGCGTTTTTATCGGTGGCGTTCGTCATGAAGTAACCGGGCACTTTTTGGTAGTGCAGGTAACGCCAGAACCCACCTGTAAACGCAACGGGCGCAACGTAGACCATCTTGCCTTTATACATCTGAACCCGCATTGAGTTGAGATCGTAGACGTTGGAGTTCTTAAAACTGTTCAGCGAGTTGTTCATGTCGGTTGAAACGGTCTGTGGTGCATTGACCACGGGCTTTTCAGCGTTGTCTTTAATGACCGGCATCGGCGCCGTATCCGTCGTGTTGTTAATGTCCGTTTTAATGGATGACACAGACGGCTGCGGATTCATTTGCGTGATCACGGAAGAAATGCTGCCAACGATAAAGAAGACCACTAGGGCAGCCACACCGGCCCCAATCATTTTCGTCAACCAGCCGGCAGTGATGCCGAACTGGCGCAGCAACTTGGTTAGCCAGCTGTCCTTACTTGACGGCGCACCCTCGTTAACAACGCCGTGGGTAAACACAAACCGGCGTAGTACGGCAACGAAGATCAGCCCGCCAATGAACCACATCAGCCACCCATCGATCAATGATGGGTAAGCCAGATCCGGTAAATTGAAATAGGTGTTCACGTAACTCACAATAAATAACACAATGACAGCCGTAATTCCCCATAGCCGCCACCGTCTCGTACTGACCACCAAATACCAGATAAACGGAATCAGAAGTCCTGACAGTTTAACCAGCGTGATCAAGGCAAAATAACTAAGCATGGTGCCCTCTCTTTCTACAGTTCAACCAATATTGAATCCGGTTTCTCTATAGTAGAAAGTGTACCATATCTCGCGGTGCATGCCACTATTAGCTTTGTCTGAATTTATGAACACCAAAAATGCCACTGCCATACGCATGGTAGGTGATACGGGCGCATTGGGTACGATCACCTAGCTCAAAACAAAAAGCCCCCGAATGCAATTTGCATCAAGGGACTTGCTATTCATCAATTACTGCACACTAGCGGCGTAAGTATCCAATAGTGTTGCAATCTCTTTTATAACCGCCACAACGTCAACTGGTGATTCTGATAACACCCCGTTTACCAACACCTGAATCATCTGCTGCTTATCCGTGACTTCGAAATGATATTCCTTTAAAAAATGATCACTAAGTACTCAGCAGTCTCTTTTCGATCTTCCATGACTGGGTAAGCTTCAGGATGATCCGAGGCGTTGACCCACATTGCGTATGTTTCTAAATTACGGCACACATGGGATATGAAGTTTTTATCTTCCGGGGTTAATAAGTAAATTGCTTCAGCCACAATTAACCACCACTCTCAATATATTTTAATCGTTCTTTAATCTTTCCTAATTCTAACACACTTCAACATCTGTTCAACAGATTTGCTCAAACTTTGTAAAATAAGTAACAAAGTGTTGCTAATACAGCTAGGCACACAAATGGAAGCGGTTAACTAAGGAAACCACGGTATCAGTATAACGTACATGACACCATCTTGTCACCATTTACCCTAATCTCTTAGGCAGATTGTTACTTTTTTGGCAGAATGGCCTAACTGTAAAACTGATTCACTTGAAACGATAACATCATCGATTCTGTTTGTCTATAAATATTATCTAAGGAAAATCATTATTTATTTCTAAATTTATTCTCTCATCAATTCTTGAAAAAACTGTACCCATTCTGTGAATTAAGTGTGACCTTTTGAAACAAGTCTGCCTGTTTGACTGATTTTTGGGATGCCATTTCAAAATTTGTTTCATTCGTACCTGATTTGTAACATATTTATCCAACGTGGACACGTTATCATTGATTACGCTTATAATAACCATTAGAGTTGATACTGATAAAAGCAGTCAGTATGCTGCATCTATTTAGGAGGAAACACCATGAAATTACTAACTAAAAACGCGCCATTTACTGCCGCAGAAGTCGTCGATAAGGCCAACATCATTGAGCTCATTCAATTCGAACGTTTCTGCCGCGATAACAGTCTGTTTGATGAAATGAACAAGACTTATACAGATGATGCCAAGATCGAAATCTCTTGGTTCCAGGGCAGTGCTAAAGACTTTGTTTCTGAATCAGCCAACATGGCAGGCAACACTCGGACGTCACACCAAATCTACAACACCCAGGTTTGGATGACTGGTGACCGGGCCGTTGCTATTATGCAGGCTAGCATTAAGGGGCAGCAAGAACTCGAAGGCGCCAAATTAAACTTGAGTTCTGATTCAAAAATCGTGTACGAACTGCAACGCGTCGACGGCGAATGGTTGATCCATTACATGACCTGCATCTATGAAGCAGACACCCTGGTGCCATTGACACCAGTGGACAACGTCAAGGTAGACCAGACTGAACTGGCAAGTTACCGTCCAAGTTACGCCTGCCTCGCCTACACCCTTCACAGCCACGGCTACGACATTGACCAAGACCTGCCAGGTATCGATCGGCCAGAACAGGTCGCGGCACTGTATCAAACGATGAACGATTGGCTGGAAGCAAAGTAGTTTCTATGACCCACAGTCCAATGTAGATTTATGTCCTGCACAGTCCTTAATGCTGTCAATTTAGAAGCAGCGTTAACCAAATCGACTACCACTCAAGTCAGCACGTTCGCACTAAAAACGTGACCGGCAGTCAAGAGCGGATAATCTACAAACTCGGGTTAACTACATTTTGATGCTTAACAACAAGTTAAATCCATGCTCACAGTAAGTGGAATGGAACAAATTGGCACGGAGCTGTGGTGTCGACATCAGTTAACGACCGTACTTTGGTCGTTTACTGATGTGCGAGTCGATGAAGATCCATTGTAAGCAGTAGATAACTGACCGTATTGAATACTGCGATTTCATCACAAATATAAAAAT
>NZ_BBAG01000051.1 GCF_001311135.1 Secundilactobacillus paracollinoides DSM 15502 = JCM 11969
CTCGCCTACAACCACGGGAGACGGAGGAGATCCTTGAATTTCTGCCAAGAAATTCAATAGCTCCGGAGCGACCCACTACAGCCTGCAGGGCCGACCGGCGGAACGGAGCGAAAGCTACGTACTAAATAATTACTTTCTCATAATACAAAGCAAAATATTTAGCAGAAAAAAGGGTTGACACAACGACAAAATGAGAGTTAAATTAGAACCAATCTCATATTAGGCGATGACGAGAAGAGTAAGTTGCGTGAACTTGTTAAGAGAGCTGTGCATGGTGAAATGCAGCCTGGTTCAACGACTGAAGATGATCTCAGAGCTGATTCGGGGTCCACGGGCTACCGAATCCGTCAGCAATCGATACCTTGCAGGAGTCTCCTCGTTTTTGAGGGTACTTTTCAAGGCTTGAATTGTGAGATTCAAGTAAATTTCAGGTGGTAACGCGAAACCTTCGTCCCGATACAGTAGGGGCGGAGGCTTTTTCTATTTCTAGGAGGTCTTCGCATGACAAAAAAACAACATATTGAAACCATTCTTGCGCAAGCAGGAAATCGTTCAGACGACGAAAAAACGGGTGCCGTTTCGACACCGCTATACTTTTCAACTGCATACCGTCACGCTGGGTTAGGCCAGTCGACGGGGTACGATTATTCACGAGAAACCAATCCAACGCGTGATCAGCTCCAACAAGCGATCGCAAAGTTGGAAAACGGCGACACGGCGTTTGCGCTGAGTTCTGGGATGGCGGCCATTCAGTTGGTCTTCACTCAGTTCAAGAGTGGCGAAGAAATTGTTGTTTCTGATGACCTCTACGGCGGCTCATTTCGGTTCTTTGATCTGTTGACCGATAACTACGGCTTGAAGTTAGATCTCTGGGATGGTCAGGATTACGACCGGTTGGCTGAACTGACACGCCATGCCACAACAAAGGGCATTTGGTTAGAAACACCATCGAACCCAACGATGAAGATCATTGACATTCATAAAACGGCTGAAGTGGCCCACCAAAATGGGGTCAAAGTCATCGTGGATAACACCTTCTACACGCCGTTGCTGCAACAACCACTCAACGAAGGTGCCGATATCGTGGTCCACAGTGCCACCAAGTACCTGAGCGGGCACAACGACATTTTAGCCGGCGCGGTCGTCTGTAAAAACCAAGACGACGCGGACTTGCTTGACCGTAATTTAACAACCACGGGCGCCGTCTTAGATCCATTTGATTGCTGGTTGTTGCTCCGTAGTTTGAAGACCTTACCGCTGCGTTTGGCACAACACGAACGCAACGCAAAGGCCATCGTGCTGATCTGGAAAAGAACACAGCCGTTGAAAAAGTCCTGTATCCCGGTCACGGCGGCATGATCAGTTTCTACGTCCGTGATGAAAGCTGGGTCAACACGATTTTGCAGAACCTGGAAATCATTTCCTTTGCCGAAAGTTTGGGCGGGGTCGAAAGTCTACTGACCGTGCCAGCCATCCAAACGCATAAGGATCTCTCCGTTGCTGAACGGGAAGCTAAGGGGATCACGAAGAACCTCTTACGCTTATCCGTGGGGATTGAAAACAGCAACGATTTAATTGACGATTTGAACCATGCCATTTCAGTGGCAGCTAAAAACACGATCAAGACCACAAACTAGGGGGAATTCACATGAGCCTATCAGATTTTTCAGATGCAACAAAGGTCATTAAAACAACGACGAAACCAGACCCAGCTACGGGTGCCTTGAACCCGCCGATTCAACTCTCTTCCACCTTTGAACAAAAGGATTTGGACCACTTTGGCAAGTACGATTACACGCGGAGCGGCAACCCGACCCGGGACGTGCTGGAAGACAGCATTGCTGAACTCGAACACGGGACGCGCGGGTTTGCGTTCGCAACCGGGATGGCAGCCATCTCAACCGCTTTTTTGACCTTACATCAGGGCGACCACGTCATCGTGACGAGTGACGTTTATGGCGGGACGTTCCGTCTAGTAACCGAACTGTTGCCCAACTACGGCATCGAATATGATTTCGTTGACTGTAATGACCCAGCAGCCCTGGAGGCGGCGTTCAAGTCAAACACCAAGGTGGTTTACATCGAGACACCCGCAAACCCAACCTTAAAGGTGACGGATATTCGCCAGGTGGTCGAGATTGCGCACAAACATGATGCGTTAGTCTTTGCTGATAACACGTTCATGACGCCAATTTTCCAAAAGCCATTGGATCTGGGTGTTGACCTTGTGTTGCATAGCGGCACCAAGTTCTTGGCTGGTCATTCTGACATTTTGGCTGGGTTGATCGTGACAAAAACCAAGGAACTTGGCGACGCTGTCTACTTCATTCAAAACGCAATGGGCGCAACGCTTGGCATTAGTGACTGCTGGTTACTGTTGCGGGGTATCAAGACACTGGTATTCGGGTCAAGGCCGAAGCCAGCAATGCGTTAGCCTCGCCAAATGGTTTGAAGACCAACCCATCGTTGAAAAGGTCGACTACCCTGGTCTGGATGATTTCGAGGGCCACGATGTGCAATTCAGCCAAGCAACGTCTGGCGGCGCGGTCCTGTCGTTTGACATTGGGACTGAAGACAACGTGCGCAAACTGGTCAAGGAACTCAAGATTCCTGTCTTCTCCGTTTCTTTGGGCGCTGTGGAATCAATCATTTCCTACCCGCCAAAGATGTCTCACGCTGAACTGACTGCGACGAACGCCACGAACGCGGTATCGGCGACGGCTTGCTGCGGCTTTCCGTTGGTGTTGAAGACGTGGATGATCTGAAGGCTGATTTTGCGCAGGCGTTTGCGAAGATTGCTGCTGGCGAGAAGGCTGGCAGTCCGGTTGGTCGGTAAGGTTTGGGTAGTTGCTGAACCGTAGTTATTTCTATTAGATTTGGGTTTAATGAATAAAGTCTGAGAAGCTGGCATCGGTTGGTGCTGGCTTTTTGTTTTTGGTTTAAAAATGATTGGCTTTTTAGGCAGCGGTACCGAAATGTGTTCCAGGAGGCACAGGGCTAACGTGTAAGAGACTCTGGTCTAGAAGTCAGGCCCGGACTTTTGTGTGTTTTGTCAGCCGGATGAGTATGGCTTCAGCTTTCTTGGCGACGGAGACTAAACGTGTTCCGCAAGGCGAGACCAGGCACGGGGCTAACGTGTAAGGGACTCTGACCAAAAAGTCAGGCCCGGACTTTTCGGTCAGAGTCCCTTACACACCGCCCCTAGACCGCCTTGCTCCACACTCTGGCCTTGACTTAGAGCCCCCTCTAAGTGCTTTACTATAAGATGTACAAAAACGACGGGTACAGGTACCCGCCCAGAGGAGGTTATTATGAGAGACTTTAGTTTTAAAAACGCGACCGATATTCGGTTTGGTAAGGATCACATTGACGCCGAATTACACGATGCTGTTGCTCAATTTGGGAACAACGTGCTGTTCATTTACGGTGGGCACTCGATTCAAAAATCTGGGCTGTATGACCGCGTTAAAGGGTTGTTGAATGACCTTAACGTTGTTGAACTTGGTGGGGTTGAACCCAATCCTAAAATCAGTTCTGTTCGCGACGGTCAGAAATTGGCGCAGGACAACAACGTTGACGTTATCTTAGCCGTTGGTGGCGGTTCTGTTATCGATGCTGCGAAAGTGATTTCTTCAGCTAAGTTCTATAACGGCGATGCTTGGGACCTGGTTGTTAACGCCAATGGTGCCGACAGTTACAAGCTGGATGAAGTGCCGATCGTCGACATCTTAACGCTGTCCGCCACTGGGACTGAAATGAACCATAACGCGGTCATCTCAAACCCTGAGATCAACGAAAAAATTGGGACGCGCGTTCCAGAGACGCCTGCCATTTCCTTCCTTGACCCAGAATTGACTGAAACTGTGCCAGCGCGTCAGACCGCTGCGGGTTCCATCGACATCATGAGTCATTTAACGGAACAGTATTTTGACCGTGACGACGCCAACGATGTGTCGAAGGGCATGATCGAAGGCTTGATGCGGACAGTAATCAAGTGGGCGCCCGTTGCCATTAAGAACCCTTCGAACTACGATGCCCGCGCTAATCTGATGTGGTCATCAACCATGGCCTTAAACGGCATTGTGAGTGTCGCTAACGTCACTGGTTGGACGGTTCACCCGCTGGAACACGAACTGTCAGCCTACTATGACATCACGCACGGTATCGGCTTAGGCATTCTGACGCCCCGCTGGATGAAGCAGGTCATCGAAGACGAAACGACCTTGCCATTATTTGCCCGTTTAGCACGTATCGTTTGGCATTTGACCGGCGACGACGACCTGACACTGGCTAAGCAGGCCATTCAAAAGACCTACGAATGGAACGCATCGCTTGGTGCTGAAATGACGTTGCCTGAAGTCGGCATCAGCGACGACAGCAAGTTTGACGTTATGGCCAAGGCTGGTGTCGAAGAAGGTCAGTTGGAAACGGCTGGGTATATTAAGTTGACGCCGGCGGATGTTGTGGCAATCTATCAGGATTCAATGACACCGGAGATGTTTTAAAAACTACAAAATTAACATTGTCATTCCCCAATGATATTGCGTTGCTCACCCAACTATTCATCTGAATAGAGTAACGTTGTGTTAGACTAAAAAGACCAAGTTCAACAGCTCGTTGAACTTGGTCTTTTTCTTTTTAGTGCGATTGACTTTCCTGAACAAGCCCATCGAAAAAGTGCTTCAGTGACGTCTTACCACCGGAAGCTCTGTCACCTTGCAAAAATTGTGCTTCAGTTCGAACGTTTTGTAATCAAAAAGTGCGTTGGCGTATTCTACGACAAGCTCATCACCCATATCATCAAGCATCAGGTTGGCGAGATTGCTGAGTCCCGTTTTGATGGCGCGTCGGATGCGTTGAAAAAGAATTTTCTTTTCGTGCTCATCAATGTGGTACTGACTATTGAAATCAATGTCACGAAATGCGATGTTCTGTTCTAACATAATTTGACTGATTGCAAGAATGTCCGAAGAACCTGCTTCAGACGTGATACCAAAAAAACGCAGAATCGAAAGCATTTTTTCCTTTTCCGTTTCGTATTGGTTTATTGGAGGTGTCGTTGCAATATTGACGCCGCCAACTAAGGATTGAATATCATTGAGCTTTGACGTTATTTGAATGTTTTGAATGACTTTTTCAATCACTGTTTTGACCTCGATAACGTTGATCGGTTTATCGATAAAGAACTCAATGCCAGCTTCGTAAGCCTGAGCTCGTAGTTCACTGTCACGCACCTGCGAAATCATAACGAATCGTAGCTGACTTTTAAGCTGCTTTAGACGTTTGATCAGGTCGATGCCAGAAATCTCCGGCATCAAAAGATCCACCAGAACGATGTCAACATTGAGCATCATAATTTCGGATAAAGCCTGTTTAGCGTTAGGTGCGGTCCCAACAACAGTATTATCAGCATTTTGTTCCAAAATTTGTGTCAGGATCATTGGGATGGATGGGTCGTCATCAACGATGTAGAAGTTCATGCAGTTGCCTCCTGAAGTAAACGTTGTTTGTTAAAAGTGACCTTGAAGTTAGTGCCTTGGCCCAATTTCGAAGCAACTTCTATGGTTCCGTCAAACTGTTCTTGCACAATAATTTTAACATGAGAGAGTCCAATGCCACGATAGACATCGCCGGTATCCTCGTTAAATTTGGTGGTGAAGCCTGGTTGGAATATCATGGCCATGGTTTTAGCATCCATACCTGACCCGTTATCACTAATGTTGACGATGATGTTGTCACCAGCATCTTCAGCAGTCACTCTGACGAGACCGTTAGTCTTATTTTGAAGGGCATCGATACTATTAAAAATTAAATTAGAAATGACAGAGACAACGTAATAATGATTGGGCACCACCAACTCAACATCATTTTGAACGTTGATGACAATGTTTTGCTGACGATCTTTAATCGTGACTCGAATATAACTAGTGACAACTCGTAAAATGTCAGTGAATTTCATTGCAGTTTCTTCACCATCATCAAAATAATCACCAAGTCCGCGAATTACATTTTGATAATCCTTTTTAATTTCATGAACATCACGAGCAATTGATAATGCCATATCACGATTTTTGGGGTCAACACTTTCATCTTGAAGATTCTGATTTAGCAGATAGGCATTCTTCATGACATTTTCAATTTCACTGATGTTTTTCTTCATGAAGTACACCTCACTTTTAACTGAGGCGGCAATCCAAACGAAATGATAGTAGCGCTGCTCGTGGCTATCTTCGCGCATCATTAATGTAAAGTGATGGTACAGGAAAGCGAGTAAACAACTACATAGGCTTCGAACGAGTGCGACGATAAATAATAGCTGGAATAATTGATAACTGTAGTGTGCAAAGTGTGTTAGAAGACTTGCTTCTAATAGGTTAGACACGTAGTCGCAGACAACAATCGTGAAGAAAAAGGAGCTGTTGTTCCATTGGCCTCGACGCCAATAGAGTAAGTAATAAAGGGCACCGTAGCATAAATAAAAAGCAATATCGGTCATGATAAATGTCAGAATTTGATCCTGCGAACCATCGTGACTAATAAATAAGAGAATACCTCGAAATATTGGTGAAGCAAAGGCAATTGCCAGCATGAGTTGAATTGGATTTAAATCGGCATTGAAATAAAGAAAAATCGGCATGATCAACGGTGATAGTGCAAGTATAAAACCGGGTGCGTATGTTTGAAAATTCACTTGTGAGGCAAGTGCAATACAAACTGCTGCAATTAGGATGCGTTGCCACCTTCCATAGTTGATAAAACGCGTCTGTTTAAACAAAAAAATACCCCCATGAGATTATTTGAGCAACTTCTTGAAGCATTTTGAAGCTTTATGAAACCGCTTACTATACTAAACATTGTAAATAACAAAGGAGGAACACACAATGTTTAACTTACGTCACAGAAGCTTCTTAACCCTATTAGATTTTACACCAAAGGAAATGGGATTTTTACTTCAATTATCTGAAGACCTCAAAACGGCAAAGTACACCGGTACTGAACAACAAAAATTAGCAGGTAAGAATATTGCCCTGATTTTTGAAAAGAGCTCAACTCGGACACGCTGTGCATTTGAAGTTGCCGCCTATGACCAAGGTGCTAATGTTACTTATTTAGGACCAAGCGGTTCTCATATGGGTAAGAAAGAAACGGCTAAGGATACTGCTCGTGTTCTGGGTGGTATGTATGATGGTATTGAATACCGTGGGTTCTCACAACGAACAGTTGAAACATTGGCAAAATATTCTGGTGTTCCCGTATGGAATGGCTTGACCGATGAAGATCACCCGACTCAAGTTTTGGCTGACTTTTTGACGGCTAAAGAAGTTTTGAAGAAAAACTATAGCGACATTCATTTCACCTACGTGGGTGATGGTCGTAATAACGTTGCTAACGCTCTAATGATTGGTGCAGCAACTATGGGGATGACATTCCATCTTGTTTGCCCTAAAGAATTGGATCCAACAGAAGAGTTGATGACTAAGGTCAATGCACTTGCTACTAAGACGGGTGCCACAATTATGGTCACTGATGACATTGATAAGGGTGTTAAAGACTCTGATGTCATTTACACTGACGTTTGGGTATCGATGGGTGAAGCTGATAGTATCTGGGCAGAACGCATCAAGCTGTTGAAACCATATCAAGTTAACAAGGCCATGATGGAAAAAACAGGCAATCCAAACGTTATCTTTGAACACTGTTTACCATCGTTCCACAGTGCAGATACAAAGGTCGGTCAAGAAATTGCCGAAAAATATGGTTTGACTGAAATGGAAGTTACCGATGAAGTCTTTGAAAGTGAAGCATCAGTGGTCTTCCAAGAAGCAGAAAACCGGATGCACACGATTAAAGCCGTTATGGTTGCTACCTTAGGCGAGTAGTCCAGACAGGGGGGATCGATATGGCAAAGATTGTCGTTGCATTAGGTGGTAACGCCTTAGGAAAATCACCTGAGGAACAACTGGAATTGGTTAAACATACAGCTACATCTTTAATCGGATTAGTGGCTGCTGGTCACCAGGTTGTGATCAGCCATGGAAATGGACCACAAGTTGGTGCAATTAATTTAGGGATGAACTATGCGGCCGAACATGGTCAAACAGCGGCATTTCCATTCCCAGAATGTGGCGCCATGAGTCAGGGGTACATTGGCTATCATCTTCAACAAAGTCTTCAAAACGAACTGCATCACCGATGGATGAACAAAAACGTTGTGACCATGGTGACCCAGGTTGAAGTTGATCCGACTGATTCAGCATTTCAGAATCCAACTAAACCAGTGGGTGCTTTTTACAGTAAGGAAGATGCTGAACAAATTGAACGCAACAAGGGTTACGTGTTCAAAGAAGATGCTGGCCGTGGCTACCGACAAGTTGTGCCCTCGCCACTACCAAAATCAATCATTGAACTTGATAGTATTAACACGCTAGTTGAGGCCGACAATCTGGTTATTGCTGGTGGTGGCGGTGGTGTACCCGTTGTTAAGACGGATGATGGCCTTAAAGGGGTACCTGCTGTTATTGATAAGGACCGCTCTAGTGCATTATTAGCTGATAATCTGGAAGCTGATCAATTGATCATTTTAACAGCAGTTGACGATGTTTATATTAACTACGGCAAGCCTGATCAGAAGGTTCTACGTGATTTGAGTAGTCGAGAAGCACGGCACTACATTAACGAAGGACAATTCGCACCTGGTAGCATGCTGCCAAAGATCGAAGCATGCTTAACCTTTGTTGATGGTGATGCTGATCGGACTGCGTTGATTACATCACTAGATCATCTTGATGATGCCTTGGCTGGTAAGGTTGGGACTGTTATCAGTAAAACTGGTGCATTAGTGAATGAATAGACACAAATGAGTGTTGCGTGATCCTAAAGATGCTGAGAACAACCTGCTGATTTAGGGTCACGTTTTCTGGTTTTAGAGACAAAACATATAGGGGTGAAACTCATGACAGGCGTCAAAACGAAAAGACACTTCAAATTAAAAATGCCCGGCGCGTTTGTAATTTTATTTATTCTGACAATTTTAGCCGTGGCAGCAACTTGGTTTATTCCAGCGGGGAGCTATTCTAAATTATCTTATAATAAGCCATCTTCTGAGTTACAAATTAAAAAGCCTGGTGGTCAGATTGAAAAGGTGCCAGCCACTCAGCATGAACTAGACAAATTAGGGGTTAAAATCAACATCAAGCAATTCACTTCTGGTGGGATTACAGATGCCATTTCAATTCCAAATACGTACCAGCGATTGAAACAACGGCCTGCAAGAATTGCAGCGGTTCCGAACAGTATGGTGCGTGGGACTATTGAAGCTGTTGATATAATGGTCTTCATCTTTGTCCTCGGAGGGTTGATCGGTGTTGTTAAAGCCAGTGGGGCCTTTGAATCTGGACTGATTGCCCTAACGAAAAAAACTAAAGGACATGAGTTCCTACTGATTTTCTTAGTGGCTGTGTTGATGGTCTTAGGCGGGACCCTTTGCGGGATCGAAGAAGAAGCAGTTGCCTTCTACCCGATTTTGGTGCCCGTTTTCATTGCGATGGGCTACGACTCGATTGTCTGTGTTGGGGCAATATTCCTTGCTAGTTCAGTTGGGACGTGTTTTTCAACAATCAACCCATTCTCAGTTGTGATTGCATCAAATGCTGCTGGAATCGACTTTACACAGGGACTAAATTGGCGGGTCGTTGGTTGTGCAGTTGCGGCCGCCTTCGTCATTTTCTACCTCCACTGGTACAGTAAAAAAGTTAAAGATAATCCTGAGTCGTCATATTCATATGAGGACCACGAGTCCTTTAACAAGATGTGGTCAGTCACTTCTACTGACAATGGTGAAAATACCGCCTTTACTGCACGTAAGAAATTTATCTTGATCTTGTTCGTTGTGACGTTCCCAATCATGGTCTGGGGCGTTATGGCTAAGGGATGGTGGTTCCCAACAATGGCCGCCTCCTTCCTGACATTTGCAATCATCATCATGTTCTTAACCGCTACTGGTCGCTTTGGTATTGGTGAAAAGGGCGTTGTTGATGCGTTTGTGAATGGTGCTTCTAGCTTAGTCGGTGTTTCGTTGATCATTGGCTTAGCTCGTGGTATCAACATTGTGTTGAACGAAGGGATGATTTCTGACACAATGCTACAGTTTTCATCGAACTTAGTTTCTCACATGAGCGGTCCAGTTTTCATCATCGTGATGCTACTGATCTTCTTTGTACTCGGGTTCATTGTGCCATCTTCATCTGGATTAGCTGTTTTATCAATGCCAATTTTGGCACCATTAGCTGATACAGTTCATATTCCACGTTACGTTGTTGTTACTGCTTATCCATTCGGCCAATATGCAATGCTTTTCTTGGCACCAACTGGTTTGGTAATGGCGACGCTGCAAATGCTTGATATGAAGTACTCTCACTGGTTACGGTTTGTATGGCCAGTTGTTGCGTTCGTTCTTCTATTTGGCGGTGGCATATTAGTTGCTGAAGTACTTGTTAGTTAACACTTAAACATAGAGGCACACAGTTGTTTTTCAACAATTGCGTGCCTTTTGTTTGTCTAAAGAAAAACGCTGCCATTTTGGTTGCTCAACCCATGTGCAATATGCTACATTTAACATAATAAGGGCAAATTACGCACAGGGGGAATCGCTATGAAGGAAAAGGTTATCGTTGGCGTGTTGGCACTGCTTGTCGGGGGACTTGCGCTGGGCAGTGGTCAATCACAGGTTCAGGCTGCGACCACTTACAAGGTCGTCAAAACGAAGGCCTATAATGACCTGGCTTACCATGCTAAGGACACTAAGAAATCGGCTTACATGTGGAACACGACGCACACTAAGAAGCTGCACAATTTGAAAAACTATCCTAAAACAACTTGGTATCTTTCAAAATCGATCAAGTTACAAGTCGGGAAAAAGTCGGGAATCTACTATCAAGTGATCAACAATACTGGTAAGGTCAGCGGCATTGTTTGGCGCAGCTATTTGACGAAGGGCAATAATCCTTCCGATAAACTCGTCAAAAACGCTGAGGTGCTTTCGTACGGCGGTGGTCTTGCGGGAATCAAATCAGCGCGTGAGGCGGCTACCCTGCAGGTCGACATTCTCTCGCTGTTCCCTGGCACGCTGCTGAATACGTCGCTGTCTGCGGATGCACGGACCGATCTGAACGCTGGCGTCAACAAGGCCACTAAGTATTCGAAGACGGATTCAAATAAGAAAGCAGTCGGCATCTTTTCGCCGTTCAACTGGACGACCGTTTCCAGCAAGACGTCCTACACAGCGCAAGTCACGGCCCAACTGGAAAAACAGGGGTATACAGCGACCAAACGTGCCAGTTATAAAGGCTGGCAGATCGGGATTTATGCGACTCCGCATGGCTATGACAGTTCAACGTATAAGACTTGGACGTCTGGGTATGGTTCTTGGGGCGTTTACCTCGTGCCAACTGATGACATTTTAAGTAACTAATAGCAACAAAAAACGGACATCCCGCGGGGGTGTCCGTTTTAGTGTGTCTGCAAACGCGGTAGCTCATCAACAAGAAAACTCGTTTCAAAATCACCTTCATGCTGCAGATACTGTTTACCGAACTCATCGATCAGGCCGTGAAAATCCTGTGCCATTTCAAAGGTAAACGTTTTTGGAAGTGTGATCTGCTGTTTTAAATGCGGGTAGCTATCCGTTTTCTCATAGCCCAGGTGGGCAAAGAGCCGGCGGGCGTATGTGTCCGCAATGAAATCGGGCTGGTCAAAAATGTAAACGAGATAGTCGTCCGCGGTTTCATTGCCAACGCCGGGCAGTTTTAGCAGTTGTTGCCGCAGGGTGGCGCGGTTGTCCACCCAAATCTGGTGGTAATCCCAGTTGCGGTCCTCGAACCACTGAAATACATTGTGAATCGCTTTAGATTTATTGTTGTAGAACCCGCTGGGACGGATGAGGTCGATCAAGTCATCCTGGGACAGCGCTAAGAGGGTTTTAGCGTCCATCTTTGTGGCGGTCTTGATGTTGTTGAGTGAGGTTCCGGCGTTTTTCCAGTAGGTATTTTGAACTAAAATGGCGCCCACGATAATGTCGCGCTTGGTATCAGACGGCCACCAGCCGGACGGCCCCATGTGGTGACTCATGGTTTCATAAAGTTGCGTGAGGTCAACGGTTGGCATGTTGGGCTTCCTTTCGATAATGACTGGGTGAGACGTGAAATTTTGTTTTGAACGCGGTTGTGAAATAGGCCGTATTTGGTATGCCGGATTCGGCGGCGATCCAACTGATAGACTGGGTTGTCGTGGTTAAGAGCGTTGCGGCTTCCGTCAAACGTAAATCGATTAATTTTTGCTGGGGCGTTTGGCCGGTAACCCGTTTGTAGGTGTGTCGGATATAAGATTCTGAACCGTGGGCTAGTGCGGCAAGGGTGGTCATACTGAGGGAATCTTTGAAATGAGCAGTGAGAATCTGGTCGATCTCAGTTACCCAAGTCTGGTTAGTCACGGGTTGACCGGTTGGTGCGCAACGTTTGCAGGGGCGAAATCCCGCTGCGATGGCTTCCTGGGGTGACAGGAAGATCCGAATGTGCGTCTGTATCGGCAACCGTGAGTCACAGGACGGGCGACAGAAAATTTTTGTTGTCGTCACGCCGTACCAGAACTGGTCGTCAAACTGGTGATCATTTTGCTGAATCGCTTGCCATCTGCGGGCCGTTAATCGGTGCTCAGTCATGTGTCCACCTACCTTCTTATAGGACTACTATACAACAAAGACTGCAATAATAGGAAGTAAGAACATGAGAAAGCCAGATAGTGCAACTCTTAGTTTTGAAATTTTGCTACACTGTTCGTGGAGGTGAGCAGATGACACGTTATTATCAAATTCAATTACCCGTTAATGGTCAGCTGACTTGGCTGGCAGGCACGGCCACTCAGCTCGTATTTGTGGGCACACCGGGAAATGAGCAGGATATGTCCAATAATCTTATACCAACTGTGTCGTTTATGACGAAAAAAACACCATTTTTCGTTGCCGCGGCGCAGAAGATTTCACGCTACCTAACTGGGCAGTCAGAAATCTTTGATGTGCCCGTTTTATTCCTGAGTGGGACGCCGTTGCAGCAACGCGTTTGGCAGGCCTTAACGACTGTCCCCTATGGCACACAACTCACCTATAGTGACTTAGCACAGCAAGTAGGGTATCCTAAAGCTGTCCGGGCCGTTGCGACAGCTGTGGCTAAAAATCCGCTGCTGTTTGTGGTACCATGTCACCGCGTTGTGCGCAAGGACGGCAGTGCGGGGCAGTATCGCGGCGGCGTCGATTTAAAACGCCACCTATTAACTATGGAACAGCAAAATCGCTAGAAACACCACGAAACCGGCCTATTCCATCGCTAATCTGGTACAATGGTGATATGGGAAGGGAAGGATCGTCATGGTTACAATTCGAGACATTGCGAAACGCGCCGGGGTATCGGTATCAACTGCTTCACGGGCGTTGAACAATCATCCAAAAATCAGTGAGAAGACCCGCGATAAGATCAAGGCGCTGGCTGATGAAATGGGCTACATGCCAAACTACAATGCCAAAAACCTAACCAATGGCGTGTCGAACGCGGTTGGCGTGGTGTTTCCACCTGGCGAATTGAGTCCGGCCTCCACCCCGTTTTATGTCGACATTTTAATGGGCATCAATCAAGAGCTGCGGGCGCGCAACGGCGTCCTGTCCGTGGCGATTGCAAATACCATGGCGGAGCTGACCGCTAACGTTGAATCGCTGATCAGTCAGGGCTTGATCCACTATTTCGTGTTACTGTATTCAAAGAAAAACGACCCAGTGATCAAGTTGCTCCGTGCACAACAGGTCAACTACGTGGTTATTGGTGACCCCAATGCCGACGATGAAAACTACGTTAATAACGATAACGAGCTTGCTGGTCAAAAGGCGGGCGAGTATATGATTCGCAAATTTGAAACAAAACGGACGTTGTTTGTGGAATCCGATCCTGAACAGGGATTTGAACGTAAACGGCGGATCGGCTTTCAAAAGGCCATGGCGGCTGCCGGTGTACCGACAGAAGTACTGAAAGTGCCGAAGCTCAGCGAATTTCGGCTCGACCAAGCCGTGGCCCAGTACCTCACAACACGCACAACGATTGAAGGTATTGTCACAACGGATGACGCTCTTGGACTCATGATCTACCAGCTGCTGTGGCGGCAAATCAACCGTGACGTGCCGCTGATCAGCTTTAACCGCAACCGGTCAAACAACTTTCTGATGGGCGAATCCGTCCGCTTTGTCGAACTCTACCCGCAAACAATGGGTACCGCAGCTGTGCGGGTGCTGTTTGATCCGGATAAGCGGTCTGAGTTGATTCCGTTTACGATAGAGCGATAGAGAGCGGAGAAAAACGGTTTGAGGGCGGAGCCTAAGGTACTCTGGCAGGAATACCTGGGTTTGGTATTTTTGTCAGAGAACCTTAGGCAGTAGCCTCAGTTTTTCGGAGCTCGTTTCGGCACGGTGGCCTAGAAGCAAGCCGTTCGTTGCATTGCGCAATTTGACACTCCGTTGTGGTGGCTCGCGAATGAGCTAACTCGATTTCTGCTTCGCAGCTCTCGAGTGGATCTCATTCGACTCGCATATCACTAGGTGGCCGAAGAACACGTCCACCAAGTGATATCGACACCACAACTCCGTGTCAAATTGCTCCATTCCACTAACACAGTGCTAGCTTCAAACGGTTAGCTTAGTATCACAATTGAATCAGAACTAGTTCGTAGATTATCCGCTTGACTGCTTAACAGTTGGGGGCAGCGAACATTTGATGATAGTGTTTAGCCGAATTAATTGATTTGAACATAACGAGTCAACTGTGAGTTGCCAATTACAGCAAGTGTCAGCGCAGTGGAGCCGGTCGGCATTGCCAGTTGTAGTGTCGGCATGAGTTGGTAACCGTTCTTGGGTCATCTACTCATGCGGGAGTGATGGAGATCCACTTTCGCTTGCGAAAGTTAGCTTCATCGCGACCCCACTACTACTGGTAGGGCCGGCCGGCGGAACGAAGCGACTAGACTCATCCACATCTAGACAGTAGCGCGTTTGGAACAACCAACTTAACCGGTTACATCATTGGTCTAGATCTGTTTAACACGAAATTTATGAGACAAAAAAAAGTTGAAAAAAAGTTATGCGGGCATAACGCCCAGTGTGACGGGCGAAGACGGGATATTGTTTCCCGTCTTTTTTAAAAAGATTAGTGCAACCGGTTGCATTATTGTGCAAGCGGTTGCATAATAAGTGATGTAGAAAACGTTTGCAATTATTGTTCGATTATCATCGAGGAGGGATTCATATGGCACAATCAGCAACAGATGTCGCTGACGGGACGGGTAAAACAACGTCCAAAAAAGATTTATTGCCATCATTGCCAACCAGCACCATTTTCCTGATCAACTTCGGGTTCCTAGGCGTGCAAATGGCGTTTCAATTACAAAGCACTAACATGGGGCGGATCTTCCAAACCTTAGGTGCCGATCCAAACAACCTCGGGTTCTTCTTCATCCTGCCACCACTGGCCGGGATGGTCGTTCAACCCCTCGTTGGGTATTTCTCAGACCGGACTTGGATGCCTAAGCTTGGTCGTCGGATCCCGTACCTGTTAATTGGTGCGGTGGTCGCCATGATCGTCATGTTCTTACTGCCAAACGCTGGTAGTTTTGGATTCGGTTATGGGTCGTTAGCGGCACTGTGGTTTGGTGCCATTACCCTGTTATTCATGGATCTGTCATCAAACGTGGCCATGCAGCCATTCAAGATGATGGTCGGTGACATGGTTAACGAGAAACAAAAAGGGTTCGCATACTCCATTCAAAGCTTCGCCTCAAACGCCGGTGCTTTGTTAGCAAGTATCTTCCCATTTTCTTTGACTGCTTTAGGTATCGCCAACGTCGCTAAGAAGGGGACTGTGCCTAACTCAGTTATCTGGTCCTTCTATGCTGGTGCCATCATTCTGTTACTCTGCTGCCTGTTGACCGTCTTCCGTGTTAAGGAATATGATCCAGACACCTACGCTAAATACCATGGTATTGCTGACAACAGCAACCACAAAGGAATCTTTGAAGCATTGAAGACTGCCCCTAAGATCTTCTGGACCGTTTCAGTTGTTCAGTTCTTCTGCTGGATGGGCTTCCAATACCTCTGGACTTACGCTACCGGAGCCATTGCTTCCAACGTTTGGCACACTGCCAACGCTGCATCAGCAGGCTACCAAGCTGCCGGTAACTGGTATGGTGTGATGTCAGCCGTTCAATCGATCGCTGCCGTTATCTGGGCACTGGTTCTTTCACGGGTCGGCAACAGTCACCACAAGATTTTCTATGCATTAAGCCTCGTTATGGGCGGTATCGGGTTTGGCTCGATCTTCTTCATCCACGACAAGTACACACTGTTCATCTCATTTATCTTAATTGGCTGCGCATGGGCTGCTATGAACGCCTTCCCATTCACCTTCCTGACAAACGCCATCGAAGATTCAGAAAATATGGGGACTTACCTTGGCTTATTCAACAGTAGTATCTGCCTGCCACAAATCGTTGCTTCAATCGCAAGTTTCGCCATCTTCCCACTGTTAGGCTCACACATGCCTACCATGCTGTTACTTTCAGGAATCTTCTTAATCATCGGTGCCTTCTCCGTTGGTATCGTCAAAGAAGTTTGGGCTCGGAAGTCTGACGCTGAGGAAGAGCCAGCTGATACAGAGAATTAGAGTGTGGAACACGTTTCGGCAATGTGACTTCTATTTGAGTTAGCTGTTCGTTGCATTGCGTCATTTGGCGCTCCGTGTAGTGGCTCGCGATGAAGCTAATTCAGCTGTCGCTGTGCGCCATCTGAATGGATCTCCATCGTCTCGCACATCAGTAACCGACCATAGAACGGTCGCTAACTGATGTCGACACCACAGCTCCGCGCCAAATGACTCCATTCCACTGACATGGTGCTAACTTCAAACGGTTAGCTAAGCATCACAATTGAATCAAGACTAGTTCGTAGATTATCCGCTCTCAACTGCTTCACAGTTTTGGACAGCGAACCTTTGATGATAGTGTTTAACCGAATTAATTGATTGAACATAACGAGTCAACTGTGCGTTGCCAATTCAATAATAGCAAGTATCAGCGCAGCGGAGCCGGTCGGCATTGCTCCGGAGCGACCCACTACAGCCTGCAGGGCCGACCGGCGGAACGAAGCGAAAGGCACAATTTATCCACAGCAACGCGGCCGCAAAACGCGTTGTCAGTCATACAAGTTTTCATCCAATAAGTAAACACCCCACAACAGCCGTGTTGAACCGATACGAAATAAATGAAGACGCTTAATCACCCAATTCATTTTCCGGTTTGACCGGCTGTCCGTGGTCAAAAATAAAGTCGTTCAAGAAACAACAACCAAAAGTAATGTAGCTGTAAAGTCGTAAAATCAAGGAGGACGTACCTTTATGAAACGGACATTTGAAGTCACCCCCTGGAACATCGTCACTCACAAGTTAGACCCTGAAGACAAGCGCCTTCAGGAATCCATGACCTCACTGGGTAACGAATACATGGGGATGCGTGGATTCTATGAAGAAGACTATTCAGGCGACACCTTAAAGGGTATCTACCTCGGCGGTGTCTGGTTCCCAGACAAGACGCGTGTTGGCTGGTGGAAGAATGGCTATCCAAAGTATTTCGGAAAAGTTATCAACGCCATCAATTTCATCAAGTTAAACGTGCTGATCGATGGCGAACCCATTGATCTTGCCAAGGATAAAGTCAGCGATTTCGAGCTGAACTTGGACATGAAGCAAGCCAAGCTGACCCGGTCATTTACGGTGACGAAGAACGGCCATGCGATTGCCATGACCTTTGAACGGTTCATCAGTGTTGCCAATAAGGAGTTGGTTGGGATTCGTGTCACGGCAACCAACAAGTCCAACGACAACGTTAAGGTAACCTTCAAGTCGGCGATGGATGCTGACGTGCAAAACGAAGATGCCAACTACGATGAACATTTCTGGAATGTGTTGAAGACGACCCAGAATGCTACCGATGCGTCAATCGTGGCCATTACGAAGGAAAACCCGTTTGGCACGCCTCGTTTCACGGTTGGTATCAAGATGACCAACGAAACGGACCTGAGTCAGGATGCTGTTGACCAACCAAACGATAAGGAAGTTGTGAACCAATTTAGCGGGGCACTGGCACCTAACGCCAGTGCAACCATTGCCAAACGCATTACCGTTGTGAGCTCACGGGACTACGACACGCAAGATAAGCTGGAAGCAGCCATGAATGATTTGAGTGCTAAAGTCGACGCCGTTTCCTACGACGACTTGTTTGCCGCTCACGCCCGGATCTGGGCTGACCGTTGGGAAAAATCCGACGTTGAGATTCAAGGCGATACTGAGTCACAACAGGGGATCCGATTTAACCTTTTCCAGTTATTCTCCACTTACTATGGTGAAGATAGCCGGTTAAACATCGGTCCCAAAGGGTTTACCGGTGAGAAGTACGGTGGTGCCACATACTGGGACACCGAAGCTTTCGCCGTTCCCGTTTATCTGGGCATCACGGATCCAAAGGTTACCCGCAGTTTACTGATGTACCGGTACCAACAATTGGATGGTGCCTATGTGAACGCCAAGGAACAGGGGCTCAAAGGGGCCTTGTACCCAATGGTGACCTTCAACGGGATCGAATGCCACAACGAGTGGGAGATCACGTTTGAAGAAATTCACCGGAACGGCGACATTGCGTTTGCCATTTACAACTACACGCGTTATACCGGTGACAAGTCTTACGTGTTAAACGAAGGCAGCAAAGTCCTCACCGAAATTTCTCGGTTCTGGGCTGACCGGGTCCACTTTAGCGAACGGAACCAGAAGTACATGATCCACGGTGTCACTGGCCCTGACGAGTACGAAAACAACGTTGATAACAACTGGTACACGAACTACTTGGCTAAATGGACGCTCAAGTACACCCTTGAGATTTTGGGCGAGGTTTCGCCTGAAGTCGCAAAGAAACTTGATGTTTCTGATGACGAAAAAGCCCACTGGCAAGATATCGTTGACCGGTTCTACCTGCCTGAAGACAAGGATCTTGGCATCTTTGTTCAACACGATGGTTTCTTGGATAAAGACCTCAAGCCCGTCTCATCCATTCCAGCCGATCAGCTGCCAATCAACCAACACTGGTCATGGGATAAGATCCTTCGTTCACCATACATCAAGCAAGGCGATGTTTTACAAGGTGTTTGGGACTTTATCGATGACTTCACGCCAGCCCAAAAGAAAGCCAACTTTGACTTTTACGAACCACTGACCGTTCACGAATCTAGTTTATCCGCAGCCATCCACTCCATTTTAGCTGCCGACCTTCACTACGAAGACAAGGCCGTTGAAATGTACGAACGGACAGCCCGTTTGGATTTGGATAACTACAACAACGACACGGTCGATGGCCTGCACATCACCTCAATGACCGGTGGCTGGTTAGCCATCGTTCAAGGGTTTGCCGGCATGCGTGTTCGTGACGACCAACTGCACTTCGCACCCTTCTTGCCAAAGAAGTGGAACGCCTACCAGTTCCGGATTCAATTCCGCGGTCGTTCGATCCAAGTCCACGTTGACCAAAATGGTAGCCAATTAACCCTGTTATCAGGCGAACCACTGACAGTTGACCTTGATGGGAAACAAACTGAACTCAAAGCTTAATACTGAATTAACGTGTTTTATGCACCAACCCACAAAAATAGTAGGAAACTGGTCGATCATAGTGGTCGGCCAGTTTTTTT
>NZ_BBAG01000052.1 GCF_001311135.1 Secundilactobacillus paracollinoides DSM 15502 = JCM 11969
GCCGAAACGTGTTCCGCAGGCTGAGGACTACTGCGTAAGGCACTTCGACCCAAAAAGTCAGGCCCGGACTTTTCGGGTCAAAGTGCCTTACGCTCCGCCCTCAAAGCGCCCTGCTCCACACTCTACTACTTCAAATACGCCCTAGTATAATCCGCAAATCCAGCAACATGATACTCAACCCCAGTCAACTTCGGGTTCACCAAATGCGATTCCTTCACGTAGTACAACGGAATGATACCCATTTGCGATTGCAGGCGCTTTTCAGCCGCTCTCAAATCACGCCAATACGTGGATTGGTTACCCGCCTTCTTGGCATCCGCCACTAATTTATCATAGGTTTGATCACTATAGTGACCCGGATTCATCGTGTTGCCGGATGTTAGAATGCCCAGATAGTTGATTGGATCGGCGAAATCTGCCAGCCAGTACCACTGACTCAACGAGAAGTTACCGTTAGTCTTCTTATCCTGGAAGCCCTTATCAGGTAAATTACTGATTTCTACTTTCACATTTGGTAGATTTTCCTGAATCTGGCTTTGCACAAATTGGGCAACATTCTTCGTCACATCCTGGTCATCGCCAATGATCGACAACTTCAGCGTCCCAGTGATATTGGCTTCCTTGCGGCCTTCAGCCACAGTTGCTTGGCCTTGGTCACATTCTGCGCAGTCGACGTACTCGTTTCCTTGCTGAAATCCTTACCCGTCGTTGGATCTGTCGAAGTCCCCGGACTCACAAAACTGCTGGCTGGCGTTGAACCGTCAGCGAGGACTTTGCTGGTCAGAGATTTCCGGTTGATGGCCAGAGAAATGGCCTGCCGCAACTTCTTGTTGGCCAGTGGTTGACCGTTACGCTGGTTGACTTGCAGGTAGTAGGTCCAGGCCTTTGGTACCGACTTCAGGTCCTTGTTCTTCTGCAGATTCTTAGCCGTTACACCAGAAATCGTCGCATCATCCAGTTTGCCAGACGTAAACAAATTGTGCGCTGTATTGGCATCCTTGACGGTCTGATACTTAATTTCATCTAGCTTGATAGCCTTCTTATCCCAGTAATGGGTATTCTTCTTTAACGTATACGTGTCGTTCGTCCCGGTCCAGCCAGTGATCTTAAACGCGCCATTTGAAACGGTATTCTTGGAAGATGTCCCGTAGTTTTTCACGCCCACCTTCTGCACAAAGGTCTTATCCTGTGGCATGAAGACTGGCATGGCCATTAACTTATTAAAGTAGGTCATCGGGTGGTCCAAGGTAATCGTCAAGGTTCGCTTGCCGGTTGCTTTGATACCAAGCGTTTTGTATGACTTCTTACCCGCGATGATGGCATCCGCGTTCTTGATCCCACTGAAAATATACGTATAAACTGGATTGTTTTTTGGATTCAGCGACCGTTTCCAAGAATACTCAAAGTCAGCCGCAGTGACCGGATCCCCGTTGCTCCATTTGGCATCCTTGCGAATATGGAAGACGTACTTAGTGCCGTTTGCCGTTGGTTTAACGATTTTCGTTGCCATGGCCGCCACAGTTGATTCTTACTATTCAGACGGTACAGCCCCTCTGAAATGTTAGTCAGCGTGTTAAATTCTGGCATGGTGGCTTGGTTGGTGTTATCCAAGCTTGTCAGGTCGGACGTCTGCATCAGCGAGATCGACTTCTTGGAGGTCGACTTGCCATTGTTGCCACAGGCAGCCAATAAGACGCCAGCTAGCAACACGCTGGTGCCGAGTAGCAATTTTTTAAAACGTTTCACGATGATTCCCCCTCTTTTTGAGTCTTAACTGGTTCTATTTTACCAAATTAAATGTGAAAACGCTTAGAAAATCTATTGATAGTGTTGGATTACGACGCTAAAAAAGCGCTACTCAATCGAACTGAGCAGCGCTTGTCATCGTGACGGTGACAGTAATCACACGGTCATTTTTATTCAGTATCCAATTATCGGGATCTTGTGGCTTAGGATAGGGTTTTTCACCATCCAACATTGTGACAATCGCATTTTTCGACCAATATGCTGCCTCAGCGAAAGTCGTGCCTTGCGTCACCATTTCAGGAATATTTGGTGATGTTGCACCGAAATAGTGACCATCTTCATCGTTAAATTCAGTAATAATGACTGGATACGTAAGCTGTTTTACCATCTGTTGGCCTCCTTGTGTGCCGAAGGTGTTGCCGTCATGGTCATCTTACGCAATATGCGTGACCTACGCTAGTCGGTTGATTCAAGCAGGTTACAAATAATTCTGGTTATAGCCTTACCATTTAACGACCTTGACATTAGCGTCGATTCTCCGCCCTGTACCATTCTCAGTCATAATCTACCGCACGATGCGCCTCATCAACATAAACCGTCTCCGTCTGCGCCCCCAAATACTGCTCAATTTGACTGGTCAGTTGATTCACAGCTGCTTCATGATCCGCCTGCCACTCCGGCTTCAAACACTCAATGTACATCGTAGCAGCGGTAGTATCATCGCGGGTCTCGACCCGTTCAGCATCGCGCCAGCACCAGCAGCGACTCACAACACCAGCGTCGTCTGCGTAGATGACTTCCCCATCCAATGCCGGTTCCGGTTCATCTTCACTGATAGCCTGAAAGGGTTCGCCGCCCTTGGCTACCGTTAAACGGATATCGCCTTGAATCGATGCCGTATCCAGACTTGCGACTGGAAAACCCGTTCGCAGCGAGCACGCATTATACAGATCCACCATGGGTCGATCGACCGCACAGGATTGCCGTTCTTTGAGCGTTTCAGCAAATTTTCTACGGCACAGCGGGCGCCCTTCTTGGTCTTGAACTTCCGAAACGCCTCGCGCCACTCGTGAATCAGCGGATTGGCACTGATTGGATCATCGGGAATTAAATCCGCAACGTGCGCATTTGCGTCCTCTAAGATCGACGCAGGCAACTGACCGTGGTCCTGATTGTCCAACCCAGTTACCCGGATCAACGCAATGCGGACCTCCGGAAAAATATCCCAAAATGGTTTTTCAACAACGAACTGACTCATCGTAAGCACATCCCTTCACTATTTTTGTTGCAGTTGTCACTATTATAACAGGTCTTTGTCATTTTCAGAAGGCTTGATCTTCGCTTTGACATAAAACACCCGCGTTCCGCGGCCGATCAGCTGTTGCAAAAGCTGCAATAGCATGACCACCCAGCCAAACGATAGCGCGAACCCAATAATTTCAAACGCGGTCAGCGAAAGGTAACCGATCCCCTGAAATAAAATATCAGCGGCGACCAAAATTGCGCCAATCGTGTAAGACAATGTCAAAAATTCGCGCGTCACTCCGGGCAGTAACCAGCGAATGCCGACAATCAAAACGATGATGAAGTAGACCAGAAACCCTGCCACCTTATCGTGCATGTAATGTGACGCAGCGTTGTTTGGAAAAAAACCAACGGCGCCAAGGTCAACCGCCATCAATGTCAAAATACTGCGTAAAATATTCAGCCGCCAAGAGTGCGGATAAATGGCATGCAGCGAGACGAAAATATAGTCTACTAGGGCAACCATGATCAACGCGGAGAAGATCAACGTAATGTTAAATTGCCAACTGTTGCTGGCCAACTTTGTCCCCAGGAAGCTGAGATTATACTGCCACCAGCGCCGCGATGTGTTAGATGCCATGGCGATCAGCACGTCGCTGACGATGACTAATGTGAATAGCCGGATCAAAATATTCGGCGCCAGCGAAAAAGCCAGCAGGATCATCAAGTAGTTAATGATCGTTTCAAAAACGAAAAAGATGATCGTTGCCGTCAACCGGTCAAAAGATAACCCGTCAAACATCGTTTCAAATAACCAGAAACTTCCCAATAACGTGAGCCCCAAAATTAAAGCAAACGACAAAATAATGACCGGAAAATTCCGCCAGTAGATGTTCTGTGAAAATGTGTTGGTCTGGTTGCGTCGTTCCCGGACGAAAAAGATGCCAAATAATATGGTGCCCATAATGACGCCTAGCAGGATCGTCCCCGTCGCTAACGAGGTGTTCCCGCTCAACGGAATCTGATTATCTCCCCGAACAGCGAAGAACCCATTAAACAATAGACTGCAGGCAACCGCTGGCAGGACGAACCACGCTAATGAAATGCGTTGGTATAACGAAATTTCACTGGCGTGGGATTGAATCAGCGCGTCGTTATTACGCAACGTGATCTTCACCTGGTCGCCATCCTTTAATTCAAGTTGTTGTGTAACTTTTTGCGGCAGTTTAAGCCGAACTTTTTGTTCTGACATGTGTGGTTTTTCCATTCCTCTTCCTTAATCTACACTCCCCATTTTCTAGTAAAGTTGCAAATTTCGCAACTTTTATCGCTAACTTGATACCCGTCAAGTTGTTTTCCAGCAAATGGCCGTATGCTGTAGTCAATCAAGCGAACACACGAAAGGATGCGACTCCTATGAAGTTTCAACACTTTATCCAAGACCACCAAAATCATATCACACTGATCAGCGCCATTTTAATCGTTGCGGCCTACCTCAGTCAGTTCGGGCTGCACAACCAGTTTGGCTATACCATTGCCATGATGCTGGCATCAATTATTGCGGCTATCCCGATCATGATCCACGCCTACCAGGCACTGCGGGTCAAGGTCATCAGTATTGAACTATTAGTCTCAATTGCTGTCATCGGTGCTTTCATCATTGGTGAATACAACGAATCCGCCATCGTGACCTTCCTGTTTCTTTTCGGGAGTTATCTGGAACAGCGGACGCTGGCCAAAACTCGTGATTCGATTAAATTGCTCACCGAAATGGCACCCGCAACTGCCCAACTGCTGCACGCCGATGGCACAACAGAAGAAGTTGACCTCGACGACGTGGACAAGGGCGACAACGTGCTCGTCAAAACCGGTGGCACCATCCCAGTCGACGGCACGATCATCGAGGGCTCCGGCTACCTTAACGAAGCCGTGATCACCGGTGAATCTGCACCGGTCACAAAACAACCTGGCGACACTGTTTTTTCCGGCTCCGAACTCAGTAACGGGACGTTAACCGTTGAAGCAACCAAGGTCGGCGACGACACCACGTTTGGGAAAATCATCGAACTGGTCGAAGATGCGCAGGATACCAAGTCGAAAACGGAATCCTTTATCGATCGGTTTGCCCAGTACTACACACCAGCAGTGCTCGTCATTGCACTGATCGTTTATCTGGCCACCCAGAGCTTCACCACCGCCATTACTGTTCTGGTCCTCGGCTGCCCCGGTGCCCTCGTGATTGGTGCGCCAGTCGCAAACGTTGCCGGTATCGGTAACGGCGCCAAACGCGGCATCCTCCTAAAGGGTGGTGCCGTGATGGATGATTTTTCAAAGATCGACACGTTCATGTTTGATAAAACCGGCACCCTGACTACGGGCAACACGGCCGTCACTCAGGTTAAATCTTATACTGATAACGAAACTACTGCGTTCGCCCTGCTTGCCAGAGTTGAACAACTCTCCGACCATCCGCTGGGCAAAGCCGTCATTGATCACGTGACTGAAATGACGCTCCCATTTAGCACGATGACTGTCACCGAAAACAGTACGGTCAAGGGACAAGGGCTCATCGCTGACGTGGACGGCCATCACGTGCTAGTTGGTAACAAAGCGTTGCTCACTGCAAACCAGATCACATTGACGCCAACTCAAGAAACTGATTTAGCCAGCATCCAAAACACTGGCAGCTCAGTGGTCATTGAAGCTATTGACGGTCAACTTGCCCTTATCGTGGGGGTGGCTGACGTGGTTCGGCCAGAAGTGAAGGCCCAACTTCAAGCGTTACGTGACCACGGTGCCAAGCACCTCGTGATGCTGACTGGTGATAACCAGGCCACAGCAAATGCCGTTGCTGCCCAAATTGGGATCGATGAAATCCACGCAGAGCTGTTACCGGAACAAAAAGTGGCTGCCATTAAAACCGCTCAAGCAGCCGGCCACCACGTTGCCTTCGTCGGCGACGGCATCAACGACAGTCCCGCTATCGCGACCGCTGATATCGGGATCGCCATGGGCAGCGGCACCGATGTGGCCATCGAAACCTCTGACGTTGTGCTCATGCAATCCAGTTTTCAGGCCCTCGTTCACGCCTTCGCCCTGGCAAAGAAGACCGTTCGCGTCACCAAGGAAAATATTGTAATCGCCATCGGCGTCGTCATCTTCCTGCTGATTGGCCTCATTATCGGCTTCATTTACATGGCCAGCGGGATGTTCGTGCACGAAGCCAGCATTCTCGTGGTCATCTTCAACGCGATGCGGCTCATTAACTACGGAAAGTTACCCACTAGTCCAGCCATTACGGGTAAAACGACGATGGCGCACTCGAATTAAAAAAGTGGCCAAACTTGACCTGCGTCAAGTTCAAACTAGTCATTTCCAACTACACTAGACTCATAAAGACAAACACAACAGACTTAGGAGGTCGTTATCATGACAAAACGCGCAGTATTACAACTAGATGGACTGACCTGCCCATCATGTATGACAAAGATTCAGAGTGCCGTTTCCAAACACCCCGGTGTTGAAAAGGCTCAGGTTTTATTCAATGCCAGCAAGGTCAAGGTCGATTTTGATGACAGTCAAACCACCGCAGACGAACTCGCTGAAGTGATCACGAAGCTCGGCTACACCGTTGAACACATCAAGGTCAAGGCTGAAGCCTAAGGAGAAGGACATGACAAACGACGAAATTGAGACAGCTTACCAGGCTGAAGTAAAGCAAGCCGATACCGACCACCACACCCCAACGGCTGGGGCAATGACCGGTCACATCGTGGCAAATCTAAACATCAACATTACGAAGCTCCACCAAGCACTGTGGTTCCTAACCGGGCCTGAAAGTGTGGCAATCAAGTCCCTGTACCGCGACCTGATTACTGAAGCACGCCAGACCTACGATGACCTCGCTGATGTACTGCTAGACGAGGGCCAATTGCCACCGTCGACCACGGCTGAATACGAAGACTATAAAATGTTGGAAGAGGACGGTCGCTAAAGTACCACGCCACCGAAGACGTACTGACGACAACGATTGAAGATTTCAATACGCAAAACCTGTTTGTGACACGTGCCATTACCTTAGCTGAAAAGGAAGACCGACCAGCAATGGCAGCCTATCTGACGACGATTCTTGGTCAGAATAACCATGACGTTCGCGTGTTAGAGGATGTCTTGGGGCATAAAGTGGAGAAGCCGGAATAATTATTAAACCTGTATCAAAAAGGTCACCAGAAATAATTTCTAGTGACCTTTTTTGATACAATTTTAAATTCAGGTCAATTTTCTAGAATATAATGAGAAATTATGCTAGTGTATATACGCAGCTATACATTTCAGATTGGGGGACTTATTTTGAACCAATTAAAAAAAGACACACAGGTAAACTTTAGAACGAATAGTCAGGTCTTACAGGAAGCTAAAGCCGTCTTTGCTGAAAAACATTTAGATGCCTCTCAAGGATTTAACATGTTTCTTGAATTTGTTGCCAGCAGGAAAGAACTTCCTTTTAAGACTAATGATGAATTAGAACGCGAAAAATTAATTGACCAATTACAAAAAAGAGTGCAACATAATGAATCAGAAATTAATAAAGGAAATTATACTACCCTAAATCAACTGGAGCGTGAATTTTTTGAGTAAATATGCCATCCAAATTTCTAATGACATTTTTAACCAAATTAAGTCTATTCACAGTTATATTGCTGACGTACTATATGCAAACGAGGCAGCTGATTTACGCGTAAAACAAATGATTATTGATATTCGGCAACTTGCCGATTCTCCTGATCGTGGCTTCAATACTGACAAAAAAATGGGTCGTCAACTACTTCAAAACCACACCACATTAGGAATACCCATTGTTTCCGGAAAATATATCGTTCTGTACTTTATTGATGATTCAAAAAAAATTGTCCACGTTATTGACCTTTTACCTACAAAAAGTGATTATACACAACTCTTTTTGTGAACTTATAACACGAATTTTACTTATCCTTCCCTAAATTGGCTATACCACAATCGCAAGAAGGCGTATCCTAGTCTTAAAACGGACTGAGAAGTGATGACAATGAAACCATTGATCGGCATGCCAGCCGACACTGTAAAAACGGACCTCGGCTTTCGCGACTACGCTTACGATAACGTCATGCAGGCGGTGATTGCCGCTGGCGGGATTCCTGTGATGCTGCCGAGTAACAATCCAGAACTTGCGGAAGACTATGTAACCCGCTGTGACGGGTTTGCGTTTCTGGGTGGTCCCGACATCGACCCCACGCTATTTGGCGAGGAACCCATCCGTGAGATCGGTGCCACGTCTATGAAAAAGGACCAGTTTGAGGTTGCGCTGTGTCAAAAAGCATTTTCTGCTGGCAAGGCCATCTTCGGTATTTGCCGTGGGGCTCAAATCATCGCAATCGCGCTTGGCGGCACCATGTACCAGGACTTTCCAAGTCAGTTTCCAGATGCCCGCCTAAAGCACCAGCAGGAAGCCCCGCTGATCTATCCGACCCACCACGTCAATATTAAGGGTGACACGATTGCAGCCGAAATTCTGGGCTCACATCCGTACGTCAACTCCAACCACCACCAAACGGTAAAGAATCCCGGCTCCCACTTAATGGTTTCCGGAAGAGCTGACGACGGCGCTGTCGAGATGATTGAATCGCAAGATAACGACCAAGTAGTAGCCGTTCAATGGCATCCCGAGTATTTGTATGAAACGATGCCTGAGGAGAACGCCTTGTTTGAGGATTTTGTGGAGCGCTGTCAGAATGGGCGTGCTTAGCATAAATAAAAACAACACCCAAAAAGGTGTTGTTTCTATTTATGCTAATAACGCATCATCGTCTGCCAAGTACCTGCTGGCAGAATTCTAATTTTCTTCGTACTTAAACGCTTAATTTTAACGGTCATTGTTTCACCAAATGATTTACCGCGTATATAGTACGTTTTATTTGCGTACTTATAAGAAGTCCCTGTCATTTTGAAAGCATACTGAAATCCATAGACTGAATAAGTTGTCTTCGTAGCCGACACGTGTTCATAATGTCGTGCAATGTCTCGCAAGGACTTGATATATGGGCCGCGATACTTCTGACCCACAAAGACCTTAGGCGTTCCCTTGTGCCAGGTAGCCGCTTTTGCTGAGGTGCCACCAACTGTTGCAGATAGACCTAGGGTTGTTGCTAAGGCAAATACTGTTACCGTCATTAATCCATTTTTCAAACTATCATCTCCCCTAAAAACATTATAGAACACTAATATCAGTATAGAAATACCAATCAAATATTTACTATCTGTTGGGAATGGTTTTCCATTTGTCAACTTAACAGCCACAACCCATAATTGGTCACAAAAAGGACTATTTCATAATACTCAAACCTGAGTTCATGAAATAGTCCATCTTTTTAAAATTGGTTTATTTAATCGACATCTTCAAAGTCCCCAAATGCGTAATACTCCCGGTCAGCTCATCGCCCGCCTTCAAAAAGATCTGCGGGTCATGGCCAACGCCGGTACCGCTCGGCGTTCCAGTAAAGATCAAATCACCCGGCCGCAACTCGGTCACCGTTGACAGATAGTGCACCAATTCGGGAATCGAAAAAATCATCTGGCTTAACGGTGCCTCTTGCATGGTTTTACCATTCACCTTTGTGGTGATCACTTCATCGTCTAGATTATCCAGTTCGTCAACCGTGGTCAACCAAGGACCGATTGGCCCGTAATTTTCGAACGACTTGCCCATTGAGAACTGCGGGTTATCATTTTCAAACTGTACTTCGCGATCCGAAATATCTTCCCCGACCATGACACCGGCAACGTGCTTCCAGCCGTCTTCAACTGAGATGTTTCTGCCGCCATCCTTAATCACAGCGACGATCTCAGTTTCCCAGTCTGTCTGCGGCCCATGAGCCTTCACGTCAACAACTGATGGTGCTAACGAACTGCTGAATTTCGTAAAAATACTTGGTGCTTTAGGCAACTCAATATGAATTTCCGCTGAATGGTCGCGGTAGTTCATCCCCACCGCAAAGACCTGTTTGGGATCCGTGATCGGCTGTTCCAATTCATCTTGGGTAAACGCTTCCGATTCACCTAACAATCTGTTACCCGGCGCCTGGTGCAACACATCGATAATCGTCTGGGCGTTTTGCACAGGTGACCCGTGAGTTTCATCTTTAATGATAAATGGTTTTCCGTTTCGCATGGCAATTTTCATGTTCTTCACCTCGCTATCAGGATAGCATATTGGCGGAGTTCTTAACACTAAAGTCACCAAAAAATGAAATCTGTTCTTAATTGTTCTATAATTGTAGCATTCATGTCATCTAAAGGAGGACTCACCATGTTATACGCCCCATTATTTGAAAATGATGTGCCAGTCGTTGCGTAAGCCGCTACTGAGCAAATCCATCCTTCAGCTCAGTTAGGCGAACATCCGCCAACTAACTTAAGGAGTCCAAAAAATGTATCAGAAACAAGCCACTAAATCAAAACTCATTGGCAGTCTGTACCTCACGATCGCCGCTAGCATCTGGGGCGGCATGTTTGTCGTCGTCAAGGTCGTTGTTCCCAGTGTTTCGCCTTTTCTACTGGTGTGGTCACGCTACGTGATTGCTATCGTAGCATTAGTCCTATTGGGCCTGCAACAACATATCAACTGGCACGTTGCTAAAAAGGACTGGCCCTTACTTATCAGTATTGGTATTATCGGACAGCTCGCCTCAATTGTGTTTCAAGAAACGGGTACCATGCTCGCAAACGCCCAAATTGGTCGATCATCACCGCCACAACACCGGCCTTTATGACGCTTTTTGCGGCATGGTTGCTCAAAGAACGTCTCACATTCACGCGCGTGTTAGCCGTAACCTGCGCAACAATTGGCGTCATCCTTGCTGGTGGTGGCCTCCACGTTCATGCGCACCAAACATTAGGCGTGATTTCATTAACGATTGCCGCCCTCACCTGGGCGTTAATGTCTGTCTTACTAAAAAAGGTACCGGCTCGATACTCAGCCCTGCAGGTGACAACAATCGGCACATTAGTTGTCCTTATTGGTCTGACACCGGTCATCCTGATTGGCTACCACGCTTTCAACTGGGCCATTATGCTGACACCCAAAGTGGGCGGCGGTATTCTCTACCTCGGCATCATTTCCACTGCTGTTGCGTTTGTGCTGTGGAATAAAGGTCTCCAACTCTTGCAGGCAAGCCAGTCTGGACTATTTTTCTTTTTCCAGCCGCTAGTCGGCAGTCTTTTAGGTTGGCTCGTTTTGGGAGAAGCCCTGCATATCAGCTTTGTTTTTGGGTGCCTGCTGATTTTTATCGGCGTTATTTTAACATTAAGAAACTAACCGAACAAAGAGGTGTTTTTCATGACCTATCACTTATTCCACTGGCTCATCAAACGCACCGAGAACCCCTTTCCGCGCAGTAGATCCAAACAACTCAAAATCTACTAAAACGGGAGTCTTACAATGGAAACAGAACCAGCTTTACCACGAAAAACAGTTTTGATGATGGCCTTCACAGCGGGCGTTATCGTCGCCAATTTAAACTTCATTCAACCCATCGGAGGGCTGATCGCTACCGATTTTCAAATTTCTAAAGCAGTCGTTGGCATTCTCGCCATGCTGACCCAGCTCGGCTATGCGTTCGGACTATTACTGATCGTGCCCCTCGGCGATATTTTTGACCGCTACCACCTGATTCAGTTCATGATGGTGTTATCGATCATTGCGCTGCTACTTGCGTTCCTATCACCAACCATGGGCGTCTTCGCGGTGGCAACGACGCTGATCGGCATCACCTCGGTTGCCCCACAGATCATTATCCCCTACGCCGGCTTTCTGGCACCAGCCTTACAACGGGGGAAAGTTCTGGGCACCGTACTCAGCGGTCTGTTAACGGGAATCTTGTTGTCGCGATCCTTTAGCGGGTTGCTTGGCAGCGTCATCCCGTGGCAACAAATTTACTTGATTGCCGCGGTGCTGGACATCGTTTTACTCGGCGTCGTGCACAAGTATTTACCGCGAGATCCGCGTGGGCATCACAGCCTCAACTATTTCAGCGTCATCCGGTCATTACCCCACTTATTCATCACCCAGCGACCACTTCAAGGTGCCACGATAAACGGCTTTTGTATGTTTGGCGTCTCCAACGTCATGTGGTCCACGCTGGCGTTTTATCTCGCCTCCCAGTACCACTATGGCAGCAACATCGTCGGTCTGCTAGGCCTATTAGGCATTGCTGGCGTTACCGCTGCACCGTATATTGGCACCATGGTCGATCACAGGTCACCTCGGCTGACCATTGGCATGTCGATTGGCTTTTCAACCCTCGCCTTTCTGCTCTTTTGGCTAATTGGTCACTGGATGCTGGGACTCATTGTCGGCATCGTGCTGCTTGATCTTGGGACACAGTTCAGCCAAGTCTCGAATCAGGCCATTGTTCAGTCACTCAATAAAGCCCAAAGCAGCCGCAATAACTCGGTCTTCATGTTCGGCTACTTCATGGGCGGATCACTTGGCACACTGACCGCCACCTGGGCCTGGAGCCGGGCTGGGTGGAACGGCGTCTGCCTAGTTGCCCTTGGCTTTTTGATTGTGTCACTCTTAGGTCATCTCGTTTTAAAGGAACCGGAACGTTTGAATGCGTAGTAAAAAGCAACCTACCGCAAATGGTGGGTTGCTTTTTGAATTACTTCAGATTATCCCGCGTTTTCCACGGATCCACATAGGTAAACAGAATACTCAGTGCCATGAATAAAACGCTCCACAGGGCCAGGTAATGGAAGCCCTGATATAAAATGGTCCGCAGTAACGGTACCAGTTTGCTTGGCAGATCAGCTGCCGAAGCCGAACTGCTGATGGCGTTCAGTTGGTTGATCTGAATCTTGCCATGGTGCGCGTTAATGGCGTTTTTAAACGTCGTGTTCAGGCTCAGTGACAACATGGACAGCACCATCGTCGACCCAATCGTCCGAATCAGTGAATTCAACGCTGTTGCTGGACCAATTTGGTCCTGCGCCACGGCATCCTGAACGGCTACCTGCGAGGTGCCATTGACGATTCCGGTACTGATACCAAACACTGCGCCAGCTAAGGCTAGGAACCACACACTAGACGTTTGCTGGACCACTGCCAAAATCACAATGGCCAGCAGCATGGCGTAACTCCCAGTTCGAATTAACCGTTTCTCAGAGTTGTTTGCCATTAACGGGCTCACCATCCGAGTTCCAACCGCTAGCAGAATGGACGATGGCACCAGAATCAAACCACCCTTCAGCGCTGACAGACCATAGATGCCTTGCCCCCACATCGGAATGTAACTGTTCACAAAGCTGACCATGCCGTACTGAAAGAACATCATCACATTTTTGGCCATGTACGACCGGTTGCCAAACAAATTCATTGGGATGATCGGGTCAACTGCGTGACGTTCCGTCCAGAAGAAGTAGGCGCCAACCACGATAGCAATGACGCTTCGACCGCCACAACGACCATTTTCGGGTTCTGGGCACCAAGTTCTTGAATCATCAGCATCAGTGAAATGATGGCAACAGAGAGGCTCAGCGCCCCGCGGTAGTCAATGGTCTCCCGATTCGGTGTGAACTGCTCATGGTAGTTGCGCACGATCAGCCAGATCATCAGAAGTCCGATTGGCACGTTGATGAAGAATACCCAGCGCCAGCCGATACTATCCGTGATCCAGCCACCGATCAGTGGCCCAATGGCAGAAGCAATCGAATAGGCGCCAATGGCGTTACCGATTGCCTTCACCCGTTTTTCGGTCGGCAATTGTGTCCCGTAAATCACGTACGGTAACTGCGCCATTGCGCCAGCGCCGATACCCATCACTAACCGCGCCACGATCAGCATGTACATGTTGACCGATAACCCTTCAGTAATTGAAGCCAAGACAAAGATCGTTGTCCCAATGATCATTAACCGTTTCGTCCCGTACCGCTCAGAGAGTTTCGTCCAAATAGGTGCCGTGACCGCCATCATTAACAGGTATGCGGTCAGGACCCAGCTCATTAACCGAATACCGTGTAATTCGTCCACAATGGCCGGAATGACAGTGGCCACGATTGTTGATTCCAGTCCAACCATGACGTTGGATAGTGCGAATGCGTGCATTGCTGTATTTTGTTGTTTTTCTGCTGTAGTTGCCATGTATCGGCCTCCCTAATCCTAATTGCCTAAACCAGTTTACTCGGTTACACTTGGTGTAAGTCAACATAAAAGGAGACGGTTTTGATGCGCATTCAAGAAATGGCTGCTGAAAGTGGCCTGACGACCTACGCACTGCGATTTTATGAACGAAAAGGTCTCGTGACACCTAAGCGCGACGCCCGCGGTGACCGTGACTATTCCCCAGTCGAACAATCAGCCGTGCATCGAATCGCGATGTACCGGCGCGCTGGCCTGTCGGTCGAAGAGATCAAGGCCATTTTTACGGGCATGCCAACTACTGAGATGATCACGCTGCTGCGGACGACCCGCGATAAAACCATTGCGCAACGCCAAGCAATGGATGAAACGATTGCCTACCTTGGCGAGAAAATCGCCCATGAGGAGGGGCGGTTGAAGGATGGCGGACAACATATTCCGACGCCTAGTGAAGATGTGGATAATGATGGGTTGGCGGATAATTAGATGAAAGAGAAGAGAACACCCAGCAATCGACACATCAATTGCTGGGTGTTTTTATAGTCCAATTAATTGTTATTTATTTCAGAAATTGGTATCTTAAAATGGTTAACGTAATTAATTATTAACTAAGTGAAAGGACTATTAAATTGACGCATAAAAGTGATATCGAGAAGAGTCTTGAAGAATTCGAAGCCGAATTACGAGGTGAACCAAATCACGTGATTACAAATACAATAGTGCTTGAGAATGTTGAAATACCTGACTACTCACCCAAAAGCATTACCGCAATTCGCAAAAAAACACATGCTACTCAAGAAGACTTCGCGTGGATAATGGGTATACGGAAACGAACCGTCATCTCTTGGGAGACTGGAAAAACAAAACCTCGTGGTAGTGCGCGTCGGTTATTACAACTGTTAAAAGACCAGCCAACCGCGCTTGATCATATTTTGCATCGGCAAATTGATTAAATCACCTCAACGCCAACCCCAGCCAAAATATCCGCCGCCTGAAACGTCGATACTTTCAATCCCCGCGCCAGTTGCAGATTCAATCGAATCCCGGCAACTTGGGACGTGCTCAGATCCACACCTTTCAGCTTGCTGTCCATAAAATCAGCATCCGTTAAGTTGCACTCAGCAAACACTGCCTGCCCCGCAAACGTCACGTTATTCCAATAGCTCTCAATAAACCGGTCGCCAGTGGCCGAAAAATCGGTCAGTTTACTATCGCTAAAATTGCAGTAATCCGCAACACAGTTCGTCACCGTCAACTTCTTGATGGCCGAATCACCGAAATTGGCACCCATCAGCTTGACATCCTGTAACTGACAGCGCAACCAGTAGCTTCGCGTAAAATCCGCGTTGGTGAAATCACAATTCTTGATGACGCTGTCGACCCACGCGCCGTTACTGAAGTTATGCTGCTTAAAGGTGCAGTGGTCAAACACCACGTCGCTCACATCGCTGTTATGATTGGCGTACCCCACCTCACAGTTCACGTAGGTCGTATTAGGCTCGACATCGTCCAATCCAATCGTGACATCTTCCACAATTTCGTTTGGCATTTTTTGTTCCTCCGGTCTGGTATTTGAAAAAAGTTTACGCTAAATTTCGTTGAATTGGCAGGATTTTCAAGCTAGTTTCAAAAATAATTATTAAAAATGGCTTTACAATGATAAAATCATCGGTTACACTACTCGTATATTAAAAAATGATTAAAAGCAATGAAGAGCAGGGAGTACTGATTTCAGGTCCAAGAGAGCGTTCGGTTGGTGTGAGAACGCGACCCACTGTCAGGAAAGTAAGCTCGGAGCTGTAGATGCGACAAACGGAGTATCTAATGGGTGCCACCATTATCACGGCCGACGAATCTGCCTACGGGCATGCTCGTTAAGACTACAATTTGTAGTAAAGACAAGGTGGTACCGTGCATATCAATGCGCCCTTCGAAGACAATATCTTTGAAGGGCGTTTTTTCATGGTTACGGCAAGGACAAGGAGGAACCGAAAATGACATTACTAAGCACATTACAGACAGCACCAGGCCAATTAATTCCGGCAGCTGGCGACGGCAACACACTGAACTTACTCACCAACAGCGAGGCACCAGCGATTCTACTGGACGCAACGTTGGCGACAAAAACCCTACTGGCTGAGGAAAATCCCGGCCTGCTCACCATTTCAGAGTACGCCGCCTTTCTCCGCGACATGCAGCTAAAGAAAACCGCACCGCTTATCGCAGACCTGCAGTCAGGGTTCGGCAATCCGCTGAACACCTTCTACGCCGCCCAAGAGTTGGAACGATCCGGCGGTGACATCTTACTGCTAAACGACCAAACCTATCCTGCCCATAACCTGGAACGGCCAACCACCACAACACCAGCTGACCTGCTGGGCAAGGCGCGGGCCGCTAAGGATAGCCTTGAGAATCCGGCTACCCAATTATGGATCAAACTTGAAGGCATTTGGGATTACGGCATTGACGGTGCCCGCCAGCGGATGCACTACCTCGCAAACGCAGGCGCCGATGCCATCATTATCGACCATTACACAACGGCCGATCTACAAGCGTTAGTCAGCTCGGATCATGACCTACCGCTACTCGCCACCTGGACGCCGGAAACGACCAAGATCAGCGGTATCACCGGTTGGCTCGACACCGGTTACCTCGCTGACAAAGCTTTGCAGGCGCAACACACCGCGTTACAAACGTTATTGAAGGAGGACACCACCTATGCTGAAAAATGATCAAATGCGTCATACCTTTAAAACGGCCGTCATGAGTGGCCACATCGTGCGGATGATGGTTGCGCCAGATGCGCTAGCCGCCAAGATTGCAGAAGACAGTGGCGCTCAGGCCATCTTCTCAGCCGGCTACGCCACCAGCGCTTCAACCTTAGCCATGCCTGACCGAGGTATCAGCGATTTCGGCATCGCACTCAATCGTTGCCGCGAAATCATTAACGCCACAACCATCCCAGTATTTGCCGACGCAGACACCGGTTACGGCGACCTCGATAATGTCCGCCGTACCGTTGAAAGTTACGAAGCCATTGGCGCAGCTGGCATCTTCATTGAAGACCAGGTTTGGCCGAAACGTTGCGGCCACATGGATGGCAAAAAGGTCGAACCAACTGAAGTCCTCGAAGCAAAGATTGCGGCAGCTAAGGCAGCTCGCAAGCACGATGATTTTCTCATCATGTCCCGGACCGATGCGCGCGCCGTTTACGGGTTAGATAACGCCATCGAACGCAGTCGGCGGTACAAAGCCGCCGGTGCTGACCTCATCTTCATTGAAGCACCACGCAGCATCGATGAACTCCAACAGATTCACGATGCCTTTCCGGACACGCCGTTAATGGCCAACATGATTGAGGGTGGCAAAACACCGTTAACACGGTCTGAAGACTTGGAAAAATTAGGCTTCAACATCGTCGTTCACCCAACCGCCATGACTTACACCCAAGCCTACGCCGAGGAGCAGTTGATCCAAACGTTGCAACGCGAAGGCACGACCAAGTCCTTCGAGGACCGGATGATCACCTTTACCAAGTTCAACGACTTTGTCGGATTAGACAAGGTCAACGCTCGGGACGCTGCCTACGCGCCAGAGAAAATGGCACAGTACATGACGGACTGATTGCGTCACACATAGCGTCATCCAAATCATCACACACATAGATACAAAACATAGTGTCATTTAACTTCATGAAAACACATAGTCTCAATCCATAGATTATTTAGCATCATGCCACACATAGCGCCATCACACATATTAGGCTCACTTAGCAACACTCTTCAAACCATATCTTTCCAAACATATATCTCAAACCTTACGGGTCAACCACCCGACACATAGCACCTACTTATCAGCATCATCAAGCATTTCTGGCGTTCCTCAAGCGCCAAACATAGCGTTCACATCACATGACTAACACATATTGGAGGGTTCATTTATGGCAACTAACGCACTCAACTTGGAAACACAATTGAACACTGCCCGCGAAACACCCCTGTTTTACAAGGTCTTCGCGCTCGCCAGTGCCGGCATGATTCTTGATGCCGCTGACGTGTACATGGCCAGCGCCATTAATAGTACAATGATCGCCCAGAAGTTCGCGACGATTCAGCAGGGCTCCACGTTCCTATCCAGCGGGTTTCTCGGCCTGTTCATCGGATCTATTCTTGCTGGATACATCGGTGACTTCTTCGGTCGCAAAAAATCGTACCAGATCAACCTCTTACTGTTCGGCGCGTTCACCCTACTCGCAGCTTTCATGCCCAACATCACCTTACTGATCATTTGCCGCTTCATTGCCGCCATTGGGTTGGGTGCTGAAATCGTGACCGGGTACGCGGTCGTTAACGAATTTGCGCCTATCAAACGACGTGGTCATTGGTCAGGTATGAACGCCATCGTTGCCAACACTGGGGCACCAATTGCGCTGTTGATTGCCACCTTCGCCATTCCAAAATTTGGCTGGCGGTCCATGTTCATCATCATGGGGATTCTGGCGCTCTTGCTCTGGCTGCTGCGTCGTCACTTCCCAGAATCACCGCGGTGGTTGTTGGCGAAGGGCCGCAACGAAGAAGCGGAAACGATTATCAACGAATTAACGACACGCGGCCAATACGACGAGGATGAATTCACCGACAAGGCCGAACCGACGAGCCACATTAGTTTTGCGCACGGGCTATTTATCGCCATCGTCGCCGTTAGTGCAACCCTGCTGTGCCAATACACCTTTACCTCCTGGGTACCAACACTGCTTTTGAATCGCGGCATCAACATTGTCAGTTCAATCGGCTTCTCAGCCATTATGATGATTGGCGCGCCAATCGGTGCAGCCATTGGTGCAGCACTGGTTGACCGCGCTGGTCGAAAAAAAGTGATTCTAACTGGCTTTATCGCCACCGCAATCTTAGGGATTGGTTACGCTTATGAAACGACCACGGCGGGAATCCTGATCAACGGCTTTCTATTGACAGTCACCCTGTACATCTTGGTTGCGACGGTTGTGAGTGTGTATAACAACGAGCTCTTCGAGACCACCCACCGGTTCCGCGGTGCCGGGATCTCAAACGGGATCTCAAAGCTGCTGAACGTCCTGATGCCAACCGCAGTTGCGTTCATGATCACCCAGGTTTCAGCATCGTTTATCTTTTATGGAATCGCTGCGATGGCCATTATTGCTGCCATTGTGATTGGCATTTGGGGACCTGAGACGGATCAGAAGGCAATAAAATAGAGTGTGGAGCGAGGCGGTTAGAAGGCGGAGTGTAAGTAACTCTGGTT
>NZ_BBAG01000053.1 GCF_001311135.1 Secundilactobacillus paracollinoides DSM 15502 = JCM 11969
AGAGTGCGAAACCAGGGGCGGTTAAGGAGTGGAGCCTAGTGGACTTTGGTCATAAATTCCTGGGCTTGGGAATTTGTGACCGAAGTCCACTAGGTGCAACTCCTTGCCCCGTGTAGCACGTTTCGGCTCGAGGACAGCAGTGCACAATCTTAATCGCACCTTTCGACTAAAGAATAAAACACCCACGAGTGCAAAAAAGGGCGCCCAGGGAGTGGAGCATAAGTTGACTCTGACAGAAATTCCTGGGCTTGGAATTTGTGTCAGAGTCGGCTTATGTGCAACTCCCTGCCCTTTTTGCACGTTTCGGCTCGAGGACAGTAATGCACTGTGTTAATCGCACCTTTCAACAATAAAGGAAGCCATCCACGAGTGCGAAACCAGGGGCGCCCAAGGAGTGGAGCATAGTGGGACTCCTTGCCCTTCTGTAGCACGTTTCGGCTCGAGGACAGAAGTGCACAATCTTAAATCGCACTTATCCCAAGAAAAGCCACCTAAACAAGGACTATAATCCCAAGTTCAGGTGGTTTTAATCTACCCTAAAACATCCGCCAAATACCCCGACAACTCCCGCTTAGTCCCCTCAACAATGGCCGCTTTATCATTCCCAACTAAATCCAATCCCTCAGCCCGAATCAACGTCATCTGAGAGATTCCCATAAAGTTCAAAATGGTCCGCACATAGTGTGGCGCAATATCCGCATTGATATACCGGATGTCATGCTCGTAATCACTACCGCTTGACTGAATATAGGCCACATGTTGCTTGCCATCTAACAGCCCTACCGAACCATCGGCCGTATACTTAAAGGTCTTGTTTGCAATCAAAATGTTATCGATATAGTCCTTCAACTTTGTCACCACATTAAAATTATGCAGCGGCATCATGATGAGGACGACATCCGCAGCCTTCCACTGCTCAATCAGTTCATTTTGTCTGTCTTCAACCGTGTCGGGGTGCATCAAACTTGTTTCAGTAATTTGTGGCAAAACGGTTGCCGGATCGTACAAGGTTAGCTGGTCGACATCGGCAGTCGGTGCCAGTCGTTTAATTTCCGCGACAGCGTGCGCATTTAACTGGTTAATGGTCCGAGCAGTGTTACGATAATCTGGATGTGCGTTGATCAATAAAATTTTCATTGTGTTTTCCTTTCTTGGTACAATAGTGTCAAAACAGAGTTGGAAGTGATGCTATGTTACTCATTGATCGCAATGGCGGCGAGAAAATTTATTTGCAGTTATACCGGCAAATTCGCGCCGAGATCGAAACTAGCGTGCGACAACCGGGGCAAGCAATGCCCAGTACGCGATACTTATCACAGGAACTGGCTGTTAGCCGAAACACTGTGGATCACGCCTACCAGGATCTGGTAGCTGAAGGCTATCTGGTGAGCAGACCTGGCGCCGGTTACCACGTCACCCACCACTTACCATTTGTTGTTGAAGAAAAGCCGGCAACGCAGCGTTCGGTACATCGCGGCGCGTTTCAATACGATTTCACAGAAAACTTTGACTATTTACGGTTGTTTCCAAAACAGGCCTGGTTATCGGCGGAGGAACGGGTCATGAGCCATGGAATCGAGCATATCCAACCGGTGAACGGCGATCTGGAATACCGCCAGCAGCTGGTGACCTACCTGAACCGGTTAAAAAATATTGATGTGACGCCGGAACAGATCGTGATCACGAGCGGCTTTAATGAAGCCGCCAGCATCATTGCAAGACTCATGCCTGAATGGCGGAAAACGACGTTGGCGGTGGCCGAACCTGTGGCGCCAAACGCCCGGGATGTGTGGACGTCGCTCAATATCCCGACGATGCCATTCCGTGACTGGCAACGTTTGCCAAAGACAGCAGCGTACCTGTTGGCACCCACGCACAACTTCCCATCAGGCGAAGGTCTCAGCATGGCACAGCGTCAGGAATTAGCTCATAAACTGCTTGCAGATGATTGCTACCTGATCGAACTCGATACGGATGGCTCACTCTCCTATTCCGGTCAAGCTGCTCCCGCAATTTTCCATGAAATGGGTGGTCAGAATTGTTTTTACTACACCAACTACGATGAAACACTGGGATCGTCGCTTTGCTTGGGCGTCCTTGTGTTACCAGAAGCTCTGGTAGCCTCATTTCAAACGACATATCGCCATTTACCCAACCGTAATTCACAATGGCAACAACAGATTCTGTCTCAACTCATTGCAAACGATGATCTGGAACGGTTCATCCGTCAGTTAACCATCGTGTACAATAATCGTCGTCAACTCATCAATAGTCTGGTTGCTGAAACCTTCGGCGACAAGCTCACACCCATGGGCGCGGCAGCAGGTAGTTTCGCAGTCTTTCATGTCAACAGTGATGCTACTGTTGATCATTTAATTGATGTTGCAGGTCAAGCAGGCGTCGGTTGGTAAACCCAGACCGCTGCTGGCGCAACCGCAAGCCGGCATATAAAAGTATCGTATTCAGTTTTCGTCAAACAGACGACGACCACATCATCGCCGGTATCAAGGTGCTTGCCCAGGCCTGGTCCGCAATACTTTGATAACAAATTCAGTATACGACATGGCTGGTATTTCCCAAGGGCCAGTTCGAGAGAAAAAAAGGGGACCAGTTTTTTATAACTGGTTCCCTTTTTTCCACTACTGTCCCTGATAAGCAGCTTTCAATCCCTTAACATCGGTACTCGTAATCGCCGAGCTCCGGTTCGCATAGTACATCACGCTCTTTTTGGTATCGGCGTGTTCCAACCCCAGCGCATGGCCAAGTTCGTGTTCAGCAACGTGTTCGCGATCCAGTTGTGAATAGTGCATTTTATTCGCAATATTTTTGTAAACGTATGAGGTCGCACCCGCCATCACGTTTAGGTTCCCCATCTTTTGAGTGGTGTGATAAGAACTAAACGTCATCCCGACAATGTCACCAGAGGTCTTGGTCGTGTCACTGTTCGCTGAAGCTAACGTAATGTTGGCTGTCTTGCCAGCTTGGACGGGCACTAATTTAACCACCTTCGTGGCATTCCAGTGTTTCACAGCACTGTTCCAAACCTGTTTATAGTACGTTGATTTATCGTTTATTTTATAAGTAATGGTCTTGCTGGCCCACCGGTACGTTGCCGGTGTGGTCATGTTAGCACCGGTCTTGAACCCGAATGACATGTGGGCAAGACTGGTGATGGCTGCTGCTTTCGAGTGACCTGTGGCCGCCGTTGCGTCAGAGACAGTTTTCACAACATCGTTAGAAGACGCTGTGGCATCAGCGGTTGCTTGAACAGCACCGGTCGTCATCGTTAATACAGTTGCAGCAATGGTTAAAATTTTGGTGAAATGGTTGTTAGTCATGGTAGAACTCCCTTTTTATTCAATCGTTTAATGAAAAATAATTGCCGTTTTTCACGGCTCGATGTCTTTTGCTGTGCTTTTTCATAAACTCTGAATAAAATGTCGGGGCCCTAATCCCAACTAAGAGTTGCCATCCTATAGTATCGCGTCATTGTTACAACCACCGGCTCCGCCCGGTGGTCCGAATGGTCAAATTCAACCGGTTCCCCAACCAGAAAAATTTGGACGATTCAAACAACTTGGTGATACGCGTTGTCTTGTTTGTGTTTCAAACTTGAGCAACGATATGTATCATACCCGTTGCTGAAATGAAATACCATTCAATATTTTCACCGATTTTGAAAAAATGAAAACACTTGGAAAGTTTGTGATTTACTGTTAAAACACTGAATTGCGCATCACTGGTAATGTAATCGAATTCAGTTGTACTCAAATACTTATATTGTTAAGTATTTCAACCGTAAGTTTTAGCCAAAAAAGTTTTTAATTGAATACATTATCGTCTTGAATTGTCGAGTTTTTCTAATTTAAGTGTCATTTATTTCAAAAATATGGATTTTTAAAACGGATACATGACCTTATTTCCGCCATTTTCTTTTCGAGTTGTTGCTTATAAATTTCAAAATAAACCTTTTTTCTATTGATAGGCTTGTTTCAACCCAGCAACATCCGCCAACGTGATTGCTGATTGCCGATTAGCATAATACATAACGCTGCGTTTGCTCGCCGCGTGCGTCAGGCCCAGCGCATGCCCGATCTCATGCTCTGCCACGTGCTCGCGTTCGACCTGCGAATAGGCCATTTGCTTTGCAACGCGCTTATATAGGTATGAATGGGCGCTCGCAAGCACCGGCCGGTTGCCAATTTGCGTATTACGATGGTATGACGTATAGGTCAGTCCAATAATTTGCCCATACCCCGTAGGAATTGGCGTCACTGCCGACATCTGCAACTCAGCCGGAGCCCCCGGCTGTGCCGAAATCAGCGATACCACCCCCGCCGCATTCCAATGTTGCACCGCGCGTTGCCAAATTTGTCGGTAGTATGCCGATCTATCCGTAATGCGATAGGTCACGACACGGTCTGCCCACCGGTAAGCTGCCGGGGTCACGTAGGCGCCACCAGACTTAAAGCCGTTACTCATCCGGAGAAGTGGTACCGCCATCGCCGGGGCTGCCTGACTCACTTGGGTCGCATCCGCTGTCGTCCTTATGGCGCTGTCGTGCGTTATCACGCCACCCACCTCCATCATCAACAGTGCCACCATTCCAATGACATAAAACTTCCAATAAGATCTGAACATCATCATCACTCCTTTAGATTTAACCGCTCTAGTCATACCTACGCAGTCGATGGCTGAGACCCGCAAAATCGTTTCAAAAAAATGACATTTGCCCAAAAGGGAACCCCCAGTTGGTCTTTTGGCCGATGTGGGCAACACAAATAACCCGTATAGTTGGTCACAGTTAATCGAACAACATTGCGGGAGGCAGACATTGAGTTATTTAGAGCTAAGAGACATTCACAAATCCTACTATTTAGGTAAGGAAGAATTTCCCGTTTTAAAGGGAATCGATTTAAATTTCGATCTGGGTGAGTTTGTTTCCATCCTGGGCGAATCTGGCGGTGGAAAATCCACCCTAATGAATATTATCGGCGGTCTGGATCGCCAGTTTCAAGGCAGCGTGACCGTTGATGGCACGCGGCTGAATCACAGCGACGAAAAAGCGCTTGACCACTACCGGCGCGACACGATCGGTTACATTTACCAGGCCTACAACTTGATCGGTCACCTGACCGTCATGGATAACGTGCTGATTCCACTTGACATGACCACGTTATCTAAGGCTGACCAAAAGAAACGCGCTGCCGAACTTCTCGACCGCGTTGGTCTGAAAGATCAGGCACACAAGTATCCCAACCAGCTTTCCGGTGGGCAAAAACAGCGGGTAGCCATTGCCCGGGCGCTTGCCAGTGACCCGAAAGTCATTATCGCTGACGAACCAACCGGCGCCCTGGATTCCGAAAACACTAAGGAAGTGCTGGAGATTCTCGACGGCATCGCACAAGAAGGCCGGCTGGTCATCACTGTGACCCACTCGCAATCCGTTGCGGACGCTGGAACCCGGATCGTGCATTTGGCGGATGGAAAGATCGATAAGGATACCAAGCTGCGAGACGCCTATCCAGTGACCGATACGCCACGGTTAAAATCGCGCCTGCTACCGGCTGCGGTATCCTACACGACCGCCTACAAACACTTCAAGTTCAACTTCTGGCGCAATTCACTGATCGTTTTAGGGACCGCCGTTGGCTTATTTGCTGTAATGCTGTTTTCAGGTCTTGGAAACGGGATCAGCGGGTATATCAATAAGCAGGTCAACGACCTCGTGAACCCCACGGCAGTCAGCATTAGCCGTTACCAAAAGTCAGCCACGGCAAGTACAAGCGGCAGCGGTGGCAGTAGTAAACAAGCGCAAGCCCAGCAGCAACAGGCCATGCAGCAATCTGCTTCCAGCATGACTGGCGCTTCAACGGCCAGCAGCAGTACCCCGACATTCAGTGCGACCCAACTCAAACAGCTTGGCAACATCAAGCACGTGACAGGTGTGTCAAAGGTCTACACGGCTAGCAGCGTCACCACGAGCTACAATGACAAAAAGGCAACGATCTCAAGCCTCCAAAACTGGAATGCCAGTGCAACGTCCAACACCATTAAATACGGCCATAAACCAAAGGCTGGTGAGATCGTTATCGATAAAGACAGCGTAGCCAAATCACTCTCTAAAAATCATTGGAAAGACCTGATTGGCAAAACCATCACACTGTCTTACAAGACAACAAACAAGAATGGCAAACCAGTGACCGTTAAATTCAAAGCAAAAATCGCCGGGATCACCAGTAAATCCGCGGCTGCCAGCATGGCAAGCGACAACTTTGTTAGCACCAAGACCCTCACCGCAGCAATGAACAAAGCCAACGTGAGTGACAAGGCCACCAGCACCGTTGTGAAGGTCGATAAGATCGGCAACGTCAACGGGGTCACTAAGAAGATCAATCAACTAAAGACCAACGATAAACGCCTGTACAGCGCAACCTCGGTCAACTCGATCATTAGTAAGATTCAAACTTACGTTAAACTGGCAACCAACATTCTCTCGGCCATTGCCGCCATTTCCTTAGTCGTTTCCGCCTTGATGATCATCGTCACGATGTACATGTCAGTCAGTGCGCGAACTAAGGAAATCGGGATTCTCCGAGCGTTGGGTGAATCGAAACGCGACATCCGGCGATTATTCATCAGTGAATCGCTGATCATCGGTGTACTAAGTGCAGCATTTGCCACCGTTATTGCCCTCATTGGGGAGGTGACCGTTAATCACATGCTGGCGTCAATTGCGAACTACGCTTTTGTCCAAATTACAGTCGGCAACGTTGTGACCGTCTTCGTCATCGGCGTCGTCATCTCACTTGTCACCGCCTTCCTACCAGCACGTCGGGCAGCTAAACTGAACCCGATCGATGCTTTGGCTGCGGACTAAAGTGAAATGCCGCTGCGTTGCGCCATTCGGCTCTGCAGGCTGTAGTGGGTCGCTCCGGAGCTATTGAATTTCTTTCAGAAATTCAAGGATCTCCTCCGTCTCCCGTGTTTGTAGGCGAGGAAAGGACCCTCGCCAACAAACACCGACACTACTGCCTGCAATGCCGAACGACTCCACTCCGCTACGATAGTTGTAGTCGTCAGCCATAGATGGTAAGACTTCATAAAAAAGTGTCATGGAGCCTGTTAATCAATCGCTACTTGTGACTAAAACATGGTGAGAAGCATACCTGTTAATAATCTGACTAGCAGTTGAGGGCGGATTCTCTTCGAACTTGGTTTAACGCCAATGTGATGCTCAACAAGTAGTAAAAAGTAAGCTCACCATCAGTGGAATGGAGCAATTTGGCACGGAGCTGTGGTGTCGATATCAGTTAGCGACCGTACTTTGGTCGGTTACTGATATGCGAGACGATGAAGATCCATTCGAGAGCTGCGTAGCAGAAATCGAATTAGCTTCATCGCGAGCCACTTCGACGGCCTGCCAAATTGCGGAATGTAACGGCATTTAAAGGGTCCTAAGTCATCTTAGTACCCAATCAAAAGCGTTAATGAATTGCAAACAGCACAATTTCTCAAGATTTCTCCTCAAAAATCCGTCCGGGCCACCCCGCGGCGGGTTTTTGGGTTATATTGGTGGTAATAAAAAAACGTAAAGGAAGTGACTATCGTGCACCCGACCCCTGAAAATGAGGAACAGACGCTTAAAAATCTGCGGAACATTCGTGGCCCCTTCATCATTTGGATGATCATGCTGGGATTCATGGCTATTTATGTGGTCAACTCAATTCCCCAACTATCTGATATGCGTGAACGATTCGCACCCGAATTTGTCAGTGTGAATCAATCGTTTCGGCCGTTGCTCATTATCATGGCCGTGGCGAGCATCATTTTGTCCATTTGGTTTGGCCCCTGGCTATATCAGCGCCACCACTGGCTTTTAACGGGCTGTCCAATCATGCTGATTTTCATTTACGCCGGGTTTTTGAGCCGCAGCATGCCCGTGATCATGGTCGGTACCTACCCAGTTTTAATGATTGAGACCATGATCGGCTACCACTACTCAAGACGGGTCATGACTTGCCTGACAGTCGCCTATCTCAGCATGTGGGTGGCTACACCGCCATTGTGGGTTGGGTTCAGGGCATCATTGTGTTGTCGAGCTTCATTTTCCTAATGGCCATCGTGTTCTACTACTGGCGTTTCTATCAACACCAGGTCCAAGAACGGGAACGTGTGGAGAATCTCTACACTGAGTTGCAGTTGGCCTACAAACAGGTCGAAGCATCGACGGTTCGCGCAGAACGGCAACGGGTCGCGCGTGAACTGCACGACACATTAACGCAGGGATTGGCTGGCGTCGTTATGCAGTTGGAAGCCGCTAAAAGTTTTCTGGACCAGGGCAACGCTGACCGGGCTGAAGAAATTATCAACACGAGTATGACCACTGCCAGAACTGCCCTGCACGAGTCACGGATCACGCTGACGGATCTGCGTAGCACAACGGAGGAAAGCCTCCCCGTCCGCCTGCAGTTGGTTGCGGACGCCATTCATAAGAATTACCAGGTCACGACCACGATTCAGTTAAACGATATCCCGGATTACAGCCCATCGCAGCTGACCGAGATTACTCGCATCGTGACGGAAGCCTTAACCAACGTGGCAAAGCACGCGCAGACAGACCAAGCCATCATTAGCGGCAGTCTGACAGATGATATTTTCAAACTAAAAATTATCGATTTCGGCACCGGCTTTAACACCCACGACAAAAAAGCCTGAAGAAAACTGGCCATTACGGTCTTCAGGGTATCTATGAACGCGCGGACCGGCTAAACGGCGTCATTACGGTCATTAGTGCCGTTGATGAAGGCACCACCGTCACGCTGACCCTGCCCGCAGACAGAAAGGAACTCGCAGAATGATCAACCTCCTCATTGTCGACGACCACCAGATCTTACGGGCGGGACTCGAACTCATTTTTGAAACCGTCACTGACATTAACGTGGTCGGCACCGCAGCCGATGGCGAAGCAGGTCGGCAAAAGGTTGCTGCCCTGCACCCCGACTTGGTGATCACAGATATTCGCATGCCGAAATTAGACGGGATCGCCCTCATTAAATCACTCCATGAGACAAATCCGGACTTACCCGTCATTGTCCTGACCACCTTCGATGACCAAAAACCGATTCAAGAAGCGATGCAGTTAGGTGCGAAAGGCTTCTTATTAAAGGATGCGGATAAGGCAACGATTCTACGCGTGATTCGCGGTGCGATGAAGGGCGAGACCTACATTGAACCAAGAATTGCTGGTAAGGCCTTTGCTGCCCCCAAACCAGCACAACCCACAGTCGTGTTATCTGAGAAAGAGCACACGATTTTAACACAGGTAGCGCAAGGCTACCATAGTAAGGAAATCGCCGAAGACTTAGCCGTCAGCGAACGCACCATCAAGTCCCATCTAACTAGCATCTACAACAAACTGGGCGTCTTTACGAGAGCGGAAGCCGTCGCGAAAGCGTTGCAGTTGGTACTGATTGAGCTTTAAAACACTAAAGGTATCTAAGCAGTGGTCCAACTGCTTAGATACCTTTTTTAATGATTAAAAATAGACTCTTGAAGCAGTGATCATCAACAAGGTCACTGCATGGAACAAAATTCACGTCCAAACCTTAACGCCCCTGAACCTGACCAAGCGACCCATCAGCGTCATGGTCGACATCTTCAGCGTCAATCGTCGACTGTTTAGACGTTTCAAACATCCGCCAGTAAACAATCAAGGAAACAAACGTCGCAAAGGCTACATAATAGAAGAATAACGATTCCAAATTAACGGAACGCAGCCAAAGGGCAACGTATTCAACGGTTCCGCCAAAGATGGCAACGGTCAGTCCATACGGAAATCCAACGCCTAGCGCCCGAATCTCAGTAGGAAACAGCTCCGCCTTAACAATCGCGTTGATCGACGTGTACCCGGAAACGATCACGACCCCTGCCAGCATCAAGAAGAATGCAGCCCAGGACGAATGCACATGCGCCAAGATGGAGAAGATCGGCACCGTAAACAGCGTGCCGCCAATACCGAACCACAGCAATAGTGGTTTCCGGCCGATTTTATCCGACAAGGCACCGAAAATCGGCTGCAAGATCAGCATGATCAACAACGCCGCAAAGTTGATCACGGCAACAACTCGCGCATTTAACCCGGTCGTGTTGATCATGAACTTCTGGAGGTAAGTGGTGTACGCATAGAAGCAGATCGTCCCACCAAAGGTCAGCCCAACGACCGTAAAGAATTGTTTCGGATACTTCATTAATAGGGTCATTGTCCCAGACTTCTTGTTTTTCGCGTTCTTAGCTTTGAACTGGTCGGATTCTTCCATGGTGAGCCGCAGCCAAAGGACCCCAACGGCGCCAATCGCACCAACCACGAACGGAATCCGCCAGCCAAACGAATAGAGCTGTGCCGTTGACAGAAAGCTCTGCAGAATAATCTGCACCAGCAGCGCAAATAACTGGCCGGAAATCAGGGTCACATATTGAAATGACGAATAGAACCCCCGCCGTTTTGGAGACGCCATTTCTGACAGGTACGTCGCCGAAGTGCCGTACTCACCGCCAAGTGACAGTCCCTGAAACAACCGCGTGACAACCAAAATGATGGGTGCCCAAACACCAATCGTCTTATAAGCTGGCGTCAGTGCGATCACTAACGACCCGGTGGCCATAATGGTCACGGACAAAGTCAGGGCAGCTTTACGCCCCTGCCGATCCGCAAACCGGCCCATCACAAACGACCCAAGCGGCCGCATCAAAAACCGACGGCAAACACGGCAGCGGTTGATAGCAACTCAGCCGTTTTATCCTCAGCTGGGAAAAAGGCCGCCGAGAAGTACACGGCAAATGACGCGTAAACGTACCAATCAAACCATTCGATCATGTTTCCTAACGATCCCTTGAAGATATTCGCGGCAATTCGTTTTTCACTGCGTTTTACTGGTGCTGTATCCATGGACATCCCTCCAAATTATAAGATTGTCATTAGAAGATTAAAATATCATTAGAGATAATCTTACCCAATCTCGATTAAATATGCAAGTAGTGACTATTTATTAAGGGTCATGAAACCGAGCACATTCCCTGCCACACGGCGATTTTAAGCAATAAATAAAATTCATATTACAAAATTAATACTCACTGTAAAATTAGAATTTAAATAGTTCGTGTTTAACCGTTGAACCTTACTCCTGTAATGCTTATAATAGCCAACAAAGCATTTATACGAATGTTTCATTAGGGTGTCTAATGAAAGTTCGTTATTGTAATTTTTCTAAGGTTGCAAATGCTCAAGTCAATTAAATATGGAGGCGATTCCGATTTCATTTATGAGAGTCATTGAGGGTTCCCTTTTTACGTCGACCAGTCCAACCACGGTATCCTATCAGGAACACCAGTTGATCTGTATCGACGACAGTGGTTACATTGAACGAATCATTGCCCGAACCGAACCGGACTTCGAGTCAGTCCGGCAGGCAGCTTCCAGGTCTGATACCCTGGTGACACTCGCTGCCGATCAATATATACTCCCCGGTTTCATTGACTTACACATCCACGCGCCACAATGGCCAAATGCCGGACTGGCGCTGGATCGACCACTTAACGAATGGCTTGATACGTATACTTTCCCGCTGGAGGCTAAGTATGCGGACCCGGCGTTCGCGAAACGCATTTACGATGCCCTGGTCTCGAGACTACTCAGTAACGGGACCACCACCGCGCTCTTCTTCGGCACTATCCATAATCCAGCGAATCTTGAACTGGCAAAAGCGTGCATCAGACATGGTCAACGTGGATTTATCGGAAAAGTTGCCATGGATAATCCGAGGGAGACGCCAACTTATTACCAGGACGCATCCGCCCAGGTCGCTGTGGACCAAACTGAACAGTTTATCCATCAGTTAGCAGATTTAAATCGCACCACTGACTTGAAACAAACCCCGGTGATCACACCGCGATTTGTCCCAAGTTGTACCCCGGCATCCTTGCAGGGGCTGGGCGATTTAGCTCAAAAGTACGACTTGCCCGTCCAATCCCACTGCAGTGAATCTGATTGGGAAAACGGGTTTGCGCTCGAGCACTACCATATGCGCGACGCCGACGTACTTGACCGGTACGGCCTCCTCACTGATAAAGCGGTGATGGCTCACGGAACACTACTAAACGAGCAGGATTACCAGTTGTTTAAGACCCGGCAGGTTGCCATTGCGCACTGCCCGATCTCAAACGTCTACTTTGGTAATGCTGTGCTGCCAGTGAAACGGATCCTGAATCACCAGCTCAAAATGGGCTTAGGAACTGATATTTCTGGTGGTTATTCGCCAAGTTTGTATCACAATATTCGTCAAGCAGTCATGTCTTCTCGCATGTTGCAAGACGGCGTGGATAATCAGCTAGCTGCTGATCACCGCGGTGTGGCTAACAGTGCCATCACCGCAAAGGCCGCGTTTTACATGGCAACGTTTGGCGGTGCCGAAAGTTTACATCTTAAGACTGGAAAGATCGCACCAGGTTACCTGGCCGATCTCCAAATCGTCCAATTGTCGACCCACATAATTCCACCTGACAAGGACGACGACATCTTTGACGCGTTACTGTATCAGACAGAAGAACAAGATATTGTTCAAGTTTACGTTCAAGGAAAACAAACCAAGGGAGAATTATAATCATATGAATCGCAATGAAAATGGCTTACTTTATGGACCAGACGATAAAGTTTCGTACACTCAGTCAGGATTTTTAGGCTTACAACACGTGTTGGCAATGGACGTTTACGTCGCACCACTTATCATGGCCGGCCTGTTGTCAATGACACTCGCACAAAAGACTGGTTTCCTTCAAGCTGCTTTCATCGCAGCCGGTATCGGGACGATCTTGCAAACGAAATTCTTCATGAAGCTGCCCGTATCACAAGGGCCTTCGTTCGTTCCTGTGGGCGCCGTAGCTGGGGTCTACCTCGCTAACGGCGGCGTTCACGGCGGTATGGCGACCGTTCTTGGCTCGCTTGTCGTCGGATCTCTGTTACTGGTTATCTTAGGCGTCTCTGGCGTCTTCCAAAAGATCATCAACTTGTTAGTCCCCGCCATCGTTGGCGGAACCATCATCACTTGTGTTGGCTTGTCCTTATTGCCAGGCGCCTTGAATGACAACATTTTTCACGCCGGCGGTAATGTGAACACCAACATCATCATCGCAGCATCAACTGCTGCCGTTATGTTACTTGCAATTATTCTCAGTGTCCGGGTACCACAATTGAAGAAAGTGCTCAAGGTGAGTTCCATCGTCATTGCCTTGATTGCCGGTTCAATTGTCGCAACCGCCATGGGTAAATTTGACTGGACCCCAGTTCAAAAAGCGGCGTGGTTCGCACTGCCGCAATACACGTCACTGCACTACGGCCTTCACTTCTCACTGCCAGCTATTTTGACATTCGTTGTCATCTACATGGTTTTGACCACTGAAACGACCGGGACATGGTTCGCCATGAGTGCCGTTACAGGTGAAAAGATTACCGACAAGCAGTGGAACCGCGGGATCATCGGAGAAGGTCTGAGCTGTTTGATTTCAGCCCTTCTCGGTGCCACCCCAATGACCGGGTACTCAACCAACGCTGGTGTCGTTTCCGTCACTGGTGTTGCCAGCAAACGTGTCTTCGTCTCCGCTGGTATCTGGTTCATGGTCTTAGGCTTCTGCGGCAAGTTATCCGCCTTTTTGGCTGCTGTTCCAGCACCAGTTATCGGCGGTGTTTACTCCATTATCTGTGTGGTCATCATGTTGAACGGCTTAAACGTCATTCGTAATCTGGCCACTTCAGACAGTGCCATCTACGTGATCGGAATTCCGATTGTGTTGACCATGGCCGTTGTTCTGGTAACTTCAAAGGTCGTTAGTGAAGCCCCACAAATGATTCAATATCTGTTAGGCTCACCGATCACGATCGGCGCTATCAGCGCCATTCTCATGAATTTATTCATGTCTAAATCTAGCAAACAAACTGTAAAAAAATCTGAAACCGCTGCTGATTCAGATACTTCTGTGGAAGCAACAGCGGGAAGATAGCGTGTAAAATAAGGCGTTTTGAGGGCGAAAAATCTTTCCAATTTTAGGTGATAGTCCGTTGCATTCCGCAATTTTGCACTCCGCTGAAGTGGCTCGCGATGAAGCTAATTCGATTTCTGCTGCGCAGCTCTCGAATGGATCTCCATCGACTCGCACATCAGTAACCGACCGAAGAACGGTCGCTAACTAATGTCGACACCACAGCTCCGTGCCAAATTGCTCCATTCCACTGATGTTGAGCTTATTTTCTACCAATGATTAAGCATCACAATGGCGTTAAACCAAGTTTGAAGAGAATCCGCCCTCGACTGCTGCCAACCTTCTTGACAGCAATGCTTCACGCCAAAGCTAACTTAGCATTAGCGATTAACCAACTGGTATTTGAATCTTCCAATAACAGAAAGACTCCTTGTGTAACCTGTTTCGGCAATAGAGAACAGCACACAAAAAGGACCATCATCGCGATGGTCCTTTTTTTCATATCTAAGTTTTAAAGAAGAACAAAGAAGTCTGAAAAATAGCACAATTCTAAACTGTGCTATCCAAGTAATTCACTTAAAATAAACACCCCAATGCCCCTCACACTTCGGATTAAAAGCCGCTCGACAATTCGGACAAGTCCCCTGCTGATATGCAGCAAATGACATCACCGTGTGACAAAGCCCACACATTACTGGATCATCATCCTTATCACACGCAACAAACTTGTGGTCACACAACGCATCATGGCACTGGTAGCACGCAAAGTAGGCCTGACACTGTTGACATTTCAACCCAGCAATATCGTTTTCCTGATGGTAATGCACACACCGCCCAGCGTCATCCGTTTCCAACCCGTAAATCACTTGTGTCATTTCTGAGAATCCTCCTGCTGACCGGCGTAATGCACTTTGGTCACCTCGCCGCTGGTAAACGTGCGCAGCTCACCGTCAGTCGTTTTAATGGTCAGCGCGCCATCGGCCTCAATCTGTTGCGCCACGCCAACCACCGTTTCGTCACCCAGTTGTAGGTGGACTTCCCGACCTAACACAACGGCGTGTTGCCGATAGGCGTCAAGATATTCCGGATTTGCATAGTCCATGTAGTGCGCCGCAATCGTTTCAATGAGTCGACTCACCAATAAATTCCGGTCTACCGGCGTCGCACTCATACTGGTCACCTTAGCCTTGAGGTCATTCGGAAACAGCTGGGTCGCCACATTCATCCCGATACCGACCACAAAAGCTGCTGTCGAGCTGGATTCCAAATCCAAAACTGCTTCAGTCAGGATACCAACCACCTTTTTGTGATTCAGATAAATGTCGTTGACCCACTTATACTGAAAGTCCTGGTCCGGGAAAAACTGCCGGAGAACATCCGTGATCAAAACGGCAAAGGTCGTGGTCATCAACAGCTTTTGGCCATTCATGAGTCGGATTTGGCAAGATCATGCTGAAGTAAAGGCCAGTTTCTGCCGGCGAAAAAAACGCTCTGCCACGCCGACCATAGCCTCAGTTTGCGCGTTTGCCACAAACACCGTGGGCTGCGTAACTTGATGATGACTCAAGAACGCCTTAGCAACGCTTTGCGTCGACGTTACTTCATCATCAACGTACAATCGACCTGCGAAATCCTGATTCGTATAGTAGTTGATAATTGCCGCATTAAGCGATGCATTTTTAACGAACCGGTAGCCCATATTTTTCCGGCTTTCAATCTCATTACCCTGTTTTCGCAACGTATTGATGGCTTTCCAAACAGACTCCCGGCTAATTTCTAACTGGGTCGCTAGGGCATCACCCGAAAGCCAAGAGTCGGCGTGTTCAATTAACTGAATCAAGATTTTTTGTGCTGTTGTTTGTTTCAAAATTGAGCTCCGTGAATTAAAAAATTGAGCTGCTTTTTCGCAATCGGCGAACCAAAATTACTGAAATGATGGCCTTAATCGTATCACCAGGAATAAAGGCAATACTGGACGTCAAACTTGCGGACAAGGCAATGTTAGATTGCGCGGATACCCAAATTGCACCGAGGCCATCAACAAACAAAACGCCAAACAACCAAACAATGGCAAGTTCGACCAGCCAATACAGTTCGCCGCTGCGGCCCGTGAGTTTGAGCCCCCAACCAATTAACAACGGTACCAGCACCCAGGCAACGATGTACCCGCCAGTTGGGCCGATCATGGTCGCCAAGCCGCCACGTCCGCCAGACAGCAGTGGCAGCCCAAGCGCAACCAACACCAAAAACAACCAAACAGCAAGACTGCCATTTCGTGGTCCCAGTAATTCGCCAGCGATCATAACGCCAATATTTTGAAGCACAATGGGCACCGGAATGATGCCAAGTGGAATACCGGGGAACAGCCCCAGAACGATTAAAATCGCAATCATCGTTGCCACCATCGTGAGGTCGCGAACGGAGAGTTGCGTGATGCCTTGCTTATTTGTCATGTTAAACTCCAATCAATCCTACATATTCTATAATCTGTCACGATTGATTATAGCGAACTGTAACCCTAATTTCAATATTAGGGTTACAATTAACAGACAAGGCATCAAAAACACCGGCAAGCGATAGCCATCGGTCACTGGTTTTTTCTGGTTCATTATGATTTAGCGCTTCGCTTCAACCATCTAGGCAAGCCATTCACGGCAAGCGCTTGAAGAAACGCAGTAGCGAGGATCATGACGCCGCCCAACGCTTCCGGTAACCCAAAGGCAGTGTGCAGCAAAACCACTGATAGTACGGTGGCCGTAAAGGGTTCAAACGAACTTAACATGCCAGTTGTTGACGGTTTTAGATATTTTAAGCTCTGCAGGTACAGCAAATAAGCAAACATGGTGCCTACCGTTGCCACAAAGAACACGCCAGCCCAACCAATTACGGGTAGTTTTGGTAATGGCGTCGTCACTAAATGCGGTAAAAATGCCACGCTGCCAATCAACATTGCCCATCCCGTCACGATTTTAGCGTCAAACGTTTTTAACAAGCGAATCGGAATTAGCGTGTACAGCGCTTGACCGACACCCGCCATGACACCCCAAAAGATTGCTGGCGGCGCTAATTGCAGACTGGTGAACTGGCCCTTAGTCACCAATAAATAGGTGCCAAACAGCGCAATGATCATCGAAATGGCATCAATGCGCCGCGGCAGTTGCCAGTTTGCGATTGCCAAATAAATAATAATAAACAGTGGACCTAAGAATTGCAGGATCGTTGCCGTTGGCGCATTGCCGTATTTCACCGCCATGAAGTATGAAAACTGTGATGGCACCATACCGAATAGTGCGAAGGCAATTAGCAGCAGACCGTCTCGCTTATGGTGCCAAACAGTCATTACCTGTTTGGGCGTCGTAATGGCACTCCAGCCAAGCAGCAACACTCCTGATATTAGTAAGCGCACACCCACTAACCAGCCCGGTTCCACAGGTTGGCGTGAAAATAGAAACTGGGCAGCACACCCAGACATGCCCCAAAATGTTGTTCCAACAATGGCACAGATGAGTCCCTTCGTTTTCGTTGTCATTGCCGTTCTTCCTCTCAATTAAAAGTCTATGAGAATTATGCTATTGAATTAATGATGATTTGTAAAGACTTAATTTATGTTCATTATTAAAAAGAACGCGTATTTTGCGGTAATCGTCGGGATTCTGTATTAAAATAAGACTTACGATACCGTTTTCAGAGAGGATGATTCTATGACCGACTATCATCAACAAGCTGACTGGACCACGGTTAACGACCACCAGTCACCCATCGACATTGATACAGCCAACACCGTTGTCATCAATCAGTACTTACCATTTACCATGAATAATAAGCACCATCTAAAATTAGACCGTGATGACGGCACGACAATTCAAGTCACAGGAACCGGCCACGCCAGCATTTTCAACCGGCCGTTCCACTTCGTTCAACTGCATTTCCACTGGACATCGGAACATTTAATTGACGGGGAAACCACGCCACTAGAGATTCACATGGTCTACCAATCAAGCATTGGCCAACTCTGTGTTGTTTCGTTGATGGTCAAACACGGACCAGCGGACGAAACGTTGCAGGAGATTATCGATAATTTCAAACCGGATGAGGATATCCGTTGATTGATCAATTGGGTCCACGAAAAAAGCTACGGTTTCCACTACTTGGGATCCTTAACCACCCCGCCGTTGACTGAAGGTGTGGAGTGGGTCGTCATTACAAACCCACTAGTAACGGCTAGTGTGGACCAGCTTGCCTGGTTTAAAAAACACTTCGCATCAAATGATCGGACTGTTCAGGAATTGAATGGACGGGTGGTTGAGTGGTATCAGGAGTAGAGTGTGGAAGAAGGCGTTTAAGGGGCAGAATGTAATGGGCTCTGGCGGAAATGCCCGAACTTGGCATTTGTGCCAGAGTCCATTACATGGCCGCCCCTTGCCTTCTGGAACACGTTTCGGCTCCGTTGCCAAGAAAGCCGCAGCCAGCACCACACGCTCAAAAAAGGCCACAATCAACCTCACTCCTTTACAATGCAAAAAGTCGCAAGCCCATGTTATAATGAGTTTGCGACCTCGGGAAGTACTGTAATACTTCCCTCGTAGAGTAAATTCGGTAATGGCCGCTTCAGGTTTAAATATATAGTAATTTTAACCGTCAGCTATCGCTCAGCTTGGCGGTTGTTTTTGTTTCTTGTCCCTAACTATGACCACAATCAGCGTTATTAACGCGATATCATGCATCGCGAAAGCTAGCGCAAATTGTAACGTATCCTGAATGGACACTGGCCCTTCTCCTTTCCACTCAGATTCTTGATCACTACTTAAAAAACACTCATAGTAACCACCCCCTTGTCTGGAGCTACCACCGCCGAACTATTCTATTGATGCTAGTATAACTAATAATTGGTCTAGACATATTAAAATTAAATTAATGAATGCAAAAAAGCACGCGAGATTTTTTGGGGTTCTCGCGTGCTTTTTTCATTGGATTCTTTTCTGTGTTTAATCTGTTTTTTGGTGTGTTTGCGATGGTGACTGTAAGGTAAAAACTAACTCTGGAAAGCTGTTGTTTGGGCATTGATGCTGTTGAGTGCTTCTGGCCGCTGGCTTTCTTGGTCTCATTGCCGAAACGTGTTCAGCAGGGCAAGGGGCGGCCATGTAACGGACTCTGGCAAAAATGCCAAACCCAGGCATTTCTGTTATTGAGTGCTTTTGGCTTCTAGTTTTCTAGGCCTCATT
>NZ_BBAG01000054.1 GCF_001311135.1 Secundilactobacillus paracollinoides DSM 15502 = JCM 11969
ATGAATAATTCAGGTATAAATTTGAGTATTTAAAATCGACCCCAATACTAACGTCATTACAAAGACATAAAAAACCGAGTAACCTTTAACCAAATTACATCTAGATAAGTGTAAAAAGAAAATAAATTCCACAACTTGATCTAGTAAAATCAGAGAAATTCCGATGATTTCTCTTGTACCGGCAAATGATTGGTAATTTGACTGTCCATATAAATAATACTGTCCTTTGAGAAGTAGAAAATTTACAAATGGAACACTACTTAATAGGCTAAGAATTTGCAAAGTTAAACTTATTAACTTACTGTAAAAAAGTAAGATCAATATTATAAATATGTCAAAAATGGTACTGTACTTTAATTGATCGCTCAAACCAGCTAGGATTCTTAGAAGCACTAGCATAATTGTAGCTGGATGTAACATCATACAAAAGAAATAAAGTACCCAGCAAAGCCACTTACCATTAAAAGATTTATGAGAAATATCATAAAAAAAAGCCGCGCAAAAAACCATAAATGCCAAAAAATTTCTAACTCCAGCTACCTCATAAACTATATTGAATAATCCTAATATAGTATATTTAACTAGAATTTGGTGAAATACAGAAATATGGTAAAATCGACCGGCCTGACTAATAAACCATGCTAAAGCCATTAAAAATATGAAAGTCGATACAAAAAATAAGAATCCGTTATTTTTAAATAAGCTAAATATCCATACGTAAATTGCCACAAAAGGCTCTTGCGAATATTCAGAAGAATGTAACGACCATTCTAATCCTCCAAATTTCCCAGACAAATTATTAATTGATCTAATGTCTTCCATCAATAAAGAAAATCTCGTTATATCAAAATAATGCTCCGTATTAGGAGTTGCAAAAAAAGCTGGCAAGGCTAAAAAAAAGTTAGTAATAAAAGATTGCCATTTGGTTCTAACTTTACCATATGAAGCTAACCAATCTACTATAAAACAAAGTAGAGCCATAAAAGCAAATGCAATTCCATAATTCATTATATTTTCCTCAAAAATTTTACCGAAAGTAATTTAATTATATAACCATGAACTTTTTAAATTTCTCCTGATTAATTAAAATGGCATAAAAGTCTCAATTCGGATTACTCATCCGGAGGCTTATCAAAAGGATTTCTGAATTTTTTAAGCCAAAATCATTCCACTGCAATATGCTCTTTAATTTATAATTTTTAATTAGAATCCGGGTTAAATTTTAAAAATGCGTTTTTAAATGAAATCCAAATTTTCTTCCAATCATATAAATGATTTTTTAAAGGCATGACTTTTCCCCAATTGTTGCCATGCTATTTCAGTTGTTTGTTTTTGTAAATTGTTTTTTATAATCCACACATCCAAAAGCAGTTCCGAAAGGAAACCAAAAACTCTTTTTTCTTCTTGCGAATAGTCTGTGATATCAATATTTAACTCCACTCTTCTTAAAATCCCAAACAGCCATGCACAATATTCATTAAAAAATGGTCTTTTCATAATAAACATATTAAACATATGTGCACTTCTGGAATTCATAACCTTATCAAAACTACTAAGATAATCAGGATAGTGTTTTTTAATAATTGTCTGTAGTATTTCGATTGGTTCACCTTCATGAGCATGGATGTAGTGAAAATAATTGGTTTCAATATAATATCTTCTTTTCTTTGGTACTAATATATCAAATTTATCAAATTTTCTTTCTAAAAACTTTTGATCAACAAGCTTATGTGATTTCGTTATAAATATCCTTCTGTAATGGATCAATCCAACAGCATCAATGTTTTCAGGTAAATTTTTCCAAGCCCAATAGACTGCTGTTAGTTCACTATAAGATGCATTTTTTCGAGAAATATTTTGACCTTCATCGTCACGTTGATATAAAATTCCATTTACCCAATTTTTCGATGATCCAGCTAACACCGGAAAATATAAATCGTTATTGTCTGGCATGATTGCTTTTTTATGCGTTGCAACCAGTATCTTTATATTAATTTAGTACGCCCCCTTCCTGCTAAAAATATTAATAATATTTTTTAACACAATTTGAAAATCTAGCTTTAGACTCGCATGATCAATATAGTCCATTTCAATTTTTGCTCGCTCAGGATAACCTACTTGACTTCTTCCTCTCGCTTGCCACAGACCCATTGCTCCAGGTTTAACAGATCTAAATCGTATTCTGATTCAACTGACTTTAGTAAACTTTTCATTCTATTAGAATTCAACAACTCGGCAGGGTTAGGTGGGACAGGACCACTTGTAATAACTGTCAAATTCTCAATTGCTGTCTCAACAGCCACATCATGAAAATTAGTATCATTAGCTAGAATAGTAGAAAGGCCTTGTGAATTCAGAAGACCAAAAGTGCTATGCAACGTAGGCCTTCTAAGATCAGCATCAATAAAAAGTACTTCTTCCCCTGCTGTGCCCAAGCCACAGCGGTATTTGCAGAAACAGTAGATTTTCCCTCGCTGACACCAGATGAAGTAAACAGCAGAGTCTTCAACTGCTTGTCGACTGAAGAGAAATCAATATTAGTCCGAACAGTCCGAAACTGCTCTGAAACCACATTCTTAGGTTCTATAGCAGTAACCAGCTTCACACCATCTTGCATCGTGTCCTCAGACAACTTCCTTTTCCGTCTAAACAATGCCATCGTTTTTTCCTCCTTATACCCGAACTCGTCGTCTTGACGGAGTTTGATGATCACCAGTTGACCCAACTGGCATCTTAGTAGCCTTCATCCGAATACTTGCAATATGCCCTAAATTCGTTAGGCCAATCGTATCGGTCAAGAACTCATCATCCTTAACCGTGGTATCCGTTAACTCTTTAATGAAGGCATATCCAATACCAACCAAGAAGCCAACTACCAGACCAGCCAACGCAATTAAAGTGGTTTTCGGTGAAGTCTTATCATTATCCGCAACGGCCTTCGAAACAATCGTGACGTTATTAACACTCATAATGCTTTTAATCTTTGACTTAAACACAGTAGCCGTTTCGTTCGCAATCGCAGCAGCTTCCTGTGGATCAGTACTCTCCACACTAAGTGCAAATACCTGAGAATTTTGCTGGTTAGAAATCGAAATTGAATTCTGCAATTCATCAACTGAAACATCGTATGAATTACCAATCGATTCAATAACAGCTGGCTTGGCAGCCTTAATCAACCGCTTCTTTCCTGTATAAGGATTAGTCTTATAAACTGCCTTCTGCGCCTTCCGAACAACCTTCTCCGGATTAGCTAAGTTATGCTTAACCTGCTTCAAAATTACTTCATTAGTAATGAGATCCTTATAGGTACTGATCATCTGAACATCCGCCTGCTGGTTCTGGTATTCCGCCCCAGCGACACTTGCGTCTGTTTTCCGATTAACCAAAATTTGTGCTGTTGACGTATACTTCGGTGTCATTGCGAACTCTGCCACACCAAACGCAATAATAGCGAATCCCAACGTGCTAAAAATAATGAGCCACAAATGTTTCCGTAAAATGCCAAACATTTGTCGTAAATCCAAGGTGCTTTCCATATGCTTCCTCCGACTAGTTAAATCTGATTTTTCCATCATTTACTAGAATTATTTGATACCTGTTACCGTGCTTCAAGATGCTAGTTGCTGAATTTAAACTTTTGTCACATAAGCTGATTCGCTGTGTCAGAACAAACCAAATTTTTTGCCGGATACTATTAACTACGTAAACGATTTGATTTGTTCGAAAAATCGGAGAATTATTTTTAATCCCCCGATTCGCTGTCAATTTATTCTGACACCGTCACATTTTCAAGCCGAGGCTTTTTCGCAACTTGTTTGAAACGCGTTGCTGTTCGGTCTTGGACACGACTTCAAAGTCCTGCCCGCCGATTTCTTCGCCTACACCCTGTGCGTGATCTGATGACACATTTTTGCCTGCTTTACGATAGTTCAGTGCCAGCTTCAGCATATCTGAACGTGTTAAATCAGTTTTCATTTCGTCTGAGATAGAAACTAAGAAGTCGCTATTCAGCACTGTCTTATAGGAAACTGATTTGTGCAGCAATGCTGCAATCACCAGACGTTGACGATTTTGACGGCCATAATCCCCTTGTGGATCATCGTAGCGCATCCGGGAGAACTTCAAGGCCGTTCTCCCATTCATGTGCATCGTCTTACCTTTAGTGAAGGTCGTGCCTTCATAGGTAAACGTCAGTGGTGATGTCACATCAACGCCCCCCCACGGCGTTAATGGATTTCTCCAGGCCACCCATGTTGATTAACAGATAGTAGTCAATTGGAATCTTGAAGTAGTCCTGGAGTGTTTCGATTGTTTCTTTGGTGCCACCATATGTATAGGCAGCGTTGACCTTTGCTGGTGAGTACTGCGAGAAACCTGGTAAATCCACTTTCATATCTCGCGGAAGGCTCATCATCTGGGTCTTATTTGTCTTGGGATTAATGGTCATGAGCATGATGGTATCCGTCCGTCCTTTATAGCTCCGACCCAAGGCCCCGGTGTCAGTCCCCAATAATAGGATGGAGACTGGCTTGTTTTTACTGATAACGTTGCTAGCACTTCGCAGTTTTGGAGCGCCAGCGGAATGATAAATAACCTTCGATGTCTCTGACAATTTATGCCAACCGTATGCGGCATAGGCACCACTTACCACAATTAGTACTAAGAAGATGCCGATGATCGTGCGCCAAATGATTTTCCGACGTCGATGGTGATGGTGGTGATGATGATGTCGGTGGTCATGTTGCCGCTGATCCAGTTCATTTTCGGATTTATCTGTATCCACTACTTTCACTCCCTAGTGAACCCCATTCTAAATATGGCCCACTTTCTAAAGAATACTTAAATACTAGTCCATTTTCCATCATTTACCGATAACGTCAAGGCAATTTGTAAAATAACTCTTAAAGTTTCTAAATTTAAGCCAATTTGTTTGATATTTTAGTACCCATATTATCCCGAATTGTGCAACAATTATGGTCATTATTATTCGGCTTTAAATACTGATTCTATAAGGATTTGTCGACTCATTTCACAACAGATTAGGCACTAATTGATGGCTGTTATTTTTCAGTCTATTTTAGGCGAGATATTAAATTAATTTTTGGTGGTAATTGTAAGCGGTTAACTTATACAATAATGGAGATTGCTGGGTTACTTTGAGTCGGAAATACGGTTACTATTTTAGATCGTATATACGGTGTATTATGTAAAAAAACGTCTAACATGCGATGGGCATATTAGACGTTGGCGGGTATTATTCTATGCTTCGCGATTAAAATAGACCGAACCGCTTCTTTTTCTTAATCCGAATAGGCTGCAAGTGATGTGGTGTCACAGCATCACCGTTAATAATAGCTTTAGCGTTGTTATCAAACTCATCCGCCAACTCGTCCCCGAACTCCTGACGCAACCGATCAAACGCCTGGCGCATCTCGTACTTGCGACCAGGCAAGTCATGGGCGTCGGAGGCAAAGATGTAGCCCTGACCAGCCTCAATGAGCTGACGACTAAACGTCTCGACCTTGCTGCCGAACGTGCCGACGTAACTGCTAGCAGTAATTTGTGACAAACACCCTTTCTCCAGCAGGTCCAATATCAATTCAGGATGGCGCATAATCTTAGTATTACGCTCGGGATGTACAATCACGGGAATGATACCGCGCTGCTGTAACTGATAGATCATGTCATTGGTGTATTCCGGCACATCGTCATCCGGAAACTCCAGCATAAGATACTGGTTGCCCTCATCCGCAAATAGAATATCCTGCTGGTCCAGTGCCGTAAGCAAATCGCCATTGATGCGGACTTCCTGCCCCGGAAAAACCGTCAGCGGGATATTGTTTTCCCTTAACGCCTGTGCGAACTCATCCGTCCGCCGAATCACATCCTCGCGGTGGTTCACGTACACCCCGTTCATGTGGTGCGGTGTCAGTAGCGCAAAGTCGACGCCATTTTCAACCGCCTGCGATGCCAGCTGCAGCGACGTGGCCATATCTTTCGAGCCGTCGTCGATACCTGGCAGCAAGTGACAGTGAAGGTCTATCAAATTGATCATCCTTTCGAGTGGTGTTATGTAGTACCGTTTATAATCAGTCAAAGTATTAAACTAGTAAATTCGAACCAGTCAGTATAAACAGAGATAACAAGCCAGCCATTATGCCAATCACCTAGGCTAATATTTGTTGGTTTTCATCATAGTTAGCTTACCACACAATTTTCAAAGTGACATGCCTCTTAGCAAAGACAGTGTAGTGCTTCTATAATATTCGCTACCAGCATGAATCATTAACGCTCCTCTCCCCAACAAAAAATACCATCACCTCACCGGCTAATTTTTGGCCAATAAGTCAATGGTATTTCGCTTTAATGAGGAGGTCCGATTGCGACCAAAGCTAATCAACAATGCTTGGGGAACCAATGTTGATCAACTCTGCCAGCAATTTAATTTATGGACAAAATTCCATGAAACAGCAAATGGACAATATCGAAAGCACTAGACATCGGGTAATGCAGTGACCGCTTTCAACACCTTTAATATACCATTCAACCGGAACAGGTGTAACCACACATCCGCGCAATACTGTTGCCACTTCTCACAATTATCTTTCATTCAAAACACGAAAAAAGACCGCGTGATACTACCCCATCACAGCGGTCTTTATTGCCGTTTAAATCTCATTCAGCCTGTGCTTCCACACTCGGATCATGGTACGTCCAATCATCGTTATTGCCAAGGGTGGTAAACTCCAGAATGAATTTCACCAGTTCCTCCTTCGAGATTGCAATGTGCCCCTGTGCCCAATTAATCGCGAACCCAACAGCACCGTACACCTTAAAATTAGAGATGCTGACCCGCCGTTTTCCGTTCTGGTCTGTCCCACTCAGCTGGTACACGTTATCCATGCGGTACTGAACTTCCTCTTCGGCGAGCTGATTCAACAACTCGCTGCCGACAGTCGTCTTTACCAGCGAACAGATCAGCGCGCGGTTCTCCTCGACATAGTCGATAAATTGGTGAACCGATTCCTCATACTCTCTCAGATTATGAATCACGGGATAGATCTCCCGCATCGATAAATTGTGCCGGACTTCAGCGAATAATCGCACGTTCAGATCGGCAACGTTATCAAAATAATCGTAAAAGGTACTGCGATTAATGTGCGCACGTTTTGAAATTTCTGACACCGTAACATGTTCAACGCTTGCATTCTCCTCCAGTAACTCCAGAAAAGCGTTTTTAATCGTTTTTTTCGTCTGCTGACTTTGTCGACTCATGCTATCCCCCCTAAATCTGCATGCATCATTTGAAATGACAGTGCCTACAACTGCCATATTGTCTGTCTGGACAGTAGCTATATATGCTTCATTTTGCCACGCTAACGTTGGCTAACGTTCCCAAGGATACTTCCCGTTCTCATCCCTCGTGGCGTGTCTCATCATCCGTTTCGTCCGTTCATCCTGACGTTTACGGGCCTTCTTACGGTTATGGTACCGCAAGACCAGCACCGCCGTGCCGATCACCAAGTACAGTACGACCCGAATCGCCATTTGAAGTGCGTGACCATCAATCATTGCTGCAATCATAGTCGTCCCCCATTTCTACGCGTACAACAGCTGATAATAATTGACCAGACCGGACAGGAAGTGCTCACAGTCGTCGATCCGTGTCCGAAAGTGATCATGCCGGGCAAAGAACCCGCCGACAAATTTATTCGGTTGGTAAAAGTACATGGCAACTTCCGGCAGAAAACAGCCCGTCGCCACCTCATGCTTGGCGCGAAACGTCTGAACGTCTCGAAGGCGGCTCACATCAACCTCCGCCAACAGATCCGACTGTCCGGCAGCGTTGACCTTATCGACCATCTTACTTGCGGCATCCAACAGCTCCAGCAGCGTTGGATAAGCCGTATCACGTTGCGCAATAAAGTCCAAGTGACCAAACGCATTCGCAATTGCCAGCTTCATGTAGTCCCGATTGTCCCCGAAGAGTTCCAGGGCTTCATTGACCGCGTAAGAGATCCAGTGATCATGGAACCGCCCGTAGTTGTGGGCCGCCATGTGGTCTAACGTTTCCTGAACGATCGTTTTCGCCTGAACATTACCCGTCAGCTCATAGCAGCGTGACAGCGCAAACGTAATTTCACCTTCATAGTAGATAATGCGAAATTTGTCCTTTTCACTCAGGTCGGTGTGCAACACATGAATGAAGCCATTATCCGCCGTGCGAAAGTATTTCAGCCCGTTGATGACCCGTTGCAAGACTGGCTCAAAGGTGTGGTCACCAGTCACTTCCTGGTACTTACAGAGTGCCAACAATACCGTGGCCTGCGACCCAAGCTTCAATTCGTCATCCTTGTTCTTATAATAGTCCACCGCAAATTGACAGCCGTCGCGCTGAATGGTCAGGTTATCCAACCCGTACTTCAGACTCAGTTTAATGCGGTCAAACGCGGCATCGTCGTGCACAAACGCGCTCGTTTCTGCCAGCGCGTACAGGGATGAAAAATGGCGCACCGTGTTGTAGTTGGTCAGAACCTGTTCTCGTGCCGGGTAATACCCGTAAATAAACCGGCCCGAGTCCTGAATCTGCGCTTTTAAAAACTGCTCACCATTATCGATCACCGTTTTCAATTCCTGTTGAAAATTCCCCAGCGTCCGAGTCCCGATGCCCAGTCCACTGTCGGTAATCGGCATCACGCGCTCACCATCGTAGAACGCAGCCTTAGTCGTAAACACCCATACGTTGGTCGCATCGGCCAGGTCGGGCACATTGACGTTATGCTGTTTCAGTAAAAACGATGCCGTTTTTTTCACATCTAAGGTCATCGCCGCACCGTTCTCACCAATGACGTGATCTGGACTCGGCACAGTCAAAGCGTTAGCGTTTAGTTCCTCCTCCAGCAAAGCCGTTTGGAACTGCGCATCAAAACTGATGCCCTTTCGCCAATAATGCATTCGCGGTACGGCAGCCAACTGTTGCGTAAACTGTTGCCGGGTTAGTTTTTGGATATTAGTCACCAAATCGACCTTAACGTCAGAATGATTATCTACATTATGCAACAGATCAACTACATTTTGCCACGCATTTTTGAAAGATTTTCCCGAGTGAAACCGAACTTTCGCGCGGACACTGCCATCCGTGATCGATGTCGCGATCATCACACGACCTGCCCACTTCTGATGATGAGTCCCCTTTTCTGCCAGCGCCTCCCGCAACGCTGTGATACTTGCTGTTTTCATGCTATACGATCCCCCAAATTTAGTTATGTACAGAAAGAACCCCACATCACATGAGGTCTTTCCGAACTATCCAAGATAGTCTAATCTTGCTTACGTTTCTTGATACCAGCCAAACCGAACAGTGACAAGATCAGTCCGAGAAGACCAAGACTTGCGGCCGGAGTCGTTTTCTCGTCCGTTTGTGGCAAGGTTGCTTGCGTCTTTTGACCATTAGCCGTCACGCCATCGGCCGCGGTCTGGTCAGCAGTCACCGTCCCGGTCGTAGCGCCAGTACCAGCTTCAGTTGTCGCCGCAGCGGCATTTGTGCCCGTCTGATCTCCTGAGCCGTTAGCCGAAGTACTGCCAGCTTGCGCATCAGTAGTATCACCCGCGTTCGTTGTGGTCATCGGGTTACCAGAACCGTTATCAGTCGTGTTTCCAGTTGCGTCAGATTGACCGGCCGCTGTTGTTGTATCACCATCCGTGGTGGTTGCAACCGCATTACCGGAATCTGTAGTCGTGTCGCTGCCTGGAGTTGCGCCAGTTGTATCTGAGCCTGACGTGGTGTTGCCACCAGTGGTGCTTGTGCCGCCACCATTGTTGCCCGTCACAGTGACAGTAACCGGCTTACTTGTCAGCCCAGTTGTAGGATTGGTCTGCGTAACGGAAACGACATCACCGGTATCGCCTGGCACTGAGATGGTAAAGTTACCGTTGTCATCCACCGTACCAGTAGTTGTGGTGGTATAGGTAACATTTCCGCCATCTTCATCAGTCCCCAGATGGGTCAACGTCACATTAACGGTATCGCCAGGTTCACCCTTACCAGTAATCGTCACATTTGAATCGTTTGGATCCTTCGTGGCAGTGACGTCCGTTGGTGCTGGGGTGTTTGTTTGAATCTTAACCTCAACTGGGTCGCTGGTCAACCCCGTCTTAGGATAGGTCTGAGTAACGGTCACATCATCGCCAGCAGTGATGCCATCGCCTGGCACATCCACTGTAAAGGTGCCGGTACCGTCAACGGTGCCCGTAACAGTCGTTGTGGTCGTTGTCGGGTTACCATTTTCATCCGTGCCAGTGTGGGTCACAGTAATCGTGACATCATCGCCTGGTTGGCCATCACCAGTAACAGTCACCGTCCCATCATCAGGGTCTTTCGTCGCCGTCACATCAGTTGGTGCTGGTGTCGCATTTTGTACCTTCACATCGACAGGGTCACTGGTCAACCCAGTATCCTTGTCAGTTTGGGTCACAGTTAATGTGTCGCCTGCATTGATGTTATTGTTTGGATCATTCGGGTCATTTGGCACCGTAATCGTAAACTTGCCATCATCGCCAACCGTTCCAGTAGTCGTGATTGTGGTTGGGTTGCCATTTTCATCAGTGCCGTCATGGCTGACTGTGATCGTGTCGCCTGGTTCACCAGTTCCAGTGATCGTAACGCTACCTGATGGGTCCTTAGTTGCGGTCACATCAGTCGGTGCTGGCGTGTCGCTGTGAACGGTGACACTGACAGGATCACTAGTCAAACCAGTGTCTTTATCCGTCTGAGTTACCGTTAGCGTATCACCAGGGGTGATGTCATCGCCTGACGTAGATGGATCATTTGGCACAGTAATGGCGAAATTTCCATCGTCGCCAACCGTTCCAGTGGTTGTGGTCGTGACCGGATTGCCATTTTCATCAGTGCCATCGTGGCTAACTGTGATCGTGTCACCAGGTTCACCAGTACCAGTCACCGTCACGCTGCCAGTTGGATCCTCGGTAGCCGCCACATCCGTTGGCGCCGGCGTATCACTGTGCACCGTCACGTCAACTGGATCACTGGTCAGACCAGTATCCGTGTCCGTCTGGGTCACAGTCAGCGTGTCACCAGGATTAATATCATCGTTTGATGTTGTCGGATCATCCGGAACAGTGATTGTGAAATGACCATCATCACCAACCGTTCCAGTTGTGGTCAGCGTGGCTGGATCTCCATTATCATCAGTGCCTTCATGGGTCACCGTGATCGTGTCGCCAGGCTGCCCAGTACCAGTCACCGTTACATCACCACTTGGTGTCTTTGTCGCCGAAACATCCGTTGGTACTGGGGTCTCGTCAGTAATTGGCACCGTCAGCGGATCGCTGGTATTGTCACCCTTGCTTGGATAACCTGAAGTGTCGTATCGTCGCCAAGTGCAGTCACCGTATCGAGATCATCAATCGTCACCGTAAAGTTGCCGTCATCGCCAACCGTAGCTGTACCAATCGTGGTCGTTTGCGTGTCACCAGTAGTGTTTGACGGATCATTAGGATTGGTTGTCACCGTAATGGTATCCCCCGCAACCTCAGTCCCAGTGACCGTGATCGTTTCGGTAGACGTCGTCACACCAGTGTTTGGATCAACTGTTGTATCCGTCGTGCGACCCGCCTTGACGTTTGTCGGCTGAGCTGTTTGGGCAACAGTGTTGTCGTAGTAATTGTCCTTCGTGACGTAGATTGGTGCGGCACTAGCCTCTTTGAAAATGACCTGGGTGTTTTGATTGGAATCTGAATCAGAGTCGGAATCCGTATCGCTGTCTGTGTCTGAATCAGTATCAGCATCGGCATCTGTGTCTGAATCTGTGTCTGTATCAGAGTCTGAATCACTATCAGCATCCGTATCGGAATCTGTATCACTGTCAGAATCGGTGTCTGAATCGCTATCTGAATCTGAGTCCGCATCACTATCTGTATCGGAATCAGTATCCGCGTCTGAATCGGCATCTGCATCACTGTCACTATCAGAGTCTGAATCACTATCGGCATCTGTATCACTATCAGAATCAGTGTCTGAATCCGTATCAGTATCTGTGTCTGAATCGGCATCTGAATCAGTATCAGAATCAGTATCAGAATCGGAGTCTGCGTCTGCATCACTGTCAGAATCGGCATCTGAGTCACTGTCAGAGTCTGTATCCGCATCTGAATCCGTGTCTGAGTTGGCATCTGAATCGCTGTCAGTATCAGCATCCGCGTCTGTGTCTGAATCGGTATCGGCATCAGAATCGGTATCGGCATCAGAATCTGCGTCGGAATCGGTATCTGAGTCTGAATCACTGTCAGAGTCCGCATCGGTGTCACTATCAGTATCCGCATCTGAATCCGTGTCTGAGTCGGTATCGGAATCGCTATCAGCATCGGTATCTGAATCAGCATCACTATCGCTATCAGCATCGGAATCTGAGTCGGTATCGGAATCGGTATCGGTATCTGAATCAGCATCACTATCGCTATCAGCATCGGAATCTGAGTCGGTATCGGAATCGCTGTCAGTATCCGAGTCAGAATCGGAATCTGAGTCAGAATCTGTATCGGAATCGGCATCCGAGTCAGAATCAGCATCGGCGTCAGAATCGGCATCGGCATCCGTGTCCGTATCTGAATCAGTATCGGAGTCAGCATCGCTGTCTGTATCCGAGTCAGCATTGGAATCAGAGTCAGAATCTGTATCTGAATCGGCATCCGTGTCAGTATCGGCATCTGCATCAGAATCGGTATCTGCGTCAGTATCAGCATCGCTATCGGTGTCCGTATCTGAATCACTATCTGAATCAGTATCTGAATCAGCATCACTGTCTGTATCGGAATCAGAGTCAGAATCTGTATCTGAATCGGCATCTGTGTCTGAATCTGCATCTGCATCAGAATCGGCATCCGTGTCTGAATCTGCATCTGCATCAGAATCGGCATCCGTGTCTGAATCTGCATCTGCATCAGAATCAGCATCTGCATCAGAATCGGCATCTGCGTCAGTATCGGCATCTGCGTCAGTATCGGCATCTGCGTCAGTATCGGCATCTGCGTCAGTATCGGCATCTGCGTCAGTATCGGCATCTGCGTCAGTATCGGCATCTGCGTCAGTATCGGCATCACTATCGGTGTCCGTATCTGAATCAGTATCTGAATCAGTGTCGGCGTCAGCATCGCTGTCTGTATCCGAATCAGTATCGGAATCGCTGTCTGTATCCGAATCTGAGTCTGTATCGCTATCAGTATCCGAATCAGTATCGGAATCGCTGTCTGTATCCGAATCTGAGTCTGTATCGCTATCAGTATCCGAATCAGCATCAGCATCACTGTCTGCATCTGAATCGGCGTCTGAATCCGCATCAGCATCCGCTTCAGCAGCTGAAGTATCCACGATATCCGCGTACATGTCATCACTCACGAGGGTCTTAGAACTGTCCTTTTTAGACGTCTTCTTAGCCTGAGCCTTCGCTTCGGTTGGCGTGCTCTCCGTTTCTGATGGCGTGAAACTGTCTGAGAATTTGCCATCGCTGGAAACTGGCACATCATCGTGAGTGGCGATCGTGTCGCCATCGGAGGTCCCTGAAACGGTATAGCCATCGGTCGGATTCCCAGATGCTTCAAGGGTTGTGATCACAGGGTTGGCTTCATCGTCTTCGAGGGTGGTGATGCTCCCTTGAACGCTAGCGGGATCAACGACCTCGTAAGTTGTATCGGTGGTGTTGAGTTGGGCGACATCCGCAGTTACTTTGGCAACACCATCATCGTTTAGCGCGTAGGTAAAGGTGTCGTCACTTGAGCCTGCTGTGATGGTGAAATCATCTGCAGTCAAATCAGTGAGTGTTGCGCCGGTGACATCGGTACTGATTGCGCCGCCGTTCGTCAGGCCAGCAGTCAACACGTCAGTAGCTGACTGACCAGAAGTACCCGTTAAACTACCTAACGACACCGTACCCACTTTGACGGTGTTGGTTTCATCCAGCTGCCCATCAGAGATCAATGAAAGAATGGCTTGGTCAACATCCTGCTGTGAGGCGTTCGTGTTACTAAAGACAGCCTCTTGCGCCGTGGTATCAGTACCATTTGCTTGGGCCGCAGCAATCACGTCCGCCAACTGCGTTTTTTCAACGTTTTGATACGCAATCGTGGTGCTGCCGTTCGTCAGCGTGTCATACAAATTAGTAGCCGTGGCGAACGTTTCACCAACAAAGGCACCGGCTGAGGCTTGACTCAAGTCAGGGTCAGTAAAAGTAATTGGAATAATGGCTGTTTGACTGACGCCTAGGCCACCAGAGATGGCAGTGCTGATCAGGTTGGCAATACTGTTGTTAATTGATGTCGTCGCCTGTTCAGTGACCGACTTAATGGTAGTGGTAATTAAATTGCTCCCAGTGCTGGCCGCAGTACTTATTCCAGTACCAACCATGCTGCCAATGGCACTACTACTGCCAAGTGCTTCGGTCAGGCGCCTAAAGCTGTGGTTGAACTATCGTTATCCGTGCTGACGCCAAAGAGTGAGGCTGCAGCGTCCGTTAACGAACTCGTCCACCCAGTCACGTATGAACTTAACATGTTACCGATCGTCGTACTGATGGCATCCGTGTTCAGAGCAGTAATGGTACCGGTTGAAGCATCGTAAGTCGCATCAACGAGTGTGGATTGCGTCAACCCATTTTGCATCATGTTTTCGTAGTAAGCGTTCGTGTTCGCAATGTTTGTTTCCGCGTTCGCGACTGATTCAGTATAAGTATCGACTGCTGTTTGAATAGCACTCGCAGTATCCGAACTGACAACTGCGAAAAGACCAGTAGAAGCAGCCTGAACAGCACCATTAGCCACTGTTACGGCAGTTTTAACGGCGTCCAGTGCACTTACCAGTTGGTCGGAAGCTTGTGAGATCACGTCTTGAATACTGTTTGTGAAAAAGTCGGTGATGGCACTGAGGCCGGATCCGTTAAACGTGGAAACAAGGATGGCCTTATTGTTGATCGTATCGCCGACGTTATATGTCGCTGCTAATGTTGGGTCAGTGATCTGGTAATACTCACCAGTTGCCTGATCCTCTAATGTGATGCCGACAGAAGACTCGTCAGTCACTGCGAAGGTCCCAATTTCAATGCTGCTGGCAATATTTGCTGGCACACCGACAGCTGAACCATGTTGGTTAGAGCCGAGTGCGGACACACTCAGACCAGTGTTGACACCGTTAACATAAATAACCGTCCCACGCGTGGTCGGGTCATTTGCATCAGCGCTCACGGCACCCTGGTCATTGACAATGTCATTCGCTGGGATGTCCGTGTTGGCCACCGTTGTCGTGCTTCTGCCAGTCGTCGCTGGGTCAGATGGTACTGTAATGCTCATGTCCAGGTCATCATTGACGGTTGGACTAGTTGATAATTGGGCGCCATCCGCATCCGTCAGCTGACCATATTGGCCGTTTGCCCGGTCAGTGGCATCGTTGGCGTTTGAAATTAACCCATCAGCAGTTGTTTCATCACCTAAATCAGTTGTGGCGGTGTTGTCTGCGGAGTGTTCAGCATCACCAAAATATGAGCCTTTGAAAAGTGCACCGGCAGTGTCGACATCTGTGTCGGCTGCGGTTGTGACTGGATTCCCATTTTCATCGTACATCGTGGGTTCAGTCCCCTGCGTATCTTTATCATCAGCAAGGGTTTCCTTACTCGTTGATGTCTTAGTCACATCACCAGCTTGGAATTCAGTAGCTGATTGATCAGCCGTTTGGGTTGAAGCAGTTGCGGTAGCCGAGGTTGATACAGCGTCGACTCGACTCTTAAATGCAGTCTTTACCCCTGTACTTTGAGCAGATGACGTCTGATCGGTTGTTTCGTTGGTCACAGTTTGCGTCGCGGTAGATGCAGCGTTCTCAGTGGTGCCAGTCGATGTCGGTTCAGCTGTTGACTCAGAGTTTGCTGAATTTTGAGCATCAACTTCAGTGGTCCCGGAAGTTGTTTCTCCGGCACCACTATTTTCTGAAACTGTTACGGTTGTTGCTGGGGTTGATGTTGTATCCGCCGACGCAGTGGTCGTCGCAAACGCGAAACCAGCACCTAAACTAAACGTTGCAATCGTCGCAAAGAGCCATTTTCTTCCGGACTTATACATCCGATAATGAAGTTTAGATGTCTCCTTTTCCACAGCAAGTTTCCGATTATTTTTTGACAGTCTATTAGATCCCCCGCCCATAATATCTCTCCTCCTTAGATATTAAAAACATTCAATTAGCCTACAAGTCTTACATGAAAGGGCATCTGGGTCTCCGCTCCCATATGTCACCCCTTTCATTAGATTAATATAACATTGAGGAAAGATTTTTATAACAACACTATTTCAAAATACTGTTGGAATTTTGAAATGAATCATGATTTTGTTAGAATTTTTTGCTGTGGTTTTTGTTTGTGATACTTAAAAAGCCGGCCAGTTTTCTCATTTTTTAGTCAACTGGCCGGCTAGGGCTTGAACTATTCTTTTGTGGGTTCCGATAATATTAGTGGTCTAATTAATTTATCTAGCAACCTTTAAATTAACTGTTTTAGTATCCGAAATGAACTTATGATTAACTGGTCCACCCGCAATCACTTTGATATTCTTAGCTTTCGGTGCGTAGACTTTAATTTTATAAGTATAAGACTTAGTCAATTTGGCATACTTATACCCGCGATAGGTCGTCACCTTGACATAGGTGTTTTTTGAAAGCTTGTACGCTAACGGTGCGTACTTAGTTACTTTTCCAGACACCGTTACGTGGTTACTCTTGGCAGGTTTAACCGCCTTAGAGGCATAAACACTATTTTTCTGAACGCTCAGCGTATCGCCGTAAGCGAAAATAGCAGCCTGTAAATCATCAACAAACTGAGTCTCGTTATTATACTTATCAACAATGTTTTCAGAACCATTTGCTAAAGCCAATTGCGAATCTAAATAGGATTGATTTTCTTTCGAGAATCTTGCGCGAAAATGTTGATAGATATTTTGAATGGCGGGCCAATTCTTTGATTCATTGATGTCTCTTATGCCGTCATCTACGAAAAATGCTGTCGCATAGTCCACCATAACTTGGTCAAAATTATCTTCCTTAGTCGTGGTATCACTATATACCTTCAATGGATCAAGCGCTTTTAAGTTAGAAACGAAATTCAAGTTCACTTCAGATTTAACCCATGGTGACGAAGTTTTAACCTGTCCTTGAAGAAAATCCGCGTCTTTTACGATTTGATTTCGAGTGATGGTCGTACTCGCTAACGCTTGATGGCCAGTATGATTAAGTGATAAAGCTCCTACCCCAATTGCTAACGCGCTGGCCGCCAACAACAATGCAGTGTTATTTTTCATGATTATGCTCCCCCTTTTTGTCCCTACCATTAAACGAAATAAGCTATCTGTCTTATTATCAACTCTGGTTGAATTTACCTGAATGCCAAATTTTATATGACTATTGTTCAAAAACAGTCATATAAATCAACAATTCGCTTAAATTCAGTTGAATTATAGCATTGTAAGGAGATAAATAGTATCATAATCATCCAATAATTTTAAATTAACTGTTTTGTTGAACAATAGTTCATTATAATGAAGATAAAAATATGTATTATTTATAGAAAAAACACAAAAAAATATCGTAGCAAGATGTAAAATCACACATATCGCAACGATACTTTTTTATTCAATATTGAAGATTATGGTGTGGATCAATTCTAATAATGCAGAAATTCTCGCCCTCATTGTAATAACCATGAACTCGGAATTCTCGCTTACCGTTGTCAAAATGAAATGTTGTCTGTTCTTCCCCGTTGATTTTTTCAATATACTTGGCACCAGAAGGTCCATCCATCCTAAGAAATGAATGTTCAACCTCAGAAATCGTCAAATTTCGACCAACAGTTTTCTTCGAGAAAGCACTGAATTCCTTGACTTCTCGTCCCTTCATCTCCCCAAAAGTGTACGGGTTTTGTAAAACATCCGTAATTGCTAATTTAAAACGAACACTGGTCCGCTTATCAGATGTTAATGCATGTACATTCTGATCGGAATCAGTGTTCGTTTTATCAGTT
>NZ_BBAG01000055.1 GCF_001311135.1 Secundilactobacillus paracollinoides DSM 15502 = JCM 11969
AATAAAATTGACCGTTGCCAATTGGCACCAGCCAACTAACCGCGGTCAAATCATTACTTTTTGATAAATCAATGCCAATATACACATCGTGCCCCCGCAAATTGGGGAGTTCATCTAATTTACCAGCAGCCCAATCGTCGGCAGAAATATAGCTATCCTCACTGGCTTGCAACCACATATTGAAGTTCTTAACCAGCACCGGAATGAGGTTATTTTGCTTAATGGCAAGGTCAACATCGGCCTGAATTTTCTCCGTCATGCGTTGCTTAACATGTGGTTCACTGAACAACGGGTTTGCCTTGATCCAATTGGCTTGATCGTAAACTTCTTCGCGGTCGTCTAGTTCCCAAATTGCCACAAAGTAGCGATCAGCTTCAATCTTCCCCTTTAAAACGTCCGTCAACATCTCATATTCGGCGTGCATGGGGACGTTGAGGTTAAGCCCCGAAGTGGAAATCACCGCTAGCAATGAATTATCTTCTTGCGTTTGACCGGACTTTAAGACGTTGTATACCTTACGGTCTTTAGCCTCATGCCATTCGTCTAAAATAACCGTGGTGCCGGCATAACCATCAAGTGTACTGGTATCACTAGCAAGGGCTAGGGCTTGCGAATCAGTTTCTAGGTCGGTAATGGCTTGTTTCTGCACCTTAATGCGTTGCCGCATGTACTTCGACTGCTTACGGACTTGCCGTAAACCACTTGAAAGCATATCGTAGCCTAATTTAGCTTGTTTAAGGGCGTTGCTGACGAATAATACCTGTCGGTTACGGGCGGGCTGACGTTCTCTTAAAAGGCCATTAGCGGCCATACCAGAAGCGAGATAGGTTTTGCCATTCTTGCGTGCCATACTAATGAACGCTCGATCATATCGCCGATTGCCAGTCAATTTTTCCCGCCACCCATATAACTCACTGATAATCCATTTTTGAAAGGGCTGCATGGTTAGCTTGGTACCGTCCGTTTTGGGCATTAATTCGATAAATTGAACCGCTTTTGTCGCCGCTTCTTCATCATAGTAGAATGGAAAACTCGCTTCTTTAGAACGGCTCAAATCGCGTTTAAATCGCTCACACGCCCATTTAATCTTTTGACCAGCCAGCACTTCACCGGACAAAACTTGATCAACGTATTCAATCATGACAACATCGCCTCAAAAGAATCTTCCGGCGTATCATCTTTCTGTTTATTCAATTCCATACGAGCCCGGCTAGATAATGACATGCCTAAATCATTAGCCAAGGATTTTAAGTCTTTCATGGCTTGAGATTGCAATGCTACATACGGGTTAGGCTTGCGCGCACCAGTTTCCTGATTAGTTTGAACCAATCCATTCTTACGAATATCGTTCTCGCAAGTCTGAATGGTGGCATAAGCCCGGCAGTAGCTTGCTAGAAGGGCCCGATCAAGTTCGCTAATGGGTGTGTTGGCTTTCAAGTACGGGGAAACGCGTTGCCATTCAGTCAAGGCACGGTCATGTAACCAATCAGGGGGCGTTAAATCGAGTGACGGGTAATCAAACAAGGCAGTCTCGGCGTCCTTACGCTGGTCGCGTTCTTCGTTCGTTAGATGTTTTTTTAGAGTTGATAGTTGCTTAATTTTTTGACCCATTTTCGGGCTCCTTTCGCTAAATTTATATGCAAAAAAGCCACCGCAGCATGGCTGAGGTAGCTTAAATGCACATATATTCGGAATTCGTTTATTATACGTAAATCGTAACACTTTCGAGGGAAAAGTGCAATATATAGTATGCTGTTATTGGTTAGCATACTCCATATAGTTATGCTTTACCCCTTGGCTTTTTATTTATGCAAATTTCGCATAAAGTAGTAGACATTTTCTGATTCCTGTCAATATTGGCAAAAAATCAAACTTTTAAAGGGAAATTTACGCACAGAAAGGAGTGTGCCCGCTCTTATCGGTTCATTCATAGCCCCCATATCATTGATACTCCGGCATTCATAGAACCTGCGTGTTCACATTAGCCACGCATACCTAAGTCTGCATAATGCCGACTCAGCCGAAAATTCGGCTTAGCTCCCCAAAATTGGGGGCTCAAAATTGAGCCACGAAAGCAACCTATCCCGTCATCTTAACGGGTCAGCTAATGCACCAAGTTAGTGCGTTGGGGTCGTAACTTGCGACCACAGATAGTACAGCGGAAAATTCCGCTCAATAACTCGGCTGAAAGATGTCCCAATTTTGGGGAGATATACTACCTAAGTTTAACTTAGCCAGCCATCTTTAATTCAGCTGAAAGATGTGCGCAATTTTGCGCAGATATACTACCTAAGTTCAGCTGAAAATTCAGCTCTACCTAACCATGTTCACTTGCGAATACTCTGTATAATCGCAACCAACATCTATTACCGACTATCGCAGTCATATCAAGGCCTAACGCTATTTCTTGTGCTACCCTCTTTTTGTCGTATTTCCCTAGCTTGTTTAGTCTTTTGATTATGGTGTCGGTAGCATAATGGTTGTAAGTTGCTTTCGTCTAGTCGCCGTGACCAATCATCACGCAACTCTACGATATGATCCACTACATCAGCCTTGCGTATCACACCATCTTGGTAGCATTGCACGCAGATTGGATTGTTTTCTAGGAATCGCCGGGACAACTTACGCCATTGAGATGACTTATAGAACTGCTGATAGCGTCCCTCATACTCGCCATACATGCGCTTGTGGTAGGTTTCGGCGTTAGCCTTATGCTGGTGCTTATCGCAGTAACGGACGTCATAGGGCACCAGCTGACGGCACCCAGCATGGTTGCATTGCTTCATAGGTTTTGCCATATAAATAGATCTCCTTACATACACAAAAGGCCGCCTGTAAAGACGACCTCTCATTTATTACCCGCGCTTCTGGTAGCGAACCAATGTGATGAGATCAAATGAGTTAACCTCATCATCACCGGCTACGTTGTTGACCCGATAAAGGTGTCACCGATCTTAACCAGTTGCTGCTGATTAACCTGCTCATTATGCCGTACCACAATCATCTTCGTATCTGTCAGGTTGTCTCCGGTTAGAGTAATTTGCTGATTAATGGTCTGGCTATACTCACCGAACCATAGTGAGAATTGCGGAACAAACTTCTGAACGGGCGCACCTGTATTAGGTTCATCTCACCATTACCATATACCCCGAATTGGCAGCGGTGCTTCATACGCGATACATCATAGGCTTTCATTAACTAACCTCACTTATAAATAATCATGGCGCAATATTCTGAAGAAGAAGAATCTAAGTCTTTTCCAAATGCGTTGCTTGAAAACTTAATGTCAATAACACTGTCACTATCAATTAGGTTGGTTAATTCTCTGTTGATTGCTCGATCCAAATTCTGTGCGGTAATTTGGACAATTGTTTTTGTTTTAATCATTATAGTTAGATCCTTTCTGTATATTAATCATCTAATTGTTCCAACATCTTGTACGCATTTTTACGTTGTTCTTAATCGCTGAAAGGATTATTCAAGACTTGGCTTGAAATACTTCGGATAACATAGGCGTCAGCTAACCACCCTTGGCTTGATTTCATGAAGTGATTGTCACTGAATTGTGCATACATTGGATACATGAGCTTTAAATCTCTTACAGTTTCTGGCTCATATTCTCCATCTTTGTTTGGAGTAAAGCTTTCCACTAACCCATCATCCTTTGCTTTTTGAGTTGAATTGCCATTTTGATCTAAAATACCATTTTTCACCAAGGCTTTGTAAATATATGATTTCAACTTGTTAACTTTACTTGGGGGAACCGTCCCATATTGTTTGACATAAAGATCAAAAGCTTGCTCAACTAAACTTAGATAAATTACTTTCATTTTTCCTTTTCCTCCTGTATCTAAAACTTTTCGTTTTAACGTGGCACACGTGGCACACGTGGAAAAACGTTGATATAGCAACGCTTAAAAGTTCCTTGACGTGGCCCATTTGGTGGAACAACGTGGCACACTGACTTTCTTTGCAACGTTGTTTATAAACTTTAGCTATAATTCTCTAACATATCCGTGTGGTTGCTTGCCGTTAGTTCTAATTCGTTGTGACTTCCACCCGTCCATATTATCCATTAATAGCTTAATCCGCTTAGCTTCCGAATTAGTTCTTCCGGTTAAATAGCGATCCACTGTTTTGCAGAATACAACTGCCATAATTTCCCGCGTAGTCGTTTGTTTTAAAAGCGTCCGTTTCTCACTAACTTGTGCCAACAACCACGACGATTCACTGCCGTAGTCCCTAACATAGCTTTGCTTCAAGCTGGTACTCATGTTTTCCCAATCAACAGGCACTTCCATGGATAAAAATTATTCAATGGCATCTTTCATGGGGTCGACAGTTTCAGCAGCCATCTGATACGTCTTTGCCTCTTTCATGGTCGCCTGATCCAGATATAGCAGTTCACCATTATCAAACCAATACTTGGCTTCCGCTAAAACTTGAAGAATGTAATTTTCGTCCGGGTGCCATACATCTAACTTGGCTTTACTAACGCCACATTTGATTGGAAAGAAGCGTCGCTCACCGGTGGCGTCTTTCAAATAGTCCGATTGGTTGGTTGTCCCGATGAAAACGCATTTACGGGGGTGTGGCAACGCATAGCGACCATAACTATTTCGGTAAATATCAGATTGCGCACTAATGAAATTTTTAATTCCCTCAATATCCGTTTTTTTCATCGCTGAAAGCTCGGCAATCTCAACTACCCAACTACCTTGCAATTGTTGGTAATCGTCTTTTTGTTTCCCCATGCCTTTTAATGTGTCGTTAAACTTATCCGGGTAAAGGTTTCGACCGGCTGTACTCTTGCCAAGTCCCTGACTTCCCTCAAGAATAGGCACAATTTCAAATTTAACGCCGGGAGCATAGACGCGGGCAATAAGGCCAGTTAGCCATTTTTTAGTAATGGTTCGGGTGTAATGATTATCTTCGGCACCTAAATAGTCAATGAAGTAACGTTCAGCACGAGGCTTACCGTCCCAAGCAACCTTTTCAATGCGTTCTTTAACCGGATTGACTAGCTTACAGCGAGATTCAGTGACTACCGTATCCGTAATATTTTCCTTACTGAACAATAAATCGTAACGATCTTCAAGGTAACTTCTCAATAAGGTATCGTCGCCATCATTCCAAAAACCTTTTTTAAATAATGGATCGTCCGTTTGTGGTGTCTTTACAATTTGCTCCGAGAACTCATCAAATACAACCAACCCTTTTAGTATTGGATCATTTTCCATAATCAAACGAATATTATATAATGACTTGGTTTTTATACCGCCGTTAGAATCCTGCTTAAATTCACTAGTCCAATCGGCGTCACGTTGCATTTTGATAACATTGTTGGCTGTTTCTCGGGTCTCTGCTGGTAAATCCATTGCTTTACCCATTAATGAACCCCCTTACTCTCTCGCTTTAAAATAGATTGAAAAATCACATTAACCTCTTTGCTTGGTAGTGCTGGATCAACAAACGAATCATTTATCACTGACAGCATGTTATAGACTGTCTTGGGATCAGCACCGACGCCAAACATACGACCGGCAATTTTAGTTAACCAAGCATTGCGATTACCTTGGGTTGTTCCGGTCACCATTTCATCTAGCAGACGCCCGGTATACTTCTTTTGCCGGGTGGTATAGGCGTGTTCTGACGCACTGTTCACTTTCTGTCCCGCCAACATATCAACTAGCCATTTAGGGGCCGGCTTAACATCGGCAAGCGTTCGGCCGTCTATTGGCTGGTACCGCTTGTTATTAACCATGGTGGGATAAACTGGTACGCCTCTGGTAATGATGTCAATTCCTGTATCTTTACCAAAAGCCGATTGAACAGTTTTGACTGGTGACCCCTTTGGGTAACTTAGAAACCAATGCAGTCCCCCTGACGGCGTTCGTTCGATATAACTATCTTTTGGTAACGGTTGAAAATGATGTTTCTTATATAACTGCTGGTAACTCGCTATGCCGTTAAAACCACTTTCGTGGCCAACGTCCATATCAACGACAAAGATATTTTTATCGGTTAATTTCAAACCAATGTTGTAAGCATGTTCGTTGTACCAATTTCGTATAGTTACTAAATCATTGCTAGCTGAATTAAATCCGTGAGTGCCTTTAATTGGGACTTTGGTATTCTCAACCAATGGATAAATTGAGAAACCGTGGTCTACGTAATCAAGGGCTTGGATTAGGTGGTTGATTTTATCATTCATATTAATCACCTAATATTTGGAACAAATGTCATTACTAACTTCTAACATCACACTAGCAATATTCGATAGATTACTTTCAAGATTGCTTGACTGCTCGCTTTTAAAGAAATAGTCACACCAATCACTATCATATTTCGCAACAGCTATTGCCATTGATAAATTATCAATACTTACTCTCAATGATTCCCACGCCGTTGCTAGTTTTTCAGATTGTTCCACTAATTCTTTATTTGTCATTTTCCATTCTCCTTATTCATGCTAAAATAAGGGAAAGCATATTTTGATGGATTTCTGACCTACTGCCGTCCAAAGCAAAGTAGGTCTTTTTTGTATACTTTCCCATGCGACTGACCTCACACTCAAAAATACCGACGCGGGTTCTTGATTAACTTAAATGCCACATTGCCAACAAACGACACAATCATAAACTTGATTACCCATAAAATTGTTGTTGCTATCATGAAATCACCTCCTCAAATTTATTCTGCCCCCGCACGGTACAATTAAATTGTTTTTGAGGCTAAATACTTATCTAGCTCTTTGCGTTCAATGCGTTTTAGTCTACCAATGCTAGTTACCTTTAAACCGTCATTAATCATCTTATAGACTGTATTCACACTACCAATGTGAAGCTCTTCCATCACTTGCTGGTACGTAAGCCAGCTTTTGTCCATGTTGTTCATATAAGTTCACCTCTTCTCTATTACATTTAAACAGTAACATAAATTACTGTATGGTTCAACTAAAAAAACCATTTGCAGTTATTTTTTTTACCCTTTGCAGTCAAGATTAAGTTGTTGTATATTCTAAATATAAGGAAGTGATTGTTTTTGATTAAAATAGATTTGAAAAAGCTGGCAAAATCAAAAGGTTTTACTCTGACAGACATTTCAAAGGCTACTGGTATTTCAATGAACACACTATCAGTATTAGGCAGAAACGTGTCAACAGGTATCCAATTCGATACTCTTGATAAAATATGTCGCTTTTTGACCTGTACACCGAACGATGTAATTAAAATTGTTTCTGATAGTTATATTGTCCATGTTGATGTTCAAAATATGAAAGAAAAGACAATACGCGCAGCAGCTACTAAGAAGTCTATATTGGATAATTCTCTAAAAAATAACATTATGTATAATATGGACAAAGAAGACACCATTTTTTATATAACTTTTCTTGCACTTGCTAACAAAAAGGCATTCTTTTCAATTGATTATTCAACATATGGCGCTGTAAATAAAAATGTAAAAGAACAAGAATCCAAATCACAAAGATGGTTGTCGTCTCTTGATAAAGAAAGCAAAATGTCAATTTGCAAACAAGGTATTGAAATATATTTGCAACATTATTGGGATGGTAACGTTCCTGAAAATATTTCTGTTTCTATAAATGATGGAAACGGCGGAAACGTGTATTCATTTGTTGATACTAAAAACGATAGTAAAGTTACATTAAGAAAACACCAATAAAAACTATATTTCTTACATAACACTGCCCCCGCACGGTACGTTATGGAGGAAATTATAAATGGCAACAATCAAGAAATATCAGGACAAGGACGGGAATACCCGTTATCAGTTTCAAGTTTATTTAGGTGTTGATCCCCAAACCGGCAAAAAGAAATCAACTCGGCGTCGGGGCTTTAAATCAAAAAGCGCTGCTCGTATTGCCTTATCCAGAATTGAAGTAGAGTTACAACAAGAAACAGTTTTACCAGTTGATAATAACATTATCTTTGTTGACGTTTACCATGAATGGTATGACCAGTATATTAATACCGTTCGTGAAAGTACTTGGGCACGTACCGCTGGCATGTTCGATAATCACATCTTGCCGTTATTTGGTAACAAACGGCTACGAACTATCACCGTTAATCAGTGCCAGCGTGCTGTTAATCTATGGTTTAAAGAAGTCACATATAACTATAAGCGTTGGTACAATTATCTAGTAGCAATCTTTGAATATGGTTTAAAACATGGCTATATCACACATAATCCAGCTAAGATGATTACAATGCCGGTTAAACCTGATAGTTGGGGTGATAAGCCTGACAACTTTTGGGATCGTGATCAACTCAAGACGTTCTTCAATTGCATTGACCAGCAAAAGGAACTCGAAAAGTATTGTCTCTTCCGGGTACTAGCGTTTGCAGGCGTGCGACGTGGTGAGTGTTTAGCCTTACGTGGCAAGATATTGATTTTGTTCATAAGACCTTGCGGGTTAATAAAACGCTCACTCAAGGGAAACATGGCAAGCAGATCATTCAAGCACCTAAGACAAAAAAGGACGCCGCACTGTCAGCTTAGACAATACAACGGTAGAAATATTACAACGCTGGCATAAACAGCAACGTGAATATTATTTATTCTTAGGCTTCAATACGTTACAGCCAGATCAGTTAATTTTTGCTAACACTAAGAACGGTTTTAAATCGCTTAATACTCCGGGTAAGTGGTTAAAACAGATCATCGCTGATTACCACTTAACCCCTAGTATTACCGTACATGGTTTTCGACACAGTCACGCCTCCGCTTTGTTTGCTGCTGGTGCCACCATTAAAGAAGTGCAAACCAGATTAGGCCATGAGGACGTTGCAACGACCTTGAATGTTTACACGCACGTCACTAAAGGCCAAAATCAGCAGGCGGCCAATAAGTTGGCCAATTATTTAGGCTTTTAAGCTTAGTATATTCAAGTGCTTTTTACTAAGTGTGCCACGTTGTTCCACCAAATGGGCCACGTCAAGGAACTTTTAAGCGTTGCTATATCAACGTTTTTCCACGTGTGCCACGTGTGCCACGTTAAAACTAAAAGTTTTAGATACAGGAGGAACTAGCCGTTTTTAGCGTTTCATAGTAAAAGTAAGCCAATTGGTAAGCCAAGGACAAAATGTTTCACATGAAACACCGCATAAGCACTGGTTTAATAGCGTTTATGTTTCAGTTGGGTTCAAACCCCTGACTGCCCATCATATCAACACCACTAATCAGCAGACACACCGCGTTAAACGCCGTGATTGCTGATTTTTTTGTGTTCATTTTTCATACGCTAGACCAATTTAGTAGTCAATGGTAGCCATTTTGGTAGCCACGAAACGACACCAATAAAATTTAATAGCATCAGTCATGAACGGTTAAGCATCTATCAAACGGATGCTTTTTTCCTTCACTCAAATCATGGTTATTTATGCCTCTTCACCAGCTATACTTAGAACTGTAGGATATTAAAGTAAAGGAAGATGGTATTTTTGATTAAAGGAATTCGCTTAGCTTTAGCCTTAGGAATTTTCGGCACCGGCATGTATACTACAACTACACAGGCCAACGCTGCAACATGGCATTCTGGTACGCCTGCTTCACTTCATAGTGGTTTCTGGAAAGCTAGTTATGAAAAGTATACTTATGCTCAATTTACTAAGTCTCATATATACTTGGTTATGTCAGATACTGCTACTTTCACTCATCCGTTTTACCGGCATATTTCCCACGGGTACGTTATTCGAATGAAAGATGCTACTGCTGGAACACCTATGAACCCAACTGGCGTTAAGTACCGCTACCTACGCGTAATTACTAGTAGTAAAAGCAAAATTAAAGTCTCATGGTCGTATAGTTATTCGAGATACATTAAAGGTCATTTCAAATACACCGCTTATCACCGTGAGCAGCACGATAAGTGGTTCTCACCCGCTAAAAGTTAATGGTTACAAGCACTCAAAATATTATGAAATCATCCAGCAAAAATCCAAACCATTTTTCAGTGCTACTTGAATAATAGAATGTAATTTCCCAGAGAATCGAGGTCCATATTATGGACAGTTCATTACAATTCAGCCTAAGTTTACTCAGAGACGCTTTCGCAAAACTATTAGCTACTTTCGAGTTATCTGGAATTACTGTTCAATCACTAGTTAGAACTGCAGGGATAAATCGTTCCACATTCTATCGACATTTCAATAATATAAATGACTTTACGGAATGGTTGTCAGACCAGATGCTAGAGGAAATCTCAAGTCAAGTAATACTGACTCCTGAAGACGAACTTGATTTTACAGAATTTTATCAGTATGCAACTAAAAATCGCCTGTTATTAAGTTCAATACTTACCACAAAGGGCTGGAAAGAATTCATAATCCGACTTCATTCTCTTGTGCTAAGACGCTATACATTACTTCTGAAAAAAAACATTTCAGACATACCCCCTAAAATACAAGCTGAATTTCTTATTGGTGGACAAATAAGCCTTTTTCATTGGTGGCTTAATCAATCAAATCCACCATCCACTTCAAAAATGGGAAAGTATGCCCAGCAACTTGGAATCCCTAAATAATTGCAACACATCTCATTGAAAGTGTTCTTCCTTGAAGATAAATTAGGACATAAAATATCCTTATTAAAAGTCAAAGAAGGTAATCACATGGAAATTAAAACGCAAGATGGATCATTGTTGAACGTAACAAAATATGGAAACGGGCCGGTCTTAATCCTAATCCCAGGTGCAAATGGAACAGGTGATATTTTTACTCCCGCGGCAAAAGTATTAGAAACCAACTTTACTGTCATTACGTATGATTGTCGCGGCTACGGTCGAACTGTTGTTGCACCTCCTTTGCCATCAGATGCCGCTAACGCAAACAGTGATTATCGACTCAAAGCTGATGTTCAAGATGTTTTCACGTTGGCTGATGAATTTAGTCCCAACAATCCAGTTTATGTTATGGGAACGTCTTCTGGATCAATCGTAGCCGAAGAAGCTTTTATTAAAAACCCTGAGCGTTTCCATCGAGTAGCAATTCATGAGACTCCACTTAATACAGTAATAGATAAAACTGGTAAATCAAATGCTCAATACGCCCAAATGATTCAAGAAGCATTAGGAGGTAACTTTGATGCACTAACAAATTTTTTTGAAAATAAAATGCACATTCAGCCTATTGATGCGCAAATGATGAATCTATCTAAGGACGCTAAACCAGATCCAATGAAAATGAAATCAATGATGTTTTGGCTCAAATATGAAGCTGCACAATATACAGGACAGGTTATTGATTGGTCAATATTTAAAGCGCATAAAAATAGAATCATCATTTTTAACGGTACTGATTCAGTAGGCTTTTTACCGCAAACAATTGATGATGAGATTAGTAAGGAAATTAATGTTCCCGTTACAGATATTCCAGGAGGCCATCTGGCTATGCACAAAAACCATCAGCGTTTGCTGAAAAACTATCTGCCACTCTACTAGCCTAAATCATCAATAAATGATAAAAAGGCGCCAACTAAACCCGGCAATTTTGGGGTTTAGTTGGCGCCTCTTATTTTCTAGGAGTAACCCAGTCTTTTGCCACACGCTTTTTATATCAGTTAGTTTACTTATCCTGTGATATCTAGCTGAAATGCATCCGCGAGACGCTCAAAATAAAACAAAACATCCTTCTTCTTAATTTGAGGATTATTTAGCCAGGAGCCATCATGCCAATCACACACCCATAAAGCAGCTCGACCGCCACTGGGTTTGTCTCGACATTTTTTGTCCATAAATTAACGTCAAGCACGAAACGCTGCTTGACAATTTCTTCAAATTTGCCGCGGAATTGCATCAAGTTTCGAAACAGGACCTGGTTATTATCAATCGTTTCAACTAAGTTAACGATGTTTTCTGACAACCTTAGATCTGTGTTAAGCGGGTCGGGAAAAACGCGATTCATCATTGCGGCTACCAAATCATTAAAAGTCGCAAAATGATGATAGAAAGTACTGCGGTGAATGTGAGCAGCATCGATAACTTGTAAGGCAGTTATATTGCCAGCCCCCGGTGTTTCAAACAAATGCAAAGCCGACTCAATAATGAGGGTATCGGTATCTGAATATTTCGACATTTTCTCCTCCAAAAAGGTACAGATATTTTTTTTACACCTTGTTCTAAAATTGCCAGCTGACTATGCTTACTGCATTAAACCAATCAAGCATTTAGGAGGCTGATTAACATGACAACAAAACTTGATTTTCATTCACATTACTTGTTCCCCGGTCTATTAGATATTATCAACCAAGAGGCATCTGGTCTCGCCGGCGGGGTCAGAATGCAACATGGTCAATCGATCAGGCATTAAAGATGATGGCAGATCAAGAGATTGACTATTCATTGCTGTCCGTCCCAAACCCTGAAATGTACACGGGCGAAGAGACCAGTACCGTTGATCTCGCGCGGGAAGCCAATCAGTATGGCCGTGATTTTCATCAAGCATATCCTGATAAATTAGGCTTTATGGCGTCACTCCCACTGCCGTATATTGACGAAAGCGTTGCGATGGTCAAAGAAGCACTCGATGAAGATAACGCTGATGGATTTATCCTTAAAACAAACGTTGATGGGCTTTACCTCGGGGATCCCCGGTTAGATCCAATCATGGCTGAACTTAATGCCCACAACGCCCTGATTGCGATTCATCCCGAAGCACCAACACCAGAAAATGCTGAAGTTAATCAGTTAACCCCCGATGCATCAATGGAATTTTTCTTTGACACCACCCGAACAGTTGTCAATATGACTGAGAGACAAATTTTTAGCCGTTTCCCAAACATTAATTGGATTGTACCACACGCCGGTGCAGTGCTCCCAGTGATTGCCCAGCGTATTTCAGCAGGTGCCGCCGCCTTCGGTCAGGATCACCCCCAAGACGACATCATGGCCGTTATGAACCATGTCTACTTCGATGTCGCTGGCATGGTTCTCCCCTATCAGCTGCCCTTACTGATGCAGATGGCTGATTCCAGTAAACTCCTTTATGGTGCTGACTACCCGTACACACCAGCGCCCGCAGTCACTCAAATGAGCCAACTACTTGAAACGACACCACTCTTATCTGCATCAACTAAAGCAGCCATTTTGTATCAAAATGGTGAACAACTATTACGTCACAACCAGACCGCAAAATAGACAAGTCTCATTATCGACTGCAGTGGTGTGCTGCAAAAACAAACGTCCATTTTGCGACTCAGCGATCCTCCCGCTTCCCGTTGGCCGCAATTTTAGCTACAATGAGTGAAAGATGGTCATTTAACTAAACGACTCTGCCACCGGAAACGAGGCCCACCATTTTGCCAGCACTCAAAACCCGTAAAAGCGACTTGCAGCTCCTAGATGCGCTCACTGACCTGGTCGACGATAACGACCTCGATAAACTCAGTACGCGCCTCTTGATTAAGCGTGCAGGACTGTCTAAATCCACGTTCTACCGCCATTATGAGGATAAGTATGCGTTCTACGACTGGGCAATGGCCTATCTGCTGGGCAAAGATAACGAACCCACCTATCACCTAGAAACGCCGCTCTCGTTTTACACCAAGTATTTTGAGCACTACCAAACCTATCGTAAGGCGTTTAAAGCCTTCATTGTCAATGACCGGTGGAGCGGGTTCACTCAGAAGATGGTCGACTCTGGCATGCAAATTACCGGGCAATTTTAGCCAAGATCAACCAGCCAAATGTGCCAATTACAACCGTGTCCGCCTACATTATTTCGGCGCACATCGGTGTCGCTGTGAACTGGATCCGCACCGATGATCCGACCCCGCCACAGGAAATGGCCGCGCAATTAACGCAGCTGACGACCGCTGTTTTAACCAGCTATGGCTTGGATTTTGCCACACTATTCAAGCTCGCCTGATCTGGGACACAATCGAAAATACTGGCTCTCCCTTTTTCTCCATTCAGTCACTAGAATGGTTAAAAAAAGGAGGGTCTTTTTATATGAAAAAGATTGATTTTCATTCTCACTATCTCTCACCAGGCTTCGTCGACCACCTGGCCAAGCACTATAACAGCATGGGTGATGGGGTAGCCACCCCATCATGGTCAGTTGATGACGCGCTAGAAATGATGGCCAACCAAGATATTCGATACTCACTATTGTCCATTTCAAGTCCGCAGGTTCACTCGGATGATGCAACGGAAACAGCCGAACTCGCCCAAGAAGTGAATGAATTTGGCCGTGATTTTTCCCGCCTGTACCCCGACCAGCTCGGCTTTATGGCCTCCCTGCCGCTCCCATATATTGACGAGAGTGTCAAAGCAGTCGAAACGGCCGTGAAGGATGACCAAGCAACCGGGTTCGTTCTGGAAACAAACTCTCGGGGCGTCTACCTCGGTGACAGCCGGTTGGATCCGGTTATGGATGCCTTAAACACCAACCACGCCCTGATTGCGATTCATCCGACCCAGCCCAACCCGATCACTTCCTCAGCCAATCAAAAAACCGCCATCCCGTTGATGGCGTTCTTCTTTGACACGACTCGAGCCGTTGCCAACATGTCTGAAAATCGGATTTTCAGCCGCTACCCGGACATTACCTGGATCATCCCGCATGCTGGTGCCCTACTGCCAATCATTGCACAGCGTATCACCATCGGTGCTTCTGCCCTGAAGCAAGAGGTACCGCGAGAAGACATGATGACGATTATGGGTAAGGTCTACTTTGACGTCGCTGGTGCAACCTTGCCTTATCAACTGCCAACACTGTTGCAGATGGCTGATCCCAACCGACTGCTTTACGGGGCCGACTATCCTTACACACCTGAATCAACCGTTGCAACGCTGGCAAAACAGCTAGATGAAACGGATCTGGTTTCTCCGGAATTAAAGAAAAATATCTTATTTAATAATGGTCAAAAACTGTTGGCGACTCGCGAGATTCAAGTCAAATAATGGCGTTCATTTAATGAAAGGATCACCTCAAACATGAACATTCAAAACGTAACGGTTGCCGGTGGCGGTGTCTTAGGGAGTCAAATCGCTTATCAAGCAGCTTTTAAAGCCTTCAATGTCACACTCTACGATATTAACCAGCAGGCACTGACTGCTGCAAAGAATCGAATCACAGCGCTGAGAGGCGGGTACAAACAGGACCTCAACGTTACCGACAGTGATTTCGATAACGGCTTGGCGCACCTTAACTATACTGACGATATCGACAGCACTGTTAGCCACGCCGATCTCGTCATTGAAGCCATCCCAGAAAATGCGGCCATGAAAACGACCTTCTACAACCAGATCGGCAACTCAGCGCCTGACACAGCCATCTTTGCCAGCAACTCGTCAACCATGCTGCCCAGCCAATTTGCGGAGCAACTGGCCGTCCTGAACGCTTCTTAAACATGCATTTTGCGAACCATATCTGGGTCAATAACACTGCAGAAATCATGGGCTCTCCAAAAACGAACAGTGCTGTGTACCAAGATGTTGTGACCTTCGCGAAGAACATGGGCATGGTGCCGATTCAGCTCAAAAAAGAGCAGCCAGGTTATGTTTTAAATTCGATGTTGACCCCGTTAATGGTGGCCGGAATGTCCCTCTGGGCGACCGATGTTGCGGACCCCCATACGATTGATAAAACGTGGATGATTGCGACCGGTGCGCCGATGGGGCCCTTTGCGATCCTCGATATGATTGGCACCCGAACTGCTATCACCGTGCCGCTTGCACAAGCTGGGGATCCGGATGGCAAAATTGCAGCGGCTATCAAAGCCAAACTACAGCAACGTTTAGATGACGGCAAACTGGGCATCGAATCCGGGGAAGGGTTCTACCACTACCCGAATCCAGAATTTCAGGACCCTGACTTTCTAAAAGCATAGTTGTTTGACCCTGTTCTACGCATTATACCGTTTCACCTCCCGCTAACGACATCAATTTCCAAAAACGACCCGCCAAGGTCACCTTCACATAAGCCTTGGCGGGTCGTTTCATTTCATTTTTTAGTTTGATTCAACAACGCATTCAACCGCCGAACAGACGCTCTTGCGACCCGCATGGACGTCACCCACATGATGACGTAAATGACGATAAATTCAATCGTGAAGGACAGCAGCCACGACCATAGGGGTGAGATTGGAAACCACCCTGCAAGCACCGCGAGCGGCGTAAACAGCACGTACGTGATAATGAAATTCGTGACCGTTTGGCGGGTAATGCTCCAGCGTTCCACCTCAAAGACTAGGGCGCCAACGGCAAACACAATTCCAATTAATGCCCATAGCCCGATTGAGGCGGCCGTGGCCATTAAACTGGACGAAAAGTGATTTACAAAGCTGGTTGATGATGGCATGAAAATGGGTGCTCGGTAAGCCAATGAAATCCCCATTGCGATCATAAACCCAATAAAGACGCCGACGACAACGCCAATGATGACACGACTCAGGATCGTTCGTTTCATTTTAAAAGCCCCTCTCTTAACTGTCGCATGCACCGCCGGGACGCAAAGGTCCGTTCGCCCGTCGTTAGGTTGACCTGATAACTCCCCGTTGGTGTGAGTTCAAAATCACGAATGCTGGCAACGGCGACGAGTTCGCTGCTTGAGACCTGAACAAACAGACCCTCTGGCAACAGTTCCTTCAATTCATATAACCGCTCCGATATCCGATACACCCCATCATCCGTTTCACAAACCACGTGCTTGTCTTCAGTATAGAACCGACTAATTTGGTACACCGACAATGGCCGCTGCCGCTTATCCTGAGTCCCCGTAATCGTCAGGTGGTTGGCAAGCTGATCAATGGTCTTTGCGAGGTGAACCAAGTCAGGCGTCTCCTTAGCGGCGTTGATCGTAATAAATGGCCGCAGGATCTGCTCAGCAATATTAAAGACGACGTTCATGGCTGTCCCTTCTTTCCTATCCTAGGCTTCACTCTTGAGTCTAGCGAACCACGTCCCAGAATGAAAGGATTTACGGACAAGTGGTCAAAAACAAAGATAAGTGGCGCAAAACAGGGATATAATAGAAGAAAAATAACCTAAGGGGAGGCGAATCTGCTTGAAAGCCAAACTCAAAGAACGGCTGGATGTCTTTGCAGACGCGGTAATTGCCATCATTATCACCATCATGGTCATGTCGTTGCCGCTCGACATTCATAACGGCGTGGTCGACTATCCGCAACTTTTTAAATCTATCGGCATCTATCTGGTCAGTTTTTGTTTCATAGCAAACTTGTGGTACCAGCACGCCCTGGTCTTTAACGAAGCTGAAACGGTGGCGAACCGCGTCATCGTGTTTGATCTGATTCTGCTATTCTTGATGTCGTTAATGCCAGCATTTACCAGATTAATGACGACCGTGACCAACTCAGATAACGTGATGCTATACGGCGGCCTAAGCCTGCTGATCTCATTTATCTTCAGTTGGATCTCACGAACTATCATTCAAGCCAAATACACGGATAAAGCCACCATGACCCAGATTTATAAAACGATATTCGGGTCGACCGTTTGGAACTCGTGGGTGATCTACATCGTGATCATCGGCCTCGGCTACTTCTTCCCAGAAATTGCCCTCGGCTTCTACCTGTTCATCCCACTTTGGTCGTTCTTCTCCCACACCCGCGAACAGGAAGAGTTTCAACAGATCGACCAAATGGAAGCCCAGGACCAGCAAAATTTCCTGGCGTTACCAGCGCCGCAAAAGCGTGCGTTTCGCCGGTTGATCAGAACCTTCCAAATCGAACAGCGTCAGTCCGGCCACGACCGCGATAAACAGCATGCCGCCTGGATAAAATTTTCTGAGCAAGCGAAAACTGAATTCAATATTTCGGACGGAACGCTGGCTAAGTGGATGAAGATCAACGGCAACGGCAATCGAAACAACAATCGGAACCATCAGGAGCACCAAGAAAACCGCGACGACCACCAGCAGGCACATCAAAATAAACAATAA
>NZ_BBAG01000056.1 GCF_001311135.1 Secundilactobacillus paracollinoides DSM 15502 = JCM 11969
ATATTTGCAGTTGGATATATTTTGTTCATCCATAGTGCTTCGGGTGTATCCCGTGTGGTTAAATAGTGACTAATTACGCTTTTGCCTTCGGAGTCCAGGGGAGAGTTAACGTCAACTATTCGCATTAATTTTTCAGCTATTGCCTGTCTAACTGCAAATTCTGCCTTTGAAAATTCACTTAATCCTACCATCGTACTTTCATCCTGTTGTTGTACCAGATCAAATAATTTTTGTTGTCTTCGCAAACTACTCAGCGTTGTTTGTAACTTAGGAGAGTCCAGACCTTCAGGAATCGTCCCCTTTTCGTCAGCCTCAAGGAGCTCCTGTACTGTATCCCTCAATGAATGTATAATCACAACATTTTTTTCAAATGCACCACGCTTTTCGACATCAACTCGAGTCCATGCTTTTTGGAAATCATCAATTCTCAAATTCTTCTTTTGGTCGGTCACAAAAAAGGCATGGAAGTTTTGATCTTTAGCCGCCTGTTGGCACAAAAACTGGGTCACCGCATAACTTTTACCGCTGCCAGTCGGCGCAGCCAACGTCATTAATTTACCTGAATTTCCAGTTTCAACAAGTGCATCATACAGCTGTGAAAAATCCTTTTCGTTCATATAAAAAATCCTTTCGTGAGTTATTTATTAGATTCACGCGAATTATTATACAGAACATATGTTCGATTAAAATTATACACGTCTTTTAACATTTGTATACTTCTTTTTTAAATAACTGTTTATCTGATCTTATAGTAAACGTGCTTTGTACCCGTATTACTAATTTTTGCCTTATGTCCACGCACGTACATTGTGTGAATCATGTCATAAGTGCTACCGTTCTTGGATTCCAATCGGTAATAATGATTTCCCAAATACCGCCATCTCAAACTATGGTTGACGCCCCAGCCGCTCCCTGACTCAACAAGTTTTTTACCTTTAGAATAAAAATCATTGACGCCATCAGTGCCCGTTGATCCGACAAAGAATGTGGTCCGAGTGTAATACCCGGCCGATTTGAAGACTTTACTTGTCCGATAATAATTCGTCCGCCAAGTCCCCTTCAATGCACTAGGCGCACCGCGATGCCAGGTAGCAGCCGACGCACTCTGACTGGTCGTCCCAGCCAATGCCGCCCCACTGCTTAAACCAAACAGCACCGCAATTCCCAATTGTGTGACACGTTTCATCTACAACAACCCCTTATCGTAAAATTAAAAACAGGTCAATTTTACCGCTAATAATACGTAAATACGATAGAGGCCATTAACTACTCCGTCATCGCGGCCAGCTCATCCGCCGTAAACCGATAGGCCACATGCGCCATCGCGGGCACATCGTCCCACGGCACCGGATAGCCGGCGCCGTGTGCGCAAAATACCGATCCCGGTGTGTTCTCTAAATCACCGACTGGGTCATAGTCAGCAGCGACCACGACGGCCTCGGCATTATGACACGGTCGGTAGCCGTCGATCAGACACTCCAGTTGGCCCTGACCATGGGTATAAGCATTGACTTCTTGCGCGTAATTTTGCATCTCTGAGACCGGTGCGATACCAGTCAGTGTCGTCATGCCTGAAATGGTATTGGTGCCCTCAGACGTCGTTTCTGGGTCATCGAGGGTACCACTCATCCGAGTAATGTCCGTCATTGCGCGACCGATCTGGTCCTGACCAACTTCCAGCCGGAATCGGTACCACGCTCCAACAATTGGTCGCCACCGGGTTCACGCAGCATCATTAAGCCCTGCCTTAACGCGCGCCAGGTGGCTTCACGAAAATCGCCGCCCACCGTGTGGACAACGCTGGAACGTCCTGTTACCAGCGTCACGTGCATGTCCGTGATCGGCGACCCAGTCAGGACGCCAAGGTGCTCCTTAGCGGTTAGACTTGTCAGAATTTGGTGCTGAATATTCTTTCCCAGTACTTCAACCGGGCAATCCGCGTCAAACGTCAGCCCGCTTCCTTGAGGTGCTGGCCGCATCAGTAAATGAACCTCAGAATAGTGTCGCAGCGGTTCAAAGTGCCCGACACCTTCAACGGCCTGTGTAATGGTTTCACGATACAAAATACTGCCCTCACCAAAACCAACATCGAGGTTAAACCGGTCATGTAGAATCTGTTGGAGGATCTCCAACTGCACCTCTCCCATGATCTGCACCCGAATTTCCTGCAGGTGTTCCGACCAGGCAATATGCAATTGCGGGTCTTCATCCTCGAGTTCACGAAAGACCTTCAAACAGGTCTGAATGTCGTAATCCTTGGTATCGACTGAATAGGTCAACACCGGCTGCATCATGGGTGTCTCAGCATCCGCAGACTTCCCCAACCCGAGTCCAGGGTGGGTGTCCGTGAGGTTCGGAATCGCACAGACTTGGCCCGCAGTCACTTCTTGAACAGCGGTAAATCGCGTCCCGTTATAAATGCGGAGTTGGTTGGCTTTTTGGTCGCCTAAAATGGTGTCCCTAATGTGTAAACTGCCGCCGGTCACCCGCAACCAGGTCAGTCGAACGTCTTTTTCATCGTGGGAAATTTTAAACACTTGCGCGCCGAAATCAGTCCCGTACTGAGGTTCAGTCGTCCACTGTTCCAGCCCAGCTAGCAGCCCATCGACACCGTCCACCTTTAGAGCTGCCCCAAAGTAGCAGGGAAAGACCTCCCGTCGTTTGATCATTTGTCGGACCGTGTCATCAGTTAAGTCGCCAGTCTCTAAATAGGTATCGAGCACCGTATCGTTTTGCATGGCAACGTCTTCATATACCATCTCGGGTAACGCAGCGTTATCACCACCATCAAAGGCAATGCACCCCGTCGATAAAGCGTCTTGTAGCTGGGTCAGCACCTGATTGCGGTCCGTTCCTGCCACATCCATTTTATTGACGAAAATAAACGTTGGCACACTATACCGTTTCAACAGTCGCCATAACGTCCGCGTATATCCCTGAACACCATCCGTCGCTGAAACCACCAAAATCGCGTAGTCCAGCACACTGAGGACCTGTTCTGTTTGTGACGCAAAGTCCACGTGACCCGGTGTGTCCAGCAGATCGACTTGCAGTTCGTGCGACTGAAGACTGGCCTCATGTGAAAAAATCGTGATACCGCGTTGTTTTTCAAGGTCGTCGGAGTCGAGAAACGCGTCCCCGTTATCGACCCGGCCAAGTTTTCGTACTGCGCCGGTTCGGTAGAGCAACGCCTCTGACAGCGTGGTCTTGCCGGCATCGACATGGGCAATGATCCCAGCTACGATATGCTTCATGATCGTTCCTTCTTTTCGTTTTAGTCTTATTCCCAGTGTAAAGAAACAGGCGCTCACAATCAACTTGGATTGCGAGCACCTGTTTTTGAGACTAGCGTTTTACTTTTATTTTTTGCCCGCGAAACGCGCGGTAACGACGCCAGCCACGACGGCCACCATAGGCGGCAAATCCTAGCCAACTGAACGCCGATACCCACAGCAGGCCACTGACCCCAACTGGTGTCTCGTACTTAAGAATCAGCGTATTAACGCCTTTTTTACTCCAAACGATCGGTGCGTTAATGTGTGTGCGACCGTATTCGCTACGACTCAGCGTTTTACCATTCAGTGTGAGCGACGAGTCATAGTAGGTCACAACCGGGATCACATACTGTAACTGAGTTGATGCCCGCCACTGCACTTCAAGCCGACCACCGCTAAGGACGGTAAACTTATAGAACTGATGCCCCCAGAGAATTTGTTGTTCGTACAGATTGCTGGGGCTGTTGCTGCCCTTTTTCGAGGTGTGTTTGACCGGCAAATAATCACCGCTATGCTTCTCAGCCAGCTGCAGCAAAATGCCAGGATGTTGGCTGCTCAACGCCTGCCGCAACTGTTCCGGCGACCGTTTGATCAGCAGGGTCCCGCCCAGGTGCCGGAGCACGCGATGGTGCCGCACCTGCACACTGGTTTTAGCAATCTGGTGCACGTTGGTGCCGATCAGCACCCCAGTGGTCAAAACGGCACCCAGCATGACCCATCGTTTTAAACGTAACGGCTTGACCGGCTGTGAAAACGTTAGCGCTAACCCGCACAATAACAACGGGTACGCTAATACCGTCAACCGAACCGGGAACTGGAGCACGGACGAGAGCACCGGCACTAACCGGTGTACAAGATGCCATGGAAACAGGCCGGTTGTCGTCCAGAGCACGAGAAACCCAAGACCACTGAGCAGCCAGTTTACTTTAGAAATGCGTTTACGCATGACTATCAGGATCCCAAGTTGCCCCGTGAAGAGCATGATCAGTACCCGACTGACTGTACGTCGTTTGTCCCGAAGCCAGGTCAGTTTAAGGGTGTTATGCGCTAACGCAGACGCGTGCGGCAGTGCCAGCGAATTGTGGCTATACAGGGATAACAAAGCACCCCAGACGTTGGCCGACAAGACCACCGTTATGCCCACCGCAACGGCTGTGTCGCGGATCATTTTCGACCGTGATTCGGCGTGAACCAAGCCAATTATCCAAAACGGAATCAGAATCAAAAAGGCCATGAGTGTACTTAACACGTGTGTCTGACAGAGCACCGCCATCAGCAGCGCTAATTTGATCGGCTGCATGGGACGGTCATGTCGTTTCACCATCACCACACCGCAGGCAATCACGTAGGGCAGAATTGCGGCACCAACGCCGCTCATATTTTGATCCAGTCCCCAGCGCGGCAGCCAGCCCACATTCATAAAGATCAGAGCGGCGACGAGGCTTGGATTTCGTCGCGCACCCGCCGTTTGTGCCAGCCGGTACATGCCCCAACCACCGATGACGTATACGGCAAACGTGGTCACCAGTTGAAAATGATACCAGCTGCGGCAAATCACCAGCAACAACCCAGCTAAATAAGCAAAGTACGGGCCATAAACGGCGTTGATCACCCGCCCGCTTTGCTGAAACCCATAGTTCATTTGAAAGTAACTAAAATTGAGTGCACTGATCTGCTTGGCTGTGTCGTAGATGCGATTAAAATGAAAAATACCATCCGTTCCGACAATTGTACTACCAGTGATCAGCTGTGGCAGGATCGCCAAAAGCCCCATCATCACAATCATCGCTTGTGGCAGCCAGCGACACTGCCACCCTCGTTTGATCAGTCTCACGAGATCACTCCCGTCTTTTTAGAATAGTCTAGTGTACTGCGACTTCGCACGCATTCGTTAGTTGACACGCGTTTCTTAACCAACACTTATGGCTTGGCTGCCAGCCCATAATGTTTCACATGAAACACTTACAGCCGCTTTTAGAACTTAAAAAAGCCTCATCAGCTTAACTGACAAGGCTTACTTAGCATTAATTTTCCGTAATGGGTTCTCGATGCGGCTTCTTAATTCGAAACGCAATGACAAACACAATTGCGCCAAGAATCGCCGACAACAGAAAGGCCGCATGATACCCTGTCAACTGGTCCACCAGCGTATGCCCGTTTTGTGCCTTGATCACGGTCTGCTCAACACTGACGATCACTGACAACCCAAGAGAGGTTGCAATCTGCCGCACCATACTCATCGCCGCGTTCCCGTGACTAATAAGACTGTTCGGCAGCGCATTGATGGCCACCGTTTGCGCCGGCATGGAGACTAGGGCGATACCGATGTTCAAGACGGCGTAGATCAGCGCAATTAAAATCACCGATGTCGTTGTTGAGATGGTGGTAAATACTGCCACACTCACCGTCAGCAAGCCTGCCCCCGAAATAATACCAGCACGGCCGTATCCGTGATTGATCAGGTACCCAGAAATCGGCTCATTAGTCCCATCGCTAAAGCACCAATGATCAGCGTCATCCCCGACTGCATCGGCGTGAGTAAATGAATATCCTGCAAATACATCGGCAACAGGAACTGCACCCCAGTCATGACCATTTGCGCAATCGCATAAATGCCGAGGCTCAACGTGTACTGGAACGTCTTAAATGGCGTTAGATTAAGCATCGGGTTCGCAATCTTAGTTTGTCGATGACAGAACCAGACTACGAAAATGATTCCAACAACGCCAAATGAAATGACTGTTGACGCGAACCAACCGACACTTCCTGCCAATGATAGGCCGTACAGCAATGCCGTAAAGCCAATGGTTGAAACGATAACGGAGACCCAATCCAGCTTCGATGGCCGGGATGGAATGACCCGTTTCAACGCAACCATGCCCAGTAAGAACGTGATTAATTCAAACGGTAATAGCACGCCAAAAACGAGCCGCCATGAACTGATTTGAATTAACCAGCCGGACAACGTGGGGCCAATTGCGGGTGCGAGCCCAAACGCCAGCCCCATCAGTGATGTGATTGTCCCGCGCTCCTCACTGTTGTATATATTAAACAAAACGGTCATGGTGATACCTTGAATCATTCCGCCGCCAATCGCCTGAATAATTCGGCCAACGAGCAGAAATGAAAAACTGCCAGCAATCGTGCAACACAGTGTCCCGATAAAGAAAATCCCGTATGCCGTTAACATCAACGTTTTGGTGTTGATATTATCCGCCATCCAAGCGGTGATTGGCATCAGGACGCCGACCACCAGCGGGTAAATCGTCGACAGCCACTGCACCGTGGATGCACCAATGTGAAACACATGCATCAACGTTGGCTGTGCCGTAAACAACAGTGTTTGATTAAGGACCGCGCAAAAAATACCGATCAAAAGCACCGCAACTAAAAGCTTTCGTGAATAAGGCTTACCATTAATATCTTTTACCATTCTCATGCTTCCATTCTACTTATGCTTGAACAAAGAATCCTTGTTACTTATTCGGTGCCTCGTGACGAACCGTCCAAAATCTTGTCTGCCCATCAGGGGTTAGCGTCAGTTTTAATTCGTCATGCGCGTCAACCGATCCTAACGCAATTTCAACGTTGCCATCCGCGTCAGCCGACATATCCGTCATGCGGTCTAACACAATTTGTTGCAGCCGGATATTCAACCGGTTAAAGTAGCTGACCTGTTCCGCCGCAAATGCTAACGTGTACCCCTTATCCAGGAAATACTTAATTGCCCGAACACGAAACACCGCGCGATAACTAAATTTATGACTCCGCTTTTCATCATCATCGACCGTTTTGACATAACCCTGCTGCACCCAGTACCGGATCTGACTACTTGAAACGCCAGTTGCCTTCACAAGATCTGCAGTCCCTAAGACAATGCCTTCCGGTTGCGAAATTTCTTTAAAAAACGCCGCCCAATCTGAAAATTCATTAAATGGTTTCATGTTGTACTCCTTAATGTTGTGATTGCATCTATAATAACACAAATTTTGTTATGTGTACTATAAAATATCATTTAATTCACACAAGTTGTGATAACTGAAGACAAATAAAAACACAGTCGGTAATTAGCGACTGTGTTTTTTGATGTCCTGTTACTGATCAAAAATAGTTATACCGGTATTTAAGGTCACCGTATAAGCTGCCGTTCTACGCCACATTGCCTCAACGCGTTTCGGAAAGGGTCTTTCCAACGTTGGGTGATAGTCCGTTGCATTCCGCAATTTGGCACTCCGTGTAGTGGCTCGCGACTGAGCTAACTCGATTTCTGCTGCGCAGCTCTCGAGTGGATCTCAGTCGTCTCGCACATCAGTAACCGACCAAAGTACGGTCGCTAACTGATGTCGACACCACAGTTCCGTGCCAAATTGCTGCATTCCACTGACGTTGAGCTTACTTGTTACCAATAATTAAGCATCAAAATGGCGTTAAACCAAGTTTGCGGAGAATCCGCCCTCGACTGCTAGTAGGGGGCATTGACAGCAATGCATCTCACAATGAGCTAGTTATATTAATATGTTTCATAGCACTATTTATGAAGTTTTACTGTTCATGATGACAATTATAATGAGTGTAGCGTAGTCGAACTGTTCGGCATTGCAGGCTGTGGTGTCGGAGTTAGTTGACGAGGGTTCTCTTCTCGCCTAGTAACACGGGAGATGACTCTGGCCTAAATACCTGGTTCGGCATTTGTATGGAACTGGAACTTCTTCATAGCTCCGTCGTTCTATGTCACATTGCCTAAACGCGTTTCGGAAAACAGAAAGCTGCATGTAAGACGACTCTGGCCTAAATGCCTGGTTCGGGCATTTACGCCAGAGTCGTCTTACACTCCGCTTCCTACCGTTTTCCTACACGCTCTGCTTCGTAAACGCGTGCACCTTCTCCAATTGCTCATCAGAAAGCTTATCATGCTTTGGCACTAATCCGTGTAAATGTAAGCCCTCTGGTGCAACCGTAACGCCCTGTTCCGTCAATAGTTTTGCGACCGCCTTTTCCGAACTCATTACGCCACCAGAAGTTCCGAAGAGCACGACTCGTTTGACCTGTTTTGGATCAACCTTTGACGCATAGGCCTTCATGTGTTTATCAATGCTGGTCATGTAGATTGCCGCGCCTAGATACAGCGTGTCAACCTCGTCTGGCAACGGTTCGGTGATGGCCTTAGCTTCCAGACCTAAATCTGCGCCAATGGCTTCAGCTAGAACCTTAGTATTACCCGTTCTTGAAAAATATCTAATTGCATCCATTATCCTTACCTCCAACGATTTAATAGATGAACACGGTTGCTATGTAAGAAACGTAGGCGCGTGTATTCGCTTTCACTATAGCACAATTTTTGGGGTAGTCTCTAAGGGGAAAGATTAAGAATTAGGTTATGGGACAGAAACTGGTAAGTTGTGGGTTAGGACTGACTTCTAGGTAGGATAGTGGCAATTTCGTTTCGAAAACCGACTTTCTATCCGACATAGCGGAAAGATCCTCCAAAAAACTGATACCAGAACGTAAGGGCAATTAGTGACAAATCCAAAATTCGGGATTTCCCACTAATTGCCCTTACGTTCTGGTCTCAACCCGTTTTTTTCCACTCTCTATCATCTTTAACCCCCAAAACCACATCTTTTGACCCTAGCACCACTTAAATCTATGGCATAATGAAAGTAAATGAGTTTATCTTTGGGGGAGAACAACATGCAAACAAGACGGCAAAAAACCGCAGACCTTTCGGGGGCCATTTGGGGACTGTGGCTGATTTTACAAATTTTCAACTTACTCTGGGCGACCATCTACGCCAATGCTGCGGCTGGTAATATTGATTGGCACTACGTTCATCGGACCTTGGTGGCCATTTCAATTCTTACTGAACTACCTGTTATTTCGAACGATCAACTACTGGATCTGCCGATTACTGGGCTACCATGCCACTGGTACCAGTCTGATTGCGAGTTTTACGCAACAGCGCGGCAACGCTAAAACAACAGGCGGACGCTGGCCGCAATTCATCCGCACAACGACAGACTATAAACGGCTATACCAGTCACAGGCATCCGGGCTACAGTTTATTTTCCAGTTAGGCTTCATCATTTTACTGCCAACTTACGCTTACTGGGCCTATCGGTGGACGCTGTTTCTACCCGGACTCTTCGGCCCATCTAAGTTAATTTTTCAAATCATTGTCATGGCAGTCATCGGCTATTTTCTATGTCAAGCCTATTACCGCCTTTTCCCGCGGCTGTTTAACCTTAAAACGATCCTTGTTGAACATGGTCAGCCGATTTTTGCACACCAGCATACCAAGATTTCCCAACAGCCATCTGGGCGCGGAAATGCACAAACTGGTGGCAGTAAATTCTACACAACTGGCCGGGTCGTGGTTCAAGCACCCGACGAAAAGGAATAGTGGTGACCATCTTGGCAGATCAAAACGACCAACAACCTGTATCACACGCAATCTTTACACTGTGGGCATTCCTGCAGATTCTTAATTTCTTCTGGTCACTGGCAACAGCTAGTGGACTCGATGGCGCTGGTTCCTTATCGAACGGCGCATTTGACCCCTGGTGGCCGGTCATCTTTTTAGGGAACTACCTCTTTTTTCGTACCGTAAATTACGGTTTTTGTCATCTGTTGGGCTACCATGCTTTACCAACGATCGAACTGCTTGGCGGCGGCATAAGCAACTCAGCCTGTACTTGCCCACCTTCGTGCGACAAACACCAAGCTATCGCTACCAGTATCAGCGTCGGGCACGTGGGTTTCAACTCTTGTTTGAAACTCTCTTTATTCTGCTAGTACCAGCGGTTACCGGTGGGCTGCTGTGGGTCACCAACCTGTTGCCCGGTGGTGATAACCAAGTCAAACTCTTTATCCAAGTCTTGCTCGTGCTGGGTTGCGGCTTCTATGCTGCTAAGGCATACTACCGCTTATTTCCGAAACTATTTCATCTCAACGTGATTTTAGTCGAACACGGCCAACCAATTTTCGCGCACCGCTCCGGTGGTGACGAGACGGTTCAGACTGATCACGCAACAAACAGCACGTTCTATACCACTGATCGCATCGTTACCAAAAAACGGCATTAATTTTGAAGGAGGTCTTCGCAGGTGGCAACGCTTGAATTTCAGGATCAAAAACTTTACCAGCTGCGTCAGATCGGAATGGCGGTCACCGCAGTCGGCGGTTTCATCGACGCCTACACCTTCATGCAACGCGGCGGTGTCCTTGCCGCGGGCCAAACTGGTAACATTATTTTTCTGAGCGTCGACCTCACGCAGCACAACCTGCCAGGGGCCCTGGTTAAGATTATGGCACTCCTCTTCTTTGCGCTCGGCGTCGCACTGGTCACGCTGTTTAAACACCACCATTTCACGCACTACTGGCGCATTATGATTCTCATTTTAGAAATGATGGTCTGCCTTGTGATCGGTTTTTTACCACACAGCATGTCAAACCTGCTGGTCGTCCCGCCACTGTCCCTAGTGATGGCCATGCAGACGACGGCGTTTAGCGAGATCGACAAACAGGGGTACAATAACGTGTTCTCCACCGGAAACCTCAAGAAGGCAACCATTGCGTTAACAGAGTTCGCAAACGGGCACGACCGTCGCCAGGGACGAATCGCGGTCATGTACTTTGAAATCGTCGGTAGTTTTGCTGGCGGCGCAATTATTTCGGCGTTTCTGCAAGAGTGGCTGGGGATTCGGACTATCTGGGTGGTTGCCGGTGTGTTGCTGCTCATTGTAGCTTACTATGCGCATACGTTGCATCGAAAATATGGTGACTAATTTAAAAGCCTCAACCGTTTGATAAATGAGGTTGGGGCTTTTTTGATTTTTATCGGTTAGTGATTAGACGGATAGGACCGTGCTTTTTCTGTCTTCGGAATCGTGTTCAGCAAGGCAGAGGGCTCCTGCGTAAGCCAACTCTGGCAAAAATGCCAAAACCAGGCATTTCTGTTTTTATTCTCTGAGAAGTTTTGGCTACAGCTTTCTTGGCATCGTAGCCGAAACGTGTTCAGCAAGGCAAGGGGCGGCCATGTAACGGACTCTGACCAAAAAGTCAGGCCCGGACTTTTCGGTCAGAGTCCGTTACATTCTGCCCCTTAACCGCCTTGCTTCACACTCTTTAAATTAATAACCGTCAACTTCTCCCGCGACATCGACAAGATACTATTATGCACCCCTTGGGTTCCCATTCCTGAAGCTTTCACGCCTAAGAATGGGAAGTTGTCCGGCCCCCGCTCTGGTCGACCGTTCACTTGAACGGTTCCGGCCTCGACACCGCCAGCAATCTTCAACGCCTCATCTAACTCCTGAGCGAACACGCTGGCCTGAAGACCAAACTTTGATTTGTTAGCGATACGAATCGCTTCATCCGTTGAAGGCACACGCATAATGGGCAACACGGGGCCAAAGGGTTCGATCCAGGCAACGTCCATATCTTCGGTGACGTTGTCTAGGAGTGTTGGTGCCAGCGGATTACCTTGGCGTTTGTTACCAGTGACTAACGTTGCGCCCTTTGCCAGCGCATCATCGATCAGGTTTTGCACAAAATCGGCGGCCTTGTCACTGATCAGCGGAACCACTGTGTTGTTTGCATCTGGCGAACCAACCGTTAAGGCATTCACGGCTGGTTTTAATTTTGCAACAAGTTCATCCGCAATTTTGTCGTCAACCAGCACGCGTTTGACGGCCGTGCAACGCTGGCCCGAATAGGAAAATGCGCCGCTGACAATGTTGCTGACGGTGGTGTCCAGGTCGGCGTCCGCGCAGACAATGGCCGGGTCCTTGCCGCCAAGTTCGAGCACGAGCGGGATCATGATGCTCTTTTGTGAGAGTCGCTGGCCAGTCTGCGTGCTCCCGGTAAAGCTGATCATGTTGATGCCGGGATGTTCGATGAGGTAGTCACCGATCACCGACCCGTGACCCGTAATTAAACTCAATAGTCCCTTTGGCAGCCCGGTATCAGCCAGGGCCTCGATGAGCTTGATGCCACTGACAGCGCCCTGGGTCGCCGGCTTGAAAATAACCGCGTTACCTGCCATTAACGCCGGTGCAATCTTAGACGCTGACAGATTAACCGGATAGTTAAATGGCGATATGGCAAGCACAACACCAAGTGTACCCGTTCAATGATACCGAGTTTATCCTTAGAACCGCCCGGAAACCCATCGCCACGGACACTTTCACCATGCATGTGAAGGGCTTCTTGAACGGTATAGCGAATGAGGTCGACGGTTCGATCAACTTCCTTTTCGGCATCCTTCAGGTTCTTGCCCACCTCTGCCATTTCGATTTCAGCTAATGCTTGCTTGTTAGCAGCGAGGTTGTCCGCCCACTGGTTGAGATACTGACCGCGTTCACCCAATGATAGTGCGGCCCACGGTTTTTGAGCGTCTTGCGCTGCGGCGATACTTGTATCGATCTCGTCTTGTGTGACTGCCTGAATGTCACCCACCGGTTCAGATTGCCATGGTGACTGGATCGTAATTGTTTCCTGCGACTGACTTGCTTGCCACTCACCTGCAAGGTAGGCCAAATATTGTGCGTGTTCTGCCATGAATTCAACTTCTTTCTCTTAGTTAACTGCCATGAAACGTTAATTCAAAAGTATAGTGGTATAGGTAACATAACTCAATAGCAAACGTACATATTTCAATAATTTTACAATTGGTATATATACCATGTAATTTACTTTCACTGTAACTTTCACCGCAGAAAGCGAAAATCGTTTCACATAGCCTGTAGGTCAACCGATTGCACCAAGTGGTTGATAAAGTCAATGATTATCGTCAGCATCACGTTAAGCCCTCTCAGCCTTGCTTGTGATTTAATACGCAATATATGAAAATAAGTTTCAGTTTCATTTACTTCGCTTCCGGACCAATCGCTTTGTCTCGCAACAACTGGGTCATCATATCTGACATCGATTGTCGTAAATTCGTGTATTGATACGTATAGAACTCTGGGTGCAGCGGGTTATAATCGACCGTGCCTTTAACCGCGGGTAAAAATCGGCAGCCGTGGTGTTCGCACGGAATGGCCATAATAGCCATGCTGGAATTGGAATTTGTCGACTATGAATGCCCTGATCATGAAAGTCCTCGATCACGTCGCGTTTCACTTCGGCCATGGTCATCCGAATGCCCATGGCGAGATTCCGAGTACCGTTTGCTTTGGCGTTATTCATCAGCGAGATCTGCATCTGCGCAACATCGCGAACATCCACTGCGTAACCGACCATCGGTAAACTGAACGGCACGCTCAGTAATTGGTCGACCTGCTTTGCTGAATACCGCGCCCACGGGACCAATGAGGGACCGATCACAAACGACGGGTTGATGGCAGCCATAGCCACGTGCTAGTATTTACCTGGGCATCATTGACCAGCTGCCATGCCCGACGTTCCTCAAGCGTTTTACTCTTCATATAGTCGTCTAATCCCTTAGCATCCGCATTGGTCCAATCGTTTTCGGTGTAAATGTGCTTGTTCTGTTTGCCATAAGCAATCGCAGCTTCAGAACTCGTCAGCAGAATTTTCTTGAGTGTGGGACTCTTCAGGGCAAACTTGAAGATGTTATCGATCCCAGCAATCGCCGTTTCCGTCCGTTTGGATTCAGTCGCAACTGCTTGAGGTGACGCCACGTGAAAGAGCCACTTCACATCGGTCAATGCGTCTTCCCAACCGGCATCGCCATTAAGGTCAGCCTTAACGAGCTCAATACCCGGCAACAAATTTTTAATGAACGGCAGTTTTCCTTCAGACCGGTATGTTCCCCGAACCCGGTACCCCTTTTCAAGTAGGTCCTTCGCCACCCAAGTTGCCATGTAACCTGTGATCCCGGTCACCAATACTAAATCATTTTTTTGCATCATGTCTGTCATGTGTTGTTCCTTTTTTCGTTTAAATGAACGGTTGTTAGTTTTTAACTTAAAATAATAGCCGTGGTCGCCACGGCGTTTGCATGTTGTCTATAATAAACAGTCATTTAGTTATTTGCAACGGTTATTCTAAAATAAATCCCAGCGACAACGGAGACTCAACCTTGACGGCGGGTTGCGCGGATAACTAAATATTTTAAATCCGAAATTTATCGCAAAATGAAACAATCTCTCACGCTCAAGACTTTGTTCCCCGCTTTTATACTAAATATCTATACCAATTCTTTACAAAACACACGTAACCTTTACATAAACCAGACAGTATCTTTACATACGTTTAGTATTCTGAATGAGTTCGCAAAAACGCGATCAAAAAAACTATTGGAGTTGAAACTGTCTATGAAGCCTAGAGTCCTAGCAAGTGTGTTACTTTGTTCCGCAACCCTACTCTCCACAACCGTTCCAGCCGTTGCTGCAGTCACTACGGCAACGCCAGCACCAACGAACCAAATTCCAAGTAAGCAATTATTACCCACCCCATTTTCAAATATTTCGTTTGAAAGCGGGCAGCCCGTTGATAATAACGGTCAGTTTAAAACGGTCACCCCAACCGGTGCACCAAAGGTCACAACCGATGAGTCCATTGACGGGAAGGTTGCTGCCTTTAATGGAAAATCTGCTTACCAGTTGCCCACGACTGATGCCCAGTACGATAAGTTAAAAAATGGCATGTCGATCGAAGCTTTCTTTAAATATGATAGCAAGGGCTCACTAAGCGGTGAGCATGATATCTTCTCTAACCAGCAAAGTGGCGGTCTGGGACTTGGTCTGGACGGCAGTAAACTAACCTTCTACGCGCACGTTGGCGGTAGTTATAAGCAACCAAGTACTCCGCTTAAAACCGATAAGTGGCTACATGCAGTTGGTGTTATCGACAAATCAGCCGGCAAGGTCAACCTGTACGTGAACGGTAAGTTAGTTGATTCCAAAGATGCCAAAGGCGACCTGAAATTAGCTCAAGGGAGTAACATCAAGCACTTCGTTTTAGGCGGCGACAGCTCTAATAGTGGCGTTGAGTCCCTGATGACCGGACTGGTGAAGTCTGCCCGCTTGTACGACCACGTTCTATCTGCGGATGAAATCAAGACGTTAAGCGATACGGCTCAAGCCGCAGTCCACCACGACAAACAGGTTGCACAGTCCTTTGAATCACGGTTAGTTGGTGCTGGCAACATTGTTGGCGGGCACACTTATAGTTTGAACGTTCACACTCGACAAATGGGTAAGGGCGACATCGACCAATTAGGGTATGAGGTGACCTATGACCCGAACCAATTCTCGTTCGTTAAGGCCGACCAGACGCTGGGTGGCAAGTTAACCACCGTTACAGAAACCAAACCAGGACAGTTGCACATTACATCATCAGCCTCATTTTCAGAGGCTGGCTTCCGTGATTTTGGTAAGACAAGACTGGCACGTATTAAGCTTCGCGCCAAGACCGTTCAGGCCGGGACAACTGAACAAGCCACCGTTAAGTTTGGCAGTGCCACCGCATCGATGGATGGCACCCCAGTAACGGGCCTTAAAATGCAAACAGACGGCCAACAAACAGTGACGATCCACGGCATGGCCACTCTGGATTACAACGGTGATGGCATCATTGGTGCGGGTGATGTTGCGTTAGCGCCTGCTGATAAAAAGACTGAGGTCGCAAAACAAGCCGTAATTCGGCCTTATAAGCACGTCATCGTTTTAACAACTGATGGTGGTGGTAACCCGTGGGATCCTAAAGGGATGTACTACACAACTGGCAGTGACCCTAAGTGGACCACTGATCCGGCAATTATGGCTAAGCGGAAGAACACCTACACAATGGATCTGTTCAACAAGCAGTTTGCCATGAGTACCAGTGCTCATTCTGTGTTACCTGCCATTTCTGCGCAAAACTACCTGTCCATGTTGCACGGTCTGCCATGGGGAACCATGGATAAGGAATACCAAGCAACGAATAGCACTGCCGGTGAAAACTACTTTGCTGATTTCGACAAGCCGACTGCTAAGTACCCTTCAGTCTTTAAGGTACTTCAACAGGCAAATCCAACGCAAAGTGCGGCAGCGTTCGCTGAATGGACACCAATTTTAAACGGGATCACCGAACCTGACGCTGCGGTGAATACTCAACCGTCCGAGAGTTTAAAGTCGTTTGACGACGTTGCCAACTACATTGGTACCGATGATTTCAAAAACACCGCCCTCACGTACATGCAATCTGACTACATGGATCACACTGGCACTCAAGAGGCTGGTATAACGACAATTACTGGAATGAATACGCCAAGTATGACAAGTTGTTCAAGACGGTCATGGATAAGCTGGAAGCGACCGGCCACATCCACGATACTCTGGTGATCGCAAACGCCGACCATGGTGGTAAGGGGACCAATCATGGTCAAGACGCAACGGAAACGAACACCAATATCTTTATGGCACTCGGCGGCGAAACCGTTGACTCAGGCCATCGCTTAGAAGGTGGGAGTAACGCGGATGTTAGTTCATTGATTCTTAACGCGCTTCACGTTGCCCAGCCTAATTCAATGACTGGAAAAGTCTTCGATTCTTCAGCCTTCTTAGACCAAACTGATCTAGTGAAGAAAAATCGAAACGTTGAGAACATCAAATTAACTAGCACACCAAACTATGCTCAGGTCCACTTATCTGCTAAAGACCAGCAACTGAAAACGGCTGATATGCGAATTGATCTCGCTGGTCGTTCAGTAGCCAACGTCCAAACGCCCACCGGCACCAAGATTATCCGTCAAACCGTTGAGAACGGTATTATGGCCTTAACACTTGGCTTTGACCAACAACCTGGTGCTGACGATGTCGCTACGATCAAGTTCAAATCAGACGCCGAGCAGACTAAGACCGTCAAAGTGACCGACGCGATGGTTGGAACTGATACTGGGAAAGAAATTCTGGTTGATTTACACAACGAGCAGACCACAACAGACCCTCAGCAACCGGATACCCCAGACAATACCAACGACCATCTTCGTGGCACAGAAATTTATGCAACGCGAACTATTGGTTTCTACAAACAGGCAAGTGGTCGTCATCCACGCGTTTCTCGCTGGTACGAAAGCAAATCTCAGACCAAATGGCCTAAATTTACGATTATCAAACAGGTTAAAAACCGAAACGGTGTCTGGTATCAAGTCCGAGATAACAACCATGGCCGGACGCACAATAAAATCGGCTACATCAAGCTAATTCACGAGCCCTAACGACCGCCTATTACACGAGCGCACCACACCGTGTCATGGTTATCGCTAAAAAGGGACTTACCAGCTACCGCGACACGAATCAGAACCGTCGCGGAAACCATATCCGTCGTTTCACTTCATTACGAGTTGCCCGCATTGTCAAAGCAAACCAACAAGTCCTTCTTCAACTCAGCAATGGGCAATATATCACGGCTGATAAGCATATGACTAAGGCGTTGCGATAAAGATTTGAGTGTTT
>NZ_BBAG01000057.1 GCF_001311135.1 Secundilactobacillus paracollinoides DSM 15502 = JCM 11969
TTTAGGCTACGTGAAAAGGAAGCACAGTAGCCATTCCCTTTCCGTTGCCAAAAACCAGAAGTCCGGGTCTGACTTTTTGGTCAGAGTTCGTTACACGTTAGCCCCATGCCTTGCTGAACACATTTAGACAATATGACATAGAAAGACGAAACCGAAAGCCGAAACCGAAAGCCGAAAAAAAGTTGCGCCAAACCAGCCACAACAAAGTAAGCCACAGCAGCTACCAAGCATCCACAAAAAACTACCCAACGAAAAAAAGACCAGCCACATCACCGCCATCATCATGGTGGTAACGCAACTGGCCTCAACTGACTAGGTCACATTTAGTATTCGGTAATAGCCTCGTCTTCAGAAAGCTCTAACCACAGCGTTAAGGCTGATGGGTTAAAGTTTGTCCAAGCCTGCATGTCCTGGTAGGCCCGTTCGAGCAGGGTGCTCTTTTTCGTCTTTTTAAGTTCATCAAAAACTGAGAGGGCAAATTCATTATCCTCTAAGTCGGAGATCACGGTTGGCAAATGGTGATTCCATTCTTCAATTAAATCCTGATAGATCAACAGCTTACGTGCAGACTTAATTGCGAAGTCAACGCCCTGCTGACGGAGATCCTCGACATAGGTATGGTACTCGTTAATCACAGCATCCCGGGCAACGCCCCACTGCTGCTGATTATAGGTTGGTAATTTTGACATAATATCCCTTCTTAGCAATAAACTAATGAAACAATTGGTGCTCTAATCATCCCAAAAAGATCACCCAAACAGCCTGAAAAATTAATCGATTAAATGAGGACTGAAGTGTCTACAACTCAGCCTACTGATTTTTGAGTGATTTGTCAAAGTATTCTTTAAGATATTTTTGTCTAAGTTTTGTTTAATTGAACACACCGCCATTGGAAACGGTTACGGTGGGGTATTATAGGAAATAATTGTTCAGAAATAATGAACACTTGTACATTTCTGACCATGGAAAATAAAGGAGATTTGAGGAAAATGACAGACAGTAATCGCGTTTTGTTTAAGTTTCAGAAAAGGAATTGACGCTAAGGAGACCCATTCGCTATAATGATGTTTTGTGTTTAACGATGCTGTGATATTGTGGGCGGATAAATTGGGGTTGCGCACACAGGATAGCTGATAAAATAAGTAGAAATGATGGCGGATGAAATGGTTAAAGGATTCAAATGGATTGGTTTATTGGGGATGATGCTGTTGGTATTAGGTAATGGACATGCAACTGACGCCCAGGCGGCAAAGAAGGCAACGAAACAAGTCACGGTCAGCAATGTGCACCAGGTGGCGAGTCGGGCGTATGCGCTAAGAACGGGTACATATGGCTATTCAGCAGCGAGTCTGAAACATGGTGTGACGCTGAATCATTTAAGTAAGACGACCTGGTATTGCCACCAAGCCGCGACCGTTAACGGCCAGACGCAGAAACAAGAAGTGCTGCAGTTGACGAGCGCCAATAAGCAGCACACCTATTGGATCCTAAAATCGCAGCTGCGTAGCGTGATGAGCAGTTCCTTTGACTTAAAGCTAAAGGGTGCGGGTGATAAGTATAAGACCGCGAAAATTGGGTTCTTCGGGGATTCAATTCCCGATGGCTGGAACGGGTATCGGTTCTATCCGACGACGTACCCGGTTTGGCTGGGGAAGTATCTTGGAGATGAAAAGCGGGTCAGCAACTATGCGTTTCCCGATGCGCGGATCGTCGGGCGCCGCTGGGAAGACGTTAACGGGACTCAGCGACCACAAGATTTGGCAGCTGTTATTAAGGCACGAAAGGCCAGTATTCCAAAGTTCAATATGATTTTTATTCATATTGGCACAAATGACTATACACCAGCGTCTGGATCGGGTAATCTCAAAAATGTGATGGCGCACTTGAAAACGAATGTGCAGGCTATTCGCCGACTCAATCCAACTGCGAAGATCTATGGGATATTACCGTTGACCCGGTTCAGCAGTACCGGCGTCAATAAAAATGACGTGATGAATGATGAAGGGTACACCTTCGATCAACTTAAGCAGGGGGAACGACAAACTTATCGAAAACTTGGCGTTCACGTGGTTGATTTTAAAACGTTGGCACCAAATCTCATCACCAGTGGTAATTACCACGTGGCATTAGCTGATCATCGATTACATCCCAGCGCGGAAACCGCACAGAAGATGGGGTATGCGTTGGCCAACTGGATCATCAAAAAATAGCATTGAAATTAGAATTTGATTAAAGGCCGCCTTAATTGGCGACCTTTTTTCTCATCTTTAAAAAAAGTGCAGGTTCATCTGATTGGTGAAATATCAGACGGTGATTAAAAACAGAGTGAAACAGTTCTCAAAAAAGACCACGAGGATGAGTATGCTTAAGCGATGTTTCAATTCTGTTGTGAAACAAGCCCGCCCATTAAGTTGTATGAGTGAAAATAAATTTCTTATTAAAGGTAAAAATATTTGTGATATAAATAACAAACATCGTTATTCTAAGGATTGTCTTATTTTAAATAAATCCTTGAAAACGCTTTATTTACGTGAACGTTAGGACTATAACGAAGGTGTTGAAAGAGATGAATATAAGTTCACAAGAACGACGGTTATTGAAACTTCATCATAGGGAATCACTTATATCGTGTGGTTTCAATAGCAATTGTGACTGACTCATTTTCAATTTCTTTCATGCACCATAAGTAAGTACATGCACCATAAGTAAGTAATGGAGATGATGTTGTTATGCGTATTAAAGCAGCAGTTGTTCAAGAAAAAGGTAGTCACTTTGAACTTAAGGATGATGTCGAGTTAGCACCGATGCAGGCGGATGACTTACAGATCCACATGGTCGCTAGTGGTATTTGTCATTCTGATGAAGCCTTGAGAAAAGGGGATGCCGAGATCGGTTATCCAATCGTTCTGGGACATGAGGGTTCTGGTATCGTTGAAAAGGTTGGGCCAGAGGTCAAGAACTTTAAGCCTGGTGACCACGTTGTCCTTTCCTTCTATGGATGTGGTGACTGTGACAATTGTTTGCAAGGCAAGCCAACATAGTGTTTGAACTACGCTGCAAATAATTTGTCAGGCGTTCGGCCCGATGGCAGTGCTCACTTTACAGAAGATGGTCACGATGTCGCTGACATGTTTGACCAATCTTCATTTACAACGACGACCATCGTCCGTGAACGGAATGCCGTTAAGGTGCCGAAGGATCTTGATTTGCGGAAACTCGGCCTCTGGGTTGCGGGTACGTCACAGGTAGCGGGACAGTATTGAATACGTTGAAGCCGAAGCCAGGCCAAACCATTGCTGTGTTTGGGACTGGGGCCGTTGGCTTAGCCGCTATGATGGCTGGTAAGATCTCAGGGTGTACGACGGTTATCGCGGTGGACGTTGTGGATTCACGGTTGGCATTAGCAAGGAACTTGGCGCAACTGATGTGATCAACAGCAAGACTGATAACGCGGTCGAAAAGATCAAGTCGCTGACAAATGGTCACGGGGTCGACTTTGCGGTGGATACGACTGGGGTGACCCAGGTGATGGAAGATTCCATCCAAGCCTTAGCTCAAGGTGGCACCACAGCAACGATTGCTGTGACGCCAAACCATATTGACCTGGATACCTGGAACGACCTTTGTGTTGATGACCGCTCGATCATCGGCGTAAACATGGGTGACTCCATTCCCCAAATTGATATTCCACGTTTGATCCGGTTCTACAAAGCTGGCATGTTCGACTTTGATAAGACGGAAAAGTTCTACGACTTCGACCAAATCAACGAAGCCAATGCGGATTCGGGCAGTGGTAAGACGATCAAGCCCGTTCTGGTGATCGACCCAAGTTACGAACCAGGAAAATAAGATAGGAAGTTTGTCTGTTTAAGAGGGTCTTCCCACTGTTAGGTGATAGTCCGTTGCACTCCGCTGAGAGTGGCTCGCGATGAAGCTAATTCAATTTCTGCTGCGCAGCTCTTGAATGGATCTCCATCGTCTCGCACATCAGTAACCGAACACAATACGGTCGCTAACTGATGTCGACACCACAGCTCCGTGCCAAATTGCTGCATTTCACTGACTGTGAGCTCACTTTTCACCACTAGTTAAGCATCACATTGGCGTTAAACCAAGTTTGAAGAGAATCCGCACTCGACTGCTAATAAGACTATTAACAGCAATGCTTCTCACAATTTGTTAGTCACCAGAACCAATTGATCAACCGGTTTAATGCCACCACTTTTGGAGATTTACCATCTACTTTAACGATAACAAGTATCGTAGCGTAGTGGCGCCGTTCGGCATTGCAGGCTGTGGTGTCGGTGTTCGTTGGCAACCGTATTTTGGTCGGTTACGAACACGGGAGACGTAGGAGATCCTTGAATTTCTGCCCAGAAATTCAATAGCTCCGAAGCGACCCCACCTCAAACTGCAGGGCCGAACGGTGCAACGAAGCGACATGTCAGCACTATTTGATTCACCTAATAGTGGAATAACCCATTTAAGATTGGAACCAGTTGTTTAAAAACTGAAAGGAAGTCATTCTAATGTCAGAAACAATGAAGCAGCTAAAGCACTATCAAATGTATATTAACGGTGAATTTAAGGATTCAAATTCCGGCAAACTATTGACGGTGATCAACCATCAACGGGTGAAAAGATCTCGACTGTGCCAAGTGCGACCCGTGAAGAGACTCAGGAAGCCATCAACGATGCTTACGAAGCTGAGAAAACGTGGAAGTTCGTTCCGGCAGCCACTCGTGGGCAATACCTCCACGACTGTGCCAGTGCCATTCGTGAGGACTCAGAGCATCTGATCGATATGTTGCAAGAAGAACAGGGGAAGATTCGGTCATTAGCCCAAACAGAAATTCTGTTCTCTGCGGACTACTTTGATTACATGGCTTCCGCTGCTCGGACATACGAAGGTGAGATTCTTCAATCGGATAACGCCAACGAAAACATTATGATCACCAAGCAGCCAATTGGGGTTGCCGCCGGGATCTTACCTTGGAACTTCCCATTCTTCCTGATTGCCCGGAAGATGGGGCCAGCGTTGGTTACTGGGAACACGATTGTCATGAAACCAAGTTCTGATACGCCTAACCTGGCATTGGAATTTGCAAAGATCGTTGATAAGATCGGTATCCTAAAGGGTGTTGTCAACTTTGTTACTGGTCCAGGTTCAGTCGTTGGTGATGAATTATCAAAGAATAAGAAGATCGGCATCATCAGTTTGACCGGGTCCGTTAGTTCAGGGAAGCAGGTCATGGCTTCCGCTGCGACCCACATGGCTAAGGTGTCATTGGAACTTGGTGGGAAAGCACCAGCTATCGTTTGTGCGGACGCTGATATTGACCTGGCTGTTCAATCCATTATTGATTCACGGGTGGATAACAATGGACAGCTTTGCAACAACTGTGAACGGGTCTACGTTCAAGAAGATGTTGCTGACGAATTTACCAAGAAGCTGAGTGACAAGATGTCAGCCATCAAGGTTGCTAACCCGATCACGGACAAGGATTCCGGTATTGGCCCGCTGATCAACCAAGGGGCCTTAGACAAGGTTGCAGGTATGGTTGACCGGGCTGTTGAAGCTGGCGGCAAGATCACAGCCGGTGGTCACAAGGTTGAGATTGAAAATGGCTACTACTATGAACCAACCGTCATCACTAACGTCAAGCAGGATTCCGAAATCATTCAGGATGAAATCTTTGGCCAGTGTTACCAATTGTGACCTTTAAGACGTTGGACGAAGCCATTGATATGGCAAACGACAGTGACTTTGGGTTGACCTCTTCTATCTTCACCCAAAACATTGATACAGCTCAACGGGCTTCAAATGAATTGGAAGATGGTGAAACCTACATTAACCGGTTTAACTTCGAAGCAATGAACGGGTCACACTCAGGCTGGAAGGAATCAGGTATCGGTGGTGACGATGGCCGTCACGGCATCGATGAATTCTTGAACACCCATGTCATTTACCTTCAGGGACATCCTGAAAAGGCACAGGGCTAATGCATTAGCCGCTCTGCGATGATGTCTTTTGATACAGGTATTGATGAGTGAAAGGAATTTTGACTTCCAAAAGGCATCGACTCGTTATTTGTCAGTCGGTGCCTTTCTGGTAAGCTGAATGTAACCGTTTGCAAGTTCGTATTGGCGCGGTTATTGAGCAAGACGCTGTTTGACAAGGTTGTAAACGGGCGGGGCGGCTTGAGTTTTTGAAAACCGGTATGCCGGGCAGGTGGAAAACCGGTATTGTTGGGTTGAAATAAAGGTTGACTCAATTTTCCATTTGGAAATGGAGGGATTTGAAATGGCTATTGTGGTTTCTGTATTAAAGGAAGAACAGCCACATGAAAAACGGGTTGCAATTGACCCGGATGTCACCAAGCGGCTCATCAAGCTGGCGCAAAAGTGCTGGTTGAACGAGGCGCCGGGGTAAAGTCTTACTACAGTGATGCGGCTTATGAACAAGCTGGTGCCGAGTTAGTTGATCGAACCAAAGCACTGAGTGAAGGGACCGTCATTGCGGTCGTTAATCGGCCAAGCGATGAAACGCTAAAGGCGCTAACTTCTGGCCAAGTACTGATCGGGCTTCTGAATGCGCTGATCGATCCAGATAAGATGCAACAGCTCGCTGCCCAAAAGGTGAGCGCACTGTCGTTTGAATTGTTACCTCGGACGATCAGTCGGGCACAGACGATGGATGTCTTGAGTTCACAATCCAGTGTGGCCGGCTATAAGGCTGCACTGGTTGCCAGTGATCTATATCCAAAGTACTTTCCAATGATGATCACCGCAGCTGGGACGGTCAAACCCGCAAAGGTCCTTGTTTTAGGGACTGGGGTTGCCGGTCTGCAAGCCATTGGGACAGCTAAGCGGCTGGGGGCCGTTGTTTCGGGGTATGACGTTCGGCCAGCTTCAAAGGGTGAAGTTGAATCACTGGGCGCAACGTTCCTGACGAGCTCAGTTTCAAACGGCGCTGGTTCAGGCGGGTATGCCCGGGCGTTGACTGCTGAAGAGACTGAAAAACAGCAAGAAGAGCTTGCTGGGTTCATTGCCGAAAATGACGTGATCATTACGACCGCTCAAGTACCTGGTCACAAGCCACCGTTGATGGTGCCGGCGACCAGCGTGGACAACGCTAAGCCAGGCACGGTCTTTATCGATTTAGCCGCCAGTGACCTTGGCGGTAATGTGGCTGGCAGCCAGCCTTTTGAGACGGTGACAACTGACAAACAAGTGATGGTCGTCGGGGCCTCGAATTTGGCGAGTGAGTTGCCGCATTCAGCTTCACAGTTGTTTGCGAAAAACGTGCAGGCGGTGATTAACGCGATGCTGGACGACGATGGCAACATTGCCATTGATCCAACGGATGATGTGTTTAGCGGTTTAACCGCAACAACGGCCGGTGAGATCGTTAACGCCCGGTTACGAGAGGCATTGAATTTACAACCGCTGACGAAGCCGGAACCTGCCAGCACGGCTGATGAACCAGCCGAAACGAAGGGGGCTGAGTAGGATGAGTCAGGAATTATATACGAATTTAGCCATTTTTGTGTTAAGCCTACTGGTGGGCTTTGAAGTCATCAGTAAGATTCCCGCAACGTTGCATACACCAATGATGTCAGGCGCCAACGCGATTCATGGGGTCGTTGTCGTCGGAAGTATCTTAGTGGCTTTGGAAGCAGATTCACCATTATTTTACGTGATTGCGTTTATTGCCGCTTTGCTAGGGGCCATCAACGTTGCCGGGGGCTACGTGGTCACTGACCGGATGCTTGAAATGTTCTCAAAGCCTAAAGAAAAGCCAAATGATGACAAAGGAGGCGAGCAATAATGTCAGGATTAATGACGGTTGTTTCGCTTTCATACCTTGTTAGTGCCGCTTGCTACGTGATTGGCTGCACATGATGCGGACGCCAAAGACGGCTCGAAATGGGAACCAGTTGTCCTCAGTTGGGATGTTTTTGGCCGTGATCATGACCTTTATCGTGGCCTTAGTTAAACATCAGGCGTCAGCCATGGGTTGGATTTTACTCATTGTTGCCCTGATCATCGGGGTCGGTTACGGGGTCTATAAGGCCCGGACCGTTAAGATGACTGATATGCCGCAGTTGGTCAGTTTATTCAACGCCGTGGGCGGTGGCGCTGCCGCTGCCATTGGGACGTTTGATTACCTGAGCCAGCCCAATGGGGCCTCATTAGCCTTTGCGTTTTCATTTCCAGTGATTTTAGACCTGGTGATTGGGAGCGTGACCTTCTCAGGGTCGTTGATTGCGACTGGTAAATTGTCTGGTCACGTTTCCGGGAAGCCCATTAGTTTCCCAGGGGCGAAGATCTTAAACGGTATCGTGGTCATTTTGATATTAGCCAGCATCGTTTTGACGATCGGCTTTCCAACCAATGTCTGGACGCTGGTCTTGGCAATCGTTGCCAGTCTCGTCTTCGGGATTCTCATGACCATTCCAATTGGTGGTGCCGATATGCCCGTTGTCGTTTCACTGTTGAACGCGTTCACCGGGTTAGCCGTTGCGATGGCCGGGTTCGTTATCGATAACCAAGTCTTGATCATTGCTGGTGCCCTTGTCGGGGCTGCTGGGACGATTCTGACGTTGCAGATGGCTGCTGCGATGAACCGGTCCGTTGCCAACATTATTGCTGGCGGTTTTGGGACTGGCGACAGTGGCACTGCCGATGCGGATGATGTGCCTGTCAACGTGAAGGAAACCTCAGCGGATGATATTGGGGTGCAGCTCGCCTATGCCAAGAATGTCATGATCATTCCAGGGTACGGGTTGGCGGCCGCCCAAGCGCAACACGAAGTTGCCGAGTTGGCCAAGTTATTGACTGATAATGGGATCAACGTGAACTACGCCATTCACCCCGTTGCTGGGCGGATGCCAGGTCACATGAACGTGTTGTTGGCTGAAGTGAACGTCCCATATGATCAAATGAAACAGTTGGAAGAAGCCAACTCGATGTTTGAAAATACGGATGTCTCCTTAGTCATCGGGGCCAACGATGTCACGAACCCAGCAGCTCGGAAGCCAAATACGGTAATTTCTGGGATGCCAATTCTTGACGTTGATAAGTCGAAGTCGGTCGTGGTCATCAAGCGGTCAATGAGTACTGGGTATGCCGGTATTCAAAATGAACTGTTTTCAGATGATCAGACCAGCATGTTCTTCTCGGATGCGAAGAAGGGGCTGCAGGATATTATTGCGGCAACTAAGGAGTATCTGGATCAATAATGTGAACTTAAGGTAAGAAGTGAGCCCTGGCAGATAACTGCCGGGGCTTTTTTGGACACAAAAAGCCTGGCACCAAATAGCGCCAGACTTCTTAGTGTGGATTCTTATTAAGTGGTTCTAACGGCCTTGTAAATGCGCCGCAAATGCCTGGACATTATTTTCTTTAAATGTCGGCATCGGAATTGCCATTTTTGTATTCTGAAAGGAGAAGGTAAAAACGGCGTTTCCGAAATTCATTAGCACAAAATTGACCGCTTCACTGTCAGTATCAGTGTCGGCGCTGATCTCACCTGCGGCCTGCATGCGGATGAAGTTTTCCTTTACCAGTGAAACGAACCGAATTGGTAACTGCTGAAGCGCCTGACCAACTTCTGGAAACTGGTAGGACTCACGAACACCAACCAAGAAAACAACGAGGTGATTTTGGACAAAGGTTGTATAGAGATCCGCGACACGTTTGAGATCCGTAACGATATCACCAGAATAGTCAAACGACTGTCCGACCTTTTCCATGTCAACGAGATAGGCATCAATAATGTGTTCAAGAATGGTTCGCTTATCTTTGAAATGGCGAAAGATCGTACTTTCATTGACCCCGGCCTCTTCGGCGATCTTTTTGGTTGTCGTACCCTGATACCCATACTTAAGCGCTAATTGTGAGAAGGCATCAAGAATCTTTTCGTCAGTTGTTTGTGCTGTCATCGTGCAGGGGCACTCCTTTCTACGGTTGACCAAGGGGGTGACTGGTCTGTTCAGTCCTCTGTAGGCCACCGTGCTGAAACGCGTTTCGGAAAACAGAAGGCTGCCTGTAAACCAACTCTGGCAGAAATGCCAGGTACGGGCATTTCAAGGTGGTTCTCTGTCCTCAAGCCGAAACGCGTTTCGGAAAACAGAAAGCTGCATGTAAGTCAACTCTGGCAGATGCCAAGTCCAGGCATTTCTGCCAGAGTTGACTTACACTCCGCTTCCTCCCTTTTTCCTTCAAGCTCTATTAACTTAACCTATCAAATTGTAACATTGGTTGATGCTTTCTGAGTGCCACGATGACTAAATTTATCAGAATTGTGACGCCGGTTAGGGTCAGTAAACCGAGCCAGATGCCCGTGGTTCCGGTACCACCGTACATAATGTTAAAGTCTGCCTGAACGGCGTAATACATTGGCATTAGGCCGTGAATGCCCTTGAAGAACCCGTTCATTGCAAGGACGGGCACCATTCCGGCACTCGCCACAACTTGCAGCATAGTGAGAAAGGTATTGAGTGCGGTTCCGATTTGGCCGATGAGCAACACCAGAATCGCGTTGAAGTTGTACGCTGAGAATAACAGCAATGCCGATGTGATCCAGAGATTAGTGAAGGTACTGCCAGCTAGGCCCATCATGGCGATGATTGCCCAGGACACGAACGCGGTTCCGACAATGGCGATGAGTGCCATAGTAATCTCTAAATTCACAATAGACTTGAACCGGCCAATTTGTTTGGCAAACTTTGCGTAGGTGCCATACAACATGATCGTCCCAAAGAGGGCACTAATGTAGAGGGCGAGGTTCGTGATGAATGGGGCAAGTGAGTAATTCAGACCGGTTTTGACTTTGTTTTCACGGTGAATGCTTGTTTTAACTGAAGATGCTAACGGTTTAGCCTGTTTTTTAGCGCTATTGAGAATCGTTTGTTTTTGAGCTTCTGCTTTCGACGTTGTGGTCTTGGTTGGAACTGGCTACTTGTTTTTGTAATTGCGCCGTGAGGGCCTTTTGTGAACTGGCAGGGGCAGCCGCAATCTTAGCCTTCTGGGTGGCAACTGTTGCCTTTGCTGCCGTCTGTTCTTTTTTAACAGTCGTTTGTAGTTTCGTGAGCGCAGGTTCAGCAATCATTAAGGCGCCTTTTTGTAAAAGGACGTTGTTGTTAACGGTCGTCCCAACGGTCTGTGCAACGGACTTCATGCCGGACACAACCGAGGTCTGATTAGATTCATTCACGTAAAAGTTTAACGTTGTCTGCTTGTTAGCGCGGATGTCCTTATTGAACTGCTTGGGAATCGCCACGATGAGGTATGTTTTTCGAGTATTCAACTGATGTTTTGCCTGGTTCAGATCAGTCGTTGTTTTGACGGTGTCAAACGGCAAGGCCTTTTTTAACTGGTTAGCGATCTTTTTACTTTGTCGATCTTGGTTGACCACGGTCACTGGCAATTGATCCAGATGATTTGGCATGGCATGGTAGCCAGTAAAGTAGATTGCAAAAATGATGATGCCGTAAATGAGGACGACCGCCAGTGCTAAAAGCGGCCCCTTAGATTTTAAAAATTTTCCGAGATTCATAACTGATGCCCCCTGAGTAATTAATGAAATAGAGAATAACACCATTTTAAAATGCGTGCAAGTAAATGCTTGCATAAAATAAAATCTTTATCCGTGATTAATGAGTAAACTTATTGATATCCTTGGTTTAGTCATTTTTTACCAGGCGAAATATGTTAAACTTTAGGTAATATGCAAACGTGAAAGGAACTTGACGAAATGGTAAAAGCAATCACCTTTTTTGACTTGGATGGCACCCTGCTCAATGCCAAAACACAGCTGGATCAAGACGTTATCGATGCAATGCATCAGTTGCAAAAAATGACGTGTTACCAGTCATTTCAAGTGGGCGAAACTTATTTGAAGCGCGGCCAATTATGATGCAAACGGGGATCGATTCACTGGTTGGCGCCAATGGGTCGTACGTGATGCTGCACGGGGAACCTGTCTATACTGCTGAAATCGACCACAAGCTGATCAGTCAGTTCGAAGCCTTCGTCCAGGAACAAGACGAAGCATTTATTGTGTTAAATGATCAGCAGGCACGCAGCAACCGGGTGACTGAAGCGACAAAGCAGGCGTACCAGTTTGTCAACAGTCCGGTGCCTATCGTGAACCCAGTTTTTTGGCAAACGAACCCGATCTACATGATGATCATCATGACGGATCACGATGACGCCCGGTATACGATGAAGTTTAGAGATGACTTGACCTTTTATCGCAACACCCCATATAGCATGGACATTGTGGTGAAAGATGGGTCAAAGAAGGCGGGGATGCAGCACCTGCTTGACCGGCCTGAATTTAAGGACGTGCCAACATATGCGTTTGGCGACGGCAATAACGACATTTCGATGCTTGACCTGGTTGATCACCCCATTGCGATGGGCAACGCGCTGCCACACGTGAAACCACACGCCGAGTTTGTGACAACAGCTAACGTTGATCACGGAATCGTAAATGGACTCAAACACTTTGATCTGTTGTAATTCTGTAAGCATTCGGCTTTGCAGGACCAGGTATCTATGATAGACTAGTTACTGGACTTAATTTATGGGGTCGTTAAGGATTCGACAGGTATAGGTTGAGCCTAGATTGCGTTTCGTAGTGAGGAGCTACGTTAAAAGCCTCAACCTTTTTTAACTGCAAATAACAGTTCAAAATCTCTTGCATTAGCTGCCTAAATAGCGCTATACAAGGATCCGTCTGACTTCGTCCATGAGTCGGGTAGCGGGTCTAACCTTTAGTGGACTTACGCCAGAAGCTCACGTCTGAAGTAACTGGAAGAGTCTAATCAGACTAGCACGTTAAGTTAGCCCTGACAGGCGGCGCATTAGCGTGTGAATTTTAAGTAGTCTGCCTATGAACGTAGATATTTGGGTGGCAATATGCTTGGACGCGGGTTCGACTCCCGCCGACTCCATTGCTGATACAAAAGAACAAAGCCAACTGACAACTTGTCAGTTGGCTTTGTTCTTTTTATGCCCTTATTAGTGATGATTCTTATCTTGCCTTTCTTCGGCCATCTTAGCGATGTTTTGCTGAATTTCAGTCGGAAATTTTTGCTTAGCGCGTTGAAAAACGGTTTCTCGCTGAATCAGTAACGAGAATCCAATATAGAAGGTCATCAAGGCCGCACCATCTGGAACAAAGTGATCCCCAATCAGATGAATGAGGATGGATACCGCCCACAGCAGAAGTGTGACCACATTGCCGCGGCGAAGCACGATCTCGTTTTGATCATCCACCCACAGTTGGTAGCTAAACGCCCTAAGAATGCCGAAAATGACAGCCGAAATGGTTAAGGTGACGACCATAATAATGAGACCATTTACAGTGAATGAGACTTTTCTTTTATAGATGCCGCCGACCACTAGAATCAGACCAATTATCATAATGATGACGTACGATCTCGTATTTTTTGAAACCATTCGAGGCATTAATTGCCTTCTAACGATCCAAATGAGCAACAGAACTGGTACAACGTAGTTTGTCAGATTCATCTATAATTTCCCCCGAAATCTAAAATGCTGGTTTGAAGTCTACACGTTATCGGATGAACTTTCGATTATCGAAGGGCGTTTTGTCTAAATAGGGCGTATATTCAGTAGTAAGCGGCCCCATTTGTGGGAGGCCCATTTTTGACACCGCGGAAAATTTGGATTATGAACAGGTTCTATTTTCGGGTATAATGAATTTAGTATTGTACTGAGTGACAAATGATTGTTTAACGGGTGTCCTTGCCAACTCAGCAAGGGACACGTTATTTGCTCATAACTGGGATGTGTGGGCAAACAATGAGTTGTCAAAAGGGAGTGCCGTGAATTGTGGCAAGCAATTAAGCAGCAATAAGGGTTAACACCAAGACGTCGGAGGGAACTTCATGAAACTACTAATGATTGAAGATAATAAGTCAGTATCAGAAATGATGCAGATGTTTTTTAAAAAAGAGGATTGGGACGCGCACTTTGCCTATGATGGCATTCAAGCCGTTAAAATGTTTAAAGAGACCCCCAATGATTGGGATATGATCACGCTTGACCTGAATTTACCCGGTATGGACGGGATGCAGGTCAGTGCTGAGATTCGTAAATTGTCACCAACTGTCCCGATTATTATGTTAACGGCTCGGGATTCTGAAAGTGATCAGGTGCTTGGGCTTGAAATGGGTGCGGACGACTATGTTACTAAGCCATTTAGTCCCATTACACTGATTGCCCGCATCAAGGCCTTGGATCGGCGTGCTAAGCTTGGTTCAAATAAAGCGGCCACGGATGATGCTGCTGCGTCAACGGCACCCGTCACGGAGGCGGAGGAGTCGGCTGAAGATAACCGGTTTGAAGTCACGACCGATAACTTCAGACTCAACAGTAAGACCCGCGAAGCTTATCTGAATGGTGAACAGATTAAGGATCTGACGCCCAAGGAATTTGATCTGTTAAAGACGTTGGCCACTAGGCCGCGCCAGGTCTTTTCACGTGAACAGTTACTCCAACTTGTTTGGGACTACGAGTATTATGGTGATGAACGCACGGTTGATGCGCACATCAAGAAACTGCGTCAAAAGATTGAAAAGGTTGGCCCGCAGATCATTCAAACGGTCTGGGGCGTCGGCTATAAATTCGACGATACTGGAGCCGGTAAGTAATGAAACTCGTTTATCAACAAATGCTGGCCTTTTTTGCGGTCATTGCTACAGTCTTAATTCTGCTGGGATTCTCATTTAGTCAGATGACCAGAAACATGGTCTACCAAAATACCTGGACCAGTTTGGAAAAGTACGCCAATAGTTTAGTGGAGCAGTCGGTGCGGATCTCGTCCGGCAACCCGAACAAGGTGTCCTTTGACTCAGAATCACTGTTGAACAGTGAGGTATTGCTGCGCAACCAGTCTGTGCACTTTACCATCTATAACAAGAGCAATACCGCCGTTTTCCCCGATAATGTTTACAGTTCAAAAATCGGGAAGGCGGACTGGCAGAAGTTGAAGGCGGGTAAAATTGTTCAAAAGGTGACTGACCACCAGGTGAAAACGACGAGCGGCCAGGCGGAACCAGCCATGACCGACGTTTTAAAACCCTATTTTTACACGGATTCTAATAATAAGCGTCACCTGATAGCCGTGATTAAAATTGGGGCATTTATCTCAAACGTGAATTCAAATATCTCCGCCATCAATGCGAATTTAACCAAGGCGCTCATCGTTGCCAGCCTCGTCGCGCTGTTATTTGCCTATATCGTTTCTCGCTACCTGACGTTGCGGATCAACCGCTTACGACGGGCAACTAACCAGGTGGCGAAAGGGAATTACGACGTTGAATTGCCAAGTAAGAACCGCGATGAGATCGATGATTTGATCAACGATTTTAACGACATGACGTTATCGTTGCGGGAGTCCGAAGCGGAAATTGAGCGACAAGAAGAGCGGCGGCGGGCCTTTATGGCAGACGCTGCTCACGAAATGCGGACGCCGCTCACGACCATCAACGGGTTGCTGGAAGGGCTGGCCTATGATGCCATTCCAGAAGATAGCAAGGAGCAAAGCATCGCGCTCATGCGTAATGAGACCAAGCGTCTGATTCGGCTGGTCAATGAAAACCTGGATTACGAAAAAATTCGTAATAATCAAATTGCGTTGCAGAAACAGTCGTTTAACGCCATTGAGACGCTGGATAATCTTGTTGAACAGCTGCACCAAAAAGCAGCTGCTAAGCAGGATGTGCTGACAGTCAATGGCCCCAAAGACCTGGAAGTGTATGCGGATTATGACCGGTTCGTTCAAGTGATGTTTAACATCACCCAAAACGCGATTCAGTTCACGGACAACGGCCAGATCACTATTCTGGCGCAACGCGGGTTTCACGAGAGTATCTTTAAGATCTCTGATACTGGCATTGGGATGTCTGAAGAGGAGCTTGCAAACATTTGGGAGCGATACTATAAAGCGAACCCGTCACGCACCAACACTAAGTACGGTGAATCTGGCTCGGCCTGGCCATTGTGCACCAGCTTGTGCTCTTGCATAATGGGAAAATTGAAGTCACCAGCAAGGTGGGTGAGGGGACGACCTTCACCATCATTTTCCCGGATGAAGATCATGATCATTACCAGCAGCCGACCCATAATGCATGAAATGGCATAACTTAATCTTAGAAATCGCATAGTAGCCGATACCGTGATTGGTATAGGCTATTTTTTGTGCTAATGGATGTGATACCTTGCGGGAAGTTGCAACATACAGTGCCGTTTGTGCGACTTTTCTCAAGGTTAGCGGTATAATCCAAGCGAAGATTGGGAATTGATTAAAATCATGTATTTCGGGAGAAAGGGATTTTATTTTGGAGAAACTTCTAGTAAAATGAGAACATTGAAAACATTTAAAAGCGCTTTCAAGTTTGAAAATAATTTGAAAATAAGAACGGAGAGAATTTCATGGTCATACTTTTAGCCTTGATTCCCGCTATTTGTTGGGGAAGTATTGGATTAATCAGTGGTAAATTGGGCGGGACTTCTTACCAACAAACGTTGGGGATGACCGTTGGGGCATTACTGTTTGGTATCTTTAGTATGTTTTACTTTCACCCACAGTACAGTTTGTTGGTCTGGGGCGTCGGCATAGCGTCTGGGCTTTTCTGGGCTGTTGGTCAATTTCAGCAATTCCAGTCGATGAAAGCAATCGGCATCTCGGTGACGGTTCCAGTATCGACCGGGGCACAATTGGTCTTTCAAAGTCTAGCTGGGGTCATTTTGTTTAACGAATGGAATACCACCAAGACGCTATCGATGGGCACGATTGCCATGGTTATCTTAATCCTGGGGATCGTTTTGACCTCGTTGCGCGATAATTCCAAACGCGATACTAGTGCGCGCAACTACAACACTGGTGCCGGGGTGCGCGCAATCATTTTCTCGACGATTGGGTACACGCTGTACACCGTGATTGTTGAATTAGGAAACGTCAACTCCAAAGCTGTTATTTTACCGCAATCGATCGGAATGGTTATCGGTGCGCTGTTGTTTGCTGCCGGCAAGCACCCATTTGGCAAGCCAATGGCCAAGAACGTGATTACTGGTCTGGTTTGGGGCGTTGGGAACTTCTTCATGTTCATGTCGATTCCTGCTGTTGGGTTGGCCATCAGTTACTCACTGGCACAATCCGGATCATCATCTCAACCTTCGGGAGTATCTTCCTGCTTGGTGAACGCAAAACGCGTAAGGAAATGGTCTACGTGACACTTGGTCGATCTTTGTCATTGCTGGATCAGCTATTTTAGGAATCATGAAGTAATTTTCGGTATAGACCATTTCATTTCTGACAGAAATCGGGTATAATAAAGACGATTCTAAATAAAGTGAGGTATATTGTTAATGGCACACATTTCATTTGATGCTT
>NZ_BBAG01000058.1 GCF_001311135.1 Secundilactobacillus paracollinoides DSM 15502 = JCM 11969
TTTTTTGGGTTATTTTGATTTAAGCAGGCATTTATTGAGTCTTTCTTGGCAGCCACGCCGAAACGCGTTTCGGAAAACAGAAAGCTGCATGTAAGCCGACTCTTGTATAAATGCCAAAACCAGGCATTTATACAAGAGTCGGCTTACACTCCGCTTCCTCCCGTTTTCCTACACGCTCTGACTAATGACTAACACAGGCGAAGTAGACTTCCGCACGACATAGGCCGTTGTCGATCCCATAATTGCCCGGTTCAGCCCGTGCGCACCTGACTTCCCAATGACCGTTAGCGTGGTCCCAAATCGTTCTGGCAGCGATTCCGCAATCGACTGTTTTGGAATGCCAACTTCAAAATGCGTTTCAATTGCCACGCCAGCATCTTCTGCTTCACCAGTTGTCTGTTTAAGCGCAACTCCAGCTTGATCCTTCATATGTTGCATAATATCGTCACCAAACACGGCACCATATTGGGTATAGCTCTGGTCGTTGGCCACACTGACCGCAATAATTTTTGAGTCGTAGTGTTTCGCAATATCAAACGCTGCTCTGAGGGCCGCAAACGCATTTTCACTGCCGTCTAAGGGCACCAAGATTTTTTCAAACATCGAGACCACCTCCGTTTTTTATTGTTATCTTTATGGTAGCACAGATGGTAGTGGTACCGGTATTGATAGGCACTTATACTCAAGTCTTTACTGATCCTCGTAGACACACTGCCCCTTGATCCAAGTACGCTTAACTCGAGTCTCACCGATCTTTTCAGCCACAACCGTAAACGGGTTCTGATTTAACACCACAAAATCTGCCCGCTTTCCGACGGTGAGTTGCCCGCTATCAGACAAGCCAGCGATTTCAGCCGCCCATTTCGTATAGGCCAAAACGGCCTGTCCAATTGAAATTGCTTCATCAGCATTCACCACATCACCGTTCACTGCAGTCCGGTTGACCGCTGCCTGCATGGCGATAAACGGGCTATCCGGTTCCGCCCATGGCGTGCACGGTGCATCCGAACTAAGCGCCGTGGCAGTCGTTTCGAGCATCGACTTGATCCGGTAAGCTGTTTTAAACTGTTGCGGTGATAAGTAGGCGCGATAAGACTCGTCTTCCGCAAAGTAAAAGATCGGCTGAGTCACCAATGCATACTGCATCTTGGCTGCCTGAATCTGGTGCAGCATGGCATCACTGAGTAACGTGGCGTGTTCAATCCGAATCGATGGTCGATCAGATAACCAAGGCGTCACCTGATCAGTTGTGTCCAAAATCAGTTGAATGGCTGCATCACCCATGGCGTGGACGGCAACCTGTAACTGGTGGTCGCGCGCAAACGTCACTGCAGCCATTAAATCAGTCCCTGTCGTCAGTTGAATCCCGTTCTTGCCACTTGGGTACGGTTGCTGATTCCAGGCCGTCTCGCCCGAAATACTGCCATCCATAAAGACTTTGACACCAGCGATGGTCAAATTCTCATTTTCGGTCGGCAAAATGGGATCCGGGTCGTTTTTCAATTCATCCCAAACATAGTAAATCGCAGTCTGCGGCTTAAAACCAGCAGCCATCGCATCCTGATACAGCCGAAGTGAGTCATAGGGCTGCTTGCGCCCCATCAGCTCACCAATAGCAACTAATCCGTTGGCAAGATAGTGATCGGACGTGTTTCGCATATTGGTCACATCCTGCTGGTAGTTTTGCGCGGATTTAGCACGAATTAGCAACTGCGAAGCGGCCACTTCCTGCATATAACCGTTTGGCCGCCCGTCCGCAAAATGACCAATATGGCCGCCTTCAGGATCCGGCGTATCAGCAGTGATGCCGGCCATCGCCAGTGCCTTAGAGTTACCGATGGAGGAGTGACAGTCTGACCGGTAAATAAAGATTGGCTGGTCAGTGGTGACCGCATCGAGATCATCTACTGTCGCGTGCGGTGCTCAGCTAATTTCGTTTCATCAAAGCCCCACCCTTCAAGCCAAACGTCAGCACCCTGACCATATTCAGGAGATTTTCGCAAGGCGGCTTGCATATCCGAAATGCTGTTGATTTCAGGTGGCGTACAGGCCACCCCATGTAAGGCGTCAGCAATGTATTTTGGATGGGTATGAATGTCCAGCAGCCCCGGTAAAACGGTCTGGTGCTTCAGATCAACCACGTTGTCGGTCTGCGGCGCATCGGGTGTAGCCCCCGTCCAAGTCACGCGACCGTCAACCACTTGCATGGCGTCAACGAAAGCGGTTTCGTTTTCACCCGTAAAAATGTGTCCGTTCACATAGTTTGTCATCATAATCCCTCATTTTGACTAGTATTGTTTGATAGTAGTTGCCTTTATTTTACCGATTTTTGACCTCGAAAAAAACCCCAATTCGATAAACCCGCGTCCCCCTTGAAACGCCAGGATTTCTCAAAAAGTCAAGATTGAAATGCAAATTTTGAGTTCCTATAATGGATTTAGTTCATAGCGGGGGGAATTTAAATGCAGGACACATCAAGTAATTTTTTAGCGACGATCAAGGACGCGTATCGCCATAACTGGGTCATCCAACTTCAATTTAATCGCAGTGGCAGCGTCACGGGCATGGTCAATACCTACACTGATGATGGCCATTTTTATTTGACCCACGACGGGGATGTTAGGGAGTTTCAGCTGAACGAGTTAAGGGGCGTTCAGGTGTTGACGAAGAAGTGGTGGACAAAGTAAGAGTGTGGGGGAAGGCGGTTAGAGGGCGGAGCCTAAGGGCAAGTTGGTCGAAAAGGCTGGGCCTGCCTTTTTGACCGACTTGCCCTTAGGCAGGAACCCTCTGCCTTCCGGAGCACGTTTAGGCTACATATGAGAGAACCACAAAAACCACGGTATTAAAAAAGGAAGATGCTCGATGTGAGTATCTCTCTTTTTGTATATTGTGGTTTTTTGGATAGTTGATCTTTTAGGATTGTGGTTCAGAGTTTTTTCGTGATCTACATGTTAAAGGCCCTATTCACGTAGTCCTTCTCTGTCCTCGAGACTAAACGTGCTACACAGGCCGGTTAGAGGGCTCCTGTGTAAGCGACTCTGGCACAAATGCCAAGTTCGGGCATTTCTGCCAGAGTCACTTACACTCCGCCCTCTAACCGGCCTGTTCCGCACTCTCTAATGAAATCTCATCCCACCATCCACCTGCAACGACTGCCCAGTCACATAGCCAGCAGCGTCCGACGCAAACCACGCCACAACTTCCGCTACGTCCGCTGGCGTTGCTTCCCGTCCGATTGCGATTTCTTCCAAGCAGTTTGCCTGTTGTTCCGCGACCGTTTCGTGCTTGATAGCTGCCGTTTTTTCATCGATTGCGTCACGCATCTTCGTTCGCACGATGCCTGGGTTATAGGCGTTAACTGTAATTTTATCCTTTGCTAACTCCTTGGCAGCCGACTGGGTCAACCCACGAATCCCAAATTTAGAGGCAGAATAAGCACTTTGCAAAGCCGATGCTTCATAGCCTGCCAACGACGCTGCGTTCACGATTCGACCACCGTTGCCTGTTTCTTAAACTGGGTAGCAGCGGCTTGGATACCCCAATAAGTCCCCTTGAGGTTCACATCCAATAATCGTTCAACATCGTCAGGGTCAGAATCTACAAAACTATCAATAAAGGCGATTCCAGCATTGTTAACGTACAATGCAAGATCACCGAAATCTGCAACTGCGTTTTCAACGAGTGCAAAGACCTCATCCCGGTGCGCCACATCAACATGATATGCCTTCGCCTGATAGCCCTCACTTGTTAAATCAACAGCCACCTTCGCAGCCGTTTCATCATTGATGTCTGCCACTGCAATAGCGTAGCCGTCCTTCACTAATCGGTGAGCGATGCCCTCGCCAATTCCTTGGCCGGCACCAGTAATGATTGCAAGTTTACTCATTTCGCATACCTCCTGGGGTGTTGTTTTGTATGGGATTGACATTAACTTAGGATTGGCGCGTTATACAAAGCGAAAGATAATGACGATGACGAGCTACCGCACAGTGTAGGTTCGTTCGTGCTTTCTTCCTTGGCCACCTTGCCTAAACGCGCTCCTCAAGGCAAGGGGCGGCCATGGCCATGTAAGCAACTCTGGCAAAAATGCCAAGTTCGGGCATTTCTGCCAGAGTTGCTTACATTCTGCCCCTTTAACCGCCTTGTTCCGCGCTCTCTAAACCACATTCCGATTAAACGGATCATCCGAAATACCTTCTGCCAAAATGTCCTTTGACCATTCCTTAGCTGAGAACAATGAGTGGTCCCGGTAGTTACCACAGCTGTACTTATCCGTGCCTTGCACATCATCCCAGGTAATCTTGTTGGCAATGTCATCCAAGGCACCCTTTAAAGCTTTAGCCACTTCTGTTGTGGAATGTTGGCCCCAAGTGATTAAATGGAATCCAGTCCGGCAACCAAACGGTGAGCAATCGATAACGCCATCAAGACGGTCACGTAATAACCCAGCAAGTAAGTGTTCAATGGTGTGTAAACCGGCTGTAGGAATCGCGTTTTCGTTTGGTTGAACGAGTCGCAGATCGTAGTTGCTGATGATGTCGCCCTTTTCACCGTGTTCTTCAGTGATTAAGCGAACGTATGGTGCCTTTACCTTTGTGTGATCCAGGGTGAAACTTTCTACTTTAGCCATAATTGATGATCTCCTTTTAATTTAATCGTGTTTAACTGACTTGAAACTGCCTAGTTGTCAAAGTATGACAATGGCTTATTAACTTCGATCTTAGTGCCGTAGTACTTCTTCTTGATATAGGATTGGATATCCTTCTTGTGGTACAGGGTAACCAATTTCTTGTAGGCTTTGTTGTTCTTGTTCTTCGCAGCGGTTGCCAAAATGTTGATGTTGTCCTTCGTAGATTGGTCAACCTTTTCGTGGTAGATGGAATCCGTCAACACATGTAAGTGGCCTTCCAACGCAACCGTGTTTGAGATCAATACGGCGTCAACGTTGTTGATGACCCGAGGACCAGTGGTATCGTCAATTTCCTTAAACTTCAGGTGCTTAGGGTTACTCTTGATATCACTGACAGTGCAAGGTAACCAAAGTCTTTATCAAGCTTAATCAATCCAGCCTTTTGTAACAGAATCAACCCACGAGCAGCTTGTGATGGGTTGTTCGCAATAGCGATCGTTGCGCCATCGGGAATATCCTTTACGCTCTTGTACTTCTTAGAGTAGATTCCCATTGGTTCCAAGTATGTGGTGCCCAATGCAGCCAGTTTGCTGGACTTATTTTCCTTGTTGTAAGCCAGGTAGTATGACAATGATTGGAAGGCGTTCACGTCGACGTTGCTTGAGCGGTCGCCTTGTTTAACTGAACCCCGTCTGTGATCTGCTTAACCTTGATCTTCAGACCCATATTTTTAGCATCCTTAGACTTAGCAATGTGTTGCCAAATGTCGTAGTCGGACCCCTGTGAGCCAATCGTAATGGTGCTCGTTTTAGTTGAACTGGCACTGTGACTGGTTGCTGAATGAATCCCAAAAATTGCTAATACGATGACGACAATAATGCCGATCAACCACCAAAAACTCTTCTTCATACTTCTCCACCTATAATAACTTTCTCTGTAATCTCTTTTAAGTGTTGTTACCAATAAATTAATCGTTGTGCTCAACGGCTTTGACAATCAGGTCGCCGATGATCTGAACCGCAAAGACTAGAATCAAAATGATGATCATGGCGACGAAGGTGACGTCGTTTTCAAACCGGGCGTACCCGATGCTGATGGCGATGTCTCCGAGGCCACCAGACCCGATGGCGCCGGCCATGGTGGTCAACCCGATCAGACTGATGATGGTCACGATGGACACCCGCAAGATATCTGCCAGACCTTCACGAAGATAGACCCGGAAAATGATTGCGGTGGGACTTGACCCCATGGACTGCGCGGCTTCAATGACGCCGTGATCCACATCCAACAGCGCGTTTTGTACCTGGCGTGCATAGAACGGGAAGATCCCGACAATCAATGGCACCAGTGATGCGGTCGTCCCAACGGTCGTCCCAATCAGGAACTGAGTTAATGGTGAAATCACCGCCAGTAAAATGATAAATGGAATCGACCGCAACAGGTTGGTGAGTTTATCCAAGACGGAATAGGTCAACCCGTCTTCCAGGATGCCGCCCGGTTGGGTAATCACGAGACAGACTCCCAGGAGCAACCCCAACACCACCGCTATAATCGCTGAACCAAAGGTCATGTAGAGCGTCTCCCACGTGGCTTGCACGAACTGCCCCTTCATCTGGAGGACGTTTGGAATGAGTTTTTCTAACATTATTCCGCCCCCTCCTTTGCTGGCTTACCACTGAGAATCTGTGTTTTAACACCATGGGGCCGCAGATCTTCCAACGCCTTGTTGAACGGTGGCAGCTCGCCTTCAATAATGGCAATCATGTAGCCGACGTTCTCACCGTCGATCTGGTCAATGTTCGCAAATAGAATGTTCTCGGCCACGTGGTACGTTTGCGATAACTCGGATAGAATGCTTTGCTTCGTTGCGTTACCAATAAAATTGAAGTAAACCAGTTCCTGGTTAGCCGGTAACTTCTCAACATCAATCGCGGTTGTGATTCGGTCAATGGCTGCCTTAACGTTCGTCGAGGTTTCAACGAAGTCGGTCGTCAACTTCTCTTGTGGATCCGTAAAGACCTTCGCAACCGTTCCCCGTTCAATGATGCGGCCCTCATCCATGACAGCCACGTTATGACAGATGGATTTGATGACCTGCATTTCATGAGTGATCAAGACGATGGTCAACCCGAGCTCATCGTTGAGTTTCTTCAACAGCTCCAAAATCGCCTTCGTCGTTTTCGGATCCAGGGCACTCGTGGCTTCATCTGAAATGAGCACTTCTGGTTCAGTGGCTAACGCTCTGGCAATTGCAACCCGTTGCTTTTGACCACCGGATAACCGCTGCGGATAAGTATTGGCATAGTCTTCCAAGCCAACGCGTTTCAACAGGTTGAGCGCCTTTTCCTGCCGCTCTTGTTTACTGATCTTCTTACCCAGCAACGGATACTCAACATTGCCCAAAACGGTTCGCGACTTCATGAGATTAAAGTGCTGGAAGATCATGCCGATTTTTTGGCGGGCTTCACGCAATGGTGCCGGTTTTAAGTCCCGCAGATCCTGACCGTTGACGACAACCTTGCCATCACTGGGTTGCTGGAGGAGGTTAATGACCCGAACCAGCGTGGATTTTCCAGCGCCGGAATAGCCGATAATGCCATAAATATCGCCCTGTTTGATTTGAAGGCTCACATCATCGACAGCTTTCAGGTCCTTGCCGCTGTTTTTAAACGTGACCTTGATGTGTTGTAAATCAATGACGTTAGTCGCTTCTTCTGCCATCTAGGCCCGCCCTCCTATTTCTGCTTGAACACCGAAAACGATCGGCGCAATTTCTGATAAATAACTTGCATCAACATCATCAAACGTATTGTATTCCGGACTATCTAAATCAAGGACACCCCAGAACTTGCCGTCTTTAAATATTGGAACGACGACTTCGGAATTAGAGGCACTGTCACAGGCAATGTGCCCGCTAAACTCGTGAACGTTTGGGACAACTTCTGGTTTCTTAGTTGCAGCAACCGTGCCGCAGACCCCTTTGCCAACCGCGATGTGCATGCAGGCTGGCTTCCCCTGAAAGGACCAAGAATTAATTCATCATTTTTGAACCGGTAAAACGAGGTCCCGTTCAATTGCGGCAACTCATTAAAAATCAATGACGCCAGGTTACTCATGTTAGCGACGAGATCAAATTGTCCCGTTAACAATGCCTGCGCTTGTTGTTTTAATAACTCGTACCGTTATGTTTTCTCACTCATTCGGGACACTCCCTTTCCAAAATAAAAAGGCATTTCCATCCATATCTATCTCTAGATAAGGACGAAAATGCCTTCGCGTTACCACCTTAGTTTAAACGACCCTCGCGAGCCATTCCTCGTGGGTACGCCAAACAAAGTCTGGTTTAATAAATCAGTACTTACTGTTGTGCATACCCTAACGCTGTAACGGGCGTCCCCGCCAGCGCCTAGCCGTAGTTCAGCGCTGAAACGATGTAAAAGACCATCTTCAATCAGCTCTCATCATTACCTTGCACCAAACGGCAACTCTCTCGGGATGATTACTGATCTACTCATCTTCTCGTTAGTTTCTCATATGAATTTAACAGTGACCATTATGCGTCGAAATGAAACGCGTGTCAACAGGTAAATTAAAAAAATATGAGTTCGTGTTAAAGTTTACTCATTTTGAAACCGGTTTTCTTAAGATAACTGCGTGGGTTTATATCAATTTATAGGCCTTGATTTCGGTTGTGTAGGAAAAAGTGATGCTTTTATTATTTTTGTAATAATATTCAAGTGTGCACAATTTTTTTCTTAAACGCCCAGTTTTTCCTCAAGTGCCTCAGTCAACACTTGTGAGACATTGATTTTCTCATCGTTCGCCATGTGATTGAGATACTCGGGAATCGTCACGTTCCGACGAATCGTTTTGGAAAATTTGCGTCTAAAAGCCGCTAAATCAACAGTTACATAGACTAATTTTTCATCCTTTTTCAAGGAAATATCTGATGGTTCCGAGGGTTTTGGGTAGGAGGTTGTATTCTCAAGTAAATTGCCTATAAGGTCTTCAGCCATTTCAATTGCATCAAACGTATCGTTTCCCTGAGTATACCCACCTTCTAAATCCGGTACCCGAACAAAAATAAATTGATTATCTGGTTTTAAAACTACTGGATATAAAACATTATCTTTCTTCATGATTTTTCTCCTTTTTCAAACCTGCCTCTTTCAAAATAGCGCGCTCTGATCCCTTACCGAGTTTCTGAGCATGTCTCGGTACCATTACAGTCGTATTTGTAAATGGATTATGCAACTTTAAATGCGATGAGTCATTTTCAGATTCTTCAATAAACCCATTCTGATGCAATAACCTAATGATTTCTCTAGTTTTCATGATCATTTTTCTGATCTTCATAATACACATTTTATGTGTATTAATCAATTTATGTGTCTCTTGTTAACTACGCAAAAAAATGAGTGTCAACGAAAAAAATCCAAAGTAACCTGCAAGTCAGCAGACTACTTTGGATTTCTATAATTGATTGTTTAAGCCCGACGTTTAACCACTTCAGCCGCAATCACTCGGTACAACGTAATCAGCGTAGCCAAGCCACAAATACCGATGGCAACCGCAAAGGCAACGTGCATCCCATAGATGAAGATGTCCGGCCGGCCGTAAATGTAGGTGGTGACATGGTGGCCAATTTTATGACTCATCCCAGCAAATAGGACTGACGTTGAAATGGCGATTCCAATGACCATCCTAGATTTCTGGCAAGCGCGTTCATCCCACCGGCAACACCCAAATCCTTGGGTTCAACCGCATTCATAACGATCGTGTTGTTCGGCGCCTGAAAGGATCCGTTGCCAAGACCCAGGAGCGCAATGTTAGCCGCAAACAGCCAAAACGGTGTGCTCATTGTCGTTGTCATGAACAACCTGGGTCAACAGAATGCAGCACAGGCCAATCAACGTAATTTTTTCAGGTCCGATCCGGTCCGATAGACTACCGGCAATCGGGGCAACTACGACTTGCACGATTGGCGAGATCATCAAGATATACCCGGCATCGTTTGGACTCAGTGCCCGCGCATTTTCAAGGTAGAACGGCGTGATGGCCGTATAGAAGAAGTTGTTAATAAAAATCAGGAACCCGCAAAGTAAACTGACCGAAAACGCACTATTCTTAAACAGTGCAAATGACAATAGCGGCTTTGTTTGATGCGTTTCTGTGATACCGAACCAAATGGCCGTCACCGCTGCAATGGCAAATAACACGATAACTGGCCGGTAGCGATACCCATATTCCTGAGCCAGAAAAATAGCTGTGAAGAACGTGACGACTAGCAATGCCATACTGGTGGCGCCGCTTCGATCAATAGCCTCATGGGACTGTGTGAGATCCTTCGGCAACACAAAGTGCCCAATCAAAATCGTGATAATGCCAACGGGCACGTTGATCCAGAAGATAAAGCCCCAGCTAAAATGCGCCAGCACGATACCCCCGACACCGGGTCCCGTAATTGAACCGAGCGCAACAAACGAGCCAATCATACCTAATGCCCGACCGCGTTCAGCCAAGGGAAAGACTTCGGAAACGATACCGTTGCTGGTTGCCATGGTCATTGAAGCGCCCAGCGCCTGAATAACCCGGGCAGCTAGCAACAGGGCGAAACTCCCCTTAAAGCCAGCCATAAACGAGCCGATCACGAACAGGTAAGTCCCGAGTTTAAAGACCCGGACTTTGCCAAGTGAATCGCCCAATTTACCAAATAATAACAATAACGCACAAATGACAATCAAATAGATTGAAACGACCCACTCTGCCCGGTTCATTTGGACTTTCAGATCCCGGCTAATGACCGGCAGTGCCACGTTCACAATGCTGGAGTCCAGCGTTGACATAAACGTAAAGAGACCGGTAGCTACTAAAATCAGCCACCGGTATTTTTGTACAGTTTGATTCTTTAAATAAGACTCAGTTGCCATGACGATACCCCTCTTATGTTGAGAATTTTCGTGAGAGTTGATGGGTTTATGAGGTGGCGTATCTTGACAGTTACGGCCTCATCAACCGGTGTATCGTCTGGTTCACGCTGTTGGTGTTTAATGGGTGGCGTCAACGCAGCAGTCAAACTAAACGATGCATCGGCTGACCAAATAAGCCTATTTAGTTTGTCATTGGTACGACTAACTAAACAACTGATCATCAGATACATCTCAATTTAGACATGACTACTGTGCATCGCAAGCGACACCCAGTAAAACTAAATTGCGCATTGATTCTATTTTCATAAACACGCCCTATCAAGCAGGACGTTAACTCTGAACACAAGTGCATACTATAGTCGCTCGCTCAAAACAAGTCAACACTTATTTTTTGATTTCTTGCAACGGTTTTAACACCACGGTCACCTTAAACCAGTCGTCCTCAGTGGCTAACTGCAACCGGCCGCCTAACGTGGTCACCAGCGACTGCACAATACTGAATCCCAGGCCAACACTCTGATTGGTGCGTGACTCATCTGCGGTATAGAACCGGTTCAGCAACTCATCAGGATGTTCTGGCAAGTGCTTTCCCTGGTTTGCAAAAACAAGGTGATAGTGACTGCCATCCACTTGACTGAGACTAACAGCCACCTGTCCTGAAGCATATTTTAAAATATTGCCGATTAAATTTTGAAAGACTCGCGTCAGCAAGGTAGCATCCGTTGGAATCGTCACATTCGGCGCAATATCGGGTGTCACAACCAACTGTCGTTTCGTCAATTCATCATAGTAATCAAACAATTCATTTTCCAATAATTGTGACACGTTGACCGGCTTAACCGTCAGTGTTGTACTCTTTTCCTGCATCAAATTAAAATCCATCAGATACCGCAAATAGTAATTAACCGACGCCAAGTTGCGGCTGATCCGCTGCAACTGTGGCTGATGCTGGGGCGACACATCCTTAGACAACAACTGCACGTACCCCATTGAAACGGTCAGAGGGGTCTTAATGTCATGCGTCAAATTAGTCAGCATCCGCTGCACTTCAGCTTCTTGCTGGGCTTGGTGCTGTTGGAGATCACGACTCACTTTGAGGCTGTGATTGCTGGCAGTAACTAGGTGTTTAATGATTGGCAAGGCAGTGTTTGACGTGACGTATCCGTTTGTTTCGTGAGCGTTGATGAAGGTGAGTTCCTTGGTGATCCGGTGAATTTCGGTCATTAGCAGCGCAATAATGCCCAGTAGGATAACGATGAGTATGTATAATAGAATGGTCATTCTCGTTCATGCTCCTTGTGTTTTTTGAATTGTGGGTTATGGCTTTCTTGATAGCTAGCGACATACGTTCCAGGATCTCTTTCTTAGCAACAGTGCCGAAACGCGTTCCACAAGGCACGGGGCTAACGTGTAACGGACTCTGGGCTAAAAGTCAGGCCCGGACTTTTAGCCCAGAGTCCGTTACACACCGCCCCTACCCCGCCTTGTTCCACGCTCTTAATCAAATCTCACCCCAATCCCCCAAATCGAATTCACATACTGCGCATCCGGCGACAAGTTATTGATCTTTGTCCTGAGGTTGCTCAAATGCACGTTCATGGTGTTATCACCGTTGACATAGGGTTCGCCCCACACCGTTTCGTACAACTGCTCTTTTTGATACACCTGATGTGGGTGGCGCATCAGAATCGTTAACAGCTCAAACTCTTTCTTCGGCAGTGTTAACCGTTTTCCCGCTACCAGTATTTCATGGGTATCCTGATTCACGCTCACTAATCCACAAGTAAGTGTCGTACTACTCGATTGTTGCGCCGGCACTTGCCGCAGCTGGACCTTTACACGCGCAACTAATTCATCGATATCGAACGGCTTTGTCAGATAATCATTCGCACCCTCTTCTAACAGGTCAACGATCTTTTGTTTATCCTGAATCGCTGTGAGGACAAGGACTGGCACCTGCGTTATCTTCCGCAGTGTCTTCAACACACTCTCCCCCATGATGCCTGGCAACATGAGATCAAGAATGATTAAATCTGGGTGAGTGGCATTGAATTGTGAGAGGCTTTGACGCCGTCTGCCGCCTCAGCAATCGTGTACATTGGCGCCAATACGTCCTTCAATAAGGTGCGAATATCGTCGTGATCTTCAACAATTAGAATCGTTGCGGTCGGCATGGCAGTCCCCTCCTTCTTTACCTCTATTTTACCGCTTACATGCCGCCATCACAATTTAGGATTAATTAAGGATTACTTATGGCACTAGTTAAGAAAGATTCGTTATGATAATCACAAGAAAGGGGCGACACGCAATGGACACCATTTTAAAATTACAACACGTCAGTAAACAATTTGGTCGTTTTCAGGCACTAAACGATGTGTCATTCACCGTAAATCGTGGGGATATTTACGGGCTCATCGGCGAAAACGGCGCCGGTAAAACAACCATTATGCGGCTGATCACGCACCTCTCACCGCTTAACAGCGGCAGTATTACACTATTAGGAGAACAGGCACCGCATTATCAGCAGGCACTGAAGCACGTCGGCGCCGCCATCGAGACACCTGCTGCATTTAAGAAGTTGACGGTTAAACAAAATTTAACGCTGGCCGCCATTCAACACGGGATTCAGGATAAGCAAGTGATTACGGACAACATTCACTTCGTTGGTTTAGATGAAAAGGCAACAACGAAAGCCAGTAAGCTCTCATTAGGGCAGCGGCAACGTTTGGGGTTAGCACTGGCATTACTCTCGCAACCCGATTTTTTGGTATTAGATGAGCCCATCAATGGTTGGATCCTTCTGGCATCATGCTTTTCGGGAACTCCTGAAGAAACTGAATCGCGAACAGAACACCACCATTTTGATTTCCAGCCATATTTTGACAGAGTTATATCAAGTCTCAACGAAGTTTGGCTTCATTTCTCACGGTCAGTTTATTAAAGAAGTGACCAAGGAAGACCTGGACAAGGAGAATAGATCAGGCATCCTACTCACGGTGGATGATGTCAAATTAGCAGCCGAGTTGTTAGACAGTTCAAATATCCAACCGTTCACCGTTTTAGATGATGCTCGCATCCTGGTCCATGACCTTTCAGTAGACACTGCGAAACTCAATCAAGAACTGGTGATTGCGGGGGTCGCAGTTAAGAATATCACCCGCCAGGAGGGCTCCTTGGAGGAATATTACACCGATCTACTCAAGACGCAAGGAGGCGGCCAGCATGCTTAATCAATTACGAGCTGATTTCTACCGACAAACGCACACGATCGGCCATTATCTCTTACTCGTTTTAGTTTTGATCTACAGTTTCGTCACGATCTATTTTAAATCCGTTGGCGGCGTGATGGTTAGTGCACCCGAGGACACCCTTGCCCAACTCGCGAGTGGGACGTGGACGGTTCTCTCAGGCGTCCGCGCCATGACGATTGGTGCCAGCATTCTGATGTACGCGTTTATCAGTATTTTCGTGATGGTGATCGGGTATGAATTTAGTCAGGAAACCTATAAAAACACGCTCATTTCAGGTATCTCCCGTTCGGGGTTCATTGTCGCCAAATACATTACGATGCTTGTAGATATCCTGCTGCAAATTCTCGCCTACTACGTCTTCGGCATTCTCGTTGGGCTGGCAATGGGCCGTAAGCTAGGCACTAGCTGGGGGCACCTCTTATCAACAACGCTGGCAACGGTCGGCATCACGACCTTCTTCATCAGCGTGGTCTTCGGGATGGCGGTGGTGTTGCTTATTTTAACGGGGTCACAGATCGGCAGTGCCGCGTTTATTGTCATCTTCCGTTGGCCGTTTCCATCATTGCGGCTGTCGCACACTGGCACTGGTTGAAATATATCAACTTTTTCTCAACCACGGTCAAGATCAGTGTCGGACAGATCACTGTGAGTCAATTTTGGCCATATGCTTGGGTCAGTATAGCAATTCTAGCTGTTTGCTTCTTGCTGTCGCTGGGATTGATTCAGCGAAAAGAACTTTAATGCTGGGCCTTTTAACTTTATAAAGGTTCTATCCGTTAATACCTTAACCTGTAATTGAGATAAACAAAAAGACATTTCAAAATCGGATAATTTTGAAATGTCTTTTTAATAACTAGCGTTCGGCAATACCTGTGCTAGCGAACGGTCGAACCGTCCTTTCATTATCATTGGCCTACTTAATAAGCTAAAGCAAGTCAATTAAATCCACTATAACGTCCATGGCAACTGTGAGAGTATAACCATTCGGATACCACTCATGATGTTTTCTTAACCCTGATAAACATTGTTTATTTAAAATTTCAAATAGGTATATACCATTATAGCGTACTAAAAGTTAGGTTCGCTTTATTTTCAGCGGCCTCATCGCGCAACTTTGTGCATACAATCAATTGGGTAACCCCAATCAAAGCGGTATAATAACCGTAACTGAAAATTCTGGAGGTATCTGCATGGCAAACACAATTGATGAAACTAAGATCAAAACGGATCTGTACGACGCAGTCAACGGTGACTGGCTGAAAACGGCCGTGATTCCCGCTGACCACTCCACCACTGGCGGTTTTACAGATCTCGCTGACAACATTGAAAAAACGCTGATGAGCGACTTTGATGAGCTGCTCAAAGGCAACTTACAACCCACCAATCCTGAACAAACTGAATTCAAGAAATTCTACGCGTTGACGACGAACTTTGCAAAACGGGAAAAAGACGGCGCCGCACCATTGAAGCCGTTCATTGACCGCATCACTAAATTGACCAACTATCAGGATCTCAGTGACCAACTGGCTGACTGGATCCTGACCGGGCTGCCAACGCCATTTTCATTTGACATCGATTCTGACATGAAAAACTCCACAACTTACGCGCTGTTTGCGAGTGGTCCTTCTCTGTTTCTGCCTGACAAGACCTACTACGCTGAAGGCAACCAAGCCGCTGCTCAATTAATGCCAATATTCACCGACATTATGACCCAACTCTTTAAGTTGGCCGGGTACGGTGACGATGAAGCAAAAACGATCATCGATCAGGCTGAACAGTTCGACCGCCTGATTGCGCCACACGTGAAATCTGCTGAAGAAGGCGCGGACTACAGCAAGATGTACAATCCACGCAGTTTGGATGACATTGCCGGCAGCACGGATAAGCTTGATTTGAAGGCTGCAATTATGACCTTAGTGAAGGGCACGCCAGACGTCATTATCACGCCAGAACCAGCGTACTTTGATGCCTTGAACGACCTGCTCACTGACGCCAACTTCCCACTCATGAAGAGTTGGTTGCTGGTGAAGACCGTTTCCGGATTATCGTCTTACTTAACCGAAGATTTCCGTCAAACAAGCACCATCTTTGGTCGGGCACTCTCCGGTCGCAAGGAAGCGCGCTCCCAAGAAAAGGCCGCCTACGACCTCGCTACCGGCGTGTTTGACCAAGTTGTCGGCGACTACTACGGCCGCAAATACTTTGGCGAGGCAGCCAAAAAGGACGTTCACAACATGGTCGTTAAGATGGTCAACGTCTATAAGAAACGGCTGGCCAACAACACTTGGCTGGGTAAAGCCACCCGTGACAAGGCGGTATTAAAACTGGATAAACTGGGCATTCAAGTTGGTTACCCCGACACCATCACCCCACTGTATTCGAAATTTAAAGTCACCACTGCAGAAGACGGCGGTTCGCTGCTCAGCAACATCATGACTTTTACCCGCATCCGTAACGAAGACGAATTTTCGAAATGGAACCAACCGGTCGACCGCACCCGCTGGGAAATGAGCGCTAACACGGTCAACGCTTACTTCCACCCATTCCACAACATCATCGTCTTCCCAGCTGCGATTCTTCAAGCACCGTTCTACAGTCTGAACCAATCGTCCAGCGAGAACTTCGGTGGTATCGGTGCCGTTATCGCCCACGAAATTTCTCATGCCTTTGATAACAACGGATCGTTGTTTGACGAATACGGTAATTTGAACAACTGGTGGACTGAAGAAGACAACGCGCATTTCAAAGATCTTGCACAAAACATGATCGATGAGTTCGACGGCCTGCCATACGCTGGGCAAAAGGTAAATGGTAAACTGACTGTTTCCGAAAACATCGCTGATGGCGGCGGGTTGAGCTGCGCGCTGGAAGCCGCAAAGGGCGAACCCGATGTTGACCTAAAAGCCTTCTTTATCAACTGGGCCACAATTTGGCGTTCAAAAGCAACCAAGGAACGCGAACAGCTTCTGTTATCCATTGATGTTCACTCCCCTGCTAAGTTGCGGGCAAACGTCCAGGTTCAGAATTTGGATGACTTCTTCAGCACGTTTGACGTTGTTGAGGGGGATGCCATGTATAAGGCACCTGCGATCGGGTTAAGATCTGGTAATTCATTAGTCGCATGAAACTGTAAAACAGCCAACTGATCTTTAATTTGATTAGGTGGCTGTTTTTCTTTTTTGTAAATGAAAAACAGATCTTATTATTCATTTTTTGAACAATAAGATCTGTTTTTTAGTTTAGGCAGCACTCACATTGTCAATGAGCCTCGTTTGGTTAGGAAAGTTAATATTTTTGTTGAAAGCATTAACTTGGGTACTTGATGACGATGTTGTGGGGCTGTTTGAACGCTTTTTTTGGTTTTGATGTTTTGCTGCGTTGTGGTTGTGGCTTTCTTGGCATCATCACTGAAACGTGTTCTAGAAGGCAAGGAACTGCATGTAAACCAACTCTGGCCTGCTGCATATTGCTCATGGCTACGG